>NZ_QUZT01000012.1 GCF_004682045.1 Pseudomonas nabeulensis
GAAAGCCGCTCATTTGCTGTTTCCTTAGCTGACAGGCATTAGGGCTTGCCCCCGATGACAGTGTGTCAGTCAGCCCATTGGTTACTGACCCACCGCTATCGGGGGCAAGCCCCCTCCCACATTTGACCGAGCAGGACCTTTTGGCCTTTTTGGTATCCCTCTCTGCAAGGAACGCCCATGAAACACCTCGCCGTCATCATCACCCTCGGCCTGCTCAGCGGCTGTAGCTTCAAGCCCGTCAAGAGCGAGCCCGCTTTCGGCGAGGTGCTCAAGCAACCGCCCTTGGCCGATTCGATCCTGCGCGACGGTGACCAACTCAGCTATCAGGTTCACGTCACGCCAAGCAAAGGCTCCAGCGTGCCGGACATCGCCCAGGTCCGCGCCTCCTGCGCTACACCGGAGGCGAGCCTGCTGTTCCTGGAGTCCCCAGGCACCCTGGCTGCGAACGGCCAGCCCACGCGCTTCACGGTGATGCGCACCCTCACCCCGGCAGTCGTGGACAACCTTAAACTGAACACGAGTTTTATCGACGCCTGCGCCCATACCCCACGCCCGGACTGGCGCGTGGTCAGCGGCACAGCGACCCAACGCCAGTTGCTGATCGACCGCGCCAGCCTCAGAACCGTGGGCGACAGCGTACAGGTGTGGGCCGCCATCGATGAACCGTTCATCCTGACCAACAAACTCAAGAAGATGCCCTACGCCCAGACACGCCAGCATTGGCAGGTGAGCTGCGGCCGCCAAACCTACCGCACCCTGGCAACCTTCGGCCTCAATGAGAACAATGTGGTGACCTTCGGCAAGCTCGAAACCGCCCCCCAGGATGGCGCCTTCGGTTCAGCCGACGCAGACACCCAAGCCCTGCTCAAGGCCATCTGCGCCCCCACAGTGGCGCAGTTGCCCGCCGCCACACCCCGCACCAAGACCGAAGAAACCCTGACCCCGCCGCCCCTCTCGGCAGACGTGCAACAGGCGATCAGCGCACTGGGCCTGCCAAAGGCCAGCAAGACACTGAGCCACCTGGTGCTGAAGCGCGACATGGGCTACGGCCCGACGCAGATGGACCTCTACATCCAGCCGAACACCGAGCCTGATCAACTGCGAATCCGCAACGTCACCCAGTACTCGACCTACACCACCACCTCCTGGCGCGGCCTGTTCAACCTGACGTTCCAGAGCCAATACAAAATGGATGGGATCATGGTCTCGTCCGCCAGCCACCTCCAGCAACTGAGCTTTATCGGCGACTGGCAGCAGATGACAGTAGGCGCCACCCTGGGCTACAGCACCGTCGAGATGAACCGCACCACCACCCAGGATGATCGCGCGCTGATCCGCAACGCCCGCTGCGTGGTGAAGCGCGAGTTGCCGGCGAGCAAAATCAACAGCGCGCTGAGCGGCACGGCCAAGGAGTTGAATTGCACCACCACCGGCGAGAAATACAGCGCCATCAGCACCGTGTTCTACTTGCAGGATTACGGGTATTTCTTCACCCGCCAGGACAACAGCGGAACCCTCAACGTGCGTAACAGCCTGGTGAAAGCTGAGTAATCCAGCTCAGTCACGCTCCAGCACACGACGACTGGCGAAGCTGAACGCCAGCACCGCAAAAATCAGCACGCCGGTCGCCACCTGCTGCCAGTAGAAATTCCAGCCGATCAGCAGCAGGCCGTTGGCGATCACGTTGATAAACAGGACGCCCAACAGGGTCCCGGGAATGTTCGCCCGGCCCTGTCGGCTCAAGGTAGTGCCGATAAACACCGCGCCTATCGCATTCAACAAAAACGCATTGCCGGACAACGGCACATAGGCGCTGACCGTCGAGCTGAGCAACACCCCCGCCACCCCGCACGCCAACGCAGTCGCCAGCGCCACCAGGCTGACGATGCGCCGCACCGACAACCCCGAGTAATACGCCAACAATGGTTGAGCGCCCTGGGCCAGCAACTCGCGCCCCAGGCGGCCACGGGCGAGCGCCAGGCCGTAGAACAGCGCCAGCCCCACGACGATCAACAACGGCGTCAGCCCCGTCAGTTCCGGCTTCAAACCTTGGGTGATATAGATCGGTTGGCCGCCATCCGAGAGCAATTGCTGGGCGCTGGTGCCGATAAACAACGTGCCCAGCGTGGCCAGGAACGGGCTGATCCGCAGCCCGGCAATCAACCCCGCGTTCAGCACGCCCACCAGCAACGCAGCCAGCAACGCCCCGGCCCCTGCGAACGCCCAGCCATGCCCGCCATTGAGCAACACCACAAAACTGAAACTGGCGAAATCCAGCGCCGTGCCCACCGACAAATCAATGCCACCGGCTGCCACCGCGTAGGTCATGCCGATGGCGACAATCGCCAGCAACACGAAGTTATTCAGCACCAGGCTTTTCAGGTTGCCGCTGCTCAGGAACCCCGGTGCCTGCACGGCAAACACCACGACGATCAGCACAAACACCAGCGGCAAGGTCAGCGGCAACAACGTACGCAGCTTCATGAAGGGGTGCCTCGATTCAATGCGCTGGACGCTGCCACCACCAACAGGATCAGCACACCCTGCACGCCATTGACCCAGAAGCTGGAGACGTTGAGCAGTTGAAAACCGTTGATCAAAAAACCGATCAACAAGGCGGCGAGCAAGCTGCCTGGAATACTCGCCACCAGCCGCCGCGAAAACACCACGCCAAGAAACGCAATCGCCACCACCGACAGCAGCATGTCGCCGGAGCCGGTGGTACTGCCGCTGAAAAACGCCGCCGAACACAACGCCGCCACTGCCGCGCACAGGCCCGACAGTGCATAACTCGACAACACGTAGCCAGGCACACGAATGCCCGCCGCTTCGGCAGCCTGGGGGTATTCGCCCACTGCGTGCAGGCGTAGCCCGTAGGCGGAATGCTGGATCAACAAGGTCAGCACTCCGGCCGTCAGCAGCAACACCCAGGCCAGCGCCGGAACGCCCAGCCACACACCACCGCTGAGCAGGTCCAGCAATGGCGAGTCAGTGGACACCACGGTGTTTTCTGTCAGCACCAACTCCAACCCGGCCAACACATTCATGCTGGCCAGCGTCGCCAACAACGGCGGCAAGCGCAGCAGCACCACCGCCAGGCCATTGAGCAGGCCGACCGCCAGGCCACAACCCAAGGTCAGCAGCAAGATCAACCACAGCTCCAGACCGGCATTGTTAAGCCGACTGAACACCGCCGCACACAATCCCAGGTTGGCCGCCAGCGACAGGTCCAGCCCACCCGCCACCACATTCGAGCCGCCGCCGATAATCACGCAGGTCAGCCCAAACGCCAACACGCCGAGAATCGCCGATTGGCTGAACACATTGGCCAGGTTACCCAGCGATAAAAAATTCGGTGCCGCCACGGCAAACCCCAACAGGATCGCGAGAAACACCCCCACCGAACCTCGGCGCAGTATCACCTCAAGCATGTTCGGCCTCCCGTATCGGCGCAGGTGCAGGCGTCACCGCCCCGGTAGCGCAGGCCAGCAATTGATCGCTGTCCGCCTCCCCGGCACGGAATTCACCGGCGATCTCACCACGATGCAACACCACAATCCGGTCGCTGATGCCCAGCAGCTCAGGCAAGTCCGACGACAACACCAACACGGCCGCGCCCTCCTCCACCAACCGGCCGATCAACCGGTAAATCTCCACTTTGGCGCCCACGTCCACACCCACGCAGGGCTCGTCCAGCAGGTACACCGCCGAACGTCGGCTGAGCCATTTGCCCAAGGCGACTTTCTGCTGGTTGCCGCCACTCAATTGGCTGACAGCGGCGTTCGGCCCCGGCGCCTTGATCGCCAATTCATCGATCAACCGCACGCTTTCATCCCGTTCCTGGCGCCGACTCAACAGCCCCCAACGGGTAAACCGCCCAAGCCCCGCCAACGTGAGGTTTTCCAGCACCGACAGCACCGGCGAAATCCCCTGGCTGCGGCGTTCCTCCGGCACCAGCGCAATACCCTCGGCAATCGCCTCGCCTGGCGAGCGCAGGTGCAACAAACGCCCATCCAGATGAACACTGCCGCCGTCAGCCCGTTCGACGCCGAACAGGGTCTTGAACAATGCCTTGGCGCCCGAGCCCACCAACCCGGTGAGCCCGACGATTTCACCGCGTCGCACCTCAAGGTCGATCTGCCGATAATGCCGCGCCAAACTCAGCCCGCGCACCTGCAACAAGGGCTCGCCCAACTCGACCCTGGCCTTGGGGTACATGTCCTGCACGTCGCGGTTGACCATCAGCCGCGCAATCTCTGCACTGGACGTATGCCGGGGCTGCACCACCGCCACATCGCGGCCATTGCGCAGCACCGTGACGTTGTCGCACAGGCTGTCGATTTCCTGCAGGTAATGGGAGATGTACAGGATCGACAGGCCCTGGTCGCGCAAGCGCTTGATGATGCGCAGCAACTGGTCGACCTCACGCTTGACCAACGCCACGCTGGGCTCGTCGAACACCAGGATCTTCGGCTGGCGAATCAACGCCCGGGTGATCTGCAACACCTGGCGCTCGGCGCTGCTCAGCTCGCCCACCAGAGCTCCGGCCGGCAATTGCAGATCAAAATAGTGCGCCAACAGGCGGTCCGCTTCGCGCTGCTGCCGGCGCCGATCCACAAAGGGGCCACGGCGTAATTCATGCCCGAAAAACAGCGCTTCGCCCACGGTGAAACGGGCCGGCAGCAGCCGCTCCTGGTGGATGAACTGCACGCCCAATTGATCGACCTGGCGCGGCGACAGCGCCGCGTACGCCTGGCCGTCGATAATCACCTGCCCCGCGTCCGCCTTGTGGATGCCGGCCAGCACTTTGATCAACGTCGACTTGCCGGCACCGTTCTCGCCCACCAAGCCGTGAATAGTGCCGCGCTCGACCTTAACGCTCGCGCCATCCAGCGCCTGGGTGGCACCAAAACGCTTATGCAGGTTTTGCAGATGCAACGCCGCCATCAGTCACCCCGCAGTTGCTGGACCTGTGCCAGGTTGTCGGCCGTGGTCAGCAGGGTCGGCACGTGGGTTTCCTTGGGCAGGTCATGCTGGCCGGCCAGGTAGCGCGCCACGTTCTGCACGGCGGTCTTGCCGATCAGGGCCGGTTGTTGGGCAACGACAGCGCCTACCGGCGAATTGGCCTGACCTAACAACGCCAGCACTTCCGGGGTGCCGTCGACGCCGTAGGTCTTGATCTCGGTGCGTTTGGCATCGATCAGCGCCTTGCTCGCGCCCAGTTGCGGGATATCCCACGCCGACCAGATCGCCGAGACGCTGCCCGCCGGGTATTTGTTGAGCAGTGCCGACACCTGGGAATATGCGTCCTGCACGGTATTGGGGATCACGTCGCGCAGCTCGGGCTGGATGATTTCCAGCTGTGGGTAATCCTTGAGCGCCAGCTTCAACTGGTCATAGCGGATCGCACACACCGGCACGCCGTAAAAGCCGTTGAACACCAGGATCTTGCCCTTGCCGCCCGCATCCTTGATCAACTGGTCGGCCAGCGCCTTGCCCGTGGCGACGTTGTCCGAGGTGGTGTTGTTGAGGCTGTACTGCGACGGCGCATCGATGGTGAACAACGGAATGCCGGCCTTGCTGATGCGCTTGAGCCACGGGTCTATGACGCTGAGGGTGCCGAGGGTCTGGATCACCGCGTCGGGCTTTTGGGTGACCACGGTTTGCAACTGGGTCACCAGGTTCTTGTCATTGCGCCCCGCATCCAGGGTGATCGGCGTGCCGCCCAGGCGCTTGATCTCATCGACCTGCGCCTGGAACGCCTTGATATCAAAATAGTGACTGGTGCCAGTCATGCTGACCGCAATGCGCTTGCCGGCCAGAGAAGGCACGTCGTCTGCGGCACTGGCAGCGCCACCCAGCAGCAGGGCGGCGCCGAGGCAAATCAAACGGGAAAGCGAGGAAAGGCTGGAAGGCATACAGGGCTCCTGGGCCACCGGTGAAAGGGTTCACCGGAAGGCATTGCAGAGCGCGTGCCAGGAATTTTATTCAATCAGATCAGATAGATGAAATGACTCAGTTGAGCAGGCTGTCGTTTATCGATCATCAATTGTCCGATCACTGTTGCTCACGCAACAGTTGAGCTCCCGCGCAAGGTGCGTTTGACACTCAAAAATCCCGAGCATAGAATCTGCCGCAAATGGACTGGGGGATCCCGGTCGGCGTTACAGCCTCGGTGAGTTTCATCGGGGCTTTTCGCTTTCTACAGAGGGGAAAATTTTCAACCCCCAGTTTTCAAAACCTTCGCCTGCCTTGCTCCGCCCGCCACTGCAGTAGAACTTACGCTTGAGCACGTCAAAAGCGCGGTTTTCCTGACCTGGCCGTAGAACGCTCATGCCGATGGGTCTCGCAACGAGATCAGCAAGTTGCAACTCCGTAGAATTAACCTGCTTAGTCGCGAACACGACATCAAATGGCAGGCGAATGCCCAGACGATTGATCTCATCGACCTGAGTCTAGAACGCCTTGATATCGAAGTAGTGACTGGTGCCGATCATGCTTATCGCGACGTGCTCGCGGGTCAGGGAAGGCACATCGCCTGCGGCACTGACAGCACTGATCAGCAGTAGGGCGGCACCGACGCAAAGCTGGAGACATGGAAATCAAAATGTGGGAGGGGGCTTGCCCCCGATCGCGGTGTGTCAGCTACAAAGTTGTTGCTGACACTCCCTCATCGGGGGCAAGCCCCCTCCCACTTTTTAATCGGGTTCACATCTGATGAAGCTCGGTCGACCGCTTGGGCAACCGCTGATCAATCACCTTGTACAACGCACTCTCCGGCGCCCAGTTGCGCATAAACCGCGCACGGTCCTTGGCGAACGCCGGGGCGAAGCTGGCGTCGGAGCTGTGTTGGCACATGGCGTCCAGGTCGATCAGTGACCAGCGGTCCTTGTCCCAGAACAGGTTGTGGCCTTTGAAGTCGCCGTGGCTGATGCGCTCGCGGATCAGCTCGGCGAACAGATGATCGAGGGCCAGCAGCTCATCTTCCGGCGCGTCGCCGTTTTCGACGTAGGGTGCGAAACGTTTGATGATGTCCGGGCCGGGCAGGTATTCGGTGATCAGGTAGGCCCGGCTGCGCAGCCAGAAAAAGCGCTTTTCCAATACGGCCAGCGGCTTGGGCGTGGCGATGCCCAGGAACGTGAGGCGGTTGCCCTCACGCCACGAATGCCAGGCGCGGCTCGGGCGCCAGAAGCGTTTGAGCCAGTGGGCGAAGCCCTTGATGTTGTAGCGTTTGATCACCAGCGGCCGGCCGGCCACTTCGACCTTGGCCACGCTGGCGGCACCACCGGTCTTGTACAGATGGCCCTGGTCCAGCAACGCATCCGCTTGCGCCAGCACCGGCAGCATGGCGGGCTCTTCTTCGCGACGGATGGCGCGCAAGCCGAAGGCACCGCGCACCACGCTGAACAACGTGCATTCGCGGCCGACCTTGTTCAAGAAGTCTTTGAGACGCCACGCACTGACCTTGCGCACCTGTTTTTCCAGGGCTTCCAGCGGCAGCGCATGCTCGCCGTTGCTGAGCAGGTAATACACCAGCAGCTCTTCGGTAAACGGCTCAAGATTTTTCGGCAACTGGGCGAAAAACACCCCGAGGTTTTCCAACACGCGGTTGCGTGACAGTGGCTTGCCGGCTTCTTCGACGCGGATCCCGGCGCCGTCGATCAAATACAGTTTGCCGTCGTGGCGCAGCAGGTTGTCCAGATGCAGGTCTTCCTGCCACAACCCTTGGGTGTGCATCTGCGCAATCGCGCCCAGCGCTTCGGCAAGGACGGCGGTTTGCTCATCGGCCAACGGCGGTAGCGCTTCGACAGCGTGCCAGGCGTCGGCCAGGCTTTCGGCGCCCTCGATAAATTCGAACAGCAGCCAGCCGCCCTCGCCTTCCTGCAGGCCGTCGGCCAGCAACAGCGGTGTGGTCAGGCCCTGCTCGGCGAGCAGGCGCACGCCGGTGAGCTCACGCTGAAAATGCCGCGCGGCCTTGCTGCCCACCAGCAATTTGGCCAGCACCGGGCGGCCGCGCCACACCGCCGCACCGACGTAGCGCTCGCCGGGCAACACCCGCAGCAGGCTCAACAGCTGCAACTGGCCGGGGCCTGCGGCATCGGCCAGCTCGATGGTCATCGGCAAAGCAGGGGTACGGCCAGCGGTTTTCAGCTCGGACAAACGCATCAGCGGTTTTCCTTGTGGCTGCGGCGGGCGGTCAGTTTTTGCAGCCAGCTGGAAACCAGCCCACTGTCTTCAGGCTGATCAAGATAAGCGGCCAACAATAGGCGCACGTCGTCATCCGACCATTGCCCCGCCCGGCGTAACAACGGCTCCAGATCCTTGACCCGATCACGCCAACCAAACAGCAGCGGACGGGTTTTCTCCAGGTCGATCAACTGCGCGGCGTAACCGTCACCGGTGGCCTGCAGGAAAATATGCTTGGGGTAAAAACAGCCGTGTACCTGGCCGACGCTGTGCAGGTGGCGCGCCAGTTGGCCGCACGCCTGCAGGATTGCACGGTGCTGGGCGTCGCTCAGCTGCGGCCACTCTTCCAGCAATGAATCCAGGTCATTCCAGCCATCCAGGGCGCGGGTCAGCAGCATGGCGCGGTATTCGCCAGCGACTTTGCGCTCACCGTAAAAGGCCGCCTGCAACGCCGGGATCCCGAGCTTGCGGTAGCGGCTGATGTTGCGAAATTCGCGGGAGAAACTTGGCTCGCCAAACGGCCGGTGCAGGCTGCGCGTCAGGTAGTTGCTCTGACGCTTGAGGTAGTAACCGTGGCCGTCGAGCTCCAGGCGAAACACACTGCTCCAGCCACTACCGCTGGTGTTCGGTTCGTCCACCGCATCCAGTTGCTTGGCCCACAGGGCGTCGAACGTGGCGAGGCCATGGCGCTCCAGCAGCGCACGGTCTTCTGCCGCCAGGAAGTCACTCATTCGCGTCCCTCAAAAAACTTCACCACGTGGCGAATCCGCTGTTTGTCCGATGCACTCAGGTGCCGGCGCTGACGGTACTGCATGTAGAACCGCAGGCGCTGGGTGGCGGACAGGTGATACTTGGCCACCTTGTCCAGGCACGCCAGGTCTTTGGTGATGCGGTACTTGAGCCAGAACCCGCGCCAGAAATCGCCATTGGGGCAATCGATCAGGTACAGGGTCGACTGGTCGTCGATCAGCAGGTTGCGCCACTTCAAATCGTTATGGGTAAAACGGTGATCGTGCATGGTGCGCGTGTACTCGGCGAGCTGGCGGCTCACCCCGTCGACCCACTGACGATCACGCAGGCGTGGGTCGTTGCGCTCGGCCAGCACCGACAAATCTTCGGTGCGCGGCAACTCGCGGGTAATCATCGCGCCACGGTCGTAGGCCAGGCCATTACGCTCCAAACCCCACGCCACCACGTCGGCAGTCGGAATGCCCCACTTGGCGAAGCGCTTGAGGTTCTGCCACTCGGACTTGACCCGCGGCTTGCCCAGATAACGTCGCAGGCCCTTGCCGGCACCGGTGTAGCGCTTGACGTAGTAATTGACCCCGCCCCGCTCTACGCGGATGACTTCCGACAGCGGATCACGGGTAAGCCGCTCGCCTTGCAAGGCAAACACGGCTTCGAGGCTGCCGAAATCATCCGCCAGGTTCGCGTAGGCAGGTTCCAGGTTCCAACCCGCCATTAGATTGCATCCCCCAAGCGCTGCTTGCGCGCGTAAAGCTTGTCCGCCTTACGCTGCATCAGGTTCAGCGACGCCGATTGCTCGGCGAGGATCTGGCGCAGCGGCTGACGGAAGTAGCCCTTGAGGAAACGCAGCTTGTCACGGCGGGTCAGGCCGATGTCCAACGCCGAGTAATACAGCGCCGACAAGTCCTTGTCGCGCCAACGCAGCGGCAGGTGGGCACGCATCTGAGCGCGGTGCAGGTCGATCACCGAGAGCTTGATGTCGTTGGCATCGATCGGTTTGGAGGTGTCCAGCAGGAAGTGGCACAGGTAGCAGTCGCGGTGGTTGACGCCACCACGGTGCATGTCGCCGACCATGCGCGCCAGTTCATGGGTCAGGGCATGGCGCACCGCCGCTGTTGGCGGTTCAGCCACCCAATTGACGGTCACATCTTCCAGGCTGAGGGTCGGCGCCAGTTCTTCGGTGATGATGAACGAGTGCTGGTCCGCCGGGTTGCTGCCTTTTTCGCCGAAGGCCACGCCGGTCATGGTCGGCACGCCAAGCTCCTGCAGACGATGAATCGCCGACCACTCAAGACCGGCACCCAGCACCGGCAACTTGGCGGTGATCAGGTTCTTGAAGATCTCGCCCCAACCAATACCACGGTGAATCTTCACGAAATACGGGCGGCCTTCCACCACGGTACGCAGGGTGCGACGCGCCGCCAGTTCGCGGAATACTTCGCCTTGCAGTTTCTCGACCTCGGCAAAGGCATCGAGCCCGGCCCATAAGGTCTTGAACGGTTCGGCAAGAATCAACTTCATCGTTTTGGCTCCGCCAGAATCACATCCGCAGCGTGCTGCGGCATGCTGTAGAGGTCGGCCGTCTCGGCGAAGGCCAACCCATTGCGGCTCCAGGCCGCGCGCTGTGCAGTATCGGTGAGCATCTGTGCCAGGTAGTCGTTGAGCTGGTCCTGTTCGAACGGCTCATCCAACACCCGGCCGCAATCAGCCTCGGCGATGTAGTGGGCATAACCACATACCGCCGAGACCAGCACCGGCAACCCGGCCACCAGGGCTTCGAGCAACACGGTGCCGGTGTTTTCGTTGTACGCCGGGTGGATCAACAGGTCGGCGCCCAGCAGGAAACGCGGGATATCGCTGCGGCCCTTGAGGAACTGCACGTGATCCCCCAGGCCCAGCGTGGCGCTTTGCAGTTGGAATACTTTGGGGTCGTCCTGGCCAATTACAAACAGGCGCGTGCGTTTTTTCAGTTCCGCCGGCAACGCGGCCACGGCCTTGAGGCTGCGGTCGACGCCCTTGGTCTTGAAGCCTGAGCCGATCTGCACCAGCAACAGGTCGTCGTCGCCCAGGTTGAATTCCTTGCGGAAACCGTCGCGGATTTCAGCCGCATTCGGCGGCGCACGACGGTCCTGGGCGATGCCCGGCGGCAGCAAGTGGAAGCGTTCCAGCGGCGTGTCGTAGTGCTTGATGAACAGCGGCTGCTGCACTTCGGAGATCATCAGCACTTCGGTCTTGGCGTCCTTGGCAAACACTGCACGTTCGTAGTCGGCAAAGTGCTTGTAGCGACCAAAATAACGGTACAGCCCGTGGCGTAGGTTTTGCGCCTTGTCTTCAAAGCAGCCGTCGGCGGCGTAGTACACATCCAGGCCGGGCATTTTGTTGAAGCCGATCAGGCGATCCACCGGACGCTTGGCCAGGTCGGCTTCCATCCAGGCGCTGAGCTTTTCGTTGCGCCGATGGTTGAAGAACGCCTTGACCGGCGCCACCAGCACTTCGAAACCGGGCGGAATATCTCCCTCCCAAATCAACGTGTAGACACGAATCTGGTGGCCGCGCTTCTGGCACTCCAGGGCGATGCGCATGAAGTCGCGCTGCAGGCCACCGAAGGGGAAATATTTGTACAGCACAAAAGCCAGTTGCATCAGTGCAGCTCCTCAGCCAGTAACAACGTGCTCAGTCGGCTTGCCACACGCTCAGGGTTCAAGCGCGTGAAGCACAGGGGCGACTCGCGCTTGATGTCGAACCGACGCAAGTCGTCGGCCGTCGGTTGATAGGTACAGTGCTTTTGCAGGCACGGCGCGCAGGGGAAGTCGCTGGCCAGGTGAATCTGGCCCTTGCCGTAGGCGCCGGTGAGGCCCGGGTTGGTGGGGCCGAACAGGGAAATGGTCGGCACATCCAATGCAGCGGCCAGGTGACCGAGGCCGGTGTCCACCGCGACGCAGGCGCGGGCGCCGGCCAGTACGCGGGCCACACCGGCCAGGTTCAGCTTGGGCAGCACTTCGACATTTTGCAGGCCTTGGGCCAAGCGCTCGGCGCGGGCTTTTTCGGCGGCGTTGCCCCACGGCAATTTCACGTCCACGCCCAGGCGGCCCATGCGTTCGGCCAGTTCGCGCCAGTAGGCTTCGGGCCAGTGCTTGGTGTCCCAGGTGGTGCCGTGCAACAGCAGTACGAAGGGTTTTTTCGGTGGCAGGCCGATCAGCTTGTCGACGCTCAGACCATAGTCGCCCAAGGCTTTGGGCAAGTCATAGCCGAGGGCCACGGCGAACAATTGGCGCAGACGCTCCACCGCATGTTGCCCCCGGGCTACCGCCAGGCGTCGCGAGTAGAAACGCGCCGCGATGGGTTCACGGGCCGAGTTTTTATCGAAACCGGCCATCGGAGCACGCACGTAACGCGTCAGCCAGGCGCTTTTGAACAGGCCCTGGGCGTCGATCACCAAATCGTATTTGGTCGACTGGACCTGCTGTTTGAAGCGCCGCCATTCACCGCTCTTGAGGGTCTGCCAGATGTTCTTGCGCCAGCGGCGGATCGCCACGGGAATCACCTTGTCGACCGCCGGGTGCCAGGTCGGGATTTCGGCGAAGCCTTCTTCCACCACCCAGTCGAAGCGGATGCCGGGGATCGCCCGTGCCGCGTCGGTCAATGCCGGCAAGGCGTGGATCACGTCGCCCAGGGATGAGGTCTTGATTACCAGAACGCGCAAACTATCGGACCTCGACCGCAGAGCCCTGCAACCGCTGCAAGGCTTCGTTCACCGGTTGCGGCAGCAACTGGCGCATGCAGTTGTAGTGGCCGAAACGGCAAGTGCGGTCAAAACACGGGCTGCACTCGAGGCCCAGGCGCACCACTTCGACCTGATCGGCCAACGGCGGCGTGAAGCCCGGCGAAGTGGAGCCGTACACCGCCACCAATGGGCGGTTGAGGGCGGCGGCCACGTGCATCAGGCCGGAGTCGTTGGACACCACCGAGTCGGCGCAGGACAGCAGGTCGATGGCCTCGGCCAGGGAGGTGTCGCCGCTCAGGTTGACCGCTTCTTCGCGCAAACCGGGAATCAGGCGCTGGCGGATGTCTTCACCCACCGGATGGTCCTTCTTCGAACCAAACAGCCACACCTGCCAGCCTTCGCGGATCTTGGTCTCGGCGACCTGGGCGTAGTGTTCCGCCGGCCAGCGCTTGGACTCACCAAACTCGGCGCCAGGGCACAGGGCCAATACCGGGCGGTCCAGGCTCAGGCCGAACTTGGCCAGGGCCGCGTCACGGCTCACAGGATCGATCTGCAAGCGCGGGCGCGGGTACGGCTGCGGCAACTCGGCGCCCGGCGCATAGGCCAGGGCCATGAAGCGTTCGATCATCAGCGGGTAGCGGGCTTTATCCAGGGTGCGTACGTCGTTGAGCAGCACGTAGCGGAATTCGCCGCGCCAGCCGGTGCGCTTGGGGATGCCGGCAAAGTACGGCACCAGCGCCGACTTGAGCGAGTTGGGCAGCAGGATCGCCTGGTCATACTGGCCGGCCAGGGATTTGCCGATGCGGCGGCGGGTTGCCAGCTCCAGCGCGCCGTGGCCGAGCGGAAAGCTCAAGGCCGCGCGCACTTCGGGCATGCGTTCAAGGATCGGGCGGCTCCACTCAGGGGCGAGCACGTCGATCTGGCAGTCGGGGTGACGTTGTTTCAGGCACTGGAACAGTGTCTGCGCCATCACCATGTCACCGACCCAGCTGGGCCCAACGATCAAAATATTCATGTAGTTTCCACAAACGATGCGGGGAGGCTTAATGCCTCCCCGCCTCGAAAATTAATCAGCTTAACCCCAGCTCCTGCCAGATTCGCATCACCTGGCGCCGTTCGTCGGCGAACTGATCCCCGGCCACCGTGCCGGCCTCGTTTTGCAAGGCCTGGCGGTGCGCGGCGGAACGGTAGGCCTTATACACCTCGCGCAGCAGATGGGCATCGGCGGCGGGCATCAGCCCCACCTGCTCCAGGCCTTCCAGAATGCGGATATTGTCGGTGTAGCGCAGCAACGATGGATGTTGCGCAGACCACGCCAAAGCCGCGTATTGCACCATAAATTCAATATCGACGATACCTCCGGCGTCCTGCTTGAGGTCGAACAGCGCCGTGGGCTCAAAGGCATTGGCGCCGGTGCCGGCCGCCGTGGCCTTGGTGCCCAGGTTGTCACGCATCTTGGCGCGCATCTCGCTCACCTCCTGGCGCAGCGTGACCAGGTCGCGCTCACGCCCCAACACTTTGGCCCGCACCTGCTCGAATGCATGGCCCACATCCTGGCTGCCCACCAGCACCCGCGCGCGGATCAGCGCCTGATGTTCCCAGGTCCAGGCTTCGTTTTGTTGATAGCGATCAAATGCGCCCAACGAACTCACCAGCAAGCCAGACGCGCCGGAAGGTCGCAGGCGCATGTCCACTTCATACAGCTGACCGGAGTTGGTCTGGGTGGTCAGCAGGTGAATGATGCGCTGGCCCAGTCGCGTGAAGAACTGCGCACCGTCGATGGGCTTGGCGCCATCGGTCTCGGCTTGCGGGTCGCCATCGTGGATAAACACCAGGTCCAGGTCCGAACCATGCCCCAGCTCGATACCGCCGACTTTGCCGTAACCGACGATGATGAAGCCAGGGTCGCACAGGGTGCCGTCCACCCGCTGCGGCGAGCCATGGCGCGCCACGGTCTGGCGCCAGGCCAGGGCCAGCACTTGTTCGAGGATCGCTTCGGCGAGCCAGGTCAGGTAGTCGCTGACTTTCATCAGCGGCAGGCTGCCGGCGATTTCGGACGCGGCCACGCGCAGACGGTGAGCCAGCTTGAAATGCCGCAGGGCCTCCATCTGTTGCTCAAGGTCATCCTCGGGGATGCGCGTGAGACGTTCGCGCAACTCGGCGGCCAATTCCGGCGCCAGCGGTGGTTTGAACAAGCGGCCTTCGTTAAGCAATTCGTCCAGCAGCAGCGGGAAGCGGGTGATCTGTTCGGCGATCCACGGGCTGGCGGCACACAGGGTCAGCAGGCGACGCAGGGCATCGGGGTTTTCCGTGAGCAACACCAGATACGCGGAACGCCGCGCCACGGCCTCCACCAGCGGCAACACACGCTCCAGCACCAGGTCCGGATTGGCGTGTTCGACAGCCTGGGCCAGCAGACGCGGGATAAACGCGTCCAAACGTTCGCGCCCCAGACGCTGCATGGCGCGTAACTGCGGGCTACTGCGCAGGCCGGCCAAGGCCTTGAGGGCTTTGGGCGCATCGGTAAAACCACCTTCGGCCAATTGGCGACAGGCGGCCTCTTCATCTTGGGATTCTTCCCACAATGGCAACCACTCGCCGCCCACAACCAATTCGCTTTCTTCGCCCTCTTCTTCATCCGGATCGGCGATAACTTGGCGGAAATGCCAATCCACCCGCCCACGCCAGTACATCAGGCGCTCGTGGAACGCGGCCCAATCGTTGAAGCCCAGCATAAAGGCGATACGCGCCTGGTCTTCCGGGCTGTCCGGGAGCATTTGCGTCTGGCGGTCGGCAATCGCCTGGATCGCGTGTTCGGTGTAGCGCAGGAATTCATAGCCTTCGCGCAACTCGGCGATCACGGCGGGCGGCAGGTAGCCCTGACCTTCCAGGGTGCCCAACACGTTGAGCAGCGGACGCTGTTGCAGGCTCAGGTCGCGGCCACCGTGGATCAGCTGGAACGCCTGGGCGATAAATTCCACCTCGCGAATGCCGCCCGCGCCCAGCTTGATATTGTCGGCCATGCCTTTGCGCCGCACTTCCTGCTGGATCAACTGCTTCATGGTGCGCAGCGCTTCGATGGCGGAGAAATCCAGGTAACGGCGGTAGACGAACGGTCGCAGCATCTCCAGCAGCTGTGCGCCGGCCACTTGGTCGCCAGCCACCACTCGCGCCTTGATCATGGCGTAGCGTTCCCAGTCGCGGCCCTGGTCCTGGTAGTACTGTTCCAGCGCATTGAAGCTGAGCACCAGCGAACCCGACGAACCGTAAGGGCGCAGGCGCATGTCCACGCGGAACACAAAACCATCGACGGTCATCGGGTCGAGGGCCTTGATGAGTTTCTGGCCCACGCGAATAAAGAATTCCTGGTTATCCAGAGGGCGCTTCACGCCGACCGTCTCGCCGCCTTCGGGGTAGGCGAAGATCAGGTCGATATCCGACGACAGGTTCAACTCCACCGCGCCGAGCTTGCCCATGCCGAGGATGACCATCTGCTGCGGCTCGCCGCTGCGGCGGCCGGTGGGGGTGCCGAACTGCGCGCAGTGGCGCTGGTACAACCACTGGTAGGCCTGATCGATGCTGGCGTCGGCCATGTCGGACAGGTCGCGGCAGGTTTGCACCAGGTCGGCCTGGCGGGTCAGGTCGCGCCAGATGATGCGCACTTGCTGGCGAGTGCGCTGGCGGCGCAGCACACTGCCCATCTGTTCTTCTGTTTCAGCCTGTTGCACTGCGCCGGTGATCTGCCCGCACAGCTCGCCCGGCGCATAACCCCGGTCCAGCTCGCCCCAGGCCACCAGTTCCAGCAACATCAAAGGGTCACGAACACTCTGTTCAATGACGAAATCACTGGCGGCGCACACGCGGGCAAAGTCGGCCCAGCGTTGCGGGGTCCAGGCAGAAAGTCCATGATCGTCGTCCAGCGCGGCCACTGCGTCACGAAATGACTGCTCGGCCCGCTGGGCTTTTGGCAAGAGAATGGCCGGCAATTGGGCCAGTGTTGGAAGGCTCATGGTCTATCCTTGATCGGCGTGTAATTGGCTACTTGTTGTGAACGCCAGAACCACGCTCGGTGAAGGACTGTCGAACAAAGGTTAGAAATAGCTGAAATTAATTTCATTTTGGCAGCAAACATCAAGCTTTCACCTTTTCTTGTTCGCAAAAGATCAACAATAACGATTATGCTCACCAGCCAGACCGAGCCATACGCTCAGTCTTGTGTAGTTTTACTACTCGTATATACATTCGAAAGGCTGAAATGGCCGACGATTTGTAGTAAAACTACAGGACGCCGAAGCAACCTTCGGCCATCCAAGAATTTATGTCGTCTGCCCACAAGGCCAGTCGCAAACTTCAGGCAACCGATTCTGGTAGCCTTTCCGCCCTGGAGCAAGCCATGCAAGACCTCGATCCCGTCGAAACCCAGGAATGGCTGGACGCCCTGGAATCGGTTCTCGACAAAGAAGGCGAAGACCGTGCTCACTACCTGATGACCCGTATGGGTGAACTCGCAACCCGCAGCGGTTCGCAACTGCCCTACGCCATCACCACGCCATACCGCAACACCATCCCCGTTACCCACGAAGCACGCATGCCTGGCGACCTGTTCATGGAACGCCGCATTCGCTCGCTGGTACGTTGGAACGCCATGGCGATGGTAATGCGCACGAACTTGAAAGATTCGGACCTGGGCGGTCACATCTCCAGCTTCGCATCCAGCGCAACCCTGTATGACATCGGCTTCAACTACTTCTTCCAGGCCCCGACCGACGAACACGGCGGCGACCTGATCTACTTCCAGGGCCACACCTCGCCAGGCGTCTACGCCCGTGCGTTCATGGAAGGTCGCATCAGCGAAGAACACATGAACAACTTCCGCCAGGAAGTGGACGGTAACGGCCTGTCGTCGTACCCGCACCCTTGGCTGATGCCTGACTTCTGGCAGTTCCCGACCGTTTCCATGGGTCTGGGCCCGATCCAGGCGATCTACCAGGCACGCTTCATGAAGTACCTGGAAGCCCGTGGCTTCATCCCTGAGGGCAAGCAGAAAGTCTGGTGCTTCCTGGGCGACGGCGAGTGTGACGAGCCGGAATCCCTGGGCGCCATCTCCCTGGCTGGCCGCGAGAAGCTGGACAACCTGATCTTCGTCATCAACTGCAACCTGCAGCGCCTCGACGGCCCGGTTCGCGGCAATGGCAAGATCATCCAGGAACTCGAAGGCGTGTTCCGTGGTGCTCAGTGGAACGTGACCAAAGTCATCTGGGGCCGTTTCTGGGACCCACTGCTGGCCAAGGACGTCGACGGTATCCTGCAACGCCGCATGGACGAAGTCATCGACGGCGAGTACCAGAACTACAAAGCCAAAGACGGCGCGTTCGTGCGTGAACACTTCTTCAACACGCCTGAACTCAAGGCGATGGTTGCAGACCTGTCCGACGACGAGATCTGGAAACTCAACCGTGGCGGCCACGACCCGTACAAGGTCTACGCGGCGTACCACGAAGCGGTAAACCACAAAGAACAACCGACCGTCATCCTGGCCAAGACCATCAAAGGTTATGGCACCGGTGCCGGCGAAGCGAAGAACACTGCGCACAACACCAAGAAAGTCGATGTCGACAGCCTGAAGTTGTTCCGCGACCGCTTCGACATCCCGGTCAAGGACGAAGAGCTGGAGAACCTGCCGTTCTTCAAGCCAGAGCCGAACAGCGCCGAAGCCCGTTACCTGTCCGAGCGCCGCGCCGCACTGGGTGGTTTCGTGCCACAGCGTCGCGCCAACAGCTTCAGCGTACCGACGCCAGACCTGAGCACCCTCAAGGCCATCCTTGACGGCTCGGGCGACCGTGAAATCTCCACCACCATGGCTTTCGTGCGCATCCTGGCGCAGCTGGTCAAGGACAAGGAAATCGGCCCGCGCATCGTCCCGATCATCCCGGACGAAGCCCGTACCTTCGGTATGGAAGGCATGTTCCGTCAGTTGGGCATCTACTCCTCCGTCGGCCAGCTCTACGAGCCAGTCGATAAAGACCAGGTGATGTTCTACAAGGAAGACAAGAAGGGCCAGATCCTCGAAGAAGGCATCAACGAAGCGGGCGCCATGAGCTCCTTCATCGCTGCCGGTACTTCGTACTCCAGCCACAACCAGCCGATGCTGCCGTTCTACATCTTCTACTCGATGTTCGGCTTCCAGCGTATTGGCGACCTGGCTTGGGCCGCAGGCGACAGCCGTACCCGTGGCTTCCTGATCGGCGGCACCGCCGGCCGTACCACGCTGAACGGCGAAGGCCTGCAACACGAAGACGGTCACAGCCACATCCTGGCTGCCACCATCCCGAACTGCCGCACCTTTGATCCAACCTACGGCTATGAGCTGGCGGTGATCATCCAGGACGGCATGAAGAAGATGACCGAAGAGCAGCAGGACGTTTTCTACTACATCACCGTGATGAACGAGTCCTACCAGCAGCCAGCCATGCCGGCCGGTGTGGAAGAAGGCATCATCAAGGGCATGTACCTGCTCGAAGAAGACACCAAGGAAGCAGCGCACCACGTACAGCTGATGGGCTCCGGCACCATCCTGCGCGAAGTGCGTGAAGCGGCGAAGATCCTGCGTGAAGAGTTCAACGTCGGCGCCGACGTGTGGAGCGTCACCAGCTTCAACGAACTGCGTCGCGACGGCCTGGCCGTAGAGCGTCACAACCGCCTGCACCCTGGCCAGAAGCCAAAGGTCACCTTCGTTGAAGAGTCCCTGGCTGGCCGTAAAGGCCCAGTGATTGCGTCTACCGACTACATGAAACTGTTCGCCGAACAAATTCGCCAGTGGGTCCCGTCCAAGGAATTCAAAGTCCTGGGCACCGACGGTTTCGGCCGCAGTGACAGCCGCAAGAAGCTGCGTCACTTCTTCGAAGTCGACCGTCACTTCGTGGTGTTGGCAGCCCTGGAAGCCTTGGCTGACCGTGGTGAAATCGAACCTAAGGTAGTGGCTGACGCTATCGTCAAGTTCGGGATCAACCCGGAAAAACGCAACCCACTGGACTGCTGAGGAGATTTTTTGTGAGCGAACTCATTCGCGTACCTGACATCGGCAGCGGTGAAGGTGAAGTAATCGAGCTGTTTGTGAAGGTCGGCGACAAAGTCGAAGCCGACCAGAGCATCCTGACCCTGGAATCGGACAAGGCGAGCATGGAAATCCCTGCTCCCAAGGCCGGCGTGGTCAAAAGCCTGAAAGTGAAGCTGGGCGACCGCCTGAAAGAAGGCGACGAACTGCTTGAGCTGGAAATCGAAGGTGGCGCTGCTGCGGCCCCTGCGCCAGCGGCCGCTCCGGCTGCCGCTGCTGCACCGGCGCCTGCCGAGAAGCCAGCCGAGGCCCCAGCGGCCCCGGCTGCTGCTCCGGCTGCCGAATCGGTCCAGGACATTCATGTCCCGGACATCGGTTCGTCGGGCAAGGCCAAGATCATCGAGCTGTTGGTCAAGGTCGGCGACACCGTCGAAGCCGACCAGTCGCTGATCACCCTGGAGTCCGACAAGGCCTCCATGGAAATCCCTTCGCCGGCTGCCGGCGTGGTGGAAAGCATCGCGGTCAAGCTGGAAGACGAAGTCGGCACTGGCGACTTCATCCTCAAGCTGAAAGTACAAGGCGCTGCGCCTGCAGCAGCTCCAGCACCTGCGGCAGCTCCGGCGGCCAAGGCTGAAGCTGCTCCGGCTGCCGCTGCCCCTGCGCCTGCTGCAAAAGCCGAGGCCGCTCCGGCCCCTGCTGCTGCCGCACCTGCGCCAAGCGGTGCCAAGGTGCATGCCGGCCCTGCCGTGCGTCAGTTGGCCCGCGAGTTCGGCGTTGAACTGAGCGCCGTCGCGGCCAGCGGTCCTCACGGTCGCGTGCTGAAAGAAGACGTGCAGGTTTACGTCAAGAACATGATGCAGAAAGCCAAGGAAGCTCCGGCTGCCGGCGGCGCTACTGGCGGTTCGGGTATTCCGCCGATCCGTACCGTGGACTTCAGCCGCTTCGGCGAGATCGAAGAAGTGCCGATGACTCGCCTGATGCAAATCGGCGCGGCCGGCCTGCACGCCAGCTACCTGAACATCCCGCACGTGACCCAGTTCGACCAGGCCGACATCACCGACCTGGAAGCTTTCCGCGTTGCGCAGAAAGCCGTGGCCGAAAAAGCCGGCGTGAAACTGACCGTGCTGCCACTGCTGCTCAAGGCCTGTGCACACCTGCTCAAGGAACTGCCGGACTTCAACGCATCGCTGGCGCCAAGCGGCAAGGCGATCATTCGCAAGAAGTACGTGCACATCGGCTTTGCCGTCGACACCCCCGATGGCCTGCTGGTCCCGGTCATCAAGAACGTCGACCAGAAGAGCCTGCTGCAACTGGCTGCCGAAGCCGCCGCACTGGCTGCCAAGGCCCGTGACAAGAAGCTCACCCCGGACGATATGCAGGGCGCGTGCTTCACCATCTCCAGCCTCGGTCACATTGGCGGCACTGGTTTCACGCCAATCGTCAACGCGCCGGAAGTGGCGATCCTTGGCGTGTCCAAGGCCACTATCCAGCCGGTTTGGGACGGTAAAGCGTTCCAACCGAAGCTGATGTTGCCGCTGTCGTTGTCCTACGATCACCGTGTGATCAACGGCGCCGCTGCTGCTCGCTTCACGCAGCGCCTGGGCCAACTGCTGGGCGACATCCGCACCATCCTGCTGTAAGCCTCGACAGGCCTCCCTTTGATCGGGGAGGCCTGGTTGCACCGATTTCCGAGCGCCACGCTCGTACCTCAACCCCGCCAATTGGCGGGGCTTTTTTTGCGCGTTTTTTGGCGAAAAACTGGACAGGCAAAACAGGTTTGTACACCTTCCGTCATCCCGATTGAAGAATCCCCCTTCGCGGCCGATAACACCCTTATAGCACTTAGCCTTCATCCTCTCTTGTCAGCCCGCGCCGCATGATGCAACCTTGCCGCAGGCAACAGAAAAGAGGGCGTGAGCCCGGCGCCGTGCGCGTTATTTCAAGTGAGTCTCCCCCATGAAAAGCCAACCCGATGTCGCCCGTATGGCGGCCGAGGTAGTGACGCAATTACCGGTGCCTTCGCGCCTCGGTATGCTGCGTTTCGAGCGGCTGAATGAGGCGAGCTGGGCCCTGCTCTACCTCGACCCCAATTGCGAGCGCCAATTCGGCCTGCCGGCGGTGGAGCTGTGCGCCCTGATTGGAACGCCCTACGCCAGCCTGATGGAGCCCCAGGCGCGCTATCAGTTGCACGACACCATCCAACAGCAACTGAGCCAGAGCCCGCACTACCAAGTGCGCTACACCCTGCACACCAGCGATGGCCCGCTCAGCGTGCTGGAAACCGGCGAATCCTATAAACAACACAATCGTCACCTGTTGCGCGGCTACCTGATGGTGGTCGACGGTCTGTTCAGCGAGGTCTCTTCCCCCGCACCGACGGCGGACCTGGAGAGCCAGAACAGCCGCCTGCAAATTGCCCTGGAGCTCAACCAGCGCGCGCAACAGGAACAGCTGCAACACCTGGAGCGCGTGCGCGCCCAGCAAGAGCTGATCCTGCTGCTGGCCCGTCAGCGCTACACCAACCAGAACTCCTTGCAGGAAGCCGGCGAGCTGATCACCCGTAGCGCCTGCGAGATCTATCAGGTCGACAGCGCCCGCATCTGGCACCTCGAAGACCAGCGCCTGGTACCGATTGCCGCGTACGCGCGCGCCGATCAGCAGCACTACTTGCCTGAGCCTATCGACGCCAGCGATTTTCCAGACTACCTGGAGGCCCTGCACAGCAGCCGCGCCATCGACGCCACCGACGCGTTGCGCGACCCGCGCACCCGTGAACTGGCCGAAGAACTTCGCACCAAGGACATTCACGCCCTGCTCGACGCCAGCATCCGCGTCGACGGCCAGGTAGTGGGCGTGCTCTGCCTGGAGCAAATCGGCACCACGCGCCTGTGGCAAGCCGATGAGATCGCCTTTGCCGGTGAACTGGCGGACCAGTTCGCGCAAGTCATCAACAACCACAACCGCCGCACCGCCACCAGCGCCTTGCACCTGTTCCAGCGTGCCGTGGAGCAAAGCGCCAACGCCTTTTTGCTGGTCAATTGCGACGGTGTGGTGGAGTACGTTAACCCAAGCTTTACCGCGATCACCCAGTACAGTGCCGAAGAAGTCCACGGCCACCGCCTGGCCCAACTGCCAGCGCTGGAGAACCTCAGCGAATTGCTGTTCGACGCACCGTCGAGCCTGGCCAAGAGCAACAGCTGGCAAGGCGAATTCAAGAGCCGGCGCAAGAACCTGGAGCCCTACTGGGGCCAGCTGTCGATTTCCAAGGTGTATGGCGACAACCGTGAGTTGACCCACTACATCGGCATTTACGAAGACATCACCCAGGCCAAGCTGGCCCAGCAGCGCATCGAGCGCCTGGCGTACACCGACAACCTGACCAACCTGGGCAACCGCCCGGCGTTCATTCGCAACCTCGACGAACGTTTTGCCCGCGACAGCGACAGCCCGATCAGCCTGCTGCTGGTGGACATCGACAACTTCAAGCGGATCAACGACAGCCTTGGCCACCAGACCGGCGACAAGCTGCTGATCAGCCTGGCCCGACGCCTGCGCAACAGCCTGAGCAGCGGCGGCAGCCTGGCGCGATTTGCCAGTAATGAGTTCGCGGTGCTGCTGGACGACACCGACCTGGAGAGCGGTCAGCAAGTCGCCTGTCAGTTGCTGGCGACCCTCGACAAGCCGATGTTCGTCGACAACCAACTGATCAGCGTCACCGGCTCCGTGGGCCTGGCCTGCGCGCCGCTGCATGGGCGCGACCCGCAGACCCTGATGCGTAACGCCGGGCTCGCGCTGCACAAGGCCAAGGCCAACGGCAAACATCAGGTGCAGGTGTTCACCGAAGCGTTGAACGCCGAGGCCAGCTACAAGCTGTTCGTGGAAAACAACCTGCGTCGCGCCCTCACCCAGAACGAGCTGGACGTGTTCTACCAGCCCAAGCTGTGCCTGCGCAGTGGCCGCTTGCTGGGCATGGAAGCGCTGTTGCGCTGGAACCATCCGGAAAAGGGCATGATCCGCCCCGACCAGTTCATCAGCGTGGCCGAAGAGACCGGGCTGATTATCCCCATCGGCAAATGGATCGCACGCCAGGCCTGCCGCATGAGCAAGCAACTGAGCGCCGCCGGCCTGGGCAATTTGCAGGTGGCGATCAACCTGTCGCCCAAGCAGTTTTCCGACCCGGACCTGGTGGCCTCGATTGCCACCATCCTCAAAGAGGAACAGCTGCCAGCCAACCTGCTGGAGCTGGAACTGACCGAAGGCCTGCTGCTGGAAGCCACCGAAGACACACGCCTGCAACTGGACCAACTGAAAAGCTTCGGCCTGACCCTGGCCATGGACGACTTCGGCACCGGTTACTCGTCGCTGAGCTACTTGAAAAAATTCCCCATCGACATCATTAAGATTGATCGCAGCTTTATCCACGAAATCCCGGACAACCAGGACGATATGGAAATCACCTCGGCAGTGATCGCCATGGCCCACAACCTCAAGCTCAAGGTGGTGGCCGAAGGCATCGAGACTGCCGAGCAACTGGCGTTCCTGCGCCGGCACCGCTGCGATGTGGGCCAGGGTTACTTGTTCGACCGGCCAATCCCCGGTGCAGAGCTGCTGGCGATGCTAAAACGCTACCCGCGTGGGCCAATCCCCTGACAGCGCTGTAACACTCGGGCACACTGGCGGTCTGATTTCTTACCCAACTTAATCTGACTGAGAGGACTGATCATGGTCTTGCGCTCGGAAATTCTGGTGAACAAAAACGTGTTGCCTACTCAAGAACAAGCTTTGCCTGGCCGTGAAACCCCGATGGCGCTGCCGGAGACCCACTTCGTCAACGGCAACCCGCTGCTGGGCCCGTTCCTCGATGACGTTAGCTTTGCGATCTTTGGCCTGGGTTGCTTCTGGGGCGCCGAGCGTAAGTTCTGGCAGCGCGATGGCGTGGTCAGCACCGTGGTCGGCTACGCCGGCGGCTTCACGCCGAACCCGACCTATGAAGAAGTGTGCTCAGGCCTGACCGGCCACAGTGAAGTGGTGCTGGTGGTGTACGACCAGGCCAAGGTGAAATACGAAGACCTACTGAAGATGTTCTGGGAACTGCACAACCCGACCCAGGGTATGCGCCAGGGCAACGACATTGGCAGCCAGTACCGCTCGGTGATCTATGCGACCACGCCGGAGCAGTTGGCGGCGGCGCAGGCCAGTGCCCAGGCTTATCAGCAAGAGCTGACCAAGGCCGGGCTGGGTGAGATCACAACGGAAATCGACCAGGCGCCCACGGTGTTCTTCGCCGAGGCGTACCACCAGCAGTATCTGGCGAAGAACCCGCAGGGGTATTGCGGCATCGGCGGTACTGGCGTGACTTGCCCGATCTGACGCCAGGCACAGTTACAAATGTGGGAGGGGGCTTGCCCCCGATAGCGGTGTATCAGTTACAGATGTATTGACTGACACACTGCTATCGGGGGCAAGCCCCCTCCCACATTGGGTTCTATGTTCGGCTTGGATGCGGGTTATTCAGCAATCAGCCAATCCATCTGCCACCCACCCTGGCTCTGCCCAAGCTTCTTGGACAACCACGGCAGCAGCTCACGCAGTTCCTCCTCCAAGCCCCACGGCGGGTTGGCAATCGCCAGGCCCGAGCCGGTCAGGGTGTTCGGCGTATCCAGTGGATGCACCAGTAACTCCACACGCAGTAACTTCGGCGCACCCGTGCCGGCCAGGTCCTGGTAGAAACGGCGCAACATGCGCTGGTCCTTCACCGGGTACCAGATAGCGGCGACCGTCTGGCGCATGCGGCCCACGGCTTCCTTGAGGGATGCGGCGCAGCGTTGCATCTCGTCGAGTTTTTCGAATGGCGGGTCGATCAGCATCAACGCGCGCTTTTCTGGCACCGGCAGCAAGGCGCGTGGCACATGCCAGCCTTCGCCCAAGTGCACCTTGACCCGACGGTCGCCCTTCATGTTGTCCTTGAGCAACACGCCATCGTCCGGGTGCTTTTCATTGAGCAGCACGCGATCCTGTGGCCGCGTAAGGCGCCGCGCCAGCTCCGGCGAGCCAGGGTAGTAACGCAACTGGCCGTCCGGGTTCATCTCATGCAGCACGCGCATGTAGTCGGCGGTCAACGGCGGCAGGTCGCTCTCGCCCCACAGGCGCGCGATGCCTTCCAGGTATTCACCGGTGCGGTTGGCCTGGTCGCCCTGCAGGTCATACAGACCAATCCCGGCGTGGGTGTCGAGGTAGGCGAACGGCTGCTCCTTGCGCGACATCAGGGCGATGAGGCGGGTCAAGGTCAGGTGTTTGAAGACATCGGCATGGTTGCCGGCGTGAAAGGCGTGACGATAATTCATGGTTGCTCCTGCGCAGGGGGCGAAGTTTACCTTCTACGCAGGTTTTGGTGCAGTGCGGCGTGCCGGGCGGTTGATCAGCTCAACTCGGATGTCAGGTAATCGGCCAGCGTCTCATGGTTGATCTCCAGGCCACGGGCGAAATAGGCGACCTTGTGCCGCAAGGTCGATGCCGGAAAGGCCGTGTACAGGTCAGGGCGCTGTTCTTCGAGCCATTGCAGCAGGTTGTCGATCAAGGTCTGCGGCGACTGCTCTGCCAGATGCGCCAATAACGGTGCGGGCACCCGCCACCATGGACCGGGTTTGGCGGCAGTGACCGGCACCGTCTCAACCGTCAGCGACTGGCCATTGATCAAATACCGCTGGAACACCGGCAATACCTCTGTACCGCATTGCTGGAGGATCGGTAGCAGCTGCGCCCCGTCCCAAAACCGCAAGAACACCTCCCGACCCTCCGGCAGGTACACCTTGGTCAGGCTTTGCAGATGCGCCACAACCGTTTCCACTGGGCTGGACGAGACGGCCAACCAGCCCCAATCCGTCGCGTCGGCAGAGGCGACCCAATCGAGAAACGGGCTCCCCGGCTCGACGATGCCGACGTAGGGCATGACCGCTTCCCACGTCGCATAGGGTGTGTCGGCCCAAAGGGGTTGCAACTGCGTCCTGCCGACCAGCGTTCGCCAGGCCTCCTGAGGCTTGGCGTCGCTGGCAGCGCTGAGTACCGCAAAGATCTGTTCACCCGCTAGCAAGGGTTCAAACATCGACGTAACGTCCTTTTAAAGTAAGCGTCAGGCAATCTCGCACTGACCGTTCTTGCAGCGCTCACACTCTTCGCAAAACGGTGCGCTGCGTTTGAAGGTGGCTATCTGCACCGCGCTCAATGGCGCAGGCATCACCGCCAGCACCTTCTCAGCCAATCCGGTCACCAAAGGCACGGGGGCGCCGCCGAGCCCAATTGGCACACTGCTGAAAATTCCGGCTGCAGACAGCGAAATCGAGTGCCCGCCGGCCTGAATCGTCACGCTGGCACCTGCATCGATCACCACGCTTTGCCCTGCGCCGATTTGAATGGCCCGCCCCACTTTGAGCCGCTGGTCATGCAACACATCCTGGACCCAGTCACGCTCGGCACGCAGGTAGATTTCCTCGGCTCCCTTGCGGTCCTCGATGCGCAGCTCGTTGTAGCCACCCCCACCGGGGCTACTCTGGCTGCGGAAGATACTGCGCGTCTTGTCTGCCGGCAGGTCGAGGGGAACAGGCGTTGCGGCATTGGGCAAGCAACCCACCACCACGGGCATGTCCATATCGCCATTGACGAACCCCACCAGCACCTCCATGCCAACACGCGGGATCAGCACCGTACCGTAGCGATCATGGGCCCAACCGCTGGCCACCCGCAGCCAACAGCTGGAATGGTCGTTATGCTCACCCTTGCGGTCCCAGGCCAGTTGCACCTTGACCCGGCCATACTCGTCGCAATGGATTTCATTGTCGGCCGGGCCGGTGACTACGGCGTTTTGATAACCCGCCATACTCGGGCGCGGAGGCTCCGGCATTGGCGGACGGAAAATCACCTCCCACGGCGTGGCAGTGAATGTATTGCGGTAACCCTGACGAAAATCCCCGTCGGCCACATCGGTCACGGCCTCTTCCAGTACCTGGGGTTGTTTACCTTCGTGGCAGACATGGGTCACCAGCCACAGGTCGTTCAAGTCTTCCCGCGGATGCCCCGCCAGCTTGAAAAAGTGCCCGCTGAGCAACGCCGACTCATCACCGCTGCCACGGGCGACCCGATAGTCGCTGCGATGACGCTCCAAGCCACGCTGCGCGAGGTATTTGCCATGGGCCCGGTCACTGAAACGGCCGGGATAAGCCTGTTCTTCAAGCCGAGGCAACTGCTCGCCGGAGGCCGTACTTTCCAGTACCAGGCGCGGCTTGCCCAAATCGTAATCCCGCAGGCTTACCGCTGTGGCGCGGGTTTCCAGCTGCACTGCAAAGCGCTTGATCGCCGGAGTATCCGCGACCATCCCGGAGCCGGGGGTGTAAGGCGTGGGCTGCTCAGCGTTGAGGAACACGGTCTGATCATCGCCAAACACCAGCAAATGCCGCTCGGCCGAATGCTGGAAGTGATAGTGAATACCCAGTTCGGCGCACAGCCGCTGAATGAACGCCAGGTCGGTCTCGCCAAACTGCACGCAGTACTCACGCTCGGGGTAAGCGCCACTGAGCCGGAACTCAAAACAATCACTCGGGATGCCCTGCCCCACCAGCACCTGCGCAATGATCTGCGGCACCGCCTGGTGTTGGAAAATGCGTTGATGCGTGCTGTGTTTCAGATAAGCCAGCTGCGGCACCAGACTGACCTGATAACGCGTCAACCGCCGCCCGGAATCGCCTTGCGCCACTCGGTAGACCAGGCCGTGCACACCATGGTCCTGGTCGTCGAAACCGAGATACGCCGGATGATGCAGCAGGCCTTCCAGATCCAGGTCGGGCTGCTCGCTGACCAGTTCAAGGTCAAAACGATAGGGCTGGCTGAGCGCTTCGTTACCTTTGAAGCTGTAGACCTTGAGGTCACTGACAACCCCATCCAGGGTCAGGTTGAAGGCACTTTGATTGGCAGGAGCGAACATCCGGTGTTTCTCTGCGAGGGGGTGGGCAACGGATTCTGCACCACCGCCCTACCCTGCTGAGCATCCCCGGAAGAAATCAGTAAAGCCCTACACGGCCACGTCAGAATCGTCTTCGAACCGTCTCAAATCCAACGCAAAAAAAGACCCGCCATCCGTAGGACGCGGGTCTTTCTTGCAATTCATGGAGCGCCAGGCGCTCGACGAATCACTTATTGAGGTTGTAATCCTTCTCCGCCGCATCAAAACGCTCGACCATACCTGCCGTCGGTGCGCCCAGCTTGCTCACGAAGTAGATCGCCAGGCTGGCGAAGATGAAGCCTGGGATGATTTCGTACAGGCCCAGCAGTTCGAAGTGTTTCCACACGATCACAGTGACTGCACCCACCAGAATGCCGGCCAGTGCGCCGTTGCGGGTCATGCCTTTCCAGATCACCGAGATCAGCACCACAGGACCGAATGCGGCGCCGAAGCCAGCCCAGGCGTAGCTCACCAGGCCCAACACACGGTTTTCCGGGTTGGCGGCCATGGCGATGGCGATCAGGGCGACGACCAGTACCATCAGGCGGCCGACCCACACCAGCTCAAGCTGGGAGGCGTTTTTGCGCAGGAAGGTCTTGTAGAAGTCTTCGGTCAGGGCGCTGGAGCACACCAGCAACTGGCAGCTCAGGGTGCTCATCACCGCCGCCAGAATGGCGGACAGCAGCACGCCGGCAATCCATGGGTTGAACAGCAGCTTGGCCAGTTCGATGAACACACGCTCGTGGTTCTCGTTGACCGGGCCCGCGACTTCCGGGTGCGCCGAGAAGTAGGCGATACCGAAGAAGCCCACCGCCACGGTGCCGGCCAGGCACAGGATCATCCAGGTCATGGAGATGCGACGGGCGCTGGCAATCGACTTCACCGAATCCGCCGCCATGAAGCGCGCCAGGATGTGCGGCTGGCCGAAGTAACCCAGGCCCCAGCCCATCAGCGAGATGATGCCGATGAAGGTGGTGTTTTTCAGCATGTTGAAGTTGTCGGGGTTCTTGGCTTCGATGGCCAGGAAGGTGGTGTCAACGCCACCGGTGGCCAGCAGCACGATGATCGGCGTCAGGATCAGCGCGAAGATCATCAAGGTGGCTTGTACGGTATCGGTCCAGCTCACGGCCAGGAAACCACCAACGAAGGTGTAGGCAATCGTCGCCGCCGCGCCGGCCCACAGCGCAGTCTCGTAGGACATGCCGAAAGTGCTTTCGAACAGGCGGGCACCGGCCACGATGCCGGAAGCGCAGTAAATGGTGAAGAACACCAGGATCACGACCGCAGAGATGATCCGCAGCAGGCCGCTTTTATCTTCGAAACGGCTGGAGAAGTAGTCCGGCAGGGTCAGGGCATCACCGTTGTGTTCGGTCTGGACCCGCAGGCGACCGGCCACGAACAGCCAGTTGAGGTAGGCACCGACGATCAGGCCGATGGCGATCCAGCTTTCCGACAGGCCGGACATGTAGATCGCGCCCGGCAAGCCCATCAACAACCAGCCGCTCATATCGGAAGCACCGGCCGACAAGGCCGTGACCACGCTACCGAGGCTGCGACCGCCCAGGATGTAATCGGAGAGGTTATTGGTGGAGCGATAGGCCATGAAGCCGATCAGCACCATTGCTGCGATGTAGATCACAAACGTGATCAGGGTTGGATTACTAACGCTCATAAGAGTGATGCCCTGGCTTTGTTTTTATGTAGCGGCGGTCTGTCAGACGGCCACCCATCTGTTCAGAGGGGTAGACGAAACTGCCTGCCGCGCATTTATGACCGACGTTTCCCCAGGAAAGCCGTCAGCCGATGAACCGAACCTTGAGGTGGTTGCACCTAGGGCGCGAATCCTATTCAACAATGCAAATAGGGTGCAACCAGTTTCTTGGGAATTAGTTGCACCTACGGCGAAAATCGAGAAAACCTGCTGTTTATGCTCCCTTTTGGAGCAAGCACAGCCGATTCCGCAATAAAGCGCACCAACACAAAGCAGATTCGGTCGTGTGGAAATTCATTCAGATGAGAGGTCGAAAAATTCATCAACAAAATGGGTTGCACCCGGTTGCACCTCTCCAAGCGCACAGCTAATCTTGCCGCCAGCTGATGCCACTCGGTAGTGGCACCCATGAGGATAAGAAAATGGCTACGACCACCCTTGGGGTCAAACTCGACGACCCGACCCGCGAACGCCTGAAGGCTGCCGCGACCTCCATTGATCGCACGCCGCACTGGCTGATCAAGCAGGCGATTTTCAATTACCTGGAGAAACTGGAGGGGGGTGCAACCCTGACCGAACTCAATGGTTTGACCACCAAGGACGCCGATGACGCTGGCGAGGTCCAGACCGACCACGCCCATCAGTGCTTCCTGGAATTCGCCGAGAGCATCCTGCCGCAATCCGTATTGCGCGCCTCGATCACCGCCGCTTACCGTCGCCCCGAGCCGGAAGTCGTGCCAATGCTGATCGAACAGGCCCGCCTGCCAGCACCGATGGCCGAGGCCACCAACAAGCTGGCCGCCACCATTGCCGAAAAACTGCGCAACCAGAAAAGTGCCGGCGGCCGTGCCGGTATTGTTCAGGGCCTGCTGCAAGAATTTTCCCTGTCGTCCCAGGAAGGCGTGGCACTGATGTGCCTGGCCGAAGCGCTGCTGCGCATCCCGGACAAGGGCACCCGTGACGCACTGATCCGCGACAAAATCAGCACCGGCAACTGGCAGCCGCACTTGGGCAACAGCCCGTCGCTGTTCGTCAACGCTGCCACCTGGGGCCTGCTGCTGACCGGCAAACTGGTGTCCACCCACAACGAAGCAGGCCTGACGTCGTCCCTCAGCCGCATCATCGGCAAGAGCGGCGAGCCGATGATCCGCAAGGGCGTCGACATGGCCATGCGCCTGATGGGCGAGCAGTTTGTCACCGGCGAAACCATCGCCGAAGCCCTGGCCAACGCGAGCAAGTTCGAAGCCAAGGGCTTCCGCTATTCCTACGACATGCTCGGTGAAGCCGCACTCACCGAACACGATGCCCAGAAGTACCTGGCCTCGTACGAACAAGCCATTCATTCCATCGGCAAGGCGTCCCACGGCCGTGGGATTTATGAAGGCCCGGGCATCTCCATCAAGCTCTCGGCGCTGCACCCGCGTTACAGCCGTGCGCAGTACGAGCGCGTGATGGACGAGCTGTACCCGCGCCTGCTGTCCCTGACCCTGCTGGCCAAGCAATACGACATCGGTTTGAACATCGACGCCGAAGAAGCCGACCGCCTGGAGCTATCCCTGGATCTGCTGGAGCGCCTGTGCTTCGAGCCGCAACTGACCGGCTGGAACGGCATCGGTTTCGTGATCCAGGCCTACCAGAAGCGCTGCCCGTATGTGATCGACTACGTCATCGACCTGGCACGCCGCAGCCGCCATCGCCTGATGATCCGCCTGGTAAAAGGCGCGTACTGGGACAGCGAAATCAAGCGCGCCCAGGTCGAAGGCCTGGAAGGCTACCCGGTGTACACCCGCAAGGTGTACACCGACGTTTCCTACATCGCCTGTGCACGTAAACTGCTGTCGGTGCCGGAAGTCATCTACCCGCAATTCGCTACGCACAACGCCCACACCCTGTCGGCCATTTACCATATCGCCGGTCAGAACTATTACCCCGGCCAGTACGAGTTCCAATGCCTGCACGGCATGGGTGAACCGCTGTACGAGCAAGTTGTAGGCAAGGTCTCCGATGGCAAGCTGAACCGTCCGTGCCGCGTGTACGCACCGGTTGGCACCCACGAAACGCTGCTGGCTTATCTGGTACGTCGCCTGTTGGAAAACGGCGCCAACACCTCGTTCGTCAACCGTATTGCCGACCAGTCCATCTCGATTCAGGAACTGGTCGCCGATCCAGTTGCCAGCATCGAGCAAATGGCGACGCTGGAAGGTGGCTTCGGCCTGCCGCACCCGCGCATCCCATTGCCGCGTGACCTGTATGGCAGCGAGCGCGCCAACTCGGCGGGTATCGACCTGGCCAACGAACACCGTCTGGCGTCGTTGTCCTGCGCCCTGCTGGCAACGGCCCACAACAACTGGAAAGCCGCGCCGATGCTCGGCTGTGCAGCCAGCAATCAACCCGCCGCACCGGTGCTGAACCCGTCCGACCTGCGTGATGTGGTCGGCCATGTGCAAGAAGCCACCGTCGAAGACGTGGATAACGCGATCCAATGCGCCATCAACGCCGGCCCGATCTGGCAGGCCACCCCGCCCGCCGAACGTGCCGCGATCCTGGAACGCGCCGCCGACCTAATGGAAAGCGAGATCCAGCCACTGATGGGCCTGCTGGCCCGTGAAGCCGGCAAGACCTTCGCCAACGCCATCGCCGAAGTGCGCGAAGCCGTGGATTTCCTGCGCTACTACGCGGTGCAGGCACGCAACGATTTCACCAACGACGCCCACCGCCCACTGGGCCCGGTGGTGTGCATCAGCCCGTGGAACTTCCCGCTGGCGATTTTCAGCGGCCAGGTCGCAGCGGCATTGGCCGCCGGCAACCCGGTACTGGCCAAGCCTGCCGAGCAGACCCCGCTGGTCGCCGCACAAGCCGTGCGCATCCTGCTGGAAGCTGGCATCCCCGAAGGCGTGCTGCAATTGCTGCCGGGCCAGGGCGAAACCGTCGGTGCCCGCCTGGTGGGTGATGATCGCGTCAAAGGCGTGATGTTCACCGGTTCCACCGAAGTTGCACGCCTGCTGCAACGCAACATCGCCGGGCGCCTGGATGCCCAGGGCCGGCCGATTCCGCTGATCGCCGAAACCGGCGGCCAGAACGCGATGATCGTCGATTCTTCGGCACTGACCGAGCAAGTGGTGATCGATGTGGTGTCCTCGGCCTTCGACAGTGCCGGCCAACGTTGCTCGGCCCTGCGCGTGCTGTGCTTGCAGGAAGATTCGGCAGACCGCGTGATCGAAATGCTCAAGGGCGCCATGGCGGAATGCCGCCTGGGCAACCCGGAGCGCCTGTCGGTAGACATCGGTCCGGTGATCGACGCCGAAGCCAAGGCCGGTATCGAGAAGCACATCCAGGCCATGCGCGACAAAGGTCGCAATGTGTACCAGGTGGCGATTGCCGACGGCGAGGAGATCAAGCGCGGCACCTTCGTGATGCCGACCCTGATCGAACTGGAAAGCTTCGACGAGCTGCAACGGGAAATCTTCGGCCCGGTGCTGCACGTGGTGCGCTACAAGCGCAAAGAGATCGACCAGTTGATCGGGCAGATCAACGCATCGGGCTACGGTCTGACCCTGGGCGTGCACACCCGTATCGACGAGACCATCGCCAAGGTGATCGACAACGTCAATGCCGGTAACGTCTACGTGAACCGCAACATTGTTGGCGCTGTAGTGGGTGTGCAACCGTTCGGCGGCGAAGGCCTGTCGGGCACTGGCCCGAAAGCCGGTGGCCCGCTGTACCTGTATCGTTTGTTGTCGACACGTCCTACGGATGCCATTGAGCAATCCTTCGTACGTGGCGACGCATTGGCCGCACCGGATGTGCGCCTGCGGGATGCCATGAGCCAACCGCTGACAGCCCTGAAAGCCTGGGCCGACAGCAATCAGTTCAGCGACCTGAGTGCCCTGTGCAGCCAGTTCGCCGCGCAATCGCAAAGCGGTATCACCCGCCAACTGGCCGGCCCGACCGGCGAGCGCAACAGCTACGCCATCCTGCCCCGCGAGCACGTGCTGTGCCTGGCGGAAGTGGAAGGCGACCTGCTGACTCAATTGGCGGCGGTGCTGGCAGTCGGTGGTTCGGCGGTATGGCCGGAAACCGAGCTGACCAAGACCTTGTTCCCACGCCTGCCGAAAGAGATTCAGGCGAAGATCAAGCGTGTGGCTGACTGGACCAAGGACGAAGTAGTGTTCGATGCGGTTCTGCATCACGGCGATTCCGACCAACTGCGTGCGGTGTGCCAGCAAGTGGCCCAGCGCGGTGGTGCGATTGTTGGGGTGCAGGGTTTGTCGCAAGGTGAAACGGCGATTGCGCTGGAGCGTCTGGTGATTGAACGGGCGTTGAGCGTTAACACCGCAGCGGCGGGTGGTAACGCGAGCCTGATGACCATCGGCTAACTGACTGAAAGAATGCAGTAACAAATGTGGGAGGGGGCTTGCCCCCGATGGCAGGGTGTCAAACACAGATAAGTTGACTGACACACCGCAATCGGGGGCAAGCCCCCTCCCACATTTTGCCACTCCATCACCCAGATCAATCTTGCTATCCACCCTCCATTCGCACACTTAGACTCAGGCCAATTCCTCCAAAGGTAAGCCGCCATGTCCGAGACGCTGCTCAGTTCCCGCAATCTGGCTTTCGAGCTGTACGAAGTCCTCGATGCCGAGGGCTTGACCCAGCGAGAGCGGTTTGCCGAGCACAATCGGGAAACCTTCGATGCCGCCATCAGCACGGCGCGCACCATCGCAGAAAAATACTTCGCCCCCCACAACCGCAAGAACGACGAAAACGAACCGCGCTACGAAGACGGCAAGGCCATCCTGATTCCGGAAGTGAAACCGGCCGTGGATGCTTTCCTCGAAGCCGGCTTCCTCAACGCTGCGCGCAGTTTTGAAGCTGGCGGTATGCAACTGCCTACGCTTCTGTCCCAGGCGTGCTTTGCGCATTTCCAATCCGCCAACGCCGCGTCGACCTCCTACCCGTTCCTGACCATGGGCGCCGCCAACCTGATCGAGAGCTTCGGCACTGAGGAGCAGAAACAACGCTTTCTGCAACCGATGATCGATGGCCGTTTCTTCGGCACCATGGCCCTGACCGAGCCTCATGCTGGCTCGTCGCTGTCGGATATTCGTACACGCGCAGAACCCGCGGCTGACGGCACCTATCGACTCAAGGGCAACAAGATTTTTATCTCCGGCGGCGACCACCCGTTGTCGGAAAACATCGTGCACATGGTGCTGGCCAAGCTGCCGGACGCGCCCGCTGGGGTGAAGGGCATTTCGCTATTTATCGTGCCCAAGTTCCTGGTGAACGACGATGGCAGCCTGGGCGAGCGCAATGATGTGCTGCTGGCCGGGCTGTTCCATAAGATGGGTTGGCGCGGCACCACCTCCACCGCGCTCAACTTCGGCGATAACGGCAACTGCGTCGGCTATCTGGTGGGCAAGCCGCATCAGGGCCTGAGCTGCATGTTCCAGATGATGAACGAGGCACGCATTGGCGTGGGCATGGGCGCGGTGATGTTGGGCTACGCCGGTTATCTCTATTCCCTGGAATACGCTCGCGAGCGCCCCCAAGGCCGTCTGCCCGATAGCAAAGATCCCACAACGGCACCGGTCTCGATCATTCAGCACGCCGACATAAAACGCATGCTGCTCACGCAAAAAGCCTACGTCGAAGGCGCCTTCGACCTGGGCCTGTACGCCGCGCGCCTGTTCGATGACACCACGACGCTGGAAACCGAGACCGAGCGTAAACAGGCCCACGAACTGCTGGACCTGCTAACCCCCATCGTCAAATCCTGGCCCTCGGAGTTCTGCCTCAAGGCCAACGAACTGGCGATCCAGATCCTCGGCGGCCACGGCTATACCCGCGAGTACCCGGTGGAACAGTACTACCGTGACAACCGCCTGAATCCGATCCATGAAGGCACCCATGGCATCCAGTCCCTGGATTTGCTCGGACGCAAATTGGCACAGAACGGCGGCGCTGGCTTGAAACAGTTAATTCGGTTGATCGCCGAGACCGGTGCACGCGCGCAGGAATACCCAACACTCACAGCGCTACGTGAACCGCTGGAGCAACTGGTGAACCGCTTGCAAAGCGTCACCCTTGGCCTGCTGACGGATCTCGCCCAGGGTAAGGTCAACAGCAGCCTGGCGAACTCGGCGCTGTACTTGAAGGTATTCGGGCATACGGTGATCGGCTGGCGCTGGCTGGAACAAGCGGTTCGCGCCGAAGAAGGGCTGGCCAAGGGCAGTGCGGCCGATGCTGCCTTCTATAAAGGCAAGCTCCAGGCCGCCCGCTACTTCCTGACGTGGGAAATACCGGGCTGCCATCATGAACTGGCAATTCTGGAGGCACGCGATGATACGTGCCTGGGGATGCAGGATGAGTGGTTCTAAGGCGTTGCGATTGCCTTGGAAATCACATCGACCGTGGCGCTGACTTGCTCTTGGTAACGGTCGAGTTCCGCTTGGTGCGCCTGCTGCAGTTCGATCTGCTCGGCGCACAGGTTCAGCGCGGCCAACACCAGTAACTTGTCCCCAATCAGCGTCGGGTACTTTTTCTTGGTGGTGGCCAGGGAGGCCTTGAGCATGGTCACGGCGTGCATCAGGGTTTTGTCTTCCCCGGCCGGGGCCTTGATCGAGTAATCCTCTCCGAGAATCGAAACGACCTTTATCCCTTCATTCATGCGCCGACAGGACCTGCGCTCACACGCTCAACCAGGGCTTGAATGCGTGCGGCAGTGGCGCCGTGCTTTTCTTCCTGTTCCATCAGGTTCAGTTGCAGGCTGTCGTTCTCGTCCTTGGCGCGGGCCAGTTCGGCCTTGAGGGATTCGTTGCTGCCCAGCAGGTCCTGGTTCTGCTGTACGAGGTCGCTGACCAGTTGTTCCAATTGGCTGAGGGATGCTTCTAACATTTTGATTTCTCGGGCATTTTCAAAGGGCGGTGACGATAAAGAAATTTCACCTCGGATGCCAGGGTTATCCCCGGCGCGCAGCCCGATATTTAAGGGCCGGGCCGCACTTTCGAGCCTTAGTGACTGCAATTCCCCGATCTGGTTCCTGAATCGGCCCAACCCCTCGTCAGATGCGACAAAAGCACGCGCCCATTTAAGACTTTAGTCGTATGGCCGATACCTGATGCACACCCCGCCCCATGGCCGCACGGATCGCGCTTTTCCCCAGGATTCCAGCATGTCCCTTCGTAATATGAATATCGCGCCGCGCGCCTTCCTCGGCTTTGCGTTTATTGGCGCGCTCATGTTGTTTCTCGGTGTGTTCGCCTTGAACCAGATGAGCAAGATCCGTGGCGCTGCCGAGGACATCACCCTGTCCAGCGTGCCGAGCATTCGCGCCCTGGATGAGTTCACCCAACTGACCCTGCGCCTGCGCGTGCTGTCGTATCGCCTGCTGACCAACCGCGAGCCGGAGGTGCAGCAGAAGACCCTGGAAACCTTTGAACTGCGCGACCAGCAGATCCGCGCCGCCCAGGCCATCTACGAAAAACTCATCGACAGCCGCGAAGAGCGCGCCGCCTATGACGAATACGTGAACCTGCTTGGCCAGTACCGCCAGATCGAAGCGCGCATGAAGAGCCTGTCGCGGGCCAACCAGGTGGAAGAGCTGCGCACGCTGATCAATACCGAGCTGTTGAGCAACTCGGAGCTGGTCAATACGGTGTTGGCGCGCCTGTTGGACATCAATAACAAAATGGCCTTGGTCACCAACCAGGAAGCCAAGGATCAATACGACCTGGCCTTCAAGCTGGTCGTAGGCCTGCTGGTACTCGCTACCGCGTTGACGGTGCTGTTCGCGTGGCTGCTGACCCGCAGCATCACCGTGCCCATCGCCCAGGCCCTGGAAGCCGCCGAAGAAGTCGCCGAAGGCAACCTGACGCGCCCGATCAAGGTCGACGGCAACGACGAAGCCGGGCGCCTGCTGGCCGCCATGGCCAAGATGCAGGACAAGCTGCGCGACACGCTGCAACGCATCGCCGGTTCCGCCACCCAGTTGGCCTCGGCTGCCGAAGAACTGAACGCCGTCACCGACGAAAGCGCTCGTGGCCTGACCCAGCAGAACAACGAAATCGAACAGGCCGCCACGGCCGTCAACGAGATGACCAGCGCGGTAGAAGAAGTCGCACGCAATGCGGTGAGCACTTCCGAAGCTTCGCGCAATGCCACCACCAGCGCCGGTGATGGCCGTGACCTGGTGCAGGAAACCGTCAGTGCCATCGAACGCATGAGCGGCGACGTGCAGGCCACCGCCAGCCTGATCGGCGACCTGGCCAACGAGTCGCGGGACATCGGCAAGGTGCTGGACGTGATTCGCGGCCTGGCCGACCAGACCAATCTGCTGGCCTTGAACGCGGCTATCGAAGCGGCACGGGCGGGTGAAGCCGGTCGCGGGTTCGCTGTGGTGGCCGATGAGGTACGTGCCCTGGCCCATCGCACCCAGCAGTCCACCAGCGAGATCGAGCGGATGATCGGCAGCATCCAGGCCGGCACCGAACACGCGGTGGACTCGATGCGCAACAGCACCGAGCGGGCGGAATCGACGTTGAACATCGCCAAAGGCGCGGGGATGTCGCTGGACACCATCAACACCGCGATTGTCGAGATCAACGAGCGCAATTTGGTGATCGCCAGCGCGGCGGAAGAGCAGGCGCAGGTGGCGCGGGAAGTGGACCGTAACCTGGTGAATATCCGGGATCTGTCGGTGCAGTCGGCGACGGGTGCCAGCCAGACCAGTGCGGCGAGCAGTGAGTTGTCGCGCCTGGCGGTGGATCTGAACGGCATGGTCGGGCGTTTCCGCCTTTAACTGCCACACCTCGGTCAAAAATGTGGGAGGGGGCTTGCCCCCGATGGCGGTGTGTCAGTCGACACATCCTCTCCTGATCCACCGCCATCGGGGGCAAGCCCCCTCCCACATTGGATCTACGCCAACCGGCAAAAGCTTTTTGACAGCACAGCAATTCAACAGGTTAGAATCGCTGGCACGCAGACTGCATGGTCAGTTTGCGCCCCGTCTTGTTTACTCATGGAGTACTGCCTTTGAATGCGACGACCATCAACAGCCTGTTCTTGATCGGCGCGTTGCTGGTGAGTGCGAGCATTCTGGTGAGTTCCCTTTCGTCCCGCCTGGGGATCCCGATCCTGGTGATCATCCTGGCCGTGGGCATGGTCGCCGGCGTCGATGGCGGCGGCATCATTTTCGATAACTACCCGACTGCCTATTTGGTGGGCAACCTTGCACTGGCGGTGATCCTGCTGGACGGCGGCTTGCGCACGCGGGTGGCGAGTTTCCGCGTGGCACTCTGGCCGGCGTTGTCGCTGGCCACGGTGGGGGTGTTGATTACCACCGGCCTCACCGGCATGGCGGCGGCCTGGTTGTTCGACCTCAATATCATCCAGGGCTTGCTGATCGGCGCCATCGTCGGTTCTACGGACGCGGCGGCAGTGTTCTCGCTGCTGGGCGGCAAGGGCCTGAACGAACGGGTCACCGCCAGCCTGGAAATCGAATCCGGCAGTAACGACCCGATGGCGGTGTTCCTCACCGTTACGCTGATCGACATGCTCGCCAGCGGCCAGACCGGCCTGCATTGGAGCCTGCTGACACACCTGGTGCGCGAATTCGGCATCGGCGGCATCATCGGCCTGGGTGGCGGCTGGCTGATGTTGCAGATGGTCAACCGTATCAACCTGGCCACCGGCCTGTACCCGATCCTGGTGATCGCCGGCGGCCTGTTCGTGTTCGCCGTGACCAACGCCCTACACGGCAGCGGCTTCCTCGCCGTGTACCTGTGCGGCCTGGTGATCGGCAACCGCCCGGTGCGCAGCCGCCATGGCATTCTGCATATGCTCGACGGCATGGCCTGGCTGGCGCAGATCGGCATGTTCCTGGTGCTGGGCTTGCTGGTCACGCCCCATGATTTGCTGCCGATTGCTTTGCCTGCGCTGGGCCTGGCCCTGTGGATGATTTTGTTTGCGCGGCCGCTGTCGGTGATGGTTGGCCTGCTGCCCTTCAAAGCGTTCCACGGCCGTGAAAAAGCCTTTATTGCCTGGGTTGGCCTGCGCGGCGCGGTCCCGATCATTCTGGCGGTGTTCCCGCTGATGGCCGGCCTGCCCCATGCGCAGCTGTACTTCAACCTGGCGTTCTTTATCGTGCTGGTCTCGCTGCTGGTGCAGGGCACCAGCCTGCCGTGGGTAGCCAAGTTGCTCAAGGTCACCGTACCTCCGGATCCCGCGCCGATCTCTCGGGCTGCGCTGGAAGTGCACGTCACCAGCGAGTGGGAGCTGTTCGTCTACCGCCTGGGCGCCGAAAAGTGGTGCATCGGCGCCGCTTTGCGCGAGCTGAAAATGCCCGAAGGCACGCGTATTGCCGCACTGTTCCGTGGCCAGCAACTGCTCCATCCGTCGGGTAGTACGGTGCTGGAAGTGGACGATTTGCTCTGCGTGATCGGCCATGAACATAACCTCTCGGCCCTGGGCAAACTGTTCAGCCAGGCGCCACAACGTGGTCTCGATTTGCGCTTCTTCGGCGACTTCGTGCTGGAAGGCGACGCCCAGCTGGGCGCGGTTTCGGCCCTGTATGGCCTCAAGCTCGAAGGCATCGACCCGGACATGCCGCTGAGCAGTTTCATCACCCAGAAAGTCGGCGGCGCCCCCATCGTCGGCGACCAGGTGGAATGGAACAACACCATCTGGACCGTCGCGGTCATGGACGGGAACAAGATCGGCAAAGTGGGCGTCAGATTCCCCGAAGGAAGTCGCCCGGGGCCCGGACTCTTCCTCTAAACTGCGGAGCGACAGTTCGCTCCCTTTTTCCCATTTTGCTCGACCGGTCTCTATGCCAACCCTGCGCACGTTCCTCGCCACTGCCCTGCTGGGCCTGACCCTCTGTGTCGGCACCGTTCACGCGGCCGACCCGCCCAGCGCCGACGCCATCCAGCAATCCCTGGACAAACTGCCCGACCGCAAGTTGCCCGACGCCGACATGAAGGCGTTGCAGACCGTCCTGCAACAAACCCTCACTTACCTGGGCAACAAGCAGGATTACGAGCAACGCCTGGTCGACCTCAAGCGCCAGCTGGAAGACGCGCCGCGCCAGACCGCCGAAAACCAACGCGAACTCACCCGCCTCAAGGCCACCAAGGTCATCCCGGTGGCCCAACGCTACGCCACCCTGCCGGTGCCGCAGCTTGAGCAACTGCTGGTGCAGCGCACCACCCAGCAAGGCGACCTGCAAAAAGACCTGGCCGACGCCAACAGCCTGAGCATCGCCGCCCAGACCCGCCCCGAGCGCGCCCAGACCGAGATCAGCAGCAGCCAGTCGCGCATTCTGCAAATCAATTCGATCCTCAAGGCCGGCAAGGACAATGGCAAAACCCTCAGCGGCGACCAGCGCAACCAACTGAATGCCGAACTTGCCGCCCTGAATGCACTGATCCCGCTGCGCCGCCAGGAACTGGCCGGCAACAGCCAACTGCAAGACCTGGGCAACAGCCAGCACGACCTGGTGCTGGAAAAGACCGCGCGCCTGGAACAAGAGATCCAGGACCTGCAAACCCTGATCAACCAGAAACGCCTGGCCCAGTCCCAGCAAACGGTGACGCAGCAGTCCATCGAAGCGCAAAAGGCCGGCGGCAGCAGCCTGCTGGCCACCGAAAGCGCAGCCAACCTGAAACTCTCCGACTACCTGCTCAAAAGCACCGACCGCCTCAACGACCTGACCCAGAAAAACCTGCAAACCAAGCAGCAACTGGACTCGGTAACTCAGAGCGACGCCGCCCTGGATGAGCAGATCAACGTGCTCAAGGGCAGCCTGTTGCTGTCCAAGATTCTCTATAAACAGAAGCAAGCCCTGCCGCGTCTCAGCGTGGACCGCGACCTGGCGGACGACATCGCCAACATTCGCCTGTACCAGTTCGAGGTGAACCAGCAGCGCGAGTTGATCAGCTCACCCAGCACCTATGTGGATAACTTACTGGCCAACCAGTCGCCGGAAGACGTTACCCCACAATTGCGCCGCACCCTGCTGGAACTGGCGATCACCCGCAGCGACTTGCTGGAGCGCCTGAGCCGTGAGCTGAGCGCGCTGCTCAATGAATCGATCACGTTGCAACTGAACCAGAAACAATTGCTCAGCACCGCGACGACCCTGCGCGCAACGCTGGACGAGCAGATGTTCTGGATCCCCAGCAACAAGCCGCTGGACACCGAGTGGCTGGAAACCGTACCCGCGCGCCTGAGCAAGCAAGTCACCAGCCTGCCATGGGCCTCCAGCGTCAGCGAACTGTACGACGGCCTGACCCAACGCCCGTTGCTGTTCCTGCCGCTGCTGCTGTTGATCGGCGCGCTGCTGTGGCGCCGTAAGAACCTGTATCAACGCTTGAACAAGGTCCACCAGGACATCGGCCACTTCAAGCGTGACAGCCAGTGGCATACGCCCCAGGCCATCCTGATCAATATCCTGTTGGCGATGCCGGTGGCGCTGGGCCTGGCGCTGTGCGGCTACGCATTGCAGATCGATGCCCGCGGGCAGAACGCCAACCTGGGCGCGGCACTGCTGCAAATCGCCCAGGCGTGGATGGTGTTCTACACCGCCTACCGCATCCTTGCGCCGGGCGGCGTGGCCGAGTTGCACTTCCGCTGGGAAAAACCCCAGGTCGAATTCCTGCAAGGCTGGGTGCGCAAGCTCGGGCTGGTGGTACTGGCGCTGGTGGCCGTGGTGGCCATCGCCGAGCATCAACCGGCGGCGCTGGCCGACGACGTGCTGGGCATCGGCGTGGTGCTGCTGTGCTACGCGCTGATGGCCTGGCTGCTGGGGCGCCTGCTGCTCAACAGCCCGACCCACGAAAAGGCCTCGCTGTTCCGCAAGGCCGTGGGCCTGGTGTTCACCGCCCTGCCCATCGCGCTGTTTGTCGCCGTGTGCTTTGGCTACTACTACACCGCGCTCAAGCTCAGCGACCGGTTGATCAACACCCTGTACCTGCTGATGTTCTGGCTGGTAATCGAAGCCACCTTCGTCCGCGGCCTGGGTGTTGCTGCACGACGCCTGGCCTACGCCCGCGCCCTGGCCAAGCGCCAGGCCGCCAAGGAGGCTGGCGAAGGCGAAGTGGTGATCGAAGAGCCGACCCTGGACATCGAACAGGTCAACGAACAATCCATGCGCCTGATCCGTCTGGCCTTGCTCGGCGGCTTTATCGCGGCGCTGTACTGGGTGTGGTCGGACCTGATTTCGGTGTTCTCCTACCTGGACAACGTCACCCTCTACGAATACACCAGCGGCACCGGCGCCAATATCAGCATGGTGCCCATCAGCATCGGCGACTTGCTCGGCGCGCTGATCATCGTCGGTATCACCTTTGCACTGGCGCGCAACTTGCCCGGTCTGTTGGAAGTACTGGTGCTGTCCAAGCTGGATTTGGCCCAGGGCAGCGCCTATGCGACCACCACGCTGCTGTCCTATGTGATTGCCGGCGTGGGCTTTGTCTCCACCCTGTCCACCCTCGGCGTGAGCTGGGACAAGTTGCAATGGCTGGTGGCGGCACTGTCGGTGGGCCTGGGCTTCGGCATGCAGGAGATCTTCGCCAACTTTATCTCCGGCATCATGATCTTGTTCGAGCGCCCAGTGCGGATTGGCGACACCATCACCATCGGCAACCTGTCAGGCACCGTGAGCAAGATCCGCATCCGCGCCACCACGATTACCGACTTTGATCGCAAGGACATCATTGTCCCGAACAAAACCTTCATTACCGGGCAACTGATCAACTGGTCGCTGACCGACACCATCACCCGCGTCACGCTGAAACTGGGCGTGGACTACGGCTCGGACCTGGACCGCGTGAAGGAGCTGCTGCTCAAGGCTGCCCGCGACAACCCGCGCGTGCTCAAGGAGCCCGAGCCCCACGTGTACTTCCTCAACTTCGGTGAAAGTACCCTCGACCACGAGCTGCGCATGCACGTGCGCGACCTGGGCGACCGCAACCCGGTGATCGACGAAGTGAACCGCTTTATCAACCGCGAGTTCAAGAAAGAGAACATCAATATTTCCTTCCGTCAGATGGAGGTCTACCTCAAGAACCTCCACGGCCAGGAATACAAACTGGTGGAAGTCGACGGCCCGCCCAAGCCCGCCAACGACGGCGGCGTGCAGGAACCGCCACCGAGCAAACTCGACTAACCGCGCTATCCCCAGCAGAATGCTCGGACATTCTGCTGGAGATGGCCGGTGAAAGCCCTCGACGAACTGACCTTCGACAACCGCTTCGCACGCTTGGGCGACGCGTTCTCAACCCACGTACTGCCCGAACCCCTCGACGCACCGCGCCTGGTGGTCGCCAGTGATGCCGCCATGGCGTTGCTCGACCTCGACCCGGCCGTGGCCGAAACACCGGTGTTTGCCGAGCTGTTTGGCGGGCACAAACTGTGGGCGGAGGCGGAGCCACGGGCGATGGTCTATTCCGGGCATCAGTTCGGCGGCTACACCCCGCAACTGGGGGATGGCCGAGGATTGTTGCTGGGCGAGGTCTACAACGCAGCGGGCGAGCATTGGGACCTGCACCTCAAGGGCGCAGGGATGACGCCTTACTCGCGCATGGGCGACGGTCGCGCCGTATTGCGCTCGTCGATCCGCGAATTCCTGGCCTCCGAGGCACTGCATGCACTGGGCATCCCCAGCAGCCGGGCGCTGTGCGTGATCGGTTCCGACACGCCCGTCTGGCGTGAGAAACAGGAACGCGGCGCGATGGTGCTGCGCATGGCGCCCAGCCATATCCGCTTTGGGCATTTCGAATATTTCTACTACACCAAAAAGCCCGAGCAGCAGGCGCTGTTGGCCGAGCATGTGCTGAATCTTCACTACCCTGAATGCCGGGAACAGCCTGAGCCGTACCTGGCGATGTTTCGCGAAATCGTCGAGCGCAATGCCGAGTTGATTGCCAAGTGGCAGGCGTATGGTTTCTGCCATGGGGTGATGAACACCGACAACATGTCGATCCTGGGCATCACCTTCGACTTCGGACCGTTTGCGTTTCTGGATGATTTTGACGCGCACTTCATCTGCAACCATTCCGATCATGAAGGGCGGTACTCCTTCAGTAATCAGGTGCCGATTGGGCAGTGGAACCTCAGCGCATTGGCGCAGGCATTGACGCCGTTTATCAGCGTGGATGCGCTGAAGGAAACGCTAGGGCTGTATCTGCCGTTGTACCAGGCCAACTATCTGGACTTGATGCGCCGCCGCCTGGGGCTGACCACCGCCGAGGATGATGACCAGAAACTCGTGGAGCGGCTGCTCAAGCTGATGCAGAACAGTGGGGTGGATTACACCTTGTTCTTCCGCCGGCTGGGGGATGAGTCGACGGCGTTGGCCGTGGCGAAGTTGCGGGATGATTTTGTCGATAGGGCCGGGTTTGATGCCTGGGCCGAGCTTTACAAGGCCCGTGTTGAACGGGACGGCGATTACACCCAGGAACAACGCCGTGAGCGGATGCATGGGGTGAATCCGTTGTACATCCTGCGCAATTACCTGGCACAAAACGCCATCGCTGCCGCCGAATCAGGAGATTACAGCGAAGTGCGACGACTGCATGAGGTGCTGAGCAAGCCGTTTGAGGAGCAAGCGGGGATGGAGCAATACGCGCAGCGGCCGCCGGATTGGGGCAAGCATTTGGAGATTAGTTGTTCGTCATAAGAAGGCATATCCAGAGGATCACCCATCACTTCAATCGTGATCAGATGAACATGTCCACCGGCACCTTGAAGAACTCCGCCAGCCAACGAATCTGTCGAACGTTCAGCTGGCGTTTTCCACTAAGAATTTCTGACACAACTGACTGAGGCCCGACGCCAGGCAAATCACTCTGCGTCAAACCATGCTCTTGCATCATTGACCTCAGCACCTCGACACCGCTCACTTCTGGTATTGGCCAATGCTCCAAGTCATAGGCCTCCACCCAGTCACCGATGATATCGACCACCCCCATCAGCGGGTGGGTTTCATCTTCTCCGACGATATCTAGCAACTCGTCGAGCGCTTCCACCAGCACATCGTAATCTGCCTCGGTTTTTGGCTTGCGCAATAGGGGTGACACGAATCGCCAATGCTGGGCAACTTGCTCGATCAATGCACTCAATTCTCGGTTACTCCTTCCATTTTCCCTTGTCGTATTCGCGATGATCCAGAACATGTCGGATATACAGACGCTGCACCCGAAAGCGCACAAGCGCAATGAGGCGTAGCTTGTTCCCTCCGACGTTGAAAACATGCAGCTCGCCCACCTTGTCCACAGCCGGAAACACCGCTTTCAATGCCGCAAAGTCTTCAGGACTGACGACTTTGACTTTCCGATACCACTCATCCAACGCGCTGGACGAATGAGGCCATTTTTCCTTGGCACTACGGATTTGCTTCGCACTAATCACTCGCACGCAACATCCTTATCGCATCTTGCTATGAAGGTTAAACCCGAAACACAGCTATCGCAATTTGCTATAGCGTGCAACAGACCAATGGCGCGTTGTCTAACACGCCTTCACAGACTAGATAGGCATGCGCAGTTGGCACTGATAATTCTGTGAGCATATGCAACGCTGCCATTAGCCTTGATAACACCTCTGTCCGACTCCAAATTGGACCTTATTGATTCGTTTCGCTGGAGCCTTCGACATGCCTGAACCTCTCGTAATCCCGTGCCCTCACTGCAACGGCCTCAACCGCATCCCCGGCGAGCGCCTAGGCGATGCGCCCAAGTGCGGGCGCTGCAAGCAACCGGTTTTGCTGGATGAGCCTTTCGAACTGAAACAAGGCGACTATGCCAGTCAGATCAAAGGCGACTTGCCGTTGCTGGTGGATGTGTGGGCTGAGTGGTGCGGGCCGTGTAAATCGTTCGCGCCGGTGTTTGAGCAGGCGGCTGGGCAGCTGGAGGGCAAGTGCCGGCTGGCGAAGCTGGACAGTGAGGCGAATCAGCAGTTGTCGGCGCAGTTGGGGATCCGCTCGATCCCGAGCTTGATTCTGTTCAAGAACGGTCGCGAAGTGGCGCGCCAGAGCGGGGCGTTTCCGTTGCCGCAGTTGATGGCGTGGTTGCGCAGCCAGGGTGTGTAACCCAACCCTTAAAGCAACACAGATCAAATGTGGGAGGGGGCTTGCCCCCGATGGCGGTGTTCAGGCAATACATGTGCTGACTGAACCACTGCTATCGGGGGCAAGCCCCCTCCCACATTTTGACTGTGCGCTACCTTGAGGTCAGCGGCGCTTCGCGGTCCATCATTTGGCCGACCAGCATCACGCCCAGTTCGCTTAATTGATGGATAGCCAGGGCCACGTCGCGGTGTTCGCCGGTGAGGTCGTTGGACAGGTTGAGCAAGAGGGTGCGCACGGAGGAGAAGGTCTCGTAGCTGTTGAGCACGAGGGTCTCGGTGGGGAGGTTGGGGGTAACGGTGAATAACATGCTTTTCGTTCTCTGATAGGGCCGTCACCTATTCGCTACTAAACGAGGGCGGCAGCTGTACGCAGGTTAGTAGACCGGGAACGAAAGCAAAAACCGGCGCACCCAAAGGTGCCCTGCGCACAGCTACCATAAGATTTTGGAGCCTTGCACATGCTTTCGTCTGACTGGGCTACTAAACCCGACCACTGAGAATTCAGCGACCCGAGAACCTTAAGAGACACCCCGCCAGACGCACAAGCCGGCGGATTCTGGCGTACCTGTAGGCAACGTTACAAGGCTCAACCCCTATTGCCAGACCCGTCCTACAGCCTCTGTGGGACAAATCCAAATTCCCCATGTGAAATGCAATACAAATGTGGGAGGGGGCTTGCCCCCGATGACAGTGGGTCAGCCAATACATCTGGTGGCTGATACACCGCTATCGGGGGCAAGCCCCCTCCCACAGGGGATCTCAGTTGCCTGTCAGATCAGGCGTTTTCCAGCAGGTTATGCAGCTCCACAAACTGCTGCGTCAGCTTGTGCCGAGGGTCCAGGTGGATCAGCGGTTTGCTCTCCTGGTGCGACTCACGCATGCGCACGGAACTGGCCAGGTACACCGGCAACACCGGCAAGCCCTCTGCAATCAACTCATCCAGCATCTGCTGCGGCAGGCTTGCGCGGGCCTGGAACTGGTTGACCACGATGCCTTCCACTTCGAGGCCTTCGTTGTGGTCTTCCTTCAATTCTTCGATTTCAGACAACAGGCCATACAGCGCCTGGCGCGAAAAGCTGTCGCAGTCGAAAGGGATCAACACGCGATCAGCGGCGATCAACGCCGAAACCGCATAAAAATTCAGCGCCGGCGGAGTATCCAGGTAAATCCGGTCGTAGTCCTCGGCCAGCTCGTCCAGCAACTTTCGCAGCTTGTTGATCTTGTGCTTGGCCTCAAGCTTGGGCTGCAAATCGGCCAGTTCTGCGGTGGCGGTGACAACGTGCAGGTTGTCGAACGGTGTTTCGTAGATATCCACCTTGTTCTTCTTGGAAAACGGCCCGGAAGACAGGGTTTGCTTGAAAAAATCCGCGATCCCCATGGGGATATCGTCGCCCGTCAGCCCGGTCAGGTACTGGGTGGAGTTGGCTTGTGCATCGAGGTCGACCAACAGGGTTCGATAGCCTTCGCTGGCACTGACTGCTGCCAGGTTGCAGGCAATGCTGGACTTGCCCACACCGCCTTTCTGATTGAACACCACGCGCCGCATGGAAAAACCTCCGTGTATCAATGAATGTCCGAGTGTAGAGGGCAAAAGCGCCTGTTAGCTACCTCGTTCATCCATGCATTGCTGCATTGCCGGCCATTGGCGCAATAGCTGTCATCCGTCGGCGACTCAATAAAGAGAACGGTCCGACAATCCTTTCAAGCCTCAGGTAAAGGACAATCTGCAAATCTTTCCCAGCAAATTGTATTCAGCCTTGAACAATTCTTTACCAAAGTTTGCTAGAACCCCACTGCACCGGGATAATGCGCGCCATTCGGCCATTGCTCCCTGTCCCGGTATTCGGGGCCACCACTGGCTGCACATGGAAGCCCGCAGGGGCGGGATAACGTCTCAGTGATCACTTTCAACATCGCCCAATGGCGCGCCTGGGCCCCAGGGCTCGAAAGCGCGGACGACTGGCAAACCTGGTGCCAGGCCCCGGTGTTGCTGCCCGCCAGCGAAGCTTCGCCCGACGTGTCATTTCTGCCGGCCATGCAGCGCCGTCGCCTGAGCCGCCTGGCACGCATGGCGTTCAGCGTGGGTTGGCCACTGGCCGAGGGCCTGCAGGACCTACCGCTGGTGTTCATCTCCCGACATGGCGAAACCCCACGCACCCTCGATATCCTCAGCGATCTGGCCAACGAACAGCCTCTGTCGCCGACCCAGTTCAGCCTGTCGGTGCATAACGCGGTGATTGGCCTGTGGTCGATCCTGCGCAATGAAACCAGCGAAATGACCGCCCTCGCCGCCGCCGGCGACGGCCTGGAGCACGGCATGCTCGAAGCCGCCGCACTGCTCAACGAAGGCGCCCCTGCGGTGTTGCTGGTGATCACCGAAGAACAGCCACCCGAGGCCTACTCCAGCTGGATCCATGACGTGCCCTTCCCCTACGCCCTTGGCCTGTTGCTGACACCGGGCGACGAATGGCAGCTGGAACTGCGTACGGGCACTGTCCAACCCTCGCAAAACCAGTGGCCCCACGCCCTGAACCTGCTGCGCACCCTGCTCAACCAGCAGGCCACTTGCCAACATGCCTGGAAGAACCGTGTATGGAACTGGCAACGCAAGCCGTGACCGACAAGCCGCGGGACGCCTATTACTGGCGCCTGCTCGCCACCGCCGCCAGCTTCTTCCTGTTCGGCGTTGGAGGCCTGTGCCTGCGTTTGTTGGTCTTTCCGTTGCTCAGTTGCCTGCCGGGCAGTGCCGAAAAGCACCGCCGCCGCGCCCGCCACACCATCAGCAAGTTGTTCTGGCTGTTTATCCGCCTGATGCAACGTGCAGGCGTGCTCACCTACAGCGTCGAAGGCGCCGAAAAGCTCGGCCGCCCTGGCCAGATGATCATCGCCAACCACCCGTCGCTGATCGATGTGGTGTTCCTGATCGGCCTGGTGCGCCAGGCCAACTGCGTGGTCAAACAGAGCCTGTGGCAGAACCCCTTTACCCGTGGGCCGGTGCGTGACGCCGGCTACATCAGCAATGACGGCAGCGCCGAAATGCTCGATGCCGCCGCCGATGCCCTGCGCGAAGGCCAGACCCTGATCATCTTTCCCGAAGGCACCCGCACCACGCCCGGCGCGGCGCCTGCCTTTCATCGCGGGGGCGCCGCCATTGCCCTGCGCGGTGCGACAATCGTCACCCCCGTGGTGATCAAGGTCAGCCCTACCACGCTGACCAAGGCTGAACCCTGGTATCGCATCCCAAAATGCCGCGTGCACTTCAGTTTGCGGGTGGGTGCCGATATAGAACCACAGGCGTTCGCCACACTGGGGCCCGCGCCCCAGGCCTCACGCAAGCTCAACGATTACCTGCACCACTATTTTATTAAGGAGCTCGCCGAAGATGAGCGACCAACACCGCCTTGAGCACGACATAAAGGCACTGATCATCGAAGCCCTGGGCCTGGAAGACATCAGTGTCGACGACATCGGTAGCGAGCAGACCCTGTTCGGCGAAGGCCTCGGCCTGGATTCGGTAGATGCCCTGGAATTGGGCCTGGCGATCCAGAAAAAGTACGGTATCAAGATCGATGCCGACGCCAAGGACACCCGCAATCACTTCACCAACGTGGCCAGCCTTGCGGCATTTGTCACGGCCAGACAGGCAGCTTGAGACCGGACCATGCAAACTCGTGACGATATTTTCAACACCCTGCGCGATGCCTTGGTGGAACTGTTTGAACTGCCGCCGGAGCGCGTCACCCTCGACGCCAACCTGTATCAGGACCTGGAAATCGACAGCATCGACGCCGTCGACTTGATCGACCATATCAAGCGCCAGACCGGCAAGAAAATCGCTGCCGAGGAATTCAAGGCCGTGCGTACTGTGAACGACGTGGTTGAGGCGGTGTACCGCCTGGTGCAACCGGCCGCATGAGCCGGCTGATCGGCCTTGGCCTGTTGTTGGCGGGGCTGCTGTACCCCTTTGCGGTGTATTACGGCACCGAGCACTTTGCACCGTGGCAATTCGGTCTGTTGCTGGGCAGCCTGTGGCTGTTGCGCGCACTCACCGGCGCGCGTCGTCCCGGCAGCCGCTGGATGGCGGTGGCGGTGATTGTGTTCTGCCTGCTGTTGGCCTGGTTCGACAACCCGCACCTGCTGCGCTGGTACCCGAGCCTGGTCAGTGCGTTCATGTTGGCGCTGTTCGGCTTGAGCCTCAAATACGGCCCGCCGATGGTGGAGCGCCTGGCACGCATGACCGACCCGGTGCTGCCGCCCCACGCCGTTGTGTATACCCGCCGGGTCACCGTGGTGTGGAGTGTGTTTTTTCTGTGTAATGGCCTGCTTGCCGCCGCCCTCACCCTGTGGGCGCCGCTGAGTTGGTGGACGTTGTACAACGGCCTGATCGCCTACGGGCTGATGGGGCTGTTGTTTGCCGTGGAATGGCTGGTACGACAAAGGGTTCGAGGCCGCGTATGAAAGGGTTGAAACTTGAGCACTTGCTGCTTGAGCCGTTGGAACAGCGTGGGGTCACTTACGAACCTGCGATGAATCATGCACAGCTGTGGGAGCAATCCCTGAGCCTCGCGGCGGGCTTGCAGGCGCGTGGCATCCAGCGCCTGGCGGTGTACCTGGAAGACGCCGGCCTGCTGGCGATTGCCCTGCTGGGCGCCTGGCGGGCCGGGGTCGACGTACTGCTGCCCGCCGACCTGCAACCGCAAACCCGCCACCGTTGGGATGAGGCGGTTGATGCCTGGCTGACAGAAGCTGCGGACCTCGACACGCTGTATCAAACGCCGTTGAGCCCTGCCCCCCTCGATTTGGATACGTGCCAGCTAAGCCTGTGCACCTCCGGCTCCAGCGGCGAACCCAAACGCATCGACAAGACCCTGCGCCAATTGGCCAATGAGGTAGAGGCGCTGGAAGCCTTGTGGGGCGCAGAGCTCAAAGAGGCCTGCATCATCGGCAGCGTCGCTACCCAGCATATCTACGGTTTGCTGTTCCGCGTGCTGTGGCCGCTGTGCGCCGGGCGTACCTTCGTGCGCAAACAGCTGGCCTTCCCCGAAGACTTGCAACGCGCCAGCCGTGAGCACACGCAGTTCGCCTGGGTGGCCAGCCCGGCGCTGCTCAAACGCATGGGCGACAACCTTGACTGGCCGGCGCTGAGCCAAGTGTCGCGGGTGTTTTCTTCCGGTGGCGCGCTGCCGGTAGAGGCCGCCGGCGACCTGTACGACCGCCTGCAACAATGGCCCACGGAAATCCTCGGCAGCTCGGAAACCGGCGGCATCGCCTGGCGCCAGGGTGCGCAGCCGTGGCAGCCGTTCGCCGATGTGGAGCTAAGCCAGGACGCCGATGGCGCGCTGCGCATCGCCTCGCCTTATCTGCCCGCCGGGCATATCGAACAGACCGCCGACGCTGCACGTATCCATGCCGATGGCCGCTTCGAACTGCTGGGTCGCCTGGACCGCATCGTCAAGCTGGAAGAAAAACGCATCTCCCTGCCCATGCTGGAACAGGCACTGATGGCTCACCCGTGGGTCGCCGAGACACGCCTGGGCGTGGTGCAAGAAAACCGCGCCTCCCTCGGCGCTCTGGTGGTACTGAGCGCCGAGGGCCTGCATGCCCTGCGCAATCAGGGCCGGCGCACGCTGACCCAAACCTTGCGCCAGCACCTGAGCCAACATTGCGAAGCGCTCGCCCTGCCCCGTCGCTGGCGTTTGCTGCGGCAATTGCCGCTGACCAGCCAAGGCAAGCTGCCCCAGGCACACGTCGAGGCACTGCTGTTGGCGCCACGGCCAAAAGCCCCGGAAGTCCTGGAGCAAGTCGAAGCCGACGGCGAGTGGACCCTGCAACTGAGCATCCCGCCTGACTTGGCGTATTTCAGCGGCCACTTCCCGGTCACGCCGGTGCTGCCGGGGGTGGTGCAGGTGGAATGGGCGTTCAATCTGGGCCAGCAACTGCTCGACCTGCCGGCGACGTTTGCCGGGATGGAAGTGCTCAAGTTCCAGCAGTTGGTAAGACCGGGCGACCGGATCGAATTGCACCTGCGTTTTGACCAGGAGCGCAGCAAGCTGTACTTCGCTTATCGCAACGGCGTTGCGGCCTGCTCCAGCGGTCGCATCCTGTTGGAGACCAGCCAGTGAACCCGCGTCTGTGGCGAGGGAGCTTGCTCCCGCTGGGCTGCAAAGCAGCCCCAATACAGGTAACCCAAATAACCCTGGAAAATCTCGGTGCCTGGGTTGGGAGCGCTGCGCACTCCAGCGGGAGCAAGCTCCCTCGCCACAAAGGTCAACACCATGCATAAGCCCTGCGCCCTGATCCCGGTCTACAACCACGAAGCGGCCGTGCCCGCCGTGGTCCAGAGCCTGCTCAGCAGCGACCTGCCGTGCCTGCTGGTCGACGACGGCAGCAGCCCGGCCTGCGCAGCGGTGTTGGCACAACTGGCCACGCTAGACAACGTCACCCTGTTCACCCTGCCCACCAACCAGGGCAAGGGCGGCGCCGTGATGGCCGGCTTTCGCGAGGCCGCACGCCTGGGCTTTACCCACGCCCTGCAAGTGGACGCCGACGGCCAGCACGACCTGCGCGACGTCACCCTTTTCCTCGACGCCTCCCGCACCCACCCCAACGCGGTCATCTGCGGCTATCCCGAATACGACGACAGCGTGCCCAAGGGCCGCCTGTACGCACGCTACCTGACCCACGTGTGGGTGTGGATCAACACCCTGTCGCTGCAAATCCGCGACTCGATGTGCGGCTTTCGCGTGTACCCATTGGCCCCCGTACTGGCGCTGATGGACTCGGCGTATATCGGCACGCGCATGGATTTCGACTCCGACATCCTCGTGCGCCTGGCCTGGCGCAACCAGCCGATGCGCTGGCTGCCAACCCGTGTGCATTACCCCGCCGATGGCCTGTCGCACTTCCGTTTGTTCCGCGACAACGTACGTATCTCGGCCATGCACACCCGGCTGTTCTTCGGCATGCTGGTGCGTGCGCCGATGATCCTGTGGCGACGGTGGCAAGCATGAGCGACAGCACCAAGCACTGGGCCGACCGCGAGGAGCGCGGCAGCTATTGGCTGATGAAACTGACGGCGTTTGCCGCCAAAGTCCTCGGCCGACGCCTGTTGAGTCCGGTGCTGTATGGCATCGTCTTGTACTTCTTCCTGTTTGGCCGCACGGCGCGCCAGAGCGCCTGGCAGTACCAGCAACGCCTGGCCGACTGGAGCGGACGGGATGACCTGCGCCCCACCCACCGCCGGGTCTTCGGCCAGTTCATGGCCTTCGCCGACTCCCTGCTCGACAAGCTCGATGTGTGGAATGGCAAGCTGCGCCTGGAACAGATCGAGATCAACGACCCAGCCCAATTGCGCGGGCAGTTGCGGGGCGAACGCGGGCAGATGCTGGTGGGTGCGCACCTGGGCAACCTGGAAGTGTGCCGCGCCCTCGCCGAAATCGGCGAACAGGTGACCATGAACGTGCTGGTGCACACCAAGCACGCCGAACAATTCAACCGCCTGCTGGGCGAAGCCGGCGCGACCCATTTGCGCCTGATCCAGGTCAGCGAACTGGACCCGGCCACCATGCTGCTGCTCAGCCAGCGCTTGGACGACGGCGAGTGGCTGGCCATTGCCGGCGACCGCGTACCGCTGCACGGCGGGCGCACGGTGCGGGTGGACTTCCTCGGCCACGACGCCGCATTCCCCCAGGGCCCGTGGCTGCTGGCCGGTTTGCTCAAGTGCCCGGTGAACCTGCTGATGTGCCTCAAGCACAACAACCGCTACCGCCTGACCATCGAGCCGTTCGCCGAGCGGATCGAGTGGAAACGTAATACCCGCGAGCAGGTCATAGCCCTGTGGACCGCGCGCTACGCCGCACGCCTGGGCCAGTTCTGCCTGGAAGCGCCCCAACAATGGTTCAACTTTTACCCTTTCTGGAAGACCGATGACGACGCATCTTGAGCCGGTAACCTTTGGCGAACGCGCTCTGCGCATTGAGGACGTACTGGCCCTGGCCAACCGTCAGGCGCCGACCCACTTGCAGGGCGACACCGCCTATCGCCAGCGTATCGCCAAGGGCGCGCAGTTCCTCGACTCGCTGCTGGACAAGGAAGGCGTCATCTACGGCGTGACCACCGGCTACGGCGACTCATGCGTGGTGGCGGTGCCGCTGCAACACGTCGAGGCGCTGCCCCGTCATCTGTACACCTTCCATGGTTGCGGGCTGGGCAAGTTGCTGGATGCCCAAGCCACCCGTGCGGTGTTGGCCGCGCGCTTGCAGTCGCTGTGCCACGGCGTCTCCGGCGTGCGCGTGGAGCTGCTGGAACGCCTGCACGCGTTCCTTGAACACGACGTGCTGCCGCTGATCCCGGAAGAAGGCTCGGTAGGCGCCAGCGGTGATTTGACCCCACTGTCCTACGTGGCCGCGACCTTGTCCGGCGAGCGCGAAGTGATGTTCCGTGGCGAACGCCGCCAAGCCGCTGACGTGCACCGCGAGCTGGGCTGGGACCCGCTGGTCCTGCGCCCGAAGGAAGCCCTGGCGCTGATGAACGGCACCGCCGTAATGACCGGCCTGGCCTGCCTGGCCTTCGCCCGCGCCGATTACCTGCTGCAACTGGCCACGCGCATCACCGCGCTGAACGTGGTGGCGCTGCAAGGCAACCCGGAACACTTCGACGAGCGTCTGTTCGCCGCCAAGCCGCATCCGGGGCAGATGCAAGTGGCGGCGTGGCTGCGCAAGGACTTGGCGATTGACGCGCCGACCGCGCCGCTGCATCGCTTGCAGGACCGCTATTCGCTGCGCTGCGCGCCCCACGTCCTCGGTGTGTTGGCCGACAGCCTCGGCTGGCTGCGCGGGTTCATCGAGACCGAACTGAACAGCGCCAACGACAACCCGATCATCGATGCCGAAGAAGAGCGCGTGTTGCACGGCGGCCACTTCTACGGCGGCCATATCGCGTTCGCCATGGACAGCCTCAAGACCCTGGTGGCCAACGTCGCCGACCTGCTCGACCGCCAGCTCGCGCTATTGGTAGACGTGCGCTACAACCACGGCCTGCCCAGCAACCTGTCCGGCGCGCCAGCGGATCGCGCCATGATCAACCACGGCTTCAAGGCCGTGCAGATCGGCACCAGCGCCTGGACCGCCGAAGCACTGAAAAACACCATGCCGGCCAGCGTGTTCTCGCGCTCCACCGAATGCCATAACCAGGACAAAGTCAGCATGGGCACCATCGCCGCCCGCGATGCGATCCGCGTGCTGGAGCTGACCGAACAGGTCGCCGCCGCCACCCTGCTCGCTGCCAACCAGGGTGTATGGCTGCGCGCCCAGGCCGAGGATGCGCGTCCACTGCCGCCCGCATTGGCCGCGATGCATGAACAACTGGCCAACGACTTCCCGCCGGTCATAGAAGACCGCGCCCTGGAAGGCGAGTTGCGCCTGTGCCTGCAACGCATCGCCGAGCAACACTGGAGGCTGCATGCGTAGCCCCGGCGTACTGCATTGCGACACCCAAATCCTCGTGCCGTTTTTTGACGTCGACACCATGAACGTCGTGTGGCACGGACATTACGTGAAGTACCTGGAAGTGGCGCGCTGTGCGTTGCTGGACAAGATCGGCCACAACTACACAGCCATGCTTGAAGCGGGTTACGCGTGGCCAGTGATCGACCTGCAACTGCGCTATGTGCGCGGCGCGGTGTTCGGCCAGACCATCAACGTGCGCGCCAGCCTGGTGGAGTGGGAGAACCGCTTGAAGGTCAATTACCTGATTACCGACGTGGCCAGCGGCGAGCGTTTGACCCGCGCCAGCACGGTTCAGGTGGCAGTGGAAATCGCCAGCCGTGAGATGCAGCTGGCCTCCCCCAAAGTATTCACAGACGCCGTAGAGAGAGCCTTGAAATGAGAACCCCTGTGGGAGGGGCGGTGCGACGATTCGACTTGCCCCCGATGGTCGTCAACGATAACGCGATTCGCCTGATACTCCGCAGCGTCCTCAGGCTCATCGCGGGCAAGCCCGCTCCCACATTTTTGATCGGGTTGTTGCTGAGTTTCAGTGCTCACGCTTTCGACTTGCAGCAATTGAGCGATCAGTTGGCCAAACCCTCCGTCATCCACGGCAGCTTCATCCAGGAAAAACACCTGCGTGCCCTGCCCCAGCCCTTGGTGAGCAAAGGCACCTTCGTGCTGGCCAAGGACCACGGCCTGCTGTGGTTGCTCAAGACCCCACTGCAACAGGACTACCGCATCAGCGCCCAAGGCATTGCCCGTCGTGATGCCAACGGCTGGCAGTTGCTGCCGAACAAGAGCGCCGGCGCCGAGCAGAATCGCCTGTTCCTTGCCGTGCTCCAGGGTGACAGTAGCGGCCTGCAACGTGACTTCGAACTGCAACTGCAAGGTGAAGCCAAGCAGTGGAAGCTGACCCTGATTCCACGTTCACTGTTGCTCAAGCAGGTCTTCACCCAGATCAATATCGACGGCGGCGACCTAGTACAAAAAATCGAGCTGCTGGAAACCCAGGGTGACAGCACCGTATTGCGCATGCAGGACAGCCACGCCGACCTGCCCTTGAGCGAAGCCGAGCAACATGACTTTGCCCAGTGAGCGCCTGCTGCCGCGCCTGTTCCTGATCCTGCTGGTGGCCGTGCTGGCCCTGGCCGGCTGGCAGTGGCGCCACGGTGCGCCGTTGTCGGCCAACTTGATGGAACTGGTGCCGGGCAACACACCCGACGCCCTGGAACTGCAAGCGGAACAACGCATGCAGGAACCGCTCAACCGCGAAATGCTGGTACTGGTGGGGCATGCCGACCGCCAGCAAGCAGTGGCGATGGCGCAACAGTTGGGCGAGCGCTGGCAGGCCAGCGGCCTGTTTGAAAAGGTACAGTGGAACCTGCAAGCCGACCTGCCGGCCTTGCGCGAACAACTGCTGAACGGCCGCCTGGCGATGCTCTCGGCCAAGGATCGCCAGCAACTGGTCGAGCAACCCGACGCGTTTATCCAACAGCGCGTGCAAGCCCTGTTCGACCCCTTCACCGGGTTCAGCCTAGTACCGAGCCAGGACGACTGGCTGGGCCTGACCGGACGCATCCAGAACAGCCAGCCACAACGCGGCTCGGTGCAACTGGATATCGGCAGCGGCGCGCTGATCGCCGATGCCGACGGCAAAAGCTGGGTGCTGTTGCGGGCGCGCACCACCGGCAATGCTTTCGATATGAAACTGCCGTTGCAAGTGGCGGACCTGCTCCAGGCCAGCCGCGCACAAGCCGCCCAGCAAGACGCGCAATTGCTCGCCGCCAGCGGTCTGCTCTACGCCGCCAATGGCCAGCAGCAAGCCACGCGGGAAATCACTTGGGTGGGTGGCGGCGCCACCGTCGGCATCCTGTTGTTGCTGCTGCTCGCCTTCCGCCGTTGGCGCGTATTGCTGGCGTTCGTGCCGGTGCTGGTGGGCATGCTGTTTGGCGCGGTGGCCTGTGTGGCGCTGTTCGGCCATATGCATGTGATGACCCTGGTACTGGGTTCCAGCCTGATCGGCGTGGCGGTGGATTACCCGCTGCACTATCTGTCGAAAAGCTGGAGCATGCAGCCCTGGCGCAGCTGGCCGGCGCTGCGTATCACCTTGCCGGGATTGAGCCTGAGCCTGGCCACCAGTTGCATCGGCTACCTCGCGCTGGCCTGGACACCGTTCCCGGCGCTGACCCAGATCGCCGTGTTCTCTGCTGCTGGTTTGATCGGTGCTTATCTGTCGGCCGTTTGCCTGCTACCGGCGCTGCTCAAGGGCGTCGAGTTGCGCCCGGCGCAATGGCCGCTGCGCATCGCCGAAGGTTTGTGGCAGGTACGTACGGCCTTGCTCACGCGCGTGCCAAGCCCGGCGCTGCTGGTGTTGGTGCTGCTGTTTTGCGCGGGTGGCCTGTGGCACTTGAACAGCAAGAACGACATTCGCCAGTGGATCGGCGCCCCGCCGCAGTTGCTGCAAGAAGCCCAGGCCGTAGCACGGATTACCGGGTTCCAGCCCACCAGCCAGTTCTTCCTGGTGCGCGCCGAAAACCAACAGCAGTTGCTGGAGCGTGAGAGCGCCCTGGGCCAACGCCTGGACCAGTTGGTGAACATGGACAAGCTCCAGGGTTACCTGGCCCTCAACCAACTGGTCAGCCTGCCCGCCGAGCAACAGCAGGTGCGTGATGCCCTGAACAACCTCCCGCAACATTGGCAACCGCTGCTGGACCTCGGCGTACCCGCCAGCGCTTTGCAAGCGGAAGTGGCGCAACTGCAAGCGCTGCCCACCCAAGACATCGACGCTGCGCTGAAAGGCCCGCTGGCCGAGCCTTGGCGCACGTTGTGGCTTGGCCAAGTAGAGGGCGGCGTGGCCGCGATGGTCAGCCTGCAAGGCTTGAACAACCCGGCGCTCTTGCGCGTGCAGGCCCTGGATTTGCCAGGCGTGCAGCTGGTAGACCGCCTGGGTGACTTGAACCGGGTGTTCGCCGACACACAAATCAGCGCCGCTGAATTGAAGTTGATGTCGTGTGTGTTGATCGTGCTGTTGCTGATCCTGCCGTTCGGCTTCGGCGGCGCGTTGCGCATCGTCGCGCTGCCGCTGCTGGCGGCGCTGTGCAGCTTGGCCAGCCTCGGTTGGCTGGGTCAGCCACTGACGTTGTTCAGCTTGTTCGGGTTGCTGCTGGTCACGGCCATCAGCGTCGACTACGCGATCCTGATGCGTGAGCAGATCGGCGGCCCTGCGGTCAGTCTTCTGGGTACATTGCTGGCGGCGCTGACGACCTGGTTGTCGTTCGGCTTGCTGGCCGTGTCGAGTACACCGGCTGTGAGTAATTTCGGCCTGTCGGTCAGCCTGGGCCTGGCATTCAGCTTTATGCTGGCGCCCTGGGCTGGCCAACAGAAACACGCCTTATGACTATGATTATCGCCAAAGCGGCAAGGAGCCCTCGTGCCCACAGTTGAAATGGAACGTCGCCAGGTGGTGGTGATCGGTGCCGGCCCGTCCGGGGCCATCGCCGCCGCGCTGCTAAAGCGCAAAGGGCATGATGTATTGATCATCGAGCGCCAGCATTTCCCGCGCTTCTCGATTGGCGAAAGCCTGTTGTCCCACTGCATCGACTTTATCGAAGAAGCCGGCATGCTCGACGCCGTGCAGGCCGCCGGGTTCCAACTGAAAACCGGTGCGGCGTTCGCCTGGGGCGAGCGCTACAGCGCGTTTGATTTCGGCGATACCTTCAGCAACGGCAAGCCCACCACGTTCCAGGTGCAGCGTGGCGAGTTCGACAAGTTGCTGGCCGACCAGGCTGCGCTGCAAGGCGTGGAGATTCGCTACGGCGAAACCATCGTCGGCGTGGATTTCAAAGGCGAGTGCCGCTACCTGCACGTACGCCGCGAGAACGGCAGCGAGTACCACCTCAAGGCCAGGTTCGTGCTCGACGCCAGCGGCTACGGCCGTGTGCTGCCGCGCCTGCTGGACCTCGACTTGCCGTCGGATTTCCCGGTACGCCAGGCGGTGTTCACCCACATCGAAGACCGTATCGAACATCCCGGTTTCGACCGCACCAAGATCCTCATCACCACCCATCCGACGCAGCGCGATATCTGGTTCTGGACCATCCCGTTCAGCAACGGGCGTTGCTCGGTGGGCGTGGTCGCGGCCAAGGAACATTTTGACGGTCGCGACAGCGACCTCGATGCCTGCCTGCGCGGCTTTATCGATGAAACCCCAAGCCTCTCCGGCGTGCTGCAAAACGCCGTGTGGGACACCCCGGCACGCACCATCGGCGGTTACGCAGCCAACGTCAAATCCCTGCACGGGCCGGGCTTTGCGCTGTTGGGCAATGCGGCGGAGTTCCTCGACCCGGTGTTCTCTTCCGGTGTGACCATCGCCATGCGCTCGGCGAGCATGGCCGCGGCGCTCTTGCATCGCCAATTCAGCGGCGAAACGGTGGACTGGCAAACCGAGTTTGCCGAGCCGCTCAAACGCGGTGTCGACACCTTCCGCTGCTACGTCGAAGGCTGGTACGCCGGCACCTTCCAGGATGTGATTTATCACCCTGACAGTTCGCCGGAGATCCGCCGCATGATCTGCTCGATCCTCGCCGGCTACGCGTGGGATGAGCGCAACCCGTTTGTCAGCGAACCCAAGCGGCGGTTACGGATGCTGTCGGAAATTTGTGCGGGTGAGCCGGTATGAGCAGCCCTTCTCTTGAAAAAAACTACTTGAGCAAAAACTACGTCGAAGAAACCAGGTTCGGCTTCTGGTTCCTACGCAGCCACACCTGGCAGCACCATGTGTTGCGCGTGGCGATCAACGATCTGCGCAGCTTGTTCACTGGCCCGTTGCCTGAGGCGCCGGTATTGCTGGACGCCGGTTGCGGCCAGGGCAAGTCCTTCAAGCTGTTGCAACAGGTATTTGCTCCATCGCGCCTGATCGGCCTGGATGCCGACCCCCACAGCCTGGAGTTGAGTAGGGCCGAAGCAGCGCGCCAGGGCATGGCCGTGGAGTTGATCGGCAGCGACTGCGCCACTCTGCAAGTGCCGGATGAAAGCGTCGATATCCTGTTCTGCCACCAGACCTTCCACCACTTGGTCGAACAGCACCGCGCGCTCAAAGAGTTCTACCGCGTGCTCAAGCCCGGTGGTTATCTACTGTTTGCCGAGTCCACCGAAGCCTACATTGACACCTGGGTGATCCGTTGGCTGTTCCGCCACCCCATGCACGTGCAAAAAAGCGCCGACGAATACCTGGAGATGCTCCGCGAGCAGGGCTTTGAATTTGGCGCGCAGAACGTTTCGTACCCGTATCTGTGGTGGAGCCGCTCCAGTGATTTCGGCCTGCTGGAGCGCTGGGGCCTGCGCAAGGCGCCGCCGGTGGGCCAGCGTGAAGAAACCCTGGTCAACTGCGTCGCGCGCAAACCCTTGGCGAGCGTCGCCCCATGATGCGCGTGTTGCTGATCGGCTGCCTGTTGCTGCTGAGCGCCTGCGCCAGCCAGCCCCCGCTGCCCGAGAAAACCCCCACCCTGGCGCTGCCGATGCAATTGCATGTACAGCGCCTGGCCGATGGCCAGAGCCAGGATTGGTTGCTGGTGATCCAGCGCGAAGGCGGCGGTATCCGCTGGTCGATGATGGACCCGTTGGGCATCCCCCAGGCCCGGCAAAAGTTGATTGACGGGCAGTGGCAGGCCGATGGCTTGCTGCCGCCCAATCCCCAGGCCCGTGAGCTGTTTGCAGCGCTGCTGTTTGCCCTGACGTCGGCGGATCATTTACGCGTCTACTATCCCACCGCCCAGGCCAGGGACCTGACGCGTACGCTGCCCGGCCATTGGCAGATCGTGTATCAGTCTTCCGAAGTGTTCAGTGTGAACATCAGCGGGCAACCACTGAGCTATCGCATCACACCGCTGGGGGCCGCCCAATGACCGCCTACCTCAATGCCCTCGGCGTGATCTGCGCTCTTGGCCGTGGCGAGGATGAAGTGCGCCGCAATCTGTTTGCCGGTGACTGCTCGGGCATGCGTGCCGAAAGCGGCTGGGTGCCGGAGCGTGTATTGCCGGTGGGCAGCGTACAGGGCGAGTTGGCGAGTATCCCGCCGGAACTCGGTCAGCAAAGCAGTCGCAATAACCAGTTGTTGCTGGAGGCGGCGTTGCAGATCGAGGGCGAGCTTCGCCGGGCGATCCAGATTTACGGGGCGGCGCGGGTCGGCATTGTGCTGGGCACCAGCACCTCGGGCATCGACGAAGCCAGCCGTGGCATTGCCCATTACCTACGGGAAAAGCAATTCCCCGGGGACTACGACTATCAGCAGCAAGAGCTCAGCGCTCCGGCGAATTTTCTCGCCGACTGGCTGCAACTGAGCGGCCCGGCGTATGTCATTTCCACCGCCTGCACCTCCAGCGCCCGCGCGCTGATGAGCGCCCAGCGCTTGCTGGACCTGGGGGTGTGCGACGCAGTGATCTGCGGCGGCGTGGACAGCTTGTGCAAGCTGACGCTGAACGGGTTTACCTCACTGGAAGCGGTATCGAACGAACGCTGCAACCCGTTTTCGGTGAACCGTAACGGCATCAATATCGGCGAAGCGGCGGTGCTGTTCCTGATGACTCGGCAACCGGCGGCCATCGCCCTGCTGGGCAGCGGCGCCAGTTGCGATGCGCATCATATTTCTGCCCCCGAACCCAGCGGCAAAGGCGCACTGCAATCCATGCGCAAAGCCTTGGCCAGCGCGAAATTGAAACCCAAGCAAATCGGCTACCTGAACCTGCACGGCACCGCCACCCAACACAACGACGCTATGGAGAGCCTGGCCGTCGCCGAGCTGTTCCCACGCGGCGTGGCCTGTTCGTCAACCAAACCCATGAGCGGCCACACCCTGGGCGCAGCCGGTGCGTTGGAAGCCGCGTTCTGCTGGTTGAGCCTGGTTCACAACCGCGTGCCACCCCATGTGTGGGACGGCCAACCCGACCCGGCCTTGCCCGCCCTGAAATGGGCCCGTGCCGGCGACACCCTGAAACAGCGCCGCCTGATGAGCAACTCGTTTGCCTTCGGCGGCAACAACGTCAGCCTGATTATCGGAGAGGCCCCATGATCGATTGGCCACTCGCTGAACTGCTGCCCCATGCCGGCGACATGATCCTGATCGATCAGGTGTTGTCGTTCGATGAAGAGCAGATTCACACCCGCGTGACCGTCACGCCCGGCGGCCTGTTCAACCGTGCGGACGGCAGCCTGCCGGCCTGGGTCGGCATTGAGCTGATGGCGCAAAGCGTCGCCGCCTACGCCGGTTGCCGTGCGCGCCAGAAAGGCGAAGCGGTGGAACTGGGTTTCCTGCTGGGCACACGCAAGTATGAGTGCAACGTGGAGCACTTCCCGGCCGGCGCCGAGCTGACCATCCACGGCCTGCGCTCCCTGGAAGACGACAACGGCATGGGTGTGTTCGAATGCCACCTCACCGGCAGCGGTATCCGGGCCAGCGCCCGCTTGAACGTATTTCGACCGCCCCAGGCGGCCAACTATTTAGATGAATCGAAGGACGCAACGCCATGACTGAATCCGTACTGGTCACCGGCTCCAGCCGTGGCATCGGCCGCGCCATTGCCCTGCGCCTGGCGCAGGCCGGGCATGACATTGTGCTGCACTGCCGCAGCGGGCGTGCCGAAGCCGATGCGGTGCAAGTCGAGATTGAAGCCCTGGGCCGCAAGGCGCGGGTACTGCAATTCGATGTGGCGGATCGCGCCGTGTGCAAGGAAATCCTTGAAGCGGATGTGGAGCAACATGGCGCCTATTACGGGGTAGTGCTCAACGCCGGGCTGACCCGCGACGGCGCCTTCCCGGCCTTGTCGGAAGACGATTGGGACGTGGTGATGCGCACCAATCTCGACGGTTTCTACAACGTGCTGCACCCGGTGATGATGCCGATGATTCGTCGTCGCGCCGCTGGCCGTGTCGTCTGTATCACCTCGGTCTCCGGCTTGATCGGCAACCGTGGCCAGGTCAACTACAGCGCCTCGAAGGCCGGTTTGATCGGCGCGGCCAAAGCGTTGGCCATCGAGCTGGGCAAGCGCAAGATCACCGTCAACTGCGTCGCACCGGGGTTGATCGACACGGCGATGCTGGATGAGAACGTACCGGTGGAAGAGCTGATGAAGATGATCCCCGCGCAGCGCATGGGCACCCCGGAAGAAGTCGCCGGCGCGGTGAATTTCCTGATGTCCGCCGAAGCGGGCTATATCACCCGCCAGGTGTTGGCCGTCAACGGAGGCTTGTGCTGATGAAACGCGTCGTTGTCACCGGCATGGCCGGCATGACCTCACTGGGCGGGGACTGGGACACCATCTCGGCCAACTTTCGCGCCAACCGCAGCGGCATCCGCCGCATGGACGAGTGGGACCGTTTTTCCGAATTGAACACGCGCCTGGCCGGGCCGATTGACGATTTTGTCGTGCCGGCCCACTGGACCCGCAAGCAGCTGCGCAGCATGGGCCGCGTCTCGCGCCTGGCGGTGTGGGCGGCGGAGCAGGCGTTGCAGGATGCGGGCTTGCTCGGCGACGAGTCGATCAAGGACGGGCGCATGGGCGTGGCCTGTGGCTCGTCCACCGGCAGCACCGACGAGATCAAGGCGTTCGGCAACATGCTGCTGAACTCGGTGGCCGAGGGGCTGAATGCCAACTCCTATGTGCGCATGATGCCCCACACCACGGCGGCGAATATCAGCATCTTCTTTGGCCTCACCGGGCGGCTGATCCCCACGTCCAGCGCCTGCACCAGCGGCAGTCAAGGCATTGGCTATGCCTACGAGGCGATCAAGTTCGGACGCCTGCCGTTGATGCTGGCCGGCGGTGCCGAGGAGTTGTGCCCCACCGAAGCCATGGTGTTCGACGCGCTGTACGCCACCAGCCTGAAAAACGATGCGCCACAAACCAGCCCGCGCCCTTACGACAGCGGACGCGACGGCCTGGTGATCGGTGAAGGCGGCGGCATGCTGGTGCTGGAAGAGCTGGAACATGCCCTGGCACGCGGTGCGCATATCCACGCCGAACTGGTCGGTTTCGGTAGTAATGCCGACGGCCAGCACACCACACGGCCCGAGCAGAAAACCATGCGCCGCGCCATGGAGCTGGCGCTGGAAGATGCCGGGCTGACCCCGGATGCCATCGGCTATGTCAACGGTCACGGCACCGCCACCGACCAGGGCGATATCGCCGAGACCCTGGCCACCAGCAGCCTGTTCGGCAACCGCATGCCCATCAGCTCGCAAAAGAGCTTCCTCGGCCACACCCTGGGTGCCTGTGGCGCGCTGGAGTCGTGGTTCAGCATCGAGATGATGAACCGCAACCAGTATGTGCACACCTTCAACCTGGATTCGGTCGACCCGCAATGCGGTGAGCTGGATTACCTGCAAGGTGAGTTCCGCGAGATGCACAACGACTACGTGATGAACAACAACTTCGCCTTTGGCGGCGTGAACACGTCGCTGATCTTTCGCCGCTGGTCCTGACTTTTTAACCGATTGGAGAATACGGAATGTCTTCCTTGCTACGCGCCACCCTGATCACCCTGGCCCTGTTGACCACGGCCGGCTGCACCAACAAGCCGATCCTCAACACCCAGCACGACCTGACGGCTGACACCCAGGTCAGCGAAGAAAAAATGAAAACGCTGATCGTCAACGCCCTGCAAAAACGCGACTGGACGGTACAACGCCTGAGCCCCCAACTGGTGCAGGCCGAAATCACCGTGCGTAACCAGTACTACGCCGCCATCGACATCCGCTACACCCGTAACAGCTACGCCATCACCTACCGCGACAGCCGCGACCTGGGCTACAAGGACGGCAAGATCCATCGCAACTACAACCGGTGGGTGAGCATGCTGGATCGCGACATCATGGCCGCGTTGCGCAGCAATGGTACGAATGAGGCGGGTTCGGCGGCGCAGTTGTTTGAGCAAACCGGCACCACCAAGTAACACTGGGACCGCCCCCCTGTGGCGAGGGAGCTTGCTCCCGCTGGAGTGCGCAGCAGCCCCAACACAATCACCGCAATGCTTCCCGCAGACCGCGGTGTCAGGTTTTAGGGCTGCTGCGCAGCCCGGCGGGAGCAAGCTCCCTCGCCACCAACAACTCCACAAACGCCTGCGCCATCGGTGATTGCGCGCCCTTGCGCTGCACCAGCCACACCGCCGTCATCGCCTCCTGATCCAGCAGCGCGCGATACACCACCCCGTCAATGCGGATGCGCTGGTAAGACGCTGGCAATACCGACACCCCCAACCCTGCCGCCACCAGGCCGATAATGGTCATCGCCTCCCCGGCTTCCTGGGCAAAGTGCGGGCTGAACCCGGCATCCCGCGCCAGGTTGAGTAGCTGGGCATACAGACCACTGCCATAGGTACGCGGGAAAAACACAAACGGTTCCTCGGCCAACTGCGCCAGGTGCAAGCCACGCTCACTGCCCGTCACCAAAGGATGGCCGGCATTCAAGACGGCCACCAGCGGTTCGCGCATCAGTTCGACGACGCTCAATGAATCCGGCAACGGCAGCGGACGCATCAATCCCACCTGAATGGACTCATCCACCAACGACTCGGCGACTTGCGTGCTGCTCATCTCTTGAAGATTCAGATGCACCGCCGGGAACGCCTGGCGGAACGCAAAGATCGCCTGGGGAATGCTGGAGTTGAACGGTGCCGATGAGGTGAAGCCGATTTTCAATTCCCCCAGCTCGCCCAACTGCGCGCGGCGCGCCACATCCGCCGCCTTGTCGACCTGCGCCAGCACCAATCGCGCCTCTTGCAGGAACAGTCGACCCGCCTCGCTCAGCTCGACCCGACGATTGGTACGCTCAAATAACCGCGCGCCCACCTCCAATTCCAGTGCCTGAATCTGCTGGCTCAGCGGCGGCTGCGAGATGCCCAGCACCTGCGCGGCCCTGCCAAAATGCAGTTCTTCGGCGACGGCAATGAAGTACCGCAAGTGACGTAATTCCATGCCAGCCTCATTAGGTCGTTAAAGCTATCAAACAGGTCGAACAATATATTGGAAAGAATCATTAGCCAGCTATATGCTTTTTTGCAATGCCGGTCCCGGCACGCCCTTCCTCCCCGAGGTCCCCGTGAAAGCTGCTGTCGCTCCACTCGCTCAAGAAGTCCCGCCCACTGCCCTGGATGAAGTTGTCGCCCAGCTTAACGAGCAGTACATCGAAAAAGGCACGCCGATGTTCATGCGCACCGTGCTGGCACTGTTCTCCGGTGGGTTCGCCACCTTTGCTTTGCTGTATTGCGTGCAGCCGATGATGCCGGCGTTGTCCCATGAGTTTTCCATCAATGCAGCGCAGAGCAGCCTGATTCTGTCGGTGGCCACGGCGATGCTGGCGTTCGGTCTGTTGATCACCGGACCGATTTCCGACCGGCTGGGGCGTAAACCGGTGATGGTCTCCGCGCTGTTCTGCGCCGCGCTGGCGACCATCGCCAGCGGCCTGATGCCGACTTGGGAAGGCATCCTGTTGATGCGTGCGCTGGTCGGCCTGTCTCTGAGTGGCCTGGCCGCCGTGGCCATGACCTACCTCAGCGAAGAGATCCACCCGCAACACATCGGCCTGGCCATGGGCCTCTACATTGGTGGCAACGCGATTGGCGGCATGAGCGGACGCTTGATCATGGGCGTGCTGATCGACTTCGTCAGTTGGCACACCGCCACACTGATCATCGGCGCCCTGGCGCTGATCGCCGCCACAGTGTTCTGGAAGATCCTCCCCGAATCGCGGAACTTTCGCGCCAGCAGTCTCAAGCCACGCAACCTGTTAAATGGTTTTGTCATGCACTTCAAGGACGCCGGCCTCCCATGGTTGTTCCTCGAAGCGTTCCTGCTGATGGGCGCGTTCGTGACGATGTTCAACTACATCGGCTATCGCCTGCTGGCCGATCCGTATGACCTGAGCCAAGCCGTGGTGGGCCTGCTGTCGCTGGTGTACCTCTCGGGTATCTACAGTTCGGCGAAAATCGGCTCCCTGGCCGACCGCCTTGGCCGCCGTCGTGTGTTGTGGGGCACTATCGTGTTGATGCTCGCCGGCATGGCTCTGACCCTGTTCACCCCGCTGTGGCTGGTGGTACCGGGCATGCTGATCTTCACCTTCGGCTTCTTCGGCGCCCACTCGGTGGCCAGCAGCTGGATTGGCCGCCGCGCCGTGAGGGCCAAGGGGCAGGCGTCGTCGCTGTACCTGTTCTGCTACTACGTGGGGTCGAGTATTGCGGGGACGGCGGGCGGGTTCTTCTGGCACTTTGCCGGGTGGAATGGGATCGGGGCGTTTATCGTGGCGCTGTTGATTGGCGCGCTGCTGGTGGCATTGAAGTTGGCGAAGTTGCCGCCGTTGGGGAAAGTACAGGCCTGAGGACTTCTGGCTTTTAATGTGGGAGGGGGCTTGCCCCCTCCCACATTGGTTTTGTGTGTTAGTCGTGGTATTGCGCGGACAGTTCGTGCACCGCTTGCAGGAACGCGCCCGCATGCTCCGGATTCACTTCCGGCGTGATGCCATGGCCGAGGTTGAACACATGCCCGGTGCCCTCGCCATAACTGGCCAGGATGCGACCGACCTCGGCGCGGATCGCTTCCGGTTTTGCGTACAGCACGGTCGGGTCCATGTTGCCTTGCAGGGCTACGCGGTTGCCCACGCGCCGACGGGCTTCGCCCAGGTCGCAGGTCCAATCCAGGCCCAGGGCATCGGCGCCAGCATCGGCAATGCTCTCCAGCCACAGGCCGCCGCCCTTGGTGAACATGATCACCGGCACCTTGCGGCCTTCGTGCTCGCGGATCAGGCCACTGACGATCTTGCGCATATAGGCCAGGGAGAACTCCTGATACGCCGCAGCAGACAGGTTGCCGCCCCAGGTATCGAAGATCTGCACCGCTTGCGCGCCCGCCTTGATCTGGCCGTTGAGGTAGGAGGTGACCGACTGCGCCAGCTTGTCCAACAGCAGGTGCATGGCTTGCGGGTTGTCGTAGAGCATGGCCTTGGTCTTGCGGAAGTCTTTCGACGAGCCGCCTTCGACCATGTAGGTGGCCAGGGTCCACGGGCTGCCGGAGAAGCCGATCAGCGGCACGCGGCCGTTAAGCTCACGGCGGATGGTGCTGACGGCGTCCATCACGTAGCCCAGGTCTTTGTGGGGATCAGGGATCGGCAGGGCTTCGATATCGGCCAGGGTGCTGACGACTTTCTTGAAACGCGGGCCTTCGCCGGTTTCGAAGTACAGGCCTTGGCCCATCGCGTCGGGAATGGTGAGGATGTCGGAGAAGAGGATGGCCGCGTCCAGTTGTGGATAACGGTCCAGCGGCTGCATGGTGACTTCGCAGGCGAACTCCGGGTTCATGCACAGGCTCATGAAATCACCGGCGTTGGCGCGACTGGCGCGGTATTCCGGCAGGTAGCGACCGGCCTGGCGCATCATCCACACAGGGGTGACGTCCACGGGTTGCTTGAGCAGGGCGCGAAGGAAACGGTCGTTCTTGAGGGCAGTCATGTCGGCATCCGCAAAAAAAGTGCGGGCATTTTCTCAGAGCCGGACGCAAAAGGCACGGAATGCGCCGTGCCTTTTGTCTATAGGGTTGATTTGCGACAGTATCTTGAACCTGCACAAAACAAATGTGGGAGGGGGCTTGCCCCCGATTGCAGTGTGTCAGCCAATGAATTGGGTGACTGATACACCGCCATCGGGGGCAAGCCCCCTCCCACAGTTTGATCCCATTTCAAACCAAGATCAGGGTCAGACTTGCAGGTAATCCAGGATCCCTTCGGCAGCATTGCGCCCTTCGAAGATCGCGGTCACCACCAAATCAGACCCGCGCACCATGTCGCCACCGGCGAAGATCTTCGGGTTGCTGGTCTGGTGCTTGTACTGGCCTTGTTCCGGGGCTACAACGCGGCCCTGGCTGTCGGTCTGGATCTGGAACTGATCGAACCACGGCGCCGGGCTTGGGCGGAAACCGAAGGCGATGACCACGGCGTCCGCCGGGATGATCTCTTCGGAACCCGGGATCGGCTCGGGGCTGCGACGGCCACGGGCGTCCGGTTCGCCGAGACGGGTCTCGACCACCTTCACGCCTTCAACGCGGTCTTCACCCACGATGGCAATCGGCTGGCGGTTGTAGAGGAATTTCACGCCTTCTTCCTTGGCGTTCTTCACCTCTTTGCGCGAACCGGGCATGTTGGCTTCGTCACGACGATAGGCGCAGGTCACCGACTTGGCGCCCTGGCGGATCGACGTGCGGTTGCAGTCCATCGCGGTGTCACCACCGCCCAGCACCACGACCTTCTTGCCTTTCATGTCGACGAAATCTTCCGGCGACTTTTCAAAGCCCAGGTTGCGATTCACGTTGGCGATCAGGAAGTCCAACGCGTCGTACACGCCCGGCAGGTCCTCACCGGCAAAGCCGCCCTTCATGTAGGTGTAGGTGCCCATGCCCATGAACACGGCATCGTACTCTTCGAGCAGTTGCTCCATGGTCACGTCTTTGCCGATCTCGGTGTTCAGGCGGAACTCGATGCCCATGCCGGTGAACACTTCGCGACGGTTGCTCAGTACGGTCTTTTCCAGCTTGAACTCGGGGATGCCGAAAGTCAGCAGGCCGCCGATTTCCGGGTTCTTGTCGAACACCACCGGGGTCACGCCGCCACGCACCAGCACGTCGGCACAACCTAGGCCAGCAGGGCCGGCGCCGATGATGGCAACGCGTTTTCCGGTCGGCTTGACCTTGGACATGTCCGGGCGCCAGCCCATGGCGAATGCGGTGTCGGTGATGTACTTCTCCACCGAGCCGATGGTCACCGCGCCGAAGCCGTCGTTAAGGGTGCACGCACCCTCGCACAGACGGTCTTGCGGGCACACCCGGCCACACACTTCCGGCAGGGTGTTGGTCTGGTGCGACAGCTCGGCGGCGGCGAGGATGTTGCCCTCGGCCACCAGCTTGAGCCAGTTGGGAATGAAGTTGTGCACCGGGCACTTCCATTCGCAATACGGGTTACCGCAACCCAGGCAGCGGTGGGCCTGGTCGGCCGAGTGCTGGGGTTTGAAGGGTTCGTAGATTTCCACGAACTCTTTCTTGCGTTGACGCAACAGTTTCTTCTTCGGATCTTTGCGCCCGACATCGATGAACTGGAAGTCGTTATTCAGACGTTCAGCCATGTTAAAACCTCATCAAACTCTTCAGGCGCATATCACTGCGGGTTGGCACGGATGCTGGAAAGCAACGATTTCAGGTTGGCAGCCTTGGGCTTGACCAGCCAGAAACGACGCAGGTAATCATCGAGGTTCTCGGCGAGGTTACGACCCCATTCGCTGCCGGTTTCCTCGACGTACTCGTCCAGCACGTGCTGCAAGTGGTTCCGGTAGGACTCCATGGCTTCGCCGCTGATGCGCTGGATCTCGACCAACTCGTGGTTGACCTTGTCGACGAAGGTGTTGTCCTGGTCGAGCACGTAGGCGAAACCGCCGGTCATGCCCGAACCGAAGTTGTAACCGGTCTTGCCCAGTACCGCGACAAAGCCCCCGGTCATGTACTCGCAGCAGTGATCGCCAGTGCCTTCCACTACGGTGTGGGCACCGGAGTTACGCACGGCGAAACGCTCACCGGCCGTACCGGCGGCGAACAACTTGCCACCGGTGGCGCCGTACAAGCAGGTGTTGCCGATGATGGCACTGTCCTGGGTCTTGTAGACGCTGCCTTTAGGCGGAACGATCACCAGCTTGCCGCCGGTCATGCCCTTGCCCACGTAGTCGTTGGCGTCGCCTTCCAGGTACATGTGCAAGCCGCCGGCGTTCCACACACCGAAGCTTTGGCCTGCGGTGCCCTTGAAACGGAAGGTGATCGGCGCTTTCGCCATGCCTTGGTTGCCGTGCTTGCGTGCGATTTCGCCGGAGATGCGTGCGCCGATGGAACGGTCGCAGTTGCAGATATCCAGTTCGAATTCGCCACCGCTGGCGTCATTGATCGACGACCCGGCGATTTCCACCATTTTCTCGGCCAGCAGGCCTTTGTCGAACGGTGGGTTACGGTCCACGCCGCAGAACTGCGGCTTGTCGGCCGGGATGTGATCGCTGCCGAGCAGCGGCGTCAGGTCCAGGTGATGTTGCTTGGCGGTCTGGCCTTCGAGGATGTCCAACAGGTCGGTACGACCGATCAGCTCTTCCAGCGAACGCACACCCAGTTTGGCCAGCCACTCACGGGTCTCTTCGGCGACGTAGGTGAAGAAATTCACCACCATGTCGACGGTGCCGATGTAGTGATCCTTGCGCAGCTTCTCGTTCTGGGTCGCCACGCCGGTGGCGCAGTTGTTCAGGTGGCAGATGCGCAGGTATTTGCAGCCCAGGGCGATCATCGGCGCAGTGCCGAAGCCGAAGCTTTCGGCGCCGAGGATCGCGGCCTTGATCACGTCGAGGCCGGTTTTCAGGCCACCGTCGGTCTGCACACGGACTTTGCCGCGCAGGTCGTTGCCGCGCAGGGTCTGGTGAGTTTCGGCCAGGCCCAGTTCCCACGGTGCACCCGCGTACTTGATGGAGGTCAGCGGCGATGCGCCGGTGCCGCCGTCGTAGCCGGAAATGGTGATCAGGTCGGCATAGGCCTTGGCCACGCCGGCGGCGATGGTGCCCACGCCGGCTTCTGCTACCAGTTTCACCGAGACCAGGGCCTGCGGGTTGACTTGTTTCAGGTCGAAAATCAGCTGCGACAAGTCTTCAATCGAGTAGATGTCGTGGTGCGGCGGTGGCGAAATCAGGGTCACGCCTGGCACTGCGTAACGCAGCTTGGCGATCAAACCGTTGACCTTGCCGCCTGGCAGCTGGCCGCCTTCACCGGGCTTGGCGCCTTGGGCCACCTTGATTTGCAGCACTTCGGCGTTGACCAGGTATTCCGGGGTCACACCGAAACGGCCAGTCGCCACTTGCTTGATTTTCGAGCTCTTGATGGTGCCGTAGCGCGCTGGGTCTTCACCGCCTTCACCGGAGTTGGAACGCGCACCCAGGCGGTTCATGGCTTCGGCCAGGGCTTCGTGCGCTTCAGGTGACAACGCGCCCAGGGAGATACCGGCGGAGTCAAAGCGCTTGAGGATCGACTCCAGAGGCTCGACGTCGGCGATGTCCATCGGCGTGTCCAGGGTCTTCACCTTGAACAGGTCGCGGATCATCGACACCGGGCGGTTATCCACCAGCGAGGTGTATTCCTTGAACTTGGCGTAGTCGCCCTGCTGCACGGCGGCTTGCAAGGTGTTGACCACGTCCGGGTTGTACGCGTGGTATTCGCCACCGTGCACGAACTTGAGCAGGCCGCCTTGCTGGATCGGCTTGCGCGCGCTCCAGGCTTCGGTGGCCAGGGCTTTTTGCTCGGCTTCGATGTCGACGAAACGCGCACCCTTGATGCGGCTTGGCACGCCACGGAAGCTCAGCTCGCACACTTCTTCGGACAGGCCGATGGCTTCGAACAGTTGCGCACCGCGATAGGACGTCACGGTGGAGATGCCCATCTTCGACAGGATCTTCAACAGGCCCTTGGTGATGCCTTTACGGTAGTTCTTGAACACCTCATAGAGGTCGCCCAGCACTTCACCGGTACGGATCAGGTCGCCCAGCACTTCGTAGGCCAGGAACGGGTACACCGCCGAGGCACCAAAACCGATCAGCACCGCGAAGTGATGCGGGTCGCGAGCGGTGGCGGTTTCCACGAGGATGTTGGAGTCGCAGCGCAGGCCTTTTTCGGTCAGGCGGTGGTGTACCGCGCCGGTGGCCAGGGAGGCGTGGATCGGCAACTTGCCTGGAGCAATGTGGCGGTCGGTCAGCACGATCTGGGTACGACCAGCGCGCACGGCCTCTTCGGCCTGGTCGGCGACGTTGCGCACAGCGGCTTCAAGGCCGAGGCTCTCGTCGTAGTTCAGGTCGATGATCTGACGGTCGAAGCCTGGACGCTCCAGGGTCATCAACGAGCGCCACTTGGCCGGAGAGATCACTGGCGAGCTGAGGATCACACGGGAGGCGTGCTCAGGCGATTCCTGGAAGATGTTGCGCTCGGCACCGAGGCACACTTCCAGCGACATCACGATGGCTTCGCGCAGCGGGTCGATCGGCGGGTTGGTCACCTGGGCGAACTGCTGGCGGAAATAGTCGTACGGCGTGCGCACACGCTGGGACAGCACGGCCATCGGCGTGTCATCGCCCATGGAGCCCACCGCCTCGTAGCCTTGCTCGCCGAGCGGACGCAGCACTTGGTCGCGCTCTTCGAACGTGACCTGGTACATCTTCATGTACTGCTTGAGTTGGTCGACGTCGTAGAAAGCCGAGCCATGGTCGTTGTCTTCCATGGTCGCCTGGATGCGCATGGCGTTCTTGCGCAGCCATTGCTTGTACGGGTGACGGGACTTCAAGCGGTTGTCGATGGCGTCGGTGTCGAGGATCTGCCCGGTTTCGGTGTCCACGGCCAGGATCTGGCCAGGGCCTACGCGGCCTTTGGCGATGACATCTTCGGGCTTGTAGTCCCACACGCCGATTTCCGACGCCAGGGTGATGAAACCGTTGGTGGTGGTGACCCAACGCGCCGGGCGCAGACCGTTACGGTCGAGCAGGCACACCGCGTAGCGGCCGTCGGTCATCACCACACCGGCCGGGCCGTCCCACGGCTCCATGTGCATCGAGTTGTACTCGTAGAACGCACGCAGGTCCGGGTCCATGGTTTCGACGTTCTGCCACGCTGGCGGAATGATCATGCGCACGCCACGGAACAGGTCGATGCCGCCGGTGACCATCAGCTCGAGCATGTTGTCCATGCTGGAAGAGTCGGAGCCGACGCGGTTGACCAGCGGGCCGAGTTCTTCCAGGTCCATCAAGTCGTTGCTGAACTTGGTGCGACGGGCCTGCGCCCAGTTGCGGTTACCGGTGATGGTGTTGATCTCGCCATTGTGGGCGAGGAAGCGGAATGGCTGGGCCAACGGCCATTTCGGCAGGGTATTGGTGGAGAAGCGCTGGTGGAACACGCAGATTGCGGTTTGCAGGCGCTCATCGCTCAGGTCTGGATAGAAGGCGGTGAGGTCCGCCGGCATCATCAGGCCTTTATAAATGATGGTCTTGTGGGAAAAGCTGCAGATGTAGTGTTCGGTGTCGGCAGCGTTGGCCACGGACGAGCGACGACGGGAGGTGAACAGCTTGATCGCCATGTCCTGGTCGCTCAGGCCGTCGCCAGCGATGAACACTTGTTCGATCTGCGGCAGGCGCTCCAGGGCCAGGCGGCCGAGGACGCTGGTGTCGATCGGCACTTTGCGCCAGCCGACAAGCTGCAGGCCGGCGGCCAGGATTTCGCGGTTCATGTTCTCGCGAGCGGCTTCGGCTTTGACCGGGTCCTGGTTGAAGAACACCATGCCCACGGCGTATTGCTTGGGCAGGTCGACCGCAAATTGTTCTTTTGCGACAGCGCGCAGGAACAGGTCGGGCTTTTGAATCAGCAAGCCACAACCGTCACCGGTCTTGCCGTCGGCGTTGATCCCACCACGGTGGGTCATGCAGGTCAGGGCCTCGATGGCCGTTTGCAAAAGGGTATGACTGGGCTCGCCCTGCATATGGGCTATCAGGCCGAAACCGCAGTTATCCTTGAATTCATCGGGTTGGTACAGACCTGCTTTCATAGACACTTTCTCACCAGGCTGCCTCTTATATCGAGGCAAATTTCTTTTCAATTCAACCGGTTACCTTCCACGCCGAACGTACGCCGGCTTAGCGGGGGCAAAAGGGAGGTCATTGTACACACCGACACAGACGCTCACAAATTTAGCGACGAAATGTCGCAAATCTATGTCGCATTTATGAAAGGTTTAAAGCGATACGCTGTGCTAGTCAAAACTTTTTTAATTTTGACTGCCGCGACTCAAAAGCCACTATGACGCAGACACCACAAAGCGCGCGGTCCTTGCGGGACTGCACGCCATGCGATTTTTTTTGAGGTGCTGGGAGGGCGACCTGGGTAAGGTCGCCGGATCTTCAGCGAGTTGCTGCCAGTTCTTGTTGAACGCTGGCGACAGTGCGAGGCCAAGGTTTACCAGCCTGAACCTTCGCTGGCAAGGTTTTGATCGCAGAATCTGCGGCGGCACGGCTGGAGAAGTTGCCGTACGTGATCACGTAAAGAGGCTTGCCGTTGAGCACTTTCTTGAAATAACGGTACTCGCCGCCCTGCTCTTTCACGAACGCCTGAGCGTTGGCTTCGGAGCTGGTGCCGAGGATCTGCACCACGAAGTTGTTGGCAGGCTGGCTGCCATACCAACCACTGCCAGCAGCGCCGGCCTTGGCAACGGTAGCGGCTGGTTTTTCAGCCGGTTTGGCAGCAGGGGCTGGCTTGGCCGCTGGCGCAGGCGCAGGTGCAACCGGCTTGGTCACTGGCGCAGGCTTGGCAGTGGCGACGGTCGGTGCCGGGGTTGGCTTGGCAACCGCAGCCGGCTGGCCCGCTGGCACGCCCGCAGGCGGTGCAGTGGTGGTCACGGTCGGCGGTGTCGCGCTGGAACCTTCCACTGGCACTCCGTCGTCGCCTTCGGAGATGCCGCCGGCTTCTTCGGCAAGCGGGCCGCGCATAACGGGCTGGCCGACCATCGGCAGGTTGGTCGGTTGGCCGGAATTGGCGAATTCAACGTTTGGAGTAGGCTTGCCCAGTGGCAACTGCGCCTGTTCGGTTGGCGTGCCGGCGGTGGTCGGCGCCTTGCTGCGACCCGGGATCAACCAGGCAGCGGCAACAGCGACCACGACAACGGCAGAAATAGCCAATACGTGCTTCTTAGGCATAGTGAACCCCATCTTTGGACGCTTGACCGCTGAGCGGCTGGCAATCATGGCTTCGATCATGGCATCGCGGGCAACCTGGTTGATGGTGCCAGGCCAGCCGTCGGAGCTTTCGTGAATATCAGAGATCTGCTGGGCGGAGAAAAGTTCGATACCAGCACCTGCGCCCTCCAGGCGTTGAGCCAGGTATTCGCGGGTCTCCTCTTCTTCGTACGGCTGCAATTCGATGACGTGGAACAGCTCCTGGTCGCCGCTGATCTGCTCCAGATCGGCGATCAACGACGACTCACCGAACAGGAACACGTGCGGGCGGCCTTCCGGCGTACCAGCGGCCAGCGCCAACAGCGCTTCCAGGGCGGACTCATCGAGCTGCTCGGCGTCATCCACCAGCAAGTAGACTTCCTGGCCGGTCAGGCCCAACTGCACCACTTGCTTGAGGATCGCGTTCGGCTCGGCCGTGGCCACGTCCAAAGACTGCGCCACTTGGCGCAACACGCCCGCCGCATCACCGGCCCCACGGGCCGACACCACCACGCTCTGCACCGACTGTTTGTTGGTGCTGGCCACCAAGGCCTGGCGCAGCAAGGTCTTGCCGCTGCCCAACGGGCCGGTGACCACCAACAGCAGTTGGCTGTAACGCGCAAGGTGATGCAACTGCCCAAGCACAGGCTTGCGCTGGGCCGGGAAAAATTTGAAGCCAGGCACCCGTGGAGCAAAAGGGTCGTGGCTTAGCTGGTAATGGCCGAGGAACGCCTCGTCGGCATGCAAACTAGTCATCGGGATCTTATTAACCTTTCAGCTGAGCCAGCGCGCGGTAATCCGCGCCCAGCGTGGCCTGTAAAATCTCTTTTGGATAATCGTCGGTCACCACCGCTTCGCCCATGTGGCGCAACAGCACCAGGCGCAGTCGACCGTCGATCACTTTCTTGTCTATCGCCATATGTTCGAGGAAGTCCGCTTCGGTCATCTCCTCAGGCGGAATGACCGGCAAACCGGCGCGCTGGAACAGGCGAATACCACGATCACGCTCCTGGGCGCTGATCCAGCCCAGGCGTTGCGACATCTCCAACGCCATCACTGTGCCAGCCGCTACGGCCTCCCCATGCAACCAAACACCATAGCCCATGTGCGTTTCGATCGCATGGCCGAAGGTGTGGCCCAGGTTCAAGGTGGCCCGTACGCCGGACTCCCGTTCGTCGGCATTGACTACCAACGCCTTGGCGGCGCAGGAGCGGGAAATCGCTTCGGTCAGGGCGGCCTGATCGAGGTTGCGCAGGGCATCGACGTGTTCTTCGAGCCAGGCCAGGAACGGCTCGTCGCAGATCAGGCCGTACTTGATGACTTCTGCCAGGCCCGCGGACAGCTCGCGCGGCGGCAGGGTATTGAGGGTGGCGGTGTCAATCAGCACGGCTTGCGGCTGGTAGAACGCGCCAACCATGTTCTTGCCCAGCGGATGGTTGATGCCGGTCTTGCCGCCCACCGACGAATCGACCTGGGACAGCAACGTGGTCGGCACTTGGATAAAGTCCACGCCGCGCTGGTAACAGGCCGCTGCAAAGCCGGCCATATCGCCGATCACACCGCCGCCCAGGGCGATCACGGTGGTGCGGCGGTCATGGCGCGCGGTGAGCAGGCCATCGAAGATCAGTTGCAGGGTTTCCCAATTCTTATGGGCTTCGCCGTCGGGCAGGATCACGGAGATCACCGAGTACGCCGACAGGCTGCGGCTCAGACGCTCAAGATACAGCGGCGCGACCGTTTCGTTGGAGATGATCGCCACTTGCCGCCCGGCAATGTGCGGTGCGAGCAACTCGGGCTGGTCCAGCAGACCTTCGCCAATATGGATCGGGTAGCTGCGCTCGCCTAGATCGACCGTAAGTGTCTGCATGTGTCCCCGCGTTAGAGTTGTTTTGACGACCGGCAGCGTCGCAATCCGACGCCGCCTGATGGCTCTACGCCACACTTCAAAGGGTGTTGGCGCGCCGCCGAGAATAGCGCATTTCGGGCCAGGCTTTAACGGGGTGGCAGCCGTTGCAGGCGCTCAAGAATGTCGAGGACCACCATCCGAGGGGGCCGCTCATCGGTTTCCACCACCAGGTCGGCGATTTCCCGATACAGCGGATCGCGCAGCGCCAGCAGGTCCCGCAAAGTTTTTTCCGGGTTGGCTGTACGCAGCAAAGGACGATTGCGATCGCGGGCGGTACGGCCCACCTGTTGCTCGACCGAGGCATGCAGATAGACCACCCGACCACCGGAATGCAGCGCCCGGCGGTTTTCTTCGCGCATCACCGCGCCACCGCCGGTGGCCAACACCACGCCGTCGAGGCCGCACAGCTCGGCGATCATCGCCTGCTCGCGGTCACGAAAGCCCAGCTCGCCTTCCTTATCGAAGATCCATGGGATATTGGCACCCGTGCGCACTTCAATTTCCTTGTCGGAATCTTTGAATGGCAGGCGCAGCTCTTTGGCCAGCAAACGGCCGATGGTGCTTTTTCCAGCCCCCATCGGTCCTACAAGAATCAAATTTCGCACAGAATCAACGACTCACAGCAATCGCCTGGTTATTCATAATACGCGGAGTCAGGAATACCAGCAGCTCGGATTTTTTCTCTGCCAGCACATCGCGCCGGAAAAGGCGGCCAAGATACGGCACATCGCCCAAAAATGGCACTTTATCTACCACTTTGCTTTGGGTATTCGAGAAAACCCCGCCGATCACGATGGTCTCGCCATCCTTGACCAGCACCTTGGCGTTGACTTCGTTCTTCTTGATCGGCGGCACGTCGTTGAGTTTGTTCAGGTAGTCGGGCTCATCCTTGGTGACCTTGACCTCCATGATCACGCGATCGTCCGGGGTGATCTGCGGGGTGACTTCCAGGGACAGCGAAGCCTCCTTGAACGACACCGAGGTCGCGCCGCTGGAGCTGGATTCCTGGTAGGGGATCTCGGTGCCCTTGAGGATGCGTGCGGTTTCCTTGTCGGACGTCACCACCTTGGGTTGCGAGACGATTTCGCCGTTGCCGGTTTTCTCCATGGCCGTCAGCTCCAGGTCCAGCAACAGGTTGTCGGTGATATAGGCGATGCCCAGGCCGGACGTGCCGGTAATCGCCCCCAAATCGACAAACGGTGAACTCGGCGGGTTCTCCGGGGGCTCCGCGCCCTCTGCCAAGGGCTTGTTGATACCGCCAGCGCCCCAATTGCCCCGATTGAGCCGCCCTCCCCAGCGCGCGCCCAGGCTTTTGTCGTAGTCGACATTGGCCTCGACAATCCGCGCTTCGATCATCACCTGACGCACCGGGATATCCAGTTGCGCCACGATCCGCCGCAGTTCCTCCAGGCGTTCTCCGGTCTGGTAGGCAATGATGTTGTTGGTGCGATCATCCACCGCCACCGAACCGCGCTCATCAGTGGTGCCTTCCAGGCCGGTCACCGACTGGAACAGCTTGGCCAGGTCCGCCGCCTTGGCGTAGTTGACCTGCAACAGCTCCCGGCGCAAGGGTGCCAGTTCGGCCATTTGCTTGCGCGACTCCAGTATCAGCAATTCACGCGCCGCCAGCTCCTCGGCCGGCGCCACCAGTAATACGCCAGCCTTCAATCGCTTATCGAGGCCCTTGGCTTGCAGCACAAGATCGAGCGCCTGATCCCACGGCACCTCTTTGAGCCGCAGGGTGATCGAGCCTTGCACATCGTCGCCCGCCACCAGGTTGAGGCCTGCCACGTCGGCAATCTGCTGCAACGCGGTGCGCAGGTCGATGTTCTGGAAGTTTAGGGTCAGCTTGTCGCCGGCATAGACGCCGGGAACCACACTGCCAGGGGGCGGCAGGTGGATGAGGTCGACACGGTTGGGCACAGCAGCAGCCATCGGTGCCGTGAACGCTATCCATAGCGCCACACCGAAGGACGAGAAAGTCCTTTTCATTGATTGGATTCCGTTATGAGTTGACGTTCAACACGAGGCTTCGCGGGCGCTCCAGCCATGCGCCCTGTTTATCGGGGAACAGCTCGACGAGTTCGACATGGCCGTCATGGATCGCCGTGACCCGACCATGGTCCGGCCCCAGGTAATCGCCAACGGCCAGACGGTGCACCTCGGATGCCGCACGCAGCAAGGCAAAGGTCTGAAGGCCGCGAGACAGCGTGCCGACCATTTCGAACTGGTCCATCGCCAGGTTTTCCAGGGCACCGCGAGCCCTGGCAAGATTCGGCGCCGCACCGGGGCGCCCGGGTGTGTGATCGAACTGCAAGGCAAGCGGCTGGAAAGGATCCCGCAGGCCGGATGAGTCGTAGGCAAACCGCGGTGTTCGCACAATAGGCTCGGCCGGACCGCCGCCTGGCCTTGCACGCCAATAAGTGCTGGCCAGCAGGTCAAGCCGCAGCAACCGGCCATCGGGCCGCAGGTTGATTTCGTGGGTGGTGATGATGCGTGACAGGCCGCCCAGGTCACTCACGAACGTCGCCAAGTCGTGATAGATCCCTGTCACACCGATCTGCACGGGCTGTTCGGTATAGAACGCTCGGGATTGCTCAGGCAAAGGCGTGACGCTTTCGATCAGCAGGCCATTGGCCAACGCCAGACGCGCGATATCTTCCAACAAGCCGAGCATCTCGGATTCGCCCGGCAACTGCCGCAGAAGCTTATCGGCCTGTTCCTGGTCGGACTGCAGTTGGCGATTGCGCGCATCAACGCTAACGGCCAGGGCCATCTTTTGAGCAATGTGTTGTTGCAGCTCCGTTTCCCGCACCTCGGCCTGGTGCAACCGTTCCCGCTGCGGGCTCAGGTGCACAAGGTCGCCGACCACCCACGCCACGCCCGCCAGCGCACAGCCCAGCAAAACCTTGCCAGGTAGGGGCCAATGTGCAGCGTGATGAATGAGTGCGAGAAGTTTGAGCCCGGGCAGGCTCATGGCTGGCCCCCGGAGGATTCCCCGTGGCGCACCATCAATTGGAATTCATTCGTGCCACGTGCGCCGTCGGTGCGCACATGTTGCAGTCGAGTGGCACGGTGCCCTTCGGAGGCTTCCAGGCGGCGCATCAATTGGGCAATGTCCTGGCTGGAGTCCGCGCTGCCGCTGATACTCAGCGTGTCGCCCTTGGCGACCACTTCATGCAAGTGCACCCCCTCTGGCACCGTGCGCGCCAATTGGTCCAGCAACTGTGCGCCGGGCGAGCGGCCATCGTGCAAGTCCTGCACGGCCTTCATGCGCTGCGCCAACTGCTGGCTCTGCGCTTGCAGGTCGTCAAGGGTCTTGATGCGTGAATCCAGGACCACGACATCCTTGTCCAGATAGCTGTTGCGGGTCACTTGCCGGTCAATCGCCTGGTCGATCACTTGGTCCGCCAGCCACACGGCCGCCAGCGCGACACCGGCGAACGCCAGCAGAAACGCCAGGAAGAGTTTGCGCCGCCGTTCCGCCAGCGCCTGGCGCCAAGGCAAAAGGTTGATTCGTGTCATCAAGCGAAACTCCTCAGGGCCAACCCGCAAGCCACTCCCATCCCGTGGGCATCCACCGCCCATTGTGCCCCATCGACACGATGAGCCGGCGTGAAGCTGGCGAAATCCTGACTGCATGCGCGCGCCAATGCAAACGCTTCGACATCGATCACCTTCGGCACCAGCCCGGCCAGGGCCAAAACCGCCTCGCGAGCTTCAACATGCTCCTTCAAGCAAGCCGCCAGCAGCACCTTAACGCGGGCAGGGTCGTGGGCCACGTGACCCTGGACCTGAAAGTCGATGGCCACTCCATCCAACGGGTAAGGAATGTACTGGTCCGCCTCCGCCTGGATCATCCAGGCCATTTCCTCATCGCTGAGCCCGGCCGCCAACTCGATAACCCGTGTAATCACCGAAGACCCGGCCACGGCAATCGCTGCGCCGCGCAGGGTCGTGTGTAGCCGAGGCAGCGCCACCTGCAATGCATGCCCTATGCCTTCAAGATCCCGGAACGCACCATCGACCACCGCGCGGGCGGGCAGCGCCTGGGTGATATAGCCTTGAATGCTGTAGCCGTTGGCTGAACGACCCAGTTCAACCAACCGGACCGCCGTGTCGTTGATATCGACGCCCAACAGGGTGTCGGCTTTTCGCGTGAAAAATCCCTTCACTATAAAACTCCCTAAAACTTTGCCTGTCATACCGCCTGATTGCCGTTGAACGCCATGCATTCGGTCGACTTGTTGAGGCGGCACGAATGACGCCCCAAGTCGAAAAATGCTTTAATGCCCAGCGTTTTTCTCCGCTTTTTATCTGCCGCCCGGGTTGATCCATCGTTTGTCATGCATGCCCCGACGCCTAACTCATTCTTTTCTCTGGAAATCCAAAAGCCTTGATTCGTCTGCTGAAGTTTTTCGGGTACTCCATTGTCGCGATTGTCTGCGGGCTGCTGCTCGTGCTCAGCGGTGCCTACCTCTACCTTAGTCCGGGTTTACCCTCCGTAGAGGCCCTGAGAAGTATCCAGTTGCAGATTCCTTTGCGGGTCTACAGCAGCGATGAAAAACTGATCGCGGAGTTCGGCGAAATGCGCCGCACACCGATCCGTTTTGCCGATATTCCACCCAATTTCATCAGCGCCCTGCTCTCGGCCGAAGATGATAATTTTGCCAACCACTATGGCGTCGACCCCAGCAGCCTGGTGCGCGCAGCCACGCAATTGGTAAAAAGCGGACACATTCAATCCGGCGGCAGCACCATCACCATGCAGGTGGCGAAGAACTTCTTCCTCACCAGCGAACGCAGTTTTTCGCGCAAAGCCACCGAGATCCTGCTGGCCCTGCAAATCGAACGTCAGCTGACCAAGGACGAGATCCTCGAGCTGTACGTCAACAAGATCTACCTGGGCAACCGCGCCTACGGCATTGAAGCCGCTTCGCAGGTGTACTACGGCAAGTCCATCCGTGACGCGAGCCTTGCGCAGATGGCGATGATTGCCGGGCTGCCCAAGGCCCCATCGCGCTTCAACCCCCTGGCCAATCCGGCGCGCAGCAAAGAGCGTCGCGACTGGATCCTGGGGCGCATGTACAAGCTGGGCAAGATCGACCAGGCCGCCTATGAAAGTGCAGTGGCCGAGCCGTTGAATGCCAGTTATCACGTGCCGACGCCGGAAGTGAATGCCCCCTACATTGCTGAAATGGCCCGCGCCGAGATGGTCGGCCGTTATGGCAGCGAGGCCTACACAGAGGGCTTCCGCGTCACCACCACGGTGCCGAGCGACTTGCAGGACATCGCGAATAATTCGGTGCATTCCGGCCTGATCACCTATGACCAGCGCCACGGCTACCGCGGCCCTGAGTCGCGCCTGCCGGGCAAGACCCTGAGCGCCTGGACCACCGAGCTGGGCAAGCAACGCGCCATCAGCGGGCTGGAACCGGCCATCGTGACCCAAGTGCAAAAAGACGGCGTGCAGGTGCTGACCCGCACCGGCGAAGCCCATGTGAGCTGGGACAGCATGAAGTGGGCGCGCCCGTTCCTGAACACCAACAGCATGGGGCCGATGCCCAAGCAGCCGTCGGACGTGGCGCAAGTGGGTGACCTGATCCGCGTGCAACGCCAGAAGGACGACAGCCTCAAATTCAGCCAAGTGCCTTTGGCTCAAGGCGCTCTGGTTTCCCTCGACCCACAGAACGGTGCAATCCGCGCGCTGGTCGGTGGCTTTGCCTTCGAGCAGAGCAACTACAACCGCGCCACCCAGGCCAAGCGCCAGCCGGGCTCGAGCTTCAAGCCATTCATCTACAGCGCCGCACTGGATAACGGCTATACCGCCGCCAGCCTGGTCAACGATGCACCGATCGTGTTTGTCGACGAATACCTGGACAAGGTCTGGCGCCCGAAGAACGACACCAACACCTTCCTCGGTCCGATCCGCATCCGCGAAGCGCTGTACAAGTCGCGCAACCTGGTGTCGATCCGCCTGCTGCAAGCGATGGGCGTCGGCAAGACCATCGACTACATCACGCGCTTTGGCTTCAACAAGTCGGACCTGCCGCCCAACCTGTCCCTGGCGCTGGGCACCGCGACCCTCACGCCGATGGAAATCGCCACCGGCTGGAGTACCTTTGCCAACGGCGGTTACAAGATTGCGCCGTACCTGATCGACAAGATCGAAAGCCGCAATGGCGACACCCTGTTCACTGCCAACCCGCCACGAGTGCCGGGTGATGTGGTCAACGGCGTGGCCGCCACCGACGGCCTGGCCGCACCGAGCAACGGCGGCATTACCATCGAACCAACCCCAGGCACAGCGCCTGCTGCAAACGCCACCACGCCCGCCGAACCACAAGCGCCTGCGGTCGCCGAGCGCGTAGTGGATGGCCGCACTACGTACATCCTCAACAGCATCCTCCAGGACGTGATCAAAAAAGGCACCGGCCGCCGCGCACTGGCCTTGGGCCGTGCGGATATCGCGGGCAAGACCGGTACCACCAACGACTCCAAGGACGCCTGGTTCTCCGGCTATAACGCCGACTACGTGACCACGGTGTGGACCGGCTACGACCAACCGGAAAGCCTCGGTCGTCGCGAGTTCGGTGGCACCGTCGCACTGCCGATCTGGATGAGCTACATGGGCGGCGCCCTGAAAGACAAGCCCCTGCACACCCAGCCGGAACCGGAAGGCATCCTCAGCCTGCGCATCGACCCAATCAGTGGCCGAGCGGCCTCGCCCAGCACGCCAAATGCGTACTTCGAACTGTTCAAGAGCGAAGATACGCCGCCGTCGGTCAATGAGCTGGGCAATGGTGTTGCACCGGGTAGCCCGTTGCCGGCGGATGAGGCAGCGCCGATAGACCTGTTCTAACCAAGATTTCAAACCAATGAGGTTCTAAATGTGGGAGGGGCGGTGCGACGATTCGACTTGCCCCCGATGGCAGTGTGTCAGTCAGTACATCTGTCACTGATACACCGCCATCGGGGGCAAGCCCCCTCCCACATTTGGATCTCTGTAATGTTCAGGTTAATCAGCAACCCACAAAAAAGCCCCGACTCGCGAGAGCCGGGGCTTTTTGTTGGTGCGCTACAACGGCTTAGCCGTTGAACACATCATCCACGCTGTTCAGCGGGTAGTGCTTCGGATACGGCAGGGTAGCCACGCCGGTCTCGATGGCGGCTTTGGCCACGGCATCGGAGATCAGGGTGATCAGGCGCTTATCCATTGGTTTCGGAATGATGTACTCACGACCGAATTCCAGCTTGATGCCACCGTAGGCGTCGCACACTTCCTGAGGCACCGGCAGCTTGGCCAGTTCACGCAGGGCGTTGGCGGCAGCGACTTTCATCTCTTCGTTGATGCGCTTGGCGCGAACGTCCAGGGCACCACGGAAGATGAACGGGAAGCCCAGTACGTTGTTGACCTGGTTCGGGTAGTCCGAACGGCCGGTAGCCATGATCACGTCGCTACGGGTGGCGTGAGCCAGCTCTGGCGAGATCTCTGGGTCCGGGTTGGAGCAGGCGAACACGATCGGGTTGGCCGCCATGGACTTCAGGCCTTCGGCGCTCAGCAGGTTCGGGCCGGACAGGCCGACGAACACGTCTGCACCGTCAAGGGCGTCAGCCAGGCTGCGCTTGTCGGTGGCGTGGGCGAACATCGCCTTGTACTGGTTCAGGTCGGTACGCTCGGATTGAACGACGCCCTTGCTGTCGACCATGAAGATGTTTTCCAGCTTGGCGCCCATGCTCACCAGCAACTTCATGCAGGAGATGGCCGCAGCGCCAGCACCCAGGCAGACGATCTGTGCGTCGGACAGGGTTTTGCCAGCGATTTCCAGGGCGTTGATCATGCCGGCCGCGGTCACGATTGCGGTGCCGTGCTGGTCATCGTGGAATACCGGAATGTCGCACTGTTCGATCAGGGCCTTTTCGATCTCGAAGCACTCAGGTGCCTTGATGTCTTCCAGGTTGATGCCACCGAAGGTGATGGAAATGCGCTTTACGGTGTCGATGAAAGCCTGCGGGCTCTCGGAATCGACTTCGATGTCGAAAACGTCGATACCGGCAAAGCGCTTGAACAGCACGCCCTTGCCTTCCATGACTGGCTTGGAAGCCAATGGGCCGAGGTTACCCAGGCCGAGAATCGCGGTGCCATCGGAAATCACTGCAACCAGGTTGCCTTTGCCGGTGTACTTGTACGCCAGCTCAGGGTCGCGGGCGATTTCACGTACGGGCTCGGCCACGCCAGGGCTGTAGGCCAGCGACAGGTCGCGTGCGGTGGCGGTGGCTTTGGTGAGCTCTACACTCAGCTTTCCTGGACGAGGATTGGCATGATATTCGAGAGCGGCAGTTTTCAAATCAGACATATCGGCATTCCGCTTTTACTGTTGGTCGACGGACCGCCGAGGATACGCGTGTCGCAAAGTCCCTACAAGACTGGGCAGTCACCCGTGTCAAGGCCCCAAAGCGACGTACTTTGGTCTAAGGCCACGGGATATAAGGGCTCAACTGTTCACAATCGACTAAAAAAATGTCTACAATTTTTTATTAATTCGTTGATTTGAGCATGCTCGGGTCGGTCAACGGTATCAACCAACGTGCCTGGGCGTTTTTTAGTCCGCCACGTTTGGCTCGGTCCTGCACCCAGCCTCGCGCCTCGATTGTCCTGCCTTGCAGACCACTGAGCAGAGTGTTGTCGAACTGACGGATCAGATCGGGCGCAATACGTAATACCAGTGAACCCTGCAACTCGATCCAGATTCCGCCGCGATTGCGTTCGATCTTGCTGACATTGCCACTGACCAAGGCAAAGCCGGAACGCTTGAGTTGCCCCACGCTTTGCACCGGCGATTGTCGCCACAGGCCCAGACGCGCCTTGCGGGCACTGTTCTCGGCAGCCTGCTGGCAAGCGACGAGGTCGACATTGGGTGCGACACCCACCTGGAATCCAAGGCCTTCGGCCAATAATCGGGCCTCAAGGTTCTCGCCATCGGCCCCGTAGAGGTGGGCCAGGGTACGGCCATAACGATCTTTGACCTCACGCCCCGGCCGCAGGCCAACGCGCCCCTCACTGGCGTCGACCAACGCCTGCAAGCGCTGGCGGGCAGCGACGGCGTAAGGCTCGTCCGTAAGGCCCTTCTTACCGGTTTCCGGGGCATTGAGCCCGATCATGCGTACGCTGCGGCCATCCTTGAGCCGCACGGTGTCGCCATCGACCACTCGCTGCACTTCTACCTGGGCCAGCGACGCCGGCGCAGGGCAGAAGACCTCGGCCTGCGCGACCGACAGCCAAATCCCGGGCACAAAAAAGGCGCCCACAAGGGACGCCTTTTTCATCAGCATGGAAAAACCGAAGCGGCTTCCCAAGTTGATCGGCCTTAGGCCTTTTTGGCACCGAAAGCACCGAAACGGTCAGCAAAGCGCTGTACACGGCCGCCGGTGTCCAGAGTTTTCTGCTTACCGGTGTAGAACGGGTGGCACTCGTTGCATACGTCAGTACCCAGTGGCTTGCACAGGTTCGAACGGGTTTCGAACTTGTTGCCGCAGCTGCAGGTAACTTCGATGGTTTCGTACGCTGGATGGATATCGGCTTTCATGGCACTTCCTCGGGCTAGCGTGCCGCCACTCGACACTATTGTCGAATACCGCACGTAATTAGGCCGCGGATTCTACCAGACCTTTTTAAACGCGCAAGCGGCGCTTGGGGCGCAAACCTTCCTTTCATCAGAAAACCATCGGCTACCCCAAGCCCTCCCCGGTCTGCTAGGCTCCCGCCCCTGCGCCACCGCCTGCCTTTAATAGATGAGACCCCCCGCGTGCCCGACGCCATTTTGCGCCTAGCCCTGCCCTCGCCCCTGCGCCGCCTGTTCGATTACCGGGCCCCGGCCGGCGTGCTGCGGGCGCAGTTGCAACCGGGCATGCGCGTGCGCGTGCCGTTTGGCCGCAGGGAGATGATCGGCATTTTGGTGGAAGTGGCCGACCACAGCGAAGTGCCGGCCGAAAAGCTCAAGCCCGCGCTGGCCATGCTCGACGCCACGCCACCGCTGCCGCCCGCACTGTTCAAGCTGTGCCTGTGGACCGCCCAGTATTACCAGCACAGCCTCGGCGACACCCTGAGCTGGGCGCTGCCGGTGCTGCTGCGCCAAGGCGAGCTGGCCGAAGCGCGCCAGGAACGCTTTTGGTCGATGGTGCCCGGCGCACGCCTCGACGACCCGCGCATCGCCCGCGCCCCGCGCCAGCGCGAAGCCCTGGCCACCCTGGCTCAGCATCCCCACGGCGTGGCCCATCAGCTGTTAAGCAAGCTGATGCTGAGCAAAGACAGCCTCGACCTGCTGCTGGCCAAGGGTCTGGTGCAGGTGGAAATCCGCAAGCATGCGCCCGACCCGCGCCACGAACACTGGCTGGCCCAACCGGAATTGCCGCTGAACCCGGAACAGCGCGCAGCGTACGAAGCGATCCGCGCGGGCTTCGACAGTTTCCACGCCTTCCTGCTGGCCGGTGTCACCGGCAGCGGCAAGACCGAAGTCTATTTGCAGCTCATCCGCGAAACCCTGCAGGCTGGCAAACAGGCGCTGGTGCTGATCCCCGAGATAAACCTGGGCCCGCAGACCCTGGCGCGTTTCGAACAGCGCTTCAATGCGCGCATCGCCCTGGTGCACTCGGCCGTCAACGACCGCGAGCGCCTTGAATCCTGGCTGGCGGCACGGGATGGCGAAGCCGACATTATTATCGGCACCCGTTCGGCGCTGTTCACCCCGATGAAAAACCCCGGGCTGATCATCATCGACGAAGAGCACGACGGCTCCTATAAACAGCAGGAAGGCCTGCGCTATCACGCCCGTGACCTGGCGCTGGTGCGCGCACGCCAGGAAGACATCCCGATTGTGCTGGGCTCGGCCACGCCGTCCCTGGAAAGTCTGCACAACGCCTACACCGGGCGTTACGGCCTCCTACGCCTCAACGAGCGGGCCGGTGGCGCCAAACAACCACGTTTCCTGCGTCTGGATGTCAAAAGCCGCCCGCTGGACAGCGGTATTTCCGGGCCGATGCAACAAGCCATCGGCCAGACCCTCGCCGCTGGCCAACAGGTATTGGTCTTCCTCAACCGTCGCGGTTTCGCGCCGACGTTGCTGTGCCATGACTGTGGCTGGATGTCCGAATGCGAGCGTTGCGATGCGCGCATGACCGTGCACCAGCGCTACGGCGAGCTGCGTTGCCATCATTGCGGCCATGTGGAGCGGGTGCCGCGCCACTGCCCGCAGTGCGGCAAAGTCGATTTGCGCCCCGTCGGCGCCGGCACCGAACGCGCCGAAGAACGCCTGGGCATTCTGTTCCCGGATTTCCCGGTGCTGCGGGTCGACCGCGACAGCACCTCGCGCAAAGACGCGATGAACCAGCTGTTCGCCACCATCCAGAAAGGCCAGCCGTGCATCCTGATCGGCACGCAGATGCTTGCCAAAGGGCACCATTTTCCACGAGTGACCCTGGTATCGATCCTGGACGCCGACGGTGGCTTGTTCTCCGGCGACTTCCGCGCCAGCGAGCGCATGGCGCAGTTGATCGTGCAGGTCGCGGGGCGTGCGGGCCGCGCCGAAGAACCGGGCAAGGTGATTATCCAGACCCATTTGGCCGACCACCCGTTGCTGATTCAGCTGACAGAACAAGGCTACTTTGCCTTCGCCGAACAAGCGCTGAGTGAGCGCCGCGCTGCGGGCCTGCCGCCGTTTTCCCATTTGGCGCTGCTACGGGCCGAAGCGCACAAACCGGGGCAGGCCGAGAGCTTCCTGGATGAAGCCTGCAGCGCCGCTGAACGTTTGCTCGGCGAGCTGGGTCTGAGCGGCATCGAGCTGCTCGGCCCGGTCCCCGCCCCCATGGAGCGCCGTGCCGGCCGCTACCGCGCTCAGCTACTCTTGCAGGCGACGTCCCGCGCACCGCTGCATCGGCTATTAAGTAGCTGGTTACTTGCCCTAGAGCAAATGCCCAGTGGCCGGCAGGTGCGATGGTCGTTGGACGTAGACCCGGTAGATTTGTATTGATCACCTCTGTGGCGAGGGAGCTCCCTCGCCACAGGTTAATCGTCCGTGAAGCTTGCTCGAAGGTTGGCAAGCCCGCCCTCGCCACGGATAATGCCCAGTTTTTCCACCTGCGCATCGCGCGCCGCCGCTTGCGGCACAAAGAGAACACCATGAAAGACACCATTCGCCAGCTGATCCAACAAGCCCTCACCCAACTCGTCAACGAAGGTGTGTTGCCTGAAGGCCTGACGCCGGCGATCCAGGTGGAAAACACCCGTGACAAGACCCACGGCGACTTCGCCAGCAACATCGCAATGATGCTGGCTAAGCCGGCCGGCATGAAGCCCCGCGACCTGGCGGAAAAAATCATCGCCGCGCTGCCTGCCGACGAGAGCGTCAGCAAGGCCGACATCGCCGGCCCAGGCTTTATCAACTTCTTCCAGAACACCCAGGCCCTGGCTGCGCGCCTCGATGCCGCCCTGGCCGATCCTAAAATTGGCGTACGCAAGGCCGGCCCATTGGAGCGCGTAGCCATTGACCTGTCGGCACCGAACCTGGCCAAAGAGATGCACGTGGGCCATTTGCGCTCGACCATCATTGGCGACGGCGTGGCACGGGTGCTGGAGTTCCTCGGCGACACCGTGATCCGCCAGAACCACGTCGGCGACTGGGGCACCCAGTTCGGCATGCTGATGGCCTACCTGCAAGAGAACCCCATCACCAGCAACGAGCTGTCGGACCTGGAGAACTTCTACCGCGCCGCCAAAAAGCGCTTCGACGAGTCCGAAGAGTTCGCCGACCGTGCCCGTGGCCTGGTGGTCAAGTTGCAAGCCGGTGACGAGGAATGCCTGGCGCTGTGGAACCGCTTCCGGGAAATCTCCCTGTCCCACTGCCAGGAAATCTACGAACTGCTCAACGTTAAATTGACCATGGCCGATGTGATGGGCGAAAGCGCCTACAACGACGACCTGATCAACGTGGTCAACGACCTCAAGGCCAAGGGCCTGCTGGTCGAGAGCAACGGCGCGCAGTGCGTGTTCCTCGAAGAATTCAAGACCGCCGATGGCGAGCCGCTGCCGGTGATCATCGTCAAGGCCGATGGCGGCTACCTGTATGCCACCACCGACCTGGCGGCCGTGCGCTACCGCAGTGGCGTGCTCAAGGCCGACCGTGCGCTGTACTTCGTTGACCAGCGCCAGGCCCTGCACTTCCAGCAGGTGTTTGAAGTGGCACGTCGTGCGGGCTTCATCACCCACCCGATGCACATGGAACACATGGGCTTCGGCACCATGAACGGCGCCGACGGCCGCCCGTTCAAGACCCGCGACGGCGGCACCGTAAAGCTGATCGACCTGCTGACCGAAGCCCAGGAACGTGCCTACAACCTGGTGAAGGAAAAGAACCCGGAGCTGGCCGAGGCCGACCTGCGCAATATCGCCCGTGTGGTGGGCATTGGCGCGGTGAAATACGCCGACCTGTCCAAACACCGTACCAGCGACTACAGCTTCAACTTTGAGCTGATGCTCAACTTCGAAGGCAACACCGCGCCATACCTGCTGTACGCCTACACCCGTGTGGCCGGCGTATTCCGCAAGCTGGGCAAGGATTTCAGCGAAGTGGAAGGGCATATCGTGCTGGACGCCCCACACGAACAGGAACTGGCCGCCAAGCTGGCACAATTCGGCGAAGTGCTGAACAGCGTTGGCGAGAAAGGCACACCGCACATCCTGTGCACCTACCTGTACGAAGTCGCCGGCCTGTTCTCCAGCTTCTACGAGAACTGCCCGATCCTCACCGCCGACGACGAAGCCCAGAAACAAAGCCGCCTGCGCCTCGCCGCACTGGCTGGACGGACCCTCAAGCAAGGCCTGGAACTGTTGGGCCTGGAAACCCTGGAGCGTATGTAAGTTGGCTGCCAAGAAAAAACCTGCACCCAAGCGCGGCGCCAGCCGCTACCAAGCCCCGGCGAAAAAACCGATCCCGGGCTGGTTGTGGATGGCCATCGGCCTGACGGTCGGCGCGTTTATCGTGTTCCTGATGAAACTGGATCCGGGCAAGGGTGACGACGTAAAACGCGTGAAGCAGGAACAGCAGAAGGCCACGAAAATGGCCGAAGCCAACAAGACTGCGCCGAGTCCGACTGCACCGGTGAAGCCTAAGTACGACTTCTACACGCTGTTGCCGGAATCGGAAGTGATCGTGCCGCCAGACGCCGTGCCGGAGAAAACCCTGCCGACGCCGCAAGTACCGACTACGCCGGTTACCCCAGCAGAAGCGGCGAAAATCGACACGGCGCGGGCACAGGCTGCGCTGGCCGGGATCACCCCGCCGCCAGCACCGCCGGTGGCAGAGACCAAGGCGGCACCGGTGACCAAGTTCTTCCTGCAGGCGGGCTCGTTCCCGAAACAGGCGGACGCGGATCGTGTGCGGGCGCAGATCATTCTGTTGGGCCAGTCGGTGTCAGTGGAATCTGGCACGGTGAAGGATGCGACCTGGTATCGCGTGTTGGTGGGGCCGTTCAGCAATCGTGAACAGTTGACCGTGGCACAGAAGCAATTGGCCGGTGCGGGCTTTAGCAACCTGTTGTTACAACAACGCCAGAGCCGCTGATTCATGCTCAACATAGATCTAAATGTGGGAGGGGGCTTGCCCCCGATAGCAGTAGATCAGTCAACATCTTCGGTGACTGACACACTGCCATCGGGGGCAAGCCCCCTCCCACATTTGGTTTTGCGACGCTCTGGAATGTGTGTCAGACCAGTGAGCACCACTCGTCCGCCATAAACCCCCGCAGTTGAAATCCCCCCCACCACCCCCATATCAGTTTCCATCAGGGCATTTTCGCCCCGCTGCGTGGAGACTCTCCCCTTGACCACCATCGTTTCAGTACGTCGCCACGGCAAAGTCGTCATGGGCGGCGACGGCCAGGTTTCCCTGGGCAACACCGTGATGAAAGGCAACGCCAAGAAAGTGCGTCGCCTGTACCACGGTCAGGTTCTCGCAGGCTTTGCCGGCGCTACCGCCGACGCCTTCACCCTCTTCGAGCGTTTCGAAGGCCAGCTGGAAAAACACCAGGGCCACCTCGTGCGCGCCGCCGTCGAGCTCGCCAAAGAATGGCGCACCGACCGTTCCCTCAGCCGCCTGGAAGCCATGCTCGCCGTGGCCAACAAAGACGCGTCCCTGATCATCACTGGCAACGGTGACGTGGTTGAGCCTGAACATGGCCTGATCGCCATGGGTTCCGGCGGTGGCTACGCCCAGGCTGCGGCCAGCGCGCTGTTGAAGAAAACCGACCTGTCGGCCCGTGAAATCGTCGAGACCGCCTTGGGCATCGCCGGCGATATCTGCGTGTTCACCAACCACAACCAGACCATTGAGGAGCAGGACCTCGCCGAGTAAGCCGTAGGCTTATTCCCGCTTGAGGCCGCCAAACACTATGTCCATGACTCCCCGCGAAATCGTCCATGAACTTAACCGCCATATCATCGGCCAGGACGATGCCAAGCGCGCCGTTGCCATCGCACTGCGTAACCGCTGGCGCCGGATGCAACTGCCCGAAGAACTGCGCGTTGAAGTAACGCCGAAGAACATCCTGATGATCGGTCCTACAGGCGTCGGTAAAACCGAGATCGCCCGTCGTTTGGCCAAGCTGGCCAACGCACCGTTCATCAAGGTCGAAGCCACCAAGTTCACCGAAGTGGGCTACGTAGGCCGCGATGTCGAATCGATCATTCGTGACCTCGCCGATGCGGCGCTGAAGTTGTTGCGCGAACAGGAAATGACCAAGGTCAGCCACCGCGCCGAAGACGCTGCCGAAGAACGTATCCTCGATGCCCTGCTGCCCCCGGCACGCATGGGCTTCAACGAAGACGCCGCACCGGCCTCGGATTCCAACACTCGCCAACTGTTCCGCAAACGCCTGCGTGAAGGCCAGTTGGATGACAAGGAAATCGAGATCGAAGTTGCCGAAATCTCCGGCGTCGACATCTCTGCCCCACCGGGTATGGAAGAAATGACCAGCCAGTTGCAGAACCTGTTCTCCAACATGGGCAAGGGCAAGAAAAAGAGCCGCAAGCTCAAGGTGAAGGAAGCGCTGAAACTGGTGCGCGACGAAGAAGCCGGACGTCTGGTAAATGAGGAAGAACTCAAGGCCAAGGCCCTGGAAGCGGTCGAACAGCACGGCATCGTGTTTATCGATGAGATCGACAAGGTGGCCAAGCGCGGCAATGCCGGTGGCGTGGACGTGTCCCGCGAAGGCGTACAGCGCGACCTGCTGCCGCTGATCGAAGGCTGCACCGTGAACACCAAGCTGGGCATGGTCAAGACCGACCACATCCTGTTTATTGCCTCGGGTGCGTTCCACCTGAGCAAACCGAGCGATCTGGTGCCGGAGCTGCAAGGCCGTCTGCCGATTCGCGTTGAACTCAAGGCGCTGACGCCAGGCGACTTCGAGCGCATCCTCAGCGAGCCACACGCTTCGCTGACCGAACAGTACCGTGAGCTGCTGAAAACCGAAGGCCTGGGCATCGAGTTCCAGCCGGATGGGATCAAGCGTCTGGCGGAGATTGCCTGGCAGGTCAACGAGAAGACCGAGAACATTGGTGCGCGTCGTTTGCACACCTTGCTGGAGCGTTTGCTGGAGGAAGTGTCCTTCAGTGCGGGCGATTTGGCCGGGGCGCAGAATGGCGAGCTGATCAAGATCGATGCTGAATACGTCAACAGCCACTTGGGCGAATTGGCGCAGAACGAAGACTTGTCGCGGTATATTCTGTAATCCACACACAGAAGCGCTTTGCATCAATGTGCTTTGCTCCAATGTGGGAGGGGGCTTGCCCCCGATAGCGATCTGTCAGACAGGTATATGCTGACTGACACACTGCTATCGGGGGCAAGCCCCCTCCCACATTTTGACGCCGGTTTCTTCAGGATTATTGCCATGACCAAATTTCCTACTGCTGTAAACCTGCACAAAACCTCCAACACCCTCGGCCTCACCTACGGCCCCGACGAGGTGTACCAACTCCCCGCCGAACTGCTGCGCACCCACTCGCCTTCCGCCGAGGTCCAGGGCCACGGCAAGCCCATCCTGCAATTCGGCAAGCTCAACGTGCGCTTGACCAAGATCGAACCCGCCGGCCAATACGCACTGAAATTGACCTTCGACGATGGCCATGACAGCGGACTGTTCACCTGGGACTACCTCTACCAGCTGGCCGTGCGTCAGGATGAGCTGTGGGCCGACTACCTGGCTGAACTCAAAGCCGCTGGCAAAACCCGCGACCCAAGCGAATCGGTCGTGCGGCTGATGCTCTAGCCCAAGCCTCTTGCTCATTAGTGGGCATTTTCTAATTTCATCTGCTTGAATGCCCAGTCTCGTGGCCAACGATTGGCCCGCTTGCGAAAAAAATTAAACTCGGGTAACCAGTGGAACTGGCAAGTTCCCTGCATTTGACGATGCGGTATCAACGGTCACCCGAGTCGCAGTACCTGGCGTGTCGTGTATTTGATGTGGATACAGCAAGCCGGTACTCGTCTTTCGGACAATGGAGCGTCGTAGATGAGTAACAAGAACAACGATGACTTGAAACGCCAGGCCTCGGAGAACACCCTGGGGCTCAACCCGATCATCGCGTTACGTAAAAAGGATTTACTCGCCTCGGCGAAGATGGTGCTGACCCAAGCCATCAAGCAACCGTTGCACAGCGTCAAGCATGTCGCCCATTTCGGCGTCGAACTCAAGAATGTAATGTTCGGCAAATCCCAACTGGTGCCGGAGAACGACGACCGTCGCTTTCATGACCCGGCCTGGAGCCAGAACCCGCTCTACAAACGCTACCTGCAAACCTACCTGGCGTGGCGCAAGGAACTGCACGACTGGATCGGCGACAGCAACCTGTCGGACCAGGACATCAGCCGCGGCCACTTTGTGATCAACCTGATGACCGAAGCCATGGCCCCCACCAACAGCGCGGCCAACCCGGCGGCGGTCAAGCGCTTCTTTGAAACCGGCGGCAAGAGCCTGCTCGATGGCCTGTCCCATCTGGCCAAAGACCTGGTGCACAACGGCGGCATGCCGAGCCAGGTCAACATGGGCGCCTTTGAAGTGGGCAAGACCCTGGGCACCTCCGAAGGCGCCGTGGTGTTTCGCAACGACGTGCTGGAGTTGATCCAGTACAAGCCGATCACCGAACAGGTGCACGAGCGCCCGCTGTTGGTGGTGCCGCCACAGATCAATAAATTCTACGTCTTCGACCTGAGCCCGGATAAAAGCCTGGCGCGCTTCTGCCTGCGCAATAACCAGCAAACCTTTATCGTCAGTTGGCGCAACCCGACCAAGGCCCAGCGTGAGTGGGGCCTCTCCACCTATATCGAAGCGCTCAAGGAAGCGGTGGATGTGGTCACCGCGATCACTGGCAGCAAAGACATCAATATGCTCGGTGCCTGCTCGGGTGGCATCACCTGCACCGCGCTGCTTGGTCATTACGCGGCGCTGGGGGAGAAGAAGGTCAACGCCCTGACCCTGATGGTCAGCGTGCTCGACACCACACTGGACACCCAGGTGGCGCTGTTTGTCGACGAACAGACCCTGGAGGCGGCCAAGCGCCACTCCTACCAGGCCGGCGTGCTGGAAGGCCGCGACATGGCCAAGGTGTTTGCGTGGATGCGCCCCAATGACCTGATCTGGAACTACTGGGTCAACAATTACCTGCTGGGCAATGAGCCGCCAGTGTTCGACATCCTGTTCTGGAACAACGACACCACACGCTTGCCGGCGGCGTTCCACGGCGACCTGATCGAGCTGTTCAAAAACAATCCGCTGGTACGCGCCAACGCACTGGAAGTGTGCGGCACGCCGATCGACCTCAAGCAGGTCACGGCGGACATCTACTCACTGGCCGGCACCAACGACCACATCACGCCTTGGCCGTCTTGCTACAAATCGGCACAGCTGTTTGGCGGCAAGGTGGAGTTTGTGTTGTCCAGCAGTGGACATATCCAGAGCATTCTCAACCCGCCGGGCAACCCCAAGGCGCGCTACCAGACCAGCGACAGTCTGACCGGCAACGCTCAGGACTGGCAGGAGAATGCCACCAAGCATACTGATTCGTGGTGGCTGCATTGGCAGGCGTGGCAGGCGGAGCGGGCGGGGAAGTTGAAGAAAGCACCGACAAGTTTGGGTAATAAAACCTACGCCGCGGCCGAAGCGGCGCCGGGCACCTACGTACACGAACGCTAAATTGAAATGAGATCCAAATGTGGGAGGGGGCTTGCCCCCGATAGCAGAGTGTCAGGCACAACATTTGAAATTGACACACCGCCATCGGGGGCAAGTCGAATCGTCGCACCGCCCCTCCCACATTGACCGCATTCCGGCTGTCACACTTCACAGGGCTTGAACATGCCGCAACCGTTCATCTTCCGTACCATCGACCTGGATGGCCAGACTATCCGAACGGCGGTGCGCCCGGGCAAGCCTCACCTGACACCGCTGCTGATCTTCAATGGCATCGGTGCCAACCTTGAGTTGGTGTTTCCGTTCGTCCAGGCCCTGGACCCGGATCTGGAAGTGATCGCCTTCGATGTGCCCGGTGTGGGCGGTTCTTCCACACCGAACCGACCCTACCGCTTTCCTGGCCTGGCCAAGCTCACCGCACGCATGCTCGATTACCTCGACTACGGCCAGGTAAACGCGGTGGGCGTGTCCTGGGGCGGCGCACTGGCGCAGCAGTTTGCCTACGACTACCCGGAACGCTGCAAGAAGCTGATCCTGGCTGCCACAGCGGCGGGTGCGGTCATGGTGCCAGGCAAGCCGAAAGTGCTATGGCTGATGGCCAGCCCGCGCCGTTACATTCAACCGTCCCACGTGGTGCGCATTGCGCCGATGATTTATGGCGGCTCGTTCCGCCGCGATTCGAAACTGGCCGCCGAGCATGCCGCCAAAGTGCGCTCGGCCGGCAAGTTGGGTTACTACTGGCAACTGTTCGCCGGGCTGGGCTGGACCAGCATCCACTGGCTGCACAAGATCCGCCAACCCACCCTGGTGCTGGCGGGGGATGACGACCCGCTGATCCCGCTGATCAACATGCGCATGCTGGCCTGGCGCATTCCCAACGCGCAGCTGCACATCATCGATGACGGCCACCTGTTCCTGATCACCCGGGCTGAGGCCGTGGCGCCGATCATCATGAAGTTTCTGCAAGAGGAGCGTATGCGCGCGGTGATTCATCCGCGACCAGCGGTGTAGGGACACACCGCCGAGCAACTTGCCAGGAACCGGCTATGGTTCTGAATTGGCGTGCCCGTTTGATGGCTTGACGAAGGAGTGTTGGCTCATGCGAGAAAGACCCGTGACGAACCCGGCGCCCACCCCGGCCGCGTTTATCAATGCGCAAAATGCGATCACTGGCCTGCGCGGGAAAGACCTGCTGTCGACCCTGCGCAGCGTGGCCGCCCATGGCTTGCGCAACCCGCTGCATACCGCCCGTCACGCCTGGGCCTTGAGTGGTCAACTGGGCCGCGTGCTGCTGGGCGAAACCGTGCATGAGCCCAACCCCCACGACAGCCGCTTCGCCGACCCCACCTGGAAGCTCAACCCACTTTATCGACGCAGCCTGCAGGCCTATCTGAGCTGGCAGAAACAAACGCGTCACTGGATCGATGACAGCGCCCTGAGCGTTGATGACCGGGCACGAGCGCACTTCGCGTTCTCCCTGCTCAACGATGCGGTTTCGCCGTCCAACACGCTGCTCAACCCGCTGGCCGTCAAGGAGTTGCTCAACTCCGGCGGCAACAGCGTGGTGCGTGGCGTCACCCATCTGTTTGAAGACCTGTTGCACAACAACGGCCTGCCGCGCCAGGTGAGCAAGCACGCCTTCGAAGTGGGCAAGACGGTTGCCACTACCCCCGGTTCAGTGGTGTTTCGCAATGAATTGCTGGAGCTGATCCAGTACAAGCCCATGAGCGAAAAGCAACACGCCAAACCCCTGCTGGTCGTGCCGCCGCAAATCAACAAGTACTACATTTTCGACCTGAGCCCGGCCAACAGCTTTGTGCAGTACGCGCTTAAAAACGGATTGCAGACGTTTATGGTCAGCTGGCGCAACCCGGACGTTCGTCATCGTGAATGGGGGCTATCCACCTACGTCGCGGCACTGGAGGAAGCACTCAACGTTTGCCGAGCCATCACCGGCGCCCGTGAGGTCAACCTGATGGGCGCCTGCGCCGGCGGCCTGACCATAGCCGCCCTGCAAGGCCACCTGCAAGCCAAGCGCCAGTTGCGGCGCATCTCCAGCGCCAGCTACCTGGTGAGCCTGCTGGACAGCCAGATCGACAGCCCCGCCACCCTGTTCGCCGACGAACAAACCCTGGAAGCCGCCAAGCGTCGTTCCTACCAGCAAGGCGTGCTGGACGGCCGCGACATGGCCAAGGTGTTCGCCTGGATGCGCCCCAACGACCTGATCTGGAACTACTGGATCAACAATTACCTGCTGGGCAAGGAACCGCCGGCCTTCGACATCCTGTACTGGAACAACGACAACACACGCCTGCCGGCCGCACTGCACGGTGACCTGCTGGACTTCTTCAAGCACAACCCGCTGAGCCACCCCGGCGGCCTTGAGGTATGCGGCACGCCCATCGACTTGCAGAAGGTCACGGTGGACAGTTTCAGCGTGGCCGGGATCAACGACCACATCACGCCGTGGGACGCGGTGTATCGCTCCACTCAATTATTGGGGGGTGAACGGCGCTTCGTGCTGGCTAACAGCGGGCATATCCAGAGCATCCTCAACCCGCCGGGCAACCCAAAGGCCAACTACGTCGAAAACCCCAAGCTGAGCAGCGACCCTCGCGCCTGGTATTACGACGCCAACCACGTCGAAGGCAGTTGGTGGCCACAATGGCTGGAGTGGATCCAGCAACGCTCTGGCGTACAGCGCGAAACCCTCACCGCCCTGGGCAACCAGAATTACCCACCGATGGAAGCAGCACCAGGCACCTACGTGCGGGTGCGTTGAGCTCAACGATCAGATTAAGAAAATCGGATGAAGACCCGCGACCGTATCCTTGAATGCGCCCTGCTGTTATTCAACCAAAAGGGCGAACCCAACGTATCGACCATGGAGGTAGCCAATGAAATGGGGATCAGTCCCGGCAACCTCTACTACCACTTCCACGGCAAGGAGCCGCTGGTGCTCGGGCTGTTCGAGCGCTTCCAGAACGAGCTCGCGCCCCTGCTCGACCCGCCGGCGGATGCACAACTGGAGGCGCAGGACTACTGGCTGTTCTTGCACCTGATCGTCGAGCGCATGGCCCATTACCGGTTTCTGTTCCAGGACCTGTCCAACCTGACGGGGCGCCTGCCAAAGCTGGCCAAAGGCATTCGCAGCCTGCTCACAGCGCTTAAACGCACCCTCGCCTCGCTTCTCGCGCGACTGAAAGCGGCAGGACAGTTGGTCAGTGATACCCAGGCACTGGGGCAATTGGTGGAACAGATCACCCTGACCTTGTTGTTCTCTCTGGATTATCAGCGAATCCTCGACCGTGTGGGCGAAGTTCAAGTAGTGGTCTACCAGATCATGATGCTAGTGGCGTCGCATCTATTGCCGCCAGCAAGACAAGCGACAGAGCGATTGGCGATGCGCTACTTGGACAGCCCGATCTAACTTACAACAACAAGAAAAGATTCTTACAACCAAATCAACTTGGCTCCCCAAACTGCTGTGTAAACTTGAAGAGTTCGCTGTCAGACTTTATACCCAACTTTCGATAGGCCGACTGTTTTTGGGTGCTGATCGTACTCGCACTGCGGGAGAACTTGGCCGCAATTGAATTCACGGACATGCCATCCAAGAAGCAACGTAAAACTTCCTGTTCTTTGGGGGTAAGGCAAGCGTTCAGGCGCACGGGAGCCGAAAGCTCCACCTTCGATTTCATATTGTTCACATCAAACATGCGCTGCACACCCTGTAGTGCCGGCAGCATACAGGGCTGCAGGTAGATACGTCCCTGGGCAACCGTTCGGATGGCAGCGATCAATTCGGTGAGCTTCTGGGTCTTGCCCAACACCCCACGGCTTCCTGCTTTCAGCGCCAGTGAAACGGTGGCCGGCGTGTAATGCGATGACACGACCACGGGTTTGCACCGCTTGAACCTGCGGTTGAGCGTTCGGATCAAACTGAGGCCATCAAGGTCGGACGGCCCCAGGATAAAGTCCATGACGACCACATCCGCAGGCCGTTGGGCCAGCGCATCAAGCAGATCCTTACCGGTGCCGAACGACCCGATGACATCCAGGTCGGCCTCCTTGCTCAGCCCCAACTCGATCCCCTGCCGAACCATCTCATGATCATCCAGAAGCATGACGGTATACATCTTGGAAATTGAAGTAGGCATCAAGAAACCCGCAGAAGTAATGACAGCCGTTCTTTATTTACTTTGAGCGGTATATCCCAGCCAAACGCCAGGATCAATACAAGAACACAATAAGGACGGATCTTTCAGCGCAGTCTTACAGCCACATCGTACAAAGCAAAGTAAATACAATTATTTTTAATCAACATATGAATTTTCGAACAATCACGAGATAAAACTCGCTACTTCTCTATAGGCATTATTCCTGCACAGAGCGAAATTACTCCTGCCCGTCAACCCGAATCTTATCCACAAACTACAGGTGAGGTTTACCTGTGCCCCAGTGACGGGACACCCATAACTTATGAATATAGGAATGCTATGAAAGCCAACGTTCTCTCCGCCGCGGCAGCCGCTATTGCCCTGGCCGCTGCAGTCTCGCAATCCGCCTACGCCGGCATTGACGGCACCATCAACTTCGCTGGGCAGGTGAACGACGTGACCTGCTCCGTCGAAGGCGTTGCGCCAGGTACTGGCGCGGTGGTCAAGGACGTCAATATGGGCGGCGTCTCAGCCGCACGCTTGGCGAAGGCAGGTGACCGCGCCAACCTGACGGGCTTCAGTATTCGTGTCGGATCACCAGGCGAAGGTGCCTGCGTCAACGGCCGCACCGTCGTGGTGTTGTTCGACCCTACCAGCCCACTCATCGACGTTGCGAGCGGACGCCTGCGCATCGACGGCCACAGTGACCCGGAAGACACCATTAATGCCAAGAACGTCCAGGTGGAAGTGACCAACGGCGATGGTTCGCCGATCCACCTTTACACCGAGAAATCCAAAGGCGTGGTCATCGTCGACAACCAGGCCATCATCCCTCTGGCGGCGCAAATGTATGCCACCGGTGCCGCAACCGAAGGCGCCGTCAAAACCCGCGTGGGCTTTACGGTCATCAACCCGTAAATAGCACGGGGCCTGTATCCACAGGCTTTGCACGCAACGGGCCTGTGGTAATCCCGCAGGTCCCACTTCAGTTTCAAAGAGACACGGATTATGAAAACACTGGCCCGCCTCGCGCTTGCCACCTGTACGGTCGCATCGTTGGCGCTACAAGCGTTGCCAGCCCAAGCAGGCATCATTATTTATGGCACGCGCGTGATCTACCCGGCCGAACAGCAGGAAGTCGTGGTGCGCCTGGAGAACAAAGGTGATCGGCCGGCGCTTGTGCAAACCTGGCTGGATACGGGTGACCTGCGCTCCACACCGTCGACGTCGCAGACGCCCTTTACCCTGACGCCGCCTATTTTCCGGATCGAACCCAACCAGCAACAGGCATTGCGTTTGCGCCATTCGGGCGAGTCCTCGGCTACTGATCGTGAAAGCCTGTACTGGCTGAACGTGCTGGAGGTTCCCCCGGTGACTGCAGGCTCCGAGCAGAACAACCAGATCGAACTGGCATTCCGTAACCGTTTGCGAGTGTTTTTCCGCCCCCCTTCTCTGCCCTACCCTGTCGCCAGCGCCCCTTCGAAAGTCCGCTGGGAGCTGGTGCCCCATGACCAGGGTTTCGCCCTGCAGGCGACCAACCCCACGCCGTACCATATCGCACTCACCGAGGTGGACTTGCTCAGTGAAGGGAAGCGCTTCAGCAAAGCGCCGAACGCCGATATCAACGACAGCCTGCTGACGCCCGCCGGTGACGTAAAAGTGTTTGCGCTGCCCTCATTGCGCAATCGCCCCAGTGGCTCGGCCAAAGTCGAATTTACCGCCATCAGCGACCTCGGCGCCCGAGTGCGCCACTCGGCCGACCTCACCCCTTCAGCCGCCAGATGAATGCCGCCATGCACCCACTCTCCTTTGCAAACCTGCCAGCCAAGTTCGTGGCCTTAACATTGGCACTGTTCAGCATTGGCGCCCACGCCAGCGTTGTCATCAACAACACCCGGATCATCTACCCGCAGAACGACAAAGAGGTGACGGTTCGGCTGGAAAGTAAAAACCAGGCGCCGGTACTGGTCCAGGCATGGCTGGACAGCGGTGACGAGCATTCGACGCCTGAGTCGGCGGGCATTCCCTTTGTCACCACGCCTCCGATCTTTCGCATGGAACCGGGCAAGCAACAGGTGGTGCGCCTGGCCTATACCGGTGCAGACCTGCCGTCGACCCAGGAGAGCCTGTTCTGGTTCAACCTGCTGGAAATCCCAGCACAATCCCAGGACACCCAACAAAGCAACCAACTGCAGCTCGCCTTTCGATCCCGGATAAAACTGTTTTTCCGCCCGCCAAATCTGCCTTACGACGTCGAGGCTGCGCCTGGAAAGCTGCAATGGCGTCGAGTACCCGCCGAGCTGGGCCAAGCGCTGGAGGTCTATAACCCCAGCCCTTATCACGTCACATTCGATCAGATCGAATTGCTTGACGCAAAACAGCGACACGCTCGCGAGGCAAGTGTTTCGGGCGCAGAGAACATGGTGGTACCTGGAGGACGTAACCGTTTCGCGCTACCCAGCCTCAAGGCACCGCCCAGCGGCACGGCTACTGTCGAGTTCCAGACACTGGATGATTTTGGAGTGGTGACATCACACAGCGCCAAGATCTCGTCCTAACCCCTTACTGACTCACTAACAACGTTCGTTTGATGCCCATTTTTCGAGGCAGGGATTCCCTTTGCCCAAATTCGGACAGCACCTCTTTCTGGGAATGGTAAACATGACTTTGAACACGCCAGCCAGCGTAAGATTTCGGCCCTTGGAAAGTCATCGTTTGACGCTTTTGGCGCGTTGTTTGTTGCTGCTCAGCGGCGCCCATGTCGTGGGTGCCCAAGCTAACGAAAACGTTGAATTCAACCCGGCGTTCTTTCCGGACACGGGTGGCCAGCAGATCGACATATCAAGATTCAGTCAGGGTAACGTCGTACTGCCCGGCAGCTACCGTACCGACGTTTACCTCAATGGCCAGTGGAACGGGCGCGAGACGTTGTCGTTCGTCGCGGTCGAAGGCCAGAACTCCGCGCAGATGTGCCTGGAACGTGACGCGTTACTTCGACTCGGTATCGACTTGGACGCGGCGCAAAGACAATCGGCCGAGGCCGGTGAAGCCACCCCGGCTGCGTTTGTCAGTTGCGCTGATATCGGCACCTACCTGCCAGGTGCCAACAGCCAATTCGACCCTGGTGAAAACCGACTGAGCCTGCAGGTGCCGCAGATTTACCTGGCACGCAAAGCGCGCGGCTATGTCGACCCGCAGCACTGGGACAGCGGTGTTGACGCCGCCTTTGTACGCTACAACGCCAACACCTTTACTACACAGACAAAAGGGCGCTCATTCAACTCCAATTACCTGGGTGTCAATACAGGCCTCAACCTGGGCGACTGGCACTTTCGCCATAACGGTAGCTACAGTGCCACCGATACCACCTCCGGCTACCAAAGCAGTAGCACGTATGTGCAACGCGATTGGACCGCGTTGAAGTCACAAGTGGTAGCGGGCGAGATCTTCACTTCGGGCGAGTTGTTCGACAGCGTACGCCTGCGTGGCATCAGCCTGTATACCGATGACCGCATGCTACCGGACTCCCTGACCGGTTTTGCCCCTGTGGTACGCGGCATTGCGGAGACCAACGCACGGGTCACCGTACGCCAGCGCGGCGTATTGCTGGATGAAGTGTCGGTCGCCCCTGGCCCGTTTGTGCTCAATGACTTGTTTGCCACCGGCTATGGCGGTGACCTGACCGTGACCGTCACCGAGGCCGACGGACGCCAGCGCGAGTTCATCGTTCCGTTTGCCACCAACGCCAACCTGCTGCGTCCGGGCTACAACCGCTACTCACTGAGTGTTGGCCAGTTGGATGAGATTGGGTTGCGCCACCCGCCGACCATGATGCAGGCCACCTACCAGCATGGTCTGAGCAATCTGCTGACCGGCTACACCGGAACGGTCATGGGTGAGGATTACAACTCACAATTGATAGGCGCAGCCTTCAACACGCCAGTGGGTGCGGTGTCGCTTGACCTGACCCGTTCGAGTGCCCACCTGCCGGGGCATGGTTCACGAGACGGGCAAAGCGTGCAGCTGCGCTACAGCAAGAACTTCACCGAGTCCGGCACTCACTTTGCCCTCGGTGCGTACCGCTACTCCACCGAGGGCTTCCTGAGCGTGCGCGACGCAGCTCTCGTACGCGACCTGGCCATCGACGGACTCGACCTGGACAACGTATCGCGCCTGCGCGACAGAATGGACATCAGCCTCAACCAGGCAGTAGGCAAGGGCTCCGTCTACGTCACCGGTTCCATGCAGAACTACTGGAACCGCGAAAGCGGCAACCTGACCTTCACCGCCGGCTACACCAGCAATTGGAAAGGCATGCACTACACCCTCAGCGCCCAGCGTACCAAGGACCTGCTGAGCGACCGGGTAGACAAACAGGTGGAGCTGAGCGTGAGCCTGCCGCTGGGCAGCGGCGGCCGCGCGCCGACAATGACCACCACGGCCTTCCACGGTAACCAGAGCAGCGGTGAACGCGTGAACCTCGGGGGCACCCTGGGTGAACGTAACGAGTTCACCTATGGCGTGGGCGCCAGCCACACACAGAGCATTGGCACCTCCACCAGTGCCGATATGAAATACCAGGCAAGCCACGGCGTGCTGTCCGCCGGTTATGGGCAGAGCAATGACTATCGCGCGATGTCCTTCGGTGTCACCGGCGGCATCGTCGCCCACAGCGGCGGCGTGACGTTTGCCCCCGAGCTGGGTGACACGATCGGCATCGTTCAGGCACCTGACGCACAGGGTGCGCGGATCAATGGCAATCACGGCTCCCAGGTTGGCAAGAGCGGTTACGCGGTAGTGCCCCATCTCGCACCCTATCGCCAGAACGTGGTTGAACTGGACCCCAAAGACCTCTCCGTCGACGTCGAACTCAAGACTGCCTCGCAAAACGTCGCACCGCGCGCGGGCTCCGTGGTGAAGCTGCAATTCGACACCGTCAGCGGCCAAGCCCTCCTGGTCACAGCACTGCGTGAGGATGGCAGCCCAATGCCGTTTGGCTCGGACGTGTTCGATGAAGAGGGCAACAGCGTGGGCATTGTCGGCCAGGGCGGCAAGGCGTTTGTGCGCGTCGCGCGACCGCAGGGAGAGCTGACCGTCAAGTGGGGCAGCAACGACAACGCCACATGCAGGTTGCAATACAGCTTGAGTGAGAAGTCAGGGTCGGAGGCAGTGAGTCGACTGCGTCAACTGGATGCCGGTACTTGCCGAGCCAGTGCACATGATTGATCAACTGCAAGTAACGGCGCCACGCGCGCTCAAATATTCAGCTTCCAATGCGAGGTCGAGATGAAGCACTTCATCAAGCTCGTTTCAACGTTATCGGTTTTCTGCGTGCCCATCGCTGCCCAAGCGCAGTGCGACAGGTACCAGAACGATACATTCACCTTGAACCTGCCAGCGACTATCACCGTGCCCGACAGCATTCCTGTCGGAGGTGTCATTACCCGTCAGCGTTTCAGCGGCACGGCACCTGCTTATTTTGCCGATTGCCCCGTCGCCGTCCAAAGCTGGATCATCGGGCGCTATCAACGACAGCAAGACCCGAGTACGGGCGCCTACTACACCGAAGTTCCAGGCGTGGGTGTGAAAGTCACAATGACGTGGGCCGGAGGAGGGCCAGCAGCCTTCGCTCTTTATGACCAGCCTATGCAATACGTTTACGGGAAGGTCCCCAGCTTTACCAGTGCTGAAGCCACGTTCTATAAAATTGGACCTGTCACTAGCGGCACCGTACCCGCCGGGTACTACTGGGAGAAGAAATGGCTGGGTCGTACTGAGCGTGTTCGCCTGGAACAAGGCAACTCGGTGCGTTTCGTCAGACCAGTTGCCACGTGCGACCTCGCGGCCGGTGACGTCAACCGCATCATTACGCTTCCGCCCATACAGACCAGCGCTCTAAAAGACGCCGTCTCCGCAGGCGAACACAACTTCGAACTGACGGCCAATTGCACCGACGCCTCAAATGTCACCTTTCGCTTTTCCGGCCAGCCTGCCGCCACAGACTCTTGGCGCTTTGCCAATACCGGCACTGCCGGCGGTGTTGCCCTATGGCTGTACTCCCGGATCAACGGCGTGAACCAAACCATCCGTGCCGATGGTACAGACAGTACCCGGACCGTTGCGGTGTCAGGCAATCGCTCGGTACTACCCCTGGGAGCGGCCTACTTCAGAACCGGCACAGTCAGCCAAGGCACGCTGCTCAGTTCCGCCACAGTCAACATTACTTACAACTGAAAACGGTCAGCCGAGCCAGGTTGAGCGCAGCACTTCGGAATTAAACAAAGGCACAGGGCTCTTGGGAGTGAGGATGAAGTATCAGATCAAATGTTTGTGGGCGTTGCTGGGCATTGGAATGTCAATGACGGCTCAGGCGACCTGTACTCGCTATCAGAACGATACGTTCACTCTGAACCTGCCGGCGACTATCACTGTGCCTGACAGCCTTCCTGTAGGAAGTGTCATCTCTCGCCAGGCATTTTCAGGAACGGCCCCTGGCTGGACTGCTACATGCTTACTGGCATCGCGATGGACGAACGGACGTTATCCGAACAACCATAACCATGGAACCTACCCCACCGAGGTGCCAGGCGTCGGCGTAGCTGTAAGGATGACCTCGAGCGACGGAGGCAACTCACTTTATGAGCTTCATAGCTCACCTCGGTCCTTGGTAACCGGCCCGGTCCCTAGTTTCACTGGGGCAGAAGCCACTTTCTATAAGATCGGGCCAGTGACAAGCGGGACAGTACCCGCTGGCTACTTCATCGAACGTAAATGGCTCAAGTCTTCAAACACTTTCCGCCTGCAACTCGGCAGCCCGGTACGGTTTATCAGGCCCATCGTCACCTGTGACCTGGCAGCCGGAGACATCAACCGCATCATTGTCCTTCCCTCCGTCGGGGTCAGCGACTTTAACAACGCGATCAGCGCAGGCGCTCACAACTTCGAGTTAAGCGCTAACTGCAGCAATGCCACCAACGTGACCTTTCGTATTGCGGGTACACCTGCCCCCGGGAGCCCTGAGTTCTTTGCCAATACGGGTTCGGCTGGCGGGGTAGCGCTGCGGCTGTATTCACGCATCAACGGCGTGCCCGCCACCATCAGCAATAACGGCACGCGCACGTTGGCAGTTTCCGGCAACCGAGCAGTGTTGCCACTCGGCGCGGCTTATCACAAGAACGGTACGGTCCGCCAAGGCACGTTGGTCAGTACCGCCACCGTCAACATTACCTACAACTAAAACCCCAAGGAGTACCCCATGTTGATACGAACCCTGCCTTTCCTGCTGGCGATCGCCACAAGCCTGGCCATCAATACGGCACAAGCCGCCACGAACGGATCCCTGAATTTCACAGGACAGGTCAACGCCGGCACCTGCGATCTGGTGGCCGGGGATGTGAACCGAACGGTCACGCTGCCGACAGTCAAGATTCCCGACTTTGAGTCGAGCTCGCAAGCCGGCGCGATCGACTTCGAGATGTCCGCCGAATGCGAGACAGATATTCGCAACGTTATCTTTCTGTTTACAGGCACCCCTTCAACAGCGAGCCCCACACTTTTCTCCAATACCGGCACCTCGGACGGTACAGCACTTTGGTTGAGAGGCCGGGCGCCCATTTCTAGCGCAACCATTCCAGCCAACGGCACGGAAGCCGAGCGCAGCCGAACGATTGCGACAAGCAACAAAAAAGCCGTCATTCCATTAAGAGCGAGCTACCACAAAACCGGTGTACCGATCACTGCGGGCACATTTGCCAGCACGATGACCGTTTCGATCACCTACAACTGATGCCGGACGGGAGACTTTAATGAGCCTACGAACCCTGCCTTTATTGTTGGCAATCACAGCGAGTCTGGCCGCCCAGTCGGTGCAGGCGGCGACTACCGGAACCTTGACCTTCAGAGGCCAAGTCAATGCCGGTACATGTAATCTGGCAGCCGGAGATGTGAACCGAACAATCACCTTGCCAACGGTGAAAGTCTCCAACTTCGACGCCGCCAACGAAGTGGGCATTCAGCCTTTTGATCTGACCGCCGATTGCGAATCCGATATTCGTACGGTGTCCTTTCTGTTCACCGGTACGCCGGCCACTGGAAACGGTGCACTTTTTGCGAATACCGGTACCGCTACCGGGACGGCACTCTCGCTTTCCCATCGAAATGTCGCCTACATTCCGGCCAACGGTTCGCCCGCTGAGCGCACGCGTCATATCGCAACCAGCGGCCAAAAAGCCGTGCTACCGATGACCGCCTCGTATTATAAAAATGGCACATCGGTCAAATCTGGCACCCTGGTCAGCGTGGTCACGGTCGCCATCTCTTACAACTGAAGATAGCTTTGGCTCACACAAAAATGCCCGACCATAAATGGCCGGGCATTTTTGTATCTCGCTAATCTCAGGACTGACTGGACGGCGTCGAAGTAACCGGCGTTGCCGTTGGAGCAACAGCAGGCGTTGGTGCAGACACCGAGTTGGCAGTAGAAGCCGTCGGTGCAGGCGCAGGCTTGGCCACGACGGCCGGCTTGGCTGCCGCAGGCTTTTTGGCTACCGCAGGTTTCTTGGCGGCGGCAGGTTTTGCCGCTGGTTTGGTTACTGCCGGTTTGGCAGCCGGTTTAGCGGCAGCTGGCTTGGCGGCAGGTTTAGCAGTAGCTGGTTTGGCCGCTGCCGTTTTGGCCGCTGGCTTGGCAGCCGGTTTGGCGGCCGGTTTTGCCACAGCCTTGGCAGCAGGCTTAGCCACGGGTTTGGCAGCAGCTTTAGCAGCGACCGGTTTTTTAGCGGCAGGCTTGGCGGCAGGTTTAGCGGCTGCGGTTTTGGCCACTGGTTTTGCGGCAGGTTTAGCAGCAGGCTTGGCTGCCGGCTTGGCCGCGGCTTTTACCAGAGGCTTGGCGGCCGCTTTAGCTGCAGGTTTAGCTGCGGCGGTTTTAGCGGCAGGCTTGGCTGCCGGTTTGGCGGCTGCAGCCTTCACTGGAGCCACTTTGGCGCCGGTGAGTTTTTCGATTTGCTTGGTCAGGGTATCGACCTTGCTGTGCAGCGTTTTCAGCTCGGCCTTGCTCGGTACGCCCAGTCGCGAAATGGCACTGTTGAGGCGCTTGTCGAAAGTCTCTTCCAACTTGCCCCAGGTGTCAGAAATGCTCGACTTGGCAGAACCGGCAGTCGCCTTGGCCGCTTCAACTTTTTTACCCACGGTGGTTTTGGTCAACTTCTCGGCTTTCTCACCGTCCTTGACCAGGGTCTCGAAGTACTTGCCGCCGTCACTGCTAACCTTCGAGTACACGCCTAAACCAGCAAGCCAGATCTTACGGGAATATTTTTCAACTTCCCCGACCCACGAGCTGCCTTCTTTCTGAGTAGTCTTTTTAACAGCCATCCCGATGTCTCCTTAGTGTTTACGCGCGACACGTTCTAGCAATGTCGTCAGCTCTTCGAGCTTAGCAGAGAGTGTCTCAACGTCATGTTTAGACGCAATGCCGATTCGATTCAAGGCACTGGCTACGCGAGTATCAAAAGCTTTTTCAACTTTATCCAGCTGAACTTCTACCAGACCTTTGACGGCGGTGACATTACTCTTGACTTGGTCAATCTGACTGTTGGCAGCATCAAGTTGTTCAACTGCAACTTTTTTACCTTTACTTTCAACATGTTGACCCACTCTCACCAACTCTTTGAAGTACTCGCTGCCCTCGCTTCCCACCTTGGCGTAGGCACCAAGACCCGCCAGCCAGATCTTGCGGGCGTAGGTTCTAACGTCGCTGAACGCAGTAGTCGGGGCGTCGATTTTTTTCTTCAGGGTAACTTTGACCATGGTGCACCTCACGCGAAAAAGGGGGGAGGAACGGCCCCCAGGAGTTGAGGGCTTGGGCACAAAGTAGGCTGGAAAATTAGAATCGGCACCCTAACAACGGCCCCATCAAGCCAACGCTTTATCCAGGGCCTTTTCGATTTCGGACTTGATGGTGCCACTCATGGCTGACATCAACAGCCCCAGTTCCACATCAATGCGCAGCGAATCATCGGCGACTAATACCGCACCTTTTACCCCCGAGCGCTTGAGGTTCAAGGTATCGCCAGACCACGATGACTCAAGGCCATATTGCTCCTTGAGTTTGAACGCCAACTTCTCGGCCTTTGCCCGAGCGCCTTCTTTACCCAGGGAATGTGCACGCTCAACGGTTATACGGGCCATTGCGATGACTCCTCTTTATAGCGATTCATGAATATCTATACCTTGTAGTGAGCGGGCTTGCCCCGCGCTGGGTGGTGAAGCCGCCCCAAATCCATCCACCGCGGTCTGTCTG
>NZ_QUZT01000013.1 GCF_004682045.1 Pseudomonas nabeulensis
CCGCGGTGGACGGATTTGGGGCGGCTTCGCCACCCAGCGCGGGGCAAGCCCGCTCACTACAGAGGCGGTGCTGCTCCTGTCATCTCTTAACTGACTGGCATTAGGGCAAGCCCCCTCCCACATTTAGATTTGTGTTGGTTTTAGAAGGTGTACTCGGCGCCAGCACCGGCGTACCACGAGCGGCCGGGGGCGGCTTCGTAGTAGCGGTTGTTGCTGTCGCCGACGATCACCGAACCTACGTACTGGCGGTCCAGCAGGTTATCCAGGCGCAGGGTCTGGTGGAAGGTCCAGTGCTCGACTTTTTGCTCAAAGCGCGCGCGCCAGTTGAACACGCTGTAGGCCGGGGCAGCACGCTCGTTGTTGGTGTCTTCGACGTAGACCTTGCTGCGGTACATGCCTTCCAGGGCGGTGCTGACCCAGTCGCGGGGTTTCCAGTTGAGTTCGGCGAAGAGCGTGGTTTGCGGGACGCCGGGGAGGTAGTTGCCCTTCTCGATAGCCTTTCCGCTGTTGTTGAAGTCACTGTCGTAAGTGGCTTGCAGACGGGTGTAGGCGAGGTTGGTGCTCCACTGCTCGCTGAGTTGGCTTTCGATGCCCAGTTCGAAACCGCGACGCAGGGTGCGGCCGGCGTTTTGATAGCTGGTACGGCCTTGAAGCGATTGGCTAACCACCAGCTCATCTTCGGTGGTGATCTGGAACACCGCCGCGTTGATTCGCGTGTTGTTCACCTGCGCCTTCAAGCCCATTTCATATTGAGTGCTTTCAGACGGTTTCAGGCTGAAGTTGAAACCTTCGACACTCCCAGGCGCGTAGGCCAGCTCGGCTTGGGTGGGTGTCTCAAAGCCTTTTCCTGCGCTGACGTAACCGTGTAGTTGGGGCGTGAAGGCGTACATCACACTCATTGACGGGGTGTTTTTCTGATAGGTCTTGCTGCCGCTGGAGTCGCCGTTGCTCAAATATTGATCGTCAACGTCCAGCTCCATGGTGCTATGTCGCACACCTGCTTGGAGGGTCCAATTGCCTAAGGCCCAGTTGGCCTGGATATATGGGTCAAGGCTACGAGCGGTGTCGATCTCATCGCGGCGCAGCTCACCCTTCACGCCCAGGGTGGTGCCGCTGTAGTTCTGATAACCATGGCGGCTGTCTTCGCTTTGGTCGAAGTCCAGGCCTGTGATGATCATCAGCTCGCCCGGCGCGCTCTCGACAGGTTGCATCCAGTGCACGCTACCGCCGTAGAACTTTCGGTCGAATTGCACAACACCGCCGCCGCGCTCGTTGGATGGTGTTCCTTTGGGAATCGACAAATACTGAATCACACTCCGCCGCCCCGTATACGCATTCACCTGCAACGTCGCATCGCCGAAATACCGCTCGTAATTGGTCCCCAATTGCTGATGATCGATGCTTTTGCGCGTGTTGTACGTCAGCGCGCCGGGAGCCACCGAGCGTGGGTCGGCTTTATAGGCTTCCCACGTTTGCCCCAGCGGATCCTGCGTGCCGTTCTGCTCCAGGCTGCTGTAGATCAGCGCCAGTTTGCTGTCGTCATCCGGCTGGAAGTTGAGCTTGGCGAAGGTCTGGTCGCGGCGCGCGCTGCTGTGGTCGCGGTAGCCGTCGGTGTCCATGCGTGAGGCGTCGAGCACAAAACCCGCGCCATTGGCCGCGCCTTCGGCGGTCAGGTGGTTCTTGCTCATGCCATCGCTGCCCACCAGGGTTTCGGCGCCGATGCGCGGTGGGCCTTCGCCGTCGCGGGAGAACATCTGGATCACCCCGCCGGCGTTGCTGCCGTACAGGGTGGCCGCCGGGCCGCGCAGCACTTCAATGCGCTCGGCGGTGTCGAGGTTGAACGTGGCCGCCTGGCCCTGGCCGTCAGGGGTGCTGGCGGGGATGCCGTCGGCGATCAGCTTGAGGCCGCGCACGCCAAACGCCGAGCGGGCGCCAAAGCCACGGGAGGAAATTTGCAAATCCTGAGCGTAGTTCTGGCGGTTCTGCACCACCAGGCCGGGCACGCGGGACAAGGCTTCGGAGGCATTGATACCCAGTTGGCCGTCGCTGATCTGCTCGCGGCTGATGCTGTCGACCGAGTAGGGCAGGTCGAACGTTGGGCTGGCGCTGCGCGAGCCGGTGACCACACTCGGGTCGAGCACCAGTGCAGTGTCGTCAGCCAGCGCCGAGTTGCCCAGCGTGAGCAGGCCGGGCAGCAACAAGGTGAAGCGGGAGAGGGTATTCATCAGTCAGCCGAAATCCGTGGCGCGCCTAAGAGGTAAACGCGCAAATGAGCGCGAGTTTAGTGGCTCGGGCGATTTTTATCATTTCGGAATCGTCCTACGCGACGAGTCGGTGTTGTCACGAAGGGGCGCCAACCCTTGCGATGGTAGCGTGGACAGCCCCGACAATAACAATGGCCGATGGGTCATGGAGAGTGATTCATGAAGACTACGTCGAAAGTCATGTGGGGCGTGGCAATGACTTGTTGTCTCGCCGGTTGCGGAACCATTACGACGGTCTTCCGTCCGGACGCGGTAGCCAGCCAAAACCTCAAGGACTCGCGCAGTCACTGTGAAAACGTCCCGCGAATCTACAGTGGCGTGGTCTACGGCTTCTGTGCACTGAATGGCGAGCCCGCACCCGATAAAAGCCTGGAGAGCAATAGCCTGATCAGCCATGGCGGCGGCGCGCTGCCCATCGTGGCTGTCGAATTCGTGGCCTCAGGCGTGCTGGACACCCTGTTATTGCCCTATACCATTTACCTTCAGCACCAGGACGGCAGCATCGAAATCTTCCGCTGATGCCTCTTGCCGCTTGCGGCTAACAGCTCCCCACCGCTTTTACGCTATAATCCCGCCCTTTAGCTGTTTCCGGCCCAGGCGGGAAGCACACTTTTTTCAGGCGCACCCCGCCTGCATGCAGACTAAAAGAGGCTAGACCCCAGTGGCATTGACGATTCTTGGCCTGTCCGGCGCCCTTAGCCATGATCCTTCCGCAGCCTTGTACATCGACGGCAAGCTGATCGCGGCCGCCGAAGAAGAGCGCTTCGTCCGCGACAAACATGCAAAGAACCGCATGCCCTACGAATCGGCGAAGTTCTGCCTGGAGCAGGCCGGCATCAAGCCTTCCGACGTTGACGTAGTGGCGATCCCCTTCGCCCCGATCAGCTTGTTCGGCGAGGCGCGCTGGCACTACGCCAAGCGTTACTGGTACGCCCCGGACCGCGCCCTTGATGCGATCCTGATGGGCAACCGTCGTTACAAGCGCTATCGCAACAAGATCGTCTGGTGCCTGGAACAACTGGGCTTCGATCCGAAGAAAATCAAGATCGAACCGGTTGAACACCACCTGGCCCACGCTTCCAGCGCCTACCACTGCTCCGGCTTCCAGGAGAAAACCGCGATCCTCGGCATCGACGGTAAAGGTGAGTACGCCACCACGTTCTTCGGCTACGGCGAGAACGGCAAGATCCACAAGATCAAGGAATTCTACGACCCGGACTCCCTCGGCGGCCTGTATGGCGCGATCACCGAGTTCCTCGGTTTCGAGATGCTCGACGGTGAGTTCAAGGTCATGGGCATGGCGCCGTACGGCGACGCCAGCAAATACGACTTCTCGCGCCTGGCCTCGTTTGAGAACGGCGAGTTGGTGATCAACACCGACTACGCCAACGTCATCGGCCTGCGTCGTTATAAAGAGAAGGGCAAGGGTTTCTACTTCTCTCCAAAACTGATCGAGTGGCTGGGTCCGAAGCGCGAAGGCGACATTGCCGACGAGCCGTACATCCACTACGCCGCCAGCATGCAGGCGCTGTTCGAGAAGCTGGCCCTGCAGATGATCGACCATTACCTGGGCGACATCCTCAAGGACACCGGCAAGCTGGCCTTCGCCGGCGGCTGTGCGCTGAACGTCAAGTTGAACCAGAAGATCATTGCCCGCAGCGATGTGAAAGAGCTGTTCGTGCAGCCAGCGTCCGGCGATGCCGGCACCGCGGTGGGTGCGGCGGCCTACGTGTCCCACGCCCGTGGTGTACCGGTGGAGAAGATGGAACACGTCTACCTCGGCCCGTCCTACAGCAACGAAGACGTGATTGCCGCGTGCGCCAAGCACGAGAGCAAGCCGAACTGGCGCAAGATCGAAAACATGCCCCAGCGCATCGCCAAGATCATGGTCGACGGCAACCCGGTGGCCTGGTTCCAGGGCCGCATGGAGTTTGGCCCGCGTGCCTTGGGCGGTCGTTCGATCATCGGTTGCCCAAGCGCTACCGGCGTGGCTGACCGTATCAACCACCAGATCAAGTTCCGCGAGCGCTGGAGGCCTTTCTGCCCGTCGATGCTCGACACCGTGGCGCCGCAGATGATCAAGGTCGACCACCCGGCGCCGTTCATGACCTTCACTTTTGAAGTGGCCGAAGAGTGGAAAACCCGTGTGCCGGAGGTGGTCCATGAAGATGGCACCTCCCGCGCCCAGGTGCTCAAGCGCGAATACAACCCGCGCTACTACGACATGATGAAAGAGCTGGAAGTGTTGACCGGCAACGGCGTGTCGCTGAATACCTCGCTCAACCGTCGTGGCGAAGCGATGATCTGTTCGCCGACCGACGCGCTGAACATGTTCTTCGGCTCCGACCTGCAATACCTGATCATGGAAGACATCCTGGTCGTCAAAGACGGCGTGGACCCTTATGACGCGCTCGGCTGACCGACACGTCCTGCAGTTCTGCCACGGCTATGACGGGCCGTTCCTCGACTGCGCGCGGCAGTACGCCAGCCTGTTCGCAGGCTCGGGCTACAAGGTGACCACGGTGTTTCTCACCGGGGTCGCCGACCCCGAGGTGGCCGCCGGGTGTGCCAGCGATGAAGTGTTGTTCATGGAATTCAGCTCCAAGGCCATTCGTGGCCTGAAGCTGGGTGCGATCCGTGAGCTGCGCAAGGTTGCGGCGTCACGCAATTTCAGTTTCTGCATTGCCCACCGCTTCAAGCCGATTTATATCGCCTTGTTGGGCACGCGTTTGCCGGTGATCGGCGTACATCACGCCTTTGGCGACTATCAGCGCCGCAGCCGCAAGCTGTTTGCCGGGATTTTCCGCAAGCGCTTGAGCTTGCTGGGCGTGTCCGACGCGGTGCGCGATGACATGCGCCGTTGCTTGCCGAGTTGGCCGGCGCAGCGTATCCAGACCCTGTACAACCGCATCGACGTCGACGCCTTGCGCGCGACCCAAGTGCCGTTCGACGAAGCGCGGGATGCCCTGGGCCTGTCGCCGGACGAATGGGTGGTCGGCAACGTCGGCCGCCTGCACCCGGACAAGGACCAGGCCACGTTGCTAAAGGGCTTCGCCCTGGCGCTGCCCCATCTGCCGGAGCAAAGTCGCCTGGCGATTCTCGGCACTGGGCGTCTGGAGCAGAACCTCAAGAACCAGGCCCGTGAGCTGGGGATTGCCGACAAGGTGCTGTTCCTCGGCCAGGTGCCGGATGCGCGCCGGTACTTCCGGGCGTTCGATGTGTTTGCGCTGAGCTCCGACCACGAGCCCTTCGGCATGGTGCTGCTGGAAGCCATGGCCGCCGGCGTGCCGTTGCTGGCCACGGCCTGTGGCGGTGCGAAGGAAGTGGTTGAAGGTGTGGGGATCCTGTTCCCGTTCGGCGACGCCGAGCACCTTGGCCAGGGTTTGCAGCACTTGGCCGGGATGGATCAGCAGCAGCGGCGCCAGTGTGCCGAGCTGATGCTCGAGCGCCTGCACGCACGTTTCTCGGATCAGGCGGTACGCACGACCTTCTGGCAACTGCCGCACGTTATTGAACTGACCGCGGGGGCTTGATGCTCAATCGATTCCAAGGCTGGCGCGAGCGTGGCTGGTCCGTCGTCGACGCCCCCGTCTACAGCGATGCCTGGCAGCGTTATGGCGGCAGCGTCGCCACCCATCCCCAGATTATTCAACGCTTGGCCGGGCTGGCCGACATCCCGGTGCGTTACCTTGCCTGGGAGAAAGAGGGTGAGGTGCAAGCGTGCATTGCGACCTGGGGCCGGGATTTGGCGTTGTCCAAGGACGTGCTCAAACAGCGCGGCAAGAAGGGCCTGTTCGATCTGGGCAATGCCGAACTGATCCTGCCGGCCGCTGCGGATGTGCAGGCGCCTTTGCGCCATCGCGCGCGTTACCTGTCGACCTTGAACGAAGGCCGTTTCAGCGGCCTCAAGCCCCAGGCCGAGCAATTGGCCATGGCGCGCACCCCGGAAGAACTGTCGAAGAAGTTTCGCTACAACCAGCGCCGTGAGTTGCGTTTGCTGGAAGAGGCGGGCGGCGTGGTACGGCCGGTGAGCGACTTTACCAGCCAGGAACTGGCCGCGATCTACTGCGACCTGTTCCTGCGCCGCTGGGGGTTTGTCGCCACGGGCGCCGAGCGCATGGCCGAGGTGATCGAGTTGCTGCGTGGATGGCTGATCGGCTCGGTGATCTTCCTCAATGACGCGCCGATTGCCATCCAGCTGGTATACCGGGTCGAATCCCCCGAGTGGATCAGCGTGGAATACGTCAACGGCGGCGTCGACCCGGAAACCCGCGCGTTCAGTCCCGGCAGTGTGTTGAGTTTCCTGAATACGCAAAGTGCCTGGGAACAGGCGCGTGAAGTCGGCAAGCCGCTGCGCTTTTCCTTTGGGCGAGCGGACCGCGAGTACAAGGAGCGTTGGTGTAACCCTGTGCAGGTGTTGACGGTATGAGTGAGTCCACGAACCGCAAGCAAGCGCTGCTCAAGCGCCATCGCCGCAACAAGCGTATTGGCCTGCTGGTCAGTCTGCTGGTGTTGGTTGGCGTGGGTATGCTGGTGGCGTGGTGGCTGCCGCTGGTGCTGGCGGTGCTGGCATGGGTAGCCCATGAGGCCTGGTTTGCTGATCACCTGTTTTACTCGCCCAAGGATGACTACCAGTATCAGTTTCCTGCGGATACCGAACAGCCCAAGGTGGTCTTGGACAAGGCGCGGATCGTCTTGGGCCAACCCCTTGAGCTGTCCGGCGATGAGACGTTGATTCTCGCCGTGCGCATAAAAAGCAGCGTGTTAGGGCGTTTTATCGACCCCTATATCCCATTGCCGAATGGTGATCGCCAAGTGTTCGAGCGCGGCGTCAACGGCTTGCGTTACTTGAATCTCACGGGGCACGGCCAGGCACTGGTCGATGGGCAGTTGCAGTTACAGGGCCGGTTTTGCCAGCTTCACGGAGCGCCGGTGCTGTCGGTCTTCCGCCAGCCCGATGTGCGCCAGCAGCGGGTGATGGTCATTGCGCCCCATGCCGACGATGCCGAGTTGGCCGCCTTCGGGCTTTACAGCCAAGCGGCGCAACCCTGGATCGTGACGCTGACGGCGGGCGAGATTGAAGCCGAGCACTATCAACAAATGGGCTTGGGCAAGCCGGAAGCCGCCCGACTCAAGGGGCGCCTGCGTGCCTGGGACAGCATTGCCGTGCCGAGATGGGCGGGGGTGCCGCCAGAGCACTCGGTTCAACTGGGGTATTTCTGCTTGCAGTTGGCGGCGATGAAGGCCGAGCCTGAGCGCGCCGTGGCGTCCCGCGAGGCCGAGCTGAGCGATATCCGCGTGTTTCGCCAGTTCAACACCTTCCCGTTGCCTGCCGACACCGATGGGCAGCCGACCTGGAACAACCTGCTGGCTGACCTGCGGGCCGTGCTGTTGAAGGCGCGCCCGGAGGTGATCGTATTGCCTCATCCGGTCCTCGACCCGCATCCCGATCACGTCTGCGCACAGCAGGCGGTGTTGGAAGCCTTGCAGGGCCTGGAATGGCAACCGACCACACTGCTCGGCTACGCCAACCACCTGCATGACAATGACCGCTGGCCGATGGGGGATTCGGGCAATGGTATCTCTTTGCCACCATCGTTTGATTCCACGTACACTTTGCGACCTTATTGCCTGCCGCTATCCGAAGAACGGCAGTGTGACAAGGCGATGTCGCTTGGCATGATGCATGACCTGCAACCGCGGATGCCGTTCAAACGGCGGGTGCGGCGTGTCATACAGCGCCTGTTGGCTGGACGGCGCGTTTCGCCCTGGGGTGAGAACGAGTTCTTCCGCAAGGCCGTGCGGCGTCATGAACTCTTTTGGTTCATCAAGCACAAGTGATGCAACGCAACGTGGTGGAGCGTAGCGCGCTCCAGTAAAAATGACAGTGAGTCTCCCTTGAACAGCCAGTGCCCCCGTATTCTTTTCCTCATCCCTTACTTTGGCTGCTGGCCGTTCTGGATGCCGTTTTTTCTCGAAAGTTGCCGACACAATGCGGATATCGACTGGTTGCTGTTCAGCGACTGCCCGATACCGGACAACGTACCGGGTAACGTCAGGATTGAACCTATTTCGTTTACCGATTACTGCGCACTGGTTTCACAGCGGTTGAATCTCAAGTTTGCGCCTCAGGCTGCGTATAAGTTGTGCGACATCAAGCCTGCACTCGGTTATATCCATGCTGACCGCCTCACTGGCTATGACTTCTGGGCGTTCGGTGACCTGGACCTGATCTACGGCAACCTGCGCCGGTATTTCACTGCCGAACGGTTGGCGGGCTATGACTTGTTTTCGACCCATGAGCGACGGGTTGCCGGGCATCTGTGCCTGATGCGCAATACCGCAAAAAAGCGCCAAGTGTTTATGCAGATCAAAGATTGGGAGGCGCGCTTCACTGATCAAGCGCATCATGCGCTGGATGAAGGTGCTTTCAGCCGAATCTTTTTGTGGCGTAAGAACTTTCCCAAGCCATTGTTCGACCTGGTGGGCAAGTTCAACCCATGGCGCCGTCGCAGTGAATTCACCGAGGCGTTCAGCACGCCGGGTGGCGTGATCAAATGGCATGACGGCACTGATCGTTTTCCGCACCAGTGGTTCTGGAATGACGGTCACCTGACCAACGACAGGGATGGCGACCGGGAATTTCCGTATTTTCATTTTGTCTGCTGGAAACGTAATCAGTGGCCGTTGATGCCGCAACCCAGTGTGGAGTACATCGAGACATTGGCCGCCGAGTCGTCCTGGGTTGTTGATGCCACCGGTTTCCATCGAGGAGAGTTATGAGTCGGCGCTTCAAGGTCCTGCAATTGCAGCCGGACTACAATGTTAAATCCCATGATTTCGCCGACTTGGCCGAACAGATCGTTAAGGCATTGCCTGCGGACCGCTATGAAGTCACCGCCGCGTTTTTGCGCGGGCGGCCAGGGCCTGGCGAGCCGGTCAGTCGTGCGTCCAAGTCGGTCTACTTCGAGTTCTCTGACAAGTCACTCAAGGGCTTGCGCCTGCGTGCCATGTGGCAGCTGTATCAGTTCTGCCGCAAGAACCAGTTTGATGTGGTGGTGTGCAACCGCTTCAAGCCGGTCAATATGATGTTGCAACTGAACCGCTGGTTGAAGATTCCGCTCTGCATCGGAATCTCCCACGGCTTCGGCGAGTATGACCGCCTCTACCGCCGCAAGCAGGCGCAGCGTTGGATCGATGAACACTGGCGTTTTGTCGGCGTCTCCCCGGCGGTCAAGCAGTACCTGCTGGACTGCCAGTGCGGGTTTACCGATCACAACACCTACGCGATTACCAACGCCATCGACATCGAGCAGGCCGAAGCCTTGCAGCACCCGCGTGAGCGCGCGCGGGAATTGCTGGGCATCGACCCTTCGGTTCGTTTGATTGGCGCCTTGGGGCGGCTGGTGCCGGTCAAAGGCCACACCTATTTATTGCAGGCATTTGCCGCACTCAAGGACAAATACCCCACGGCCCAGCTTGCCATCATTGGCGCGGGGCGCGAGGAGTCCAACCTGGCGGCGCAAATCCACAGCCTTGGCCTGGAAGGACGCGTGCATTTGTTGGGCTTCAAGGAAAATGCACTGCAATACGTACGGGCCTTTGATATCTGGGCGATGCCTTCGTTGGCCGAAGGCCTGGGATTGGCGTTGCTGGAAGGCATGAGCGGTCGCTTGCCGGTGATTGCCTCCAGCGTGCCAGCCATGCTGCCGCTGATTCAAGGCGCGGGCGGCCTGGCCGTGGAGCCGGCCAACGTTGCCGAGCTGACCCAGGCACTCGACACCTACCTGGCCCTCTCCGATGAGGCGCTTGCACAGAAGGGCGAGCAGGCCTACCAGTATCTTCAGGCAGAACACGATATTGAGGTGTTCCGCCAGGAATACCTGGAATTGATTGAATCAGGGCTGGCCCAGGCATGCAGGAACAACGTATGAATCAGAATCAGCCCTTGGTCACCGTGATCATTGCGTCTTATAACCATGCTCCGTACATCGAACAGAGCATCCTCAGCGTATTGAACCAGACGTATCCCAATATCGAGCTGTTGGTGATTGACGACGGGTCGACGGATGACAGTGTCGAACGCATTCGTCAGTTGCAGGAAAGCCATGGCTTCGACTTTCGTGTCCAGCAGAACCAAGGCCTGACCAATACGCTCAATGGCGCGGTTGCACGGTCGCAAGGCCCGTTGATCGTGCCGTTCGGCTCGGATGACATCATGCTGCCGGAGCGCATTGCGACCCAGGTGGAATACATGGATGGCAAGCCGGAAGTCGGGATCTGCGCGGGGAATATCGAGCTGATCGACGCGCAGGGTGAGCTGTTCCCTGAAAAGTACCAGCGCCGCGACGTCCCTTTCCGTCGCCTGGACTTCGACGATATGTTCATGGAGCGCAAGCCTTATCCGCCGGCGCCCACCCTGATGATCCGGCGCGAGGCGCTGGAAAAGGTCGGCGGGTTCGATCCCGAGATCCGTCTTGAAGACTTGTTGATCGAGTTGAAGATCACCCGCGCCGGGTACTTCATCGATGGCCTGAACGTGCTGATGGCCCGCTACCGCAAGCACGCCACCAACTCGTACAAGAATCATCGATTCATGATCGACAATATTCTGCGGTCCTACGCGTTGTTCAGTGACCACCCGCAGTATGACGCGGTGCGCTACAAGTTCCTCAGCTCCATGTTCCTCAAGACGTCCAACCGCAACCGTGCGTTGGCGCGGGAGCTGCTGGCGCAGATCCCGTTCAAGGCGTGGAACAAGAAAACCTGGCGTGGTCTGGCGAGGTTGTATCTTTCGCCGCTGGAACGCGACTGAGACTGCGCGGGTGCGCCCTGGTTGAGGGCGCACCCAATTGGCCCGTCAGTTGGCGGGACGGGGAAGGGCCTGGACGTGTTCCTGGATCTTCGTCGTGGCTTGCGCTGATGCAACCGACGCATACCCCTTGAGCAGCTGTTCGAAGTGAGCTTCGAACAGCCAGTTGCGATCCTGCGGGTAGCGTTGCATGTGCTTCAAGTTGCGCTGGCGCAACGTGCTGCGCAGTGCCGATGGGTAAATACGCATGTCGGCCACGTCGATCAGGCCGAACTGGCCGTCGTCCAGGATCAACACATTGCCCAGGTGCAGGGAGCGGAAGTAAACGCCGTTCTCGTGCAGTTGGGCGATAAATCGGCCAAACCGCTCGATCAACGACTCACGCAGGCTGCTGTCCAGGCCTTGCAGGGCCTGGCGCAAGGTCCGGCCCGGGAGCGGCTGATAGCGCACGGCGCTGCTGCCATCCTGCAAGCTATACAGGTCAAGGATGTGCGGCGCGGGAATATCCAGCTGTCGCAGTTGTTCACAGTTGCTGGCGAAGCGTTCCGAGTAAGGGGTGAACGCGCCGGAGGTGTACCAGCGACGAGCCCGGAACAGCTTCAGGAACGTGCCGTCTTCAAGGCGCAGGACTTTCGGTCCAAGACCATCTTCCTCAATCACCTCGGCACCGTTGCTCAAGGCTTCGAAAGCCTGCGGCTTGGGTGTCTGCACCGGCATGCGCAGCAGGCTGCGACGGCGTTGGGCGATGCTCAGCCCGGCGAGCAGTGCCAGGGGAATCCACAGCAGGAACCAGTGCTCCTTGGGACGCGACAGAATGCCACCGCCTTCGGTCAGGCCGGCGCCGATGCCGTAGGCCAGCAAGGCGGAGGCCAGGATAAACAGGGGCTGTGCACGTTGCTTGAAGCCCTTGTACAGCCCGAAGCCCAGCATGAAGACCCATGGGATAAAGCCGATGATGCCCACGTAATAGAGCACACCGAGGGCGAAGCTATGGGGTTCGCTTAATGTCCATTCTGTAGGGTTCAAGGCCAGTGTGGAGTTAAAGCTGTGGCCAATCAGGGGGTGGTCGGCAATCAGATGCAGCGTCATGCTCCACAACTGCAGGCGGTACGAACTGCCGCGTTCGGTGATCGCTTCGGGATAGAACAGAAGCAGCGCAGCGGCGCTGATCACCAGGGTGGCGATCATCAGTGCGCTACGGCGATTGCGGCTGACAAACGCTATCCACACGGCGGCCAGTACCAGCGCAACCAGCGGTGTGCGAGAGCCGGTGGCCAGGACGGCGAGTGTCATGATCGCCAGCGCAGGAACGCTGAACCACAGCACCTGCAGGCGCTGGGTCGTGGTGCACACATAGAGCCAGTAGATACAAAAGAAGCCAAAGAGATGGGAGCTGAGCAGCGGGTTATCCAGCGCGCCAAGGCCACCGATCATGCGCATACCCGGCTCAAAGCCTTTGGCGAATGCCACCAGGTTGCACGCGCACACCACGAGGGCAATCACCGCAGCACTGAAGAAGATCGGTTTGATCAGCTCGTTGCGGTAGTGCAGCAACAGCCCGCAGCCGGCGAACAGCATGAAGGTGTGCAGCGGCCGTTTGAACAGGTCGGAATCGGTGGTGGATTCCGGGCTCCACAACAGGCTGAGCAGCGCCCAGGCGCAGAACGCCAAGAGTCCCAGTATCAGGGGTTCACGCAGCAGGTTCTTGAGTTCCCGCGGGCGCAGGCACAGCAGCACCAGGGTGGGTGCGCTGAACAGGACGTAATAGAACTTGTGCAGCACGTTGCGGTTGCCGGCGAAGAACAGCGCACTCAGGAGCAACAGCAAGCCAATGGGCAAAACCCAAAGGACCAGAAAGTCAAAAACGCGATTCGAGCCATAGGTAAGGCGCTTGGAGTGCATACAGTAAAGCCATTCCGGTATAGAGAAAGCCGACCATCTTAAAGTAGTGGCTTTATAATGTCGTTGGTTGGATCCACATGGGCGCGGGTCACGCCGGGTGCAAGTACAACAGAGAAGCTGTGCTAAAGTCAGCCTCCTTTTTTAAAACGCCGCGTGATATGACCGACTCCAGTCCGAGCGCAAGCCCTTCGAGCTTGAAAATATACTTCCGCCTGCTCAGCTACGTTAAGCCCTACGCCGGCTTGTTCATGCTGAGTATCGTCGGATTTCTGATTTTCGCGTCGACCCAGCCAATGCTGGGGTACATCCTCAAGTACTTCGTCGATGGCCTATCCAACCCCGAAGCAGTGCTGTTCCCCAGCGTACCGTTCCTGCGTGACCTGCAATTGCTGCAAGCCGTGCCCCTGCTGATCATTCTGATCGCGGCCTGGCAAGGCCTGGGCTCGTTCCTGGGTAACTACCTGTTGGCCAAGGTGTCCCTGGGCCTGGTCCACGACCTGCGCGTGCAACTGTTCAACAACCTGCTGACGCTGCCCAACCGCTACTTCGACAACCACAACTCCGGGCACCTGATCTCGCGCATCACCTTCAACGTGACCATGGTGACGGGCGCGGCGACCGATGCGATCAAGGTGGTGATCCGCGAAGGCATGACGGTGATTTTCCTGTTTGCCTCGCTGTTGTTCATGAACTGGCGCCTGACGCTGGTGATGATCGCCATCCTGCCGCTGATTGCAGTGATGGTCAGCACGGCCAGCAAGAAATTCCGCAAGCAGAGCAAGAAGATCCAGGTGGCCATGGGGGATGTGACCCACGTCGCCTCCGAAACCATTCAGGGCTATCGCGTGGTGCGCAGCTTCGGGGGTGAAGTCTATGAAGAAAAACGCTTCCTCAAGGCCAGTCTGAGCAACACCGACAAACAACTGCGCATGACCCGCACCGGGGCGATCTACACCCCGGCGCTGCAACTGGTGATCTACACCGCCATGGCCGTGCTGATGTTCCTGGTGCTTTACCTTCGTGGTGATGCCTCGGCGGGCGACATGGTGGCCTACATCACCCTGGCCGGCCTGTTGCCCAAGCCGATCCGCCAACTGTCGGAAGTCAGCTCGACCATCCAGAAGGGTGTGGCCGGTGCGGAAAGCATTTTCGAGCAGTTGGATGAAGAAAAAGAAATCGACCGTGGCACTGTCGAGCGCGACAAGGTCAGTGGCCGCCTGGAAGTGCGCAACCTGAACTTCACCTATCCGGGCACCGAGCGCAAAGTGCTCAAGGACATCAACTTTACCGCCGAACCCGGCCAGATGATCGCCCTGGTGGGCCGCTCCGGCAGCGGCAAGTCGACCCTGGCCAGCCTGATTCCACGTTTCTACCACCATGAAAGCGGTGAGATCCTGCTCGATGGTGTCGAAATCGAAGACTACAAACTGCTCAACCTGCGCAAGCACATCGCCCAGGTGACCCAGCATGTCACGCTGTTCAGCGACACCGTGACCAACAACATCGCCTACGGCGACCTGGCCGGTGCACCACGGGCTGATGTCGAGGCGGCGGCGGCAGACGCCTATGCCAAGGACTTTATCGACCAGTTGCCAAAAGGCTTCGATACCCCGGTCGGTGAAAACGGTGTGCTGTTGTCCGGCGGTCAACGCCAACGCCTGGCCATTGCCCGAGCCCTGCTGAAGAACGCGCCATTGCTGATCCTCGACGAGGCCACCTCGGCCCTCGACACCGAGTCCGAGCGGCATATTCAAGGGGCCCTGGACAAAGTCATGCAGGGCCGCACCACCCTGGTGATCGCGCACCGCTTGTCCACCATCGAGAAAGCCGACCTGATTCTGGTGATGGACGACGGACGGATTGTCGAGCGTGGTACACACGCCGAGCTGCTGGCACAGAACGGCTATTACGCCCGCCTGCACGCCATGGGCCTGGACGAACCCGTAGCGGCCAGCATCACCTGATGAGCCTGGGGCGTGCAATGCGCCCCGGTTTTTGTGTCGAGAACCCTACAGTCTTGACCAACGTTAAATAGTTCGCTGCCTATCGTTTGTTATGTTGGCCCCCTCGATTCGAATGACGAACGAGAGGGCTAACCTTCTTGCGTAGGGAATGAAATGTTTCAACGTCTGTTCTGGAAACTCCTTCCCAAACCCCAGAGGGAATTTCTGCTGGGACGTTTGTCGGTGGTGGACCGACAGGCGGTAAACAAATCCCTGTCTTCGGTGATCACGCTGCCTGCCTCCTTCGAGCGGCACCAGTGTGTGTTTATCCATGTGCCCAAGTGCGCCGGCAGCAGTGTGTGTGCCGCGTTGCTCGACGGGCGCAGGCCGGGGCATTTGCCGTACTACTGGTATCAGCAACAATTCCCCGAGCACTGCGCGCGCAGTTTCAAGTTTGCCTTCGTGCGTGACCCCCTGGAGCGCGCCTACTCGGCCTATACCTTCCTGCGCGGCAACGGGGTGGGCGGCCGCGACGTTCAAGCCCGGCAACTGGTCTCGAGCTTTCGCGGTTTCGATAGCTTCGTTGCTGGCTGGCTGCATTCGGATAACGTGCGCCGCCAAATACACTTCGCCCCCCAGACCGATTTCCTGGTCGACCACATGGGCCGCATGGCCATGGATTTCCTCGGGCGCCAGGAATCGTTGCAACACGACTTCCAGCACTTGTGCGAACGCCTTGGCGTGGACGCCTCCCTGCCCCATTTAAATGTCTCCCTTGAACGGCGCAGTGAGCCGGTGAGGGATTTTTGCACCGCCCGCACCCGCCGCCTGATCAGACGAGCCTACCAACGTGACTACGAGGTCCTGGGTTATGAATAGCCAGTCGCTTTCCAGTGGTACTACGTCCATCCGCCCTTTTGCCTTGTCGTTGCCCGTGGCGGCGAGGGCGGCGCTCAAGCACCAGCAACCTTGCTGCCTGTGGCTGACGGGGTTGTCGGGGTCCGGCAAGTCGACCCTGGCCAATGCGTTGGAAATCCAGCTCAACGAGCAAGGCCGCCACACCTACGTGCTCGACGGCGATAACCTGCGCACCGGTTTGTGCAATGACCTGGGCATGACCGATGCGGCGCGCAAGGAAAATATCCGGCGCATCGGCGAAGTGGCGCGGTTGATGGTGGATGCGGGATTGATTGTGATTGTTTCGGCGATCTCGCCGTTCAGTGTTGATCGGGCGACCGCCAAGGCGCTGTTCGGGCCGGGGCAGTTCTTCGAGGTCTACATCAGCACACCGTTCGACGTGTGCGCACGGCGCGACCCCAAAGGCTTGTATCGCCTGGCGTTGGAAGGGCGCATCAAAGCGTTCACAGGCCTGGACAGTCCCTATGAAGCGCCGCTCAGCGCGGACTGCGAGATCAACACCGACGAGGTCGAGTTGGCGGATGCCGTGGACCATATCCTGGCGGCCTTGTTTAAAAATTGATCAGTTATGCAACCCGATGTCTTACAGATAAAGCTCTCGAACTAGGCAGCGCTCACCCTGTGCTAATATCGCGCCCCTGTTCATTTTGTATGTGGGTTGCTCCATGAAGTTGTCCATGCCGCGATTCGATCAAGCCCCTGTCTTGGTGGTCGGCGATGTCATGCTCGACCGTTACTGGCATGGCGGAACCTCACGGATTTCCCCTGAGGCGCCGGTACCGGTAGTCAAGGTCGAGCAAATCGAAGACCGTCCAGGTGGCGCTGCCAACGTTGCCCTAAACATTGCCGCCCTCGGCGCCCCGGCCTCCCTGGTCGGTGTGACCGGCGACGACGAAGCCGCCGAGAGCCTGGCCAACAGCCTGCGCGGTGCCGGTGTGCGTGCGCTGTTCCAGCGCATCCCCCATCAGCCGACCATCGTCAAGCTGCGGGTGATGAGCCGTCACCAGCAATTGCTGCGTATTGATTTCGAAGAACCCTTCGCCACCGACGCCCTGGCCCTCAGCGGTCAGGTCGACGAATTGCTCGAAGGCATCAAGGTGCTGGTGCTGTCCGATTACGGCAAAGGCGCCTTGAAGAACCATCAGGAATTGATCCAGGCCGCCAAGGCCAAGGGCATTCCGGTGCTGGCCGATCCCAAGGGCCGTGACTTCTCGATTTATCGCGGAGCCAGCCTGATCACGCCAAACCTCAGCGAGTTCGAAGCCATCGTCGGCGGTTGCGCCGATGAGCACGATCTGGTGACCAAGGGCGCGGCGCTGATGGCCGATCTCGACCTGGGCGCCTTGCTGGTGACCCGTGGCGAGCACGGCATGACTTTGCTGCGTCCGGGCCACCCGGCGATGCACTTGCCGGCACGTGCCCGTGAAGTGTTCGACGTCACCGGCGCCGGCGACACCGTGATCTCGACCCTGGCCGCCTCGATTGCAGCCGGTGAGGAACTGCCCCACGCCGTGGCCCTGGCCAACCTGGCGGCGGGCATCGTGGTCGGCAAGTTGGGCACCGCTGCCATCAGCGCGCCTGAATTGCGCCGTGCGATCCAGCGCTCCGAAGGCTCCGAGCGCGGCGTGCTGAGCATCGAGCAATTGCTGCTGGCGATTGACGACGCGCGTGCCCATAACGAAAGCATTGTGTTCACCAACGGCTGTTTCGACATCCTGCACGCCGGTCACGTGACTTATCTGGAGCAGGCACGCGCCCAAGGTGATCGCCTGATCGTAGCGGTAAATGACGACGCGTCAGTCAGTCGCCTCAAAGGCCCGGGCCGTCCGATCAACAGTGTTGATCGTCGCATGGCGGTGCTGGCAGGTCTCGGCGCGGTGGATTGGGTGATCAGCTTCCCGGAAGCGACCCCGGAAAACCTGCTGGCCCAGGTCAAGCCAGATGTGCTGGTCAAGGGCGGCGACTACTCGGTCGACCAGGTGGTCGGTGCCGATATCGTCAACGCCTATGGCGGCAAGGTCAAAGTGCTGGGGCTGGTTGAAAACAGCTCGACCACAGCGATTGTCGAGAAAATCCGCAGCAATGACTAAGCGAGTCTTGATCACCGGTGGTGCGGGCTTTATCGGCTCGCACCTCGTGGATGCGTTGCTCGCCACGGGTTATGACGTGCGGGTGTTGGATAACCTGTCCACCGGCAAGCGCAGCAACCTGCCGCTGGACAACCCTCGTGTCGAACTGCTTGAAGGTGATGTGGCCGATGCCGAGCTGGTTGGCAGGGCTGCGGTCGGTGTTTCGGCGGTGGTGCACTTGGCCGCAGTGGCCTCGGTGCAGGCGTCGGTGGACGATCCGGTCAGCACGCATCAAAGCAACTTCATCGGCACCTTGAACCTCTGTGAAGCGATGCGCAAAGCCGGGGTCAAGCGGGTGGTGTATGCCTCCAGCGCGGCGGTGTATGGCAACAACGGCGAAGGGGCGTCGATTGACGAAGAGACCGCCAAGGCGCCGTTGACGCCCTATGCGTCCGACAAGTTGGCGGGCGAGCATTACTTCGATTTCTACCGCCGCCAGCATGGCCTGGAGCCGGTGATTTTCCGCTTCTTCAATATCTTCGGCCCGCGCCAGGACCCGTCATCGCCGTATTCCGGCGTGATCAGTATCTTCAGCGAGCGTGCCCAGCAAGGCCTGCCGATCAGCGTATTCGGTGACGGCGAGCAGACGCGTGACTTCATGTACGTGGAAGACTTGGTGAAGGTGTTGGTGCAGTCCATCGAAGTGGCCGATGCACCCTTGGGTGCGATTAACGTGGGCTGGAACCGCACGACCACCCTCAAGCAGGTGTTGCAGGCGTTGGAAGAAGCGGTCGGCAGCTTGCCCGCCGTGACTTACGGGCCGGCGCGTTCGGGGGATATCAAGCATTCTCGGGCGAATAACCAGCGGTTGCTGGCGAGCTTTACATTGCCCGAGCCGACACCGCTAAAGGTCGGACTGGAGCGCTTGCTCAAGGGCTGATTGTTCGTCTTTAGGTGCGGTTCTCATGTGGCGAGGGAGCTTGCTCCCGCTGGAGTGCGCAGCGCTCCCAAGCCATTCACCGAGATACAACGGATGTATTTCGGTTGTCCAAATTGGGGCCGCTTCGCAGCCCAGCGGGAGCAAGCTCCCTCGCCACAGAAGTCCGCTCAGGTGACTCGCTTCTTCTTCGGCACAATCTTGCGCAGCACCCGCTGCGCCAGGCGCTTCAATTTCGATTCTTTCTCCGGCTCCGCCAACCCTTGCTGGCGCAGCCAATCCTTCCAGCGAATCCGCTCATCACGCACCAGCCAGCCTTCCTGCTGGGCGAAGCTTTCCGCCAGGTACAAGCCCCGCGTGCTGGCCGGGTACAGTTGGTCTTTCTTGACGGTGTACAACTCGGCCAGGGGCTGGCCGTCTTTCAAGGGCATCAGGTACAGGTCAGGGCGTTTGCGGTCCAAACGCGCGACCAACTGGTCGCCTTCCAAGCGCTCATCCACATGGAACAGGCTCAAAGACTTGGCTTCCTTGGGCACTTCCAGGCGCAGGTCGTAGATCAATTGCAGCGACGCGGTGGGCAGGTGCACATAGGCCCGTGGGCGTTCGATCAGTTGCGTGGTGGCGCAGCGCACCGGGCGTGCGGCGCCGGACAGCGGGCTCAGGCGAAACGGCAGGGCTTCGCGGTAATGCAGCGCGGCGGAGTAGGGCGCGGGTAGCCAGGTGTCGTTGAAGCGCCCGCCGAGCCAACCTTCTGGCGTTTCCAGCAGGCATTCTTCGGCGATTTCCTGGATGGCGGTGTGCAGCGGCAGGTTCAATTCATGGGCGGGGACGTAGCCGGAGATCAGCTTGAGCACCACGTCGCCACGGTCCTGGCGGCGTTGGCGCACCAGCACCCAGTAATCCTTGTTTTGCCAATGCAGGGTCAGGCGCACCGACACGCCGAGGTTCGCCAGCTCCAGGGCGAAACGCTCGGCGTCTGGCACTTCGACCGGCTTGCGCCGTTGCAGGGTCTGCGCGAAGTTGAGCGGCATGCCGACGCTCTGGTAGCTCAGGCCTTCGGGGGTGGCTTCGACGTGCAGCGGCAGTGTCTTGAAGTTGCTGGGGTTCTTTCTTATAAGCGTTCGCGGCATGTCGGCTCCTTCTTGCGACGGGGTCGGCCGCGTCGGCGGCATCAGAGTTGACGAATGACCTTGGCAGCAGTCGCCACGTTATGGGCCAGGTGCAGCGGATTAATGGTCCCGACAATAGCACTGGCAACGCCCGTTTGCGCAAACAACAACATGAAACTGGCGTGAATTGGATCCATTCCAGGCTCCAGGCAAACGTGGCCGCTGGCCAGGGCTTTTTTCACCAGGATGCCCTTGCCATGGGCCGTCGCATAATCAATGACGGCTTTCTCCGCCTGTTCGTTCAGATTGTAGGTGACCATGGCGCAATCACCCTGTTCCAGAGCCTTCACGCCGCCTTCGACGGTTTTTCCGGAAAAGCCGAAACCCCGAATCTTGCCTTCCTGTTTCAGCGCCGCCAGGGTCTGGTAGACCTCGCAGTCGCTGAGGATGTGCAAGTCGTTGCCGTCGGAATGCACCAGCACCAGGTCGATAAAATCAGTTTCAAGTCGTTTCAAGCTGCGCTCAATCGACAGTCGAGTGTGGGCCGCGCTGAAATCGTGGCGGGACACGCCATTTTCAAACTCTTCGCCCACCTTGCTGACAATCACCCAATCCTTGCGCTGGCCGCGCAGCAGTGGTCCCAAGCGTTCTTCGCTCATGCCATAGGCGGGCGCGGTGTCGATCAGGTTGATACCCAGTTCGCGTGCCTGGCGCAACAGCATGCGTGCGGCGTCATCATCCGGTATCTGGAAACCGTTGGGGTATTTCACCCCCTGGTCACGGCCCAGCTTGACGGTGCCCAGGCCCAGTGGCGACACCAGCAGGCCGGTGCTGCCCAGAGGGCGATGCAAGTCGTGCAGGGTCGGCAGGCTCATGGCAACAGTTGCTCCCAGGCGGGTACGCCGAGCGCCGGTTTTGGCAATTCGGGCAATGGTTCGGTCGCGATTGGACGGATGCCGTCACGTTCCAGGCTGTTGATCACACGATCGGCGAAATCCGGCGCCAAGGCCAATTTGGTCGGCCAGCCCACCATCAGGCGGCCTTCTTCGAAGACGAAGGCGTTGTCGGGGCGGGTCAGCCCCGATTGCAACGGCTCGGCGCGGTCGACGCGCAGGGTGGCCCATTGGGTCTGGCTCATGTCGATCCACGGCAGCAGCTGTGCCAACTCTTTTTGCGCAGTCGCGATCTGTTCATCTGGCGTGCGTGCCACGCCATCCGCCTCGGCAATGTCGCCGCCCATGTACCACACCCAGTTGCCATCGGCGGCCGGGTGAGTGGTGACGGTGATGCGCGGCTTGGTGCCGCCGCCCAGGCAGTGGGCGTACAACGGCTTGAGGCTCGGGCCCTTGGCGATGATCATGTGCAGCGGGCGCTTTTGCATGGCCGGCTTGCTCAGGCCCAGGTCGGTCAACAGGGCGGCAGTGCCGCCACCGGCGCTCAGCACAATGCGCTGGGCGCGGATCTCGCGGCCATCCACTCTCAAGCCCACCAGCTTGTTGCCTTCCAGCAGGGGCTCGATGTGTTGACCGGCGAGCAAGCCGTCGCCGCCCAGTTCAGCGAGGCGTTCGATCACGCTGGGTACGTCCACCACCAGTTCGGCCAGGCGATAGACCTTGCCCTTGAAACGACGGTCTTGCAGGGCCGGGGGCAGGTCGTCGCCCTTGACCTGATCCACACGGCCACGCACAGCCTTGCTCGCAAAAAAACTGGTGAGGTTGCCGGCGAGGGTGCCGGGGGACCACAAGTAATGGGCTTCGGACAATACGCGAACGCCGCTCAGGTCCAGCTCGCCGCTGCCTGCCAGGGCTTCACGCCAGCGGCGCGGCATATCGGCGATGGCTTCCGAGGCGCCGGTCAGGGCGCCGTGCAGGGCGTATTTCGCACCGCCGTGAATGATCCCCTGGGACTTCACGCTTTGCCCGCCGCCCAAGGTGGCGTTTTCCACCAGCACCGTGGAAAACCCCTGGCGACGCAAGCGTGCGTTCAGCCAGAGGCCGGCAACTCCGGCGCCGACAATCAGGACGTCGGTGGAAATAACGGATGGCATGGGCGACCTCAGTGTTCAAGACAAGAGGCGCAGTATACAGGCTGTTGCGTGACGGTCAGTGCCCGGCGGTTTTCGAGAACAGTTGGATTACCACCACGCCCAGCACGATCAGGCCCATGCCCAGCATCGCCGGCAGGTCGAGTTTCTGTCCGTAGATAAACAACGCTGCGATGCTCACCATCACGATGCCCATCCCGGCCCATACCGCATAGGCCACGCCCACTGGCACCGTGCGCACCACCAGGGTGAGCATCCAGAACGCCACGCCATAGCCGACGATCACCAGCAGCAACGGGATGGGCGTGCTCCACCCCTTGATGGCTTTCATGGAAACGGTGGCGATCACTTCCGAGCAGATGGCGATGGCCAGGTAGTAGTAGGCGGGGTTCATGGGGTCATCCTCGGTGCGGAGCGCGTTTGATAAGGTCGGCATTTTAGAGCTTCACCAGATGGGGTAAAGTCATTACCTATCTGATTTGAAGATGGGTTGAGCCATGAGCGTGCAATGGAACCTGGAACAGATGCGCCTGTTTGTCAGCGTCGCCGAGCAATGCTCGTTTTCGGCGGTGGCGCGTGAGCAGCGCAAGGCGCAGTCGGCGGTCAGCAGTGGCATTGCCCTGCTGGAAGCTGATCTGGGTGTCAGCCTGTTCGAGCGTAGCAGCGGTCGCCAACCGCGCCTGACCGAAGCCGGCGCGGTGTTGCTGGAGGAAGCCAGAGAAGTGTTGCGCCAATGCGAACGCCTCAACGGCCGGGCGATGTCATTGATGCGCGGCGAAGAGGCCTGCCTACGATTGGCCCAGGATGAGGCCATGCTCTATCAGCCGGTACTCGATAGCCTCGATGCCTTGGCCGGGCAGTTTCCCAACCTGGAGGTGCAGATTTCCAGCGCTGCCCAGGGCGATGTCGCACGCAAGCTGGTGGAGCGCCGGGCTGACCTGGGCATGTTGTTCTATCACGATCAGATCCCCGAAGCCCTGGAACGCCGGGTGGTCGGCAGTGTGGAAATGGTCACGGTGTGTGGACGCAATCATCCGCTGGCTCGGCAAAAAAGCGTCGACTGCCAGGGCTTGGCGCAGTATCGGCAATTGCTGATGTCGACCCAGACCAGCGTCTACCCCGGCAGCGAGGCCGCCAGCCCCCAAGTGTGGCGGGCCGACAGTTTCTACGTGCTGGCCGAATGGCTGACCCGTGGCCTGGGCTGGGCCTGGTTGCCCCGGCATGTGGTGCAATATCCCACCTACCAGGGCCAGATGGTCGAATTGGACAGCGAATGGACCCCGCCGGCGCTGGTGGTGGAGCTGGTCTGGCGCCGTGACGAGCCCCTCGGCCCGGCCGCGCGCTTTCTGGCGGAACGTTTTGCTGAGTGCCTGCGGGCGATTGACTGAAAAAGCCGATAAACTCCGCCGCCATGAATAGAACTCTCTACAGCTGTCTGTTTTACCTGGCGCTGCCGTTGGTGGCTTTACGTCTATGGCTGCGGGCGCGCAAGGCCCCGGCCTACGCCCAGCGCGTCGGCGAGCGGTTCTCCTACGGCTTGCCGGTATTGCAGCCGGGCGGGATCTGGGTACACGCCGTGTCGGTGGGCGAAAGCATCGCCGCCGCGCCGATGGTGCGGGCATTGCTGGAGCGTTATCCACAGCTGCCGATCACCGTCACCTGCATGACGCCTACCGGGTCCGAGCGCATCCAGGCGTTGTTCGCCAATGAACCGCGCATTCAGCACTGCTACTTGCCGTATGACTTGCCGTGCGCCGCCAAGCGCTTTCTTGATCGTGTGCAGCCGAAACTGGCGGTGATCATGGAGACCGAGCTGTGGCCCAACCATATCCACGCCTGCGCCCAGCGTGGGATTCCCGTGGCCTTGGCCAATGGGCGATTGTCGGCACGTTCGGCCAAGGGCTACGGGCGTTTCGCCAAGCTCACCGCGCCGATGCTGGCCGAGATGAACTTGTTGGCCGTGCAGACGCACACCGAAGCCCAGCGCTTCCTCAGCCTGGGCGCGCGCCCGCAAGCCGTGGACGTGACCGGCTCGATCAAGTTCGACCTGACCATCGACCCTCAATTGTCCGTGCGTGCTGCTGCGTTGCGCGAGCAGTGGGGCGCCAGCCAGCGCCCGGTGTGGATCGCGGCCAGTACCCATGAGGGCGAAGATGAAGTGGTATTGGCCGCTCATCGCCGTTTGCTCGAGAACTATCCCAACGCCTTGCTGATTTTGGTGCCGCGTCATCAGGAGCGTTTCGGCCCGATGTTCGAGCTGAGTGAGCGCGAAGGTTTTGCCACCGTACGCCGTTCCACGGGTGACCCGGTGACCGCGCAAACCTCGGTATTGCTTGGCGATACCATGGGCGAATTGCTGTTTCTCTATGCCTTGGCCGACAGCGCTTTTGTCGGCGGCAGCCTGGTGCCGACCGGGGGGCATAACCCGCTGGAACCGGCAGCATTGGCCTTGCCGGTGATCATGGGTCCCCACGTGTTCAACTTCCTCGAAATCACCGCGATGATGCGTGATGCCGGGGCGTTGCGTGAGGTGGATGATGCCGAGGGGTTGGCGGAGGCCGTGCGCCAATTGTTCGAATTGCCGCAGGATGCACGCAGGATGGGGCAGGCGGGGCTTGGGGTGATGCAGGCTAATCAGGGCGCATTGAAGCGCTTGCTGGATGGCTTGGACAGACTCCTGGCCCACTGACAACACAAGTCAAATGTGGGAGGGGGCTTGCCCCCGATAGCGGTGGATCAGCCAGCCTATGCAGTGCCTGACATTCTGCTATCGGGGGCAAGCCCCCTCCCACATTGGTTTTGCGGTGGTTTCAATATCCAGGGCGGGCCTTGAGTTGCTCAGCAGCAGCCTTGGCCAAATCCGGCGGCAAGAAATCCCTATCCGGGTTGTAGTCCGCCTTCAGATACCGCGCCAGATCCTGCAAGTCCCCCGGGTTCAGCGTCCCCGCTGCCTGCTTCAAGCGCAGGTTGTCCAGGATGTAGTCATAGCGGCTGTTGTTGTAGTTGCGCACCGACGCGTACAGCTGGCGCTGTGAATCCAGCACGTCGACGATATTGCGCGTGCCCACCTGGTAACCGATTTCCGTGGCTTCCACGGCGCTCTGGTTGGAGATGATCGACTGGCGGCGCGCTTGCACCTGTTCCACATCGGTGTTCACCGCACGGTGCAGGTTGCGCGTGTTCTCCACCACTTGGCGGCGCAGGCCTTCGCGCTGCTGCTCGGTCTGGCCCAGGCGCGAGTAGGATTCACGCACCTGCGAGCTGGTCAGGCCGCCGCTGTAGATCGGGATATTCAAGCGCAGGCCGATGGTGCGTTGCTCCACATCACCGCGATATGGCGTGCCAAAGGCATTCGGGTTGCTGAAACCGAGGGCGTCGTTGTCACCTTTTTCATACTGCGCCACGGCGTCGAGGGTCGGCGCGTGGCCGGCCTTGCGTTGCTTGAGGGTTTCTTCGGCGGCGGTGACCGCGTAATTGCTGGCCAGCAAGTTGAGGTTCTGGCGGCCGGCGGTTTCGACCCAGGATTTGGCGTCGTTGGGCAGCGGCGGTAGCACCGGCAGGGTATGGACGACGCCCTGGATCGAGTTGTACTGACGGTTGGTCAGGGTGATCAGCGCTTCGAAGGCGTCGTCCACCTGGCGTTGCGCGACGATGCGATTGGCGCGGGCGGTGTCGTAGCTGGCCTGGGATTGCAGGACGTCGGTCTTGTCCGACAGGCCCACGTCGAAGCGTTCATTGGACTGGTCCAGCTGGCGCTTGAACGCATTCTCTTCGGCCTTGGTGGAGGCCAGGTTGTCCTGGGCGCGCAGCACGGCGAAGTAATTTTCCGCGCTTTGCAGGATCAGGTTCTGTTCGGTGGCCGACAGTTGCAGCGCCGCCTGTTCGTTGGTGGCTTCGGCGGCTTGCAGTTGGAACCAGCGATCGGCGCGGAACAGTGGCTGGCTCAAGGTGGCGCGCCAGGAATGGGCATCGCGGTTGGCGGTAGCGGCCGGCGTGTCGATCTGGGTACGCACATTGTTGATATCGGCGCCGCCCGACAGGTTGGGCAGCAACCCGGCGCGAGCCTGGGGCACCACTTCTTTTTGTGCGCCGTATTGGGCGCGGGCGGCCGCCAGGTCGGCGTTGTTGTTCACCGCCTCCTGGTAGACGCTGACCAAATCAGTATTGGCGGACAAGGGCGCTTCTGCTGCCCAGACCAGTCCGTTGGTCGCACAAGACACGGCGAGAGCCAGTGAAAGTTTGCGCAGCATGAGGCGATCCCTAGTGTGAATATTACGGCTGTAATTTAGCGCCCAAGGCTACGGCTGGCCAATCCTGGCGTCAAGCCTTGAGGCAGTCCCCGAGTGTAGTGGCGCGATCACGGCACAACAATCCCGCAATCACGCCATTCATCACGCTGAATGCACCGCCATTGGCAATTTGCCCACGGCATGGTCTAGACTGGCCGCGTTCTTGTCGGGGTGCCTTGTTGGAAGGCTGAGATCGGTAAATACCGGATCCCGTTGAACCTGATCAGGTTAGCGCCTGCGTAGGGAACAAGATTTCTCGTCCACCCGGCGAGTCCTCTTGTGCTTCGTCCGGGTTGTTGTTCGTTTATTGAACAGCTCTCGTGCGCCAAGCACAGCACTGGTTTCAGTGCGTCCATCCGTCACAGGTTCGCTCCGACAAAAATCCACCGCCTGGATAAGTTGGAGAGCCCGTGATGAGTACAAAACCAAAAAATACCGTGCACCTGAGTGAATCGGCCAAAGTTGATTCCGGCTCCGTGCAGCCGTTTACCCGCTCGCAAAAAGTCTACGTGCAAGGCACTCGCCCGGACATTCGCGTGCCGATGCGTGAAATCAGCCTGGACGTGACCCCCACCGATTTTGGCGGTGAAATCAACGCGCCGGTCACCGTGTACGACACCTCCGGCCCGTACACCGACCCCAATGTGATCATCGACGTGCGCAAAGGCCTGGCCGACGTGCGCTCGCCGTGGATCGAAGTGCGCAACGACACCGAGCGCCTGCCGGGTCTCAGCTCGCACTTCGGTCAACAACGCTTGAGCGATGCCGAGCTGACCGCGCTGCGCTTCGCCCACGTGAAGAACCCGCGCCGTGCCAAGGCCGGCGCCAACGTCACGCAGATGCACTACGCACGCAAGGGCATCATCACCGCCGAGATGGAATACGTCGCCATCCGCGAAAACATGAAGCTCGAAGAAGCCCGCGCCACCGGCCTGCTGGACCAGCAACACGCCGGCCACAGCTTCGGCGCCAGCGTGCCGAAGATCATCACGCCGGAATTCGTGCGCGAAGAAATCGCCCGTGGCCGTGCGATCATCCCGGCCAACATCAACCACACCGAACTGGAACCGATGATCATCGGCCGTAACTTCCTGGTGAAGATCAACGGCAATATCGGCAACAGTGCGCTGGGTTCGTCCATCGAAGAAGAAGTGGCGAAACTGACCTGGGGCATTCGCTGGGGCTCGGACACCGTGATGGACCTGTCCACCGGCAAGCACATCCACGAAACCCGCGAGTGGATCATCCGCAACTCGCCGGTGCCGATTGGTACGGTGCCGATCTACCAGGCCCTGGAAAAAGTCGGTGGCGCCGCCGAAGACCTGACCTGGGAGCTGTTCCGCGACACCCTGATCGAACAGGCCGAGCAGGGCGTCGACTACTTCACCATCCACGCCGGCGTGCTGCTGCGCTACGTGCCGCTGACCGCCAAGCGCGTGACCGGGATCGTGTCCCGTGGCGGCTCGATCATGGCCAAGTGGTGCCTGGCGCACCACAAAGAGAACTTCACCTACACGCATTTCGACGAAATCTGCGAAATCATGAAGGCCTACGATGTCAGCTTCTCCCTCGGCGACGGCCTGCGCCCAGGCTCGATTGCCGACGCCAACGACGCAGCGCAATTCGGCGAGCTGGAAACCCTTGGCGAGTTGACCAAGACCGCGTGGAAACACGACGTACAAACCATGATCGAAGGCCCCGGCCATGTGCCGATGCAGCTGATCAAGGAGAACATGGACAAGCAGTTGGAGTGCTGCGACGAAGCACCGTTCTACACCCTCGGCCCGCTGACTACAGACATTGCGCCGGGCTACGACCACATCACCTCCGGTATCGGTGCGGCGATGATCGGCTGGTTTGGCTGCGCCATGCTCTGCTACGTCACGCCCAAGGAACACCTGGGCTTGCCGAACAAGGATGACGTGAAGACCGGGATCATCACCTACAAGATCGCGGCGCATGCGGCGGATTTGGCCAAGGGGCATCCCGGCGCGCAGATTCGCGATAACGCCTTGAGCAAGGCGCGTTTCGAGTTCCGCTGGGAAGACCAGTTCAACCTAGGCCTGGACCCGGACACCGCGCGTTCGTACCACGATGAAACCTTGCCGAAAGACTCGGCCAAGGTCGCGCATTTTTGTTCGATGTGCGGGCCGAAATTCTGCTCGATGAAGATCACCCAGGAAGTGCGTGAGTACGCGGCCAACCAGCGCATCGAGGCGGTGGATGTGGATGTGGCCAAGGGCTTGGCGGAGCAGGCTGAGCGGTTCAAGCAGGAAGGTAGCCAGCTGTACAAGAAGGTCTGACTCAGGGGGTGCCTGTACTGGCCTCATCGGGGGCAAGCCCCCTCCCACACTTGAAAGTGTTCGCAATTCAAATGTGGGAGGGGGCTTGCCCCCGATTGCAATCTCCCAAACAACACATGTTCCTCAGAGATAACCCCCTTGAGCATTCAACCGAGTACCTACTCCCCTGATACAGCGGTGCCGAGTGACAAAAGAGTCTTCGGCACCCGCGACCTGTTCTCCCTGTGGTTCTCCCTCGGCATCGGCCTGATGGTCCTGCAGACCGGCGCCTTGCTCGCGCCGGGCCTGGGCTTGTCCGGCTCGTTGCTGGCCATCTTCCTCGGCACCCTGGTCGGCGTACTGCTACTGGCCGCTGTGGGCGTGATCGGCAGCGACACCGGTCTGTCGGCCATGGCCGCGCTCAAGCTCAGCCTCGGCGCCAAGGGTGCGAGCCTGCCGGCGCTGTTAAACCTGCTGCAACTGATCGGCTGGGGCTCGTTTGAAATCATCGTGATGCGCGACGCCGCCAGTCTGTTGGGCGCGCGGGCGTTCAGCCACGGTAGCCTGTTGGCGAGTCCTTTGTTGTGGACCGTGTTTTTCGGCGGTTTGGCCACACTGCTGGCCGTGAGCGGCCCGCTGACGTTTGTGCGGCAGATCCTGCGCAAATGGGGCATCTGGCTGCTGCTCGCCGCCTGCCTGTGGCTGACCTGGAACCTGTTCGCCAAAGCCGACCTCGCCGCGCTCTGGGCTCAGGCCGGTGACGGCTCGATGCCGTTTGCGGTGGGGTTTGATATCGCCATCGCCATGCCGTTGTCCTGGCTGCCGCTGATCGCCGACTACTCACGCTTTGGCAAGCGCGCCCAAAGCGTGTTCGGCGGCACGGCGCTGGGTTTCTTTATCGGTAATTTCTGGCTGATGAGCCTAGGCGTGGCCTACACCCTGGCATTTGCGCCAAGCGGTGAAGTGAATGCGCTGCTGCTGGCCTTGGCCGGTGCGGGCCTGGGCATTCCGCTGTTGCTGATCCTGCTGGACGAATCGGAAAACGCCTTTGCCGATATCCACTCGGCGGCGGTGTCCAGCGGCATGCTGTTGCGCTTGAAGGTCGAGCACCTGGCCTTGGCCATCGGTGTGGTCTGCACCCTGATTGCCTGCTTTGCGCCGTTGGCCCAGTACCAGAACTTCCTGCTGCTGATCGGCTCGGTGTTTGCGCCGTTGTTTGGCGTGGTGCTGGTGGATCACTTTATCCTGCGCCGTCGTGGCCAGGGCCTGGTCGCGAACCTGCGTTGGCCGGCGCTGTTGGCCTGGCTGGGCGGTATCGCCACCTACCACCTGCTGGCCAATCTGGCGCCGGATGTCGGCGCAACCCTGCCGGCGTTGGCGCTGGCAGGGCTGTTGCAGTTCATCCTTGGGCGGGTTTTCACTGGCGCGCGGGCACCAGTTCAGGCTTGATCACACCGGTCAAGCGCGCATAGGGGATGGTCATTTCGATCAGCCCCAATGCGTACGGTGCAATGGTCGTCACGTTGTACTTGAGCACCACGCCGTTGCTGGTCAGGGCCACGTTTGGGGTTTTCTGGAACGGCCAGGCCTTCACGAACTCGGGGTCGCGGTCCATCTGCGAGTTGATCAGCCAGGTGTTGTGGGCGACCTTCGCGGTATTCCAGAACGCTTGTTCCTGGCCTGGCAGCAACATGTCGGTCAGGCTCAGCTCTTTGTGCAGGATGCGTGAATAGTTGATGAACCCCCGGCCCGGCTCGCCGTGTGCGGTCCCCGTGTCCAGGTAGCTGGACACTTCCACAATCACCAGTCCGTCATGCTGTTCACGTACCTTGGCCTGCAAGTACATGCTGTTGCGGTTGGCCGATTCACGCAGGAACTTGTCCCGGTAGGCATTCAAGGTGGCCGGCACGCTGGCGCCCGGTGTGGTGCGGGTCATTTGCAGCAGGCGCTGCTCCACCACCGCGTCCAGTTGCGGCTCGGTGGGGAAGTGCACGGTATCGATGTTTACCAGCGGGCAGTCCGGGCTGTCGCAGCCGGGCTTGATTTGCTCCGACGCATCCGGCTGGGAATCCAGCGGCTTGAGGTAGCTGGGTTGGAACAGGCTCTGGCAGGCGCCCAGGGTCAAGGCAACACAGGCCATGGAGGCGATTTTTAAAAGCGACATGGATGTCCTTCGTCTAACGATAAGAGCGAAATTGTGCAGCTTCGACTGCCAACAAAGCAGTCAGTTCGCCACTAAACTCATTTGAGCGAGTTTGACGCCCGCCGTCTATCCCGGCAACCGGAAAGGGGCTGCACCAACGGGCAGGAGCGCGTTAGGATGGCGCCCAATGCGCAGGCACAACGAGGAAGGGATATGACGGACTTAGCAAAATCGACGCCGGGCAAGATCGAAATTGTTCAGCGCGACAATGCCTACAAGGGCTTCTACAAGCTGGATCGCGTGCAACTGCGCCACGAGAAATTCGATGGCGGCATGAGCCGGGTGATCAACCGTGAAGTCTTTGTTCGTCATGACGCCGTGTGCGTGTTGCCCTACGACCCGCAACGCGATGAAGTGGTGCTGATCGAGCAGTTCCGCGTGGGCGCCATGGGCCGTATCGACAACCCCTGGCTGGTGGAAATGGTCGCCGGCCTGATCGACAAGGATGAAGAGCCGGAGGAGGTTGCGCACCGCGAAGCCGAAGAGGAAGCTGGGCTGACGTTCTCCGCGTTGTGGCCGATCACCAAGTATTTCCCGTCGCCCGGCGGTAGCACCGAGTTTGTTCACCTGTACCTTGGCCGTTGCGACAGCACCGGGGCAGGGGGCGTCCATGGATTGGAAGAAGAGGCAGAAGATATCCGCGTCACCACCTGGGCCTTTGAAGATGCCCTGCAGGCGGTGCGCGATGGCAAAATTTCCAATGCAGCCAGCATCATCGCCCTGCAATGGCTTGCGCTTAATCGCGCGGAAGTGAGGGGGTTATGGCAGTAAAGGCACGGGAACGTTATCGAGTCGACCTGATCGGGCTGCAAGCGGCCTGCGAGGCCAACTATGCGCGGTTGATGCGCCTGTTGCCCGACATGCGCCACGCCCCCGAAGCGCGGCGGATCGGCGTGACCCACGGCGACCAGATGCTCGGCGTACTGACCCTGGAAGTCATCGTCAACTGCCCCTACACCACCACCCTGCGCGTGCGCCAGGAACACAGCCTGCCGTGGCTGCCGGTGCCGCAACTGGAAGTGCAGGTGTACCACGACGCGCGTATGGCCGAAGTGATCAGCGCCGAACATGCGCGACGCTTTCGCAGCATCTATCCTTACCCGAACGTGTTCATGCACCAGCCCGATGAGAAAGCACAGCTCAATGTGTTCCTCGGTGAATGGTTGAGCCACTGCCTGGCCCTGGGCCATGAGTTCGAAGTCGTTCGGTAGATGTGAACTGTGTCTGCTTCCCCAGGTTTCCTCTTTGTGTCCTGCCCAGCATAATCACGCCAACCGTCCATTCCTGTGATTGCCTTGGGAGAGCGCCTTGTCGAGCGTATCCACCTTGAACCCCGACGCTCCGGCGTTGCTGGTGCAACTGTCCGATAGCCACCTGTTTGCCGAGGCCGACGGCACGTTGCTGGGCATGAACACCCGTGAAAGCCTGCAACGGGTGATCGAGTTGGTGCGCGTGCAGCAGCCTCGCGTCGACTTGATGCTGGCCACGGGCGATTTGTCCCAGGACGGCACGCTTGAGTCCTACCAGCTATTTCGCGACATGACCCGGCAGATTGACGCCCCGGCGCGCTGGATCCCCGGTAATCACGACGAACCACAGATCATGGCCCACGCTGCCGTGCGCAGCGATTTTCTGGAGCCGGTGGTCGATATCGGCAACTGGCGCGTGACCTTGCTGGACTCCGCCGTGCCGGGGTCAGTGCCGGGCTACCTGCAAGACCAGCAACTGCAATTACTCGCCCAAGCCCTCAGCGAAGCGCCGAGCCGTCATCATCTGGTGTGTTTCCACCATCATCCGGTGTCCATCGGCTGTGCATGGATGGAGCCCATTGGGCTGCGCAATCCCGAGGCGCTGTTTGCCGTGCTGGATCGGTTCCCCCAGGTCCGGGCCGTGCTGTGGGGCCATGTGCACCAGGAAATCGACCGCGAGCGCAATGGCGTGCGGTTGCTGGCGTCGCCGTCGACCTGCATCCAGTTTGCGCCGGGCAGCGAGGACTTCAGCGTCAGCGAGCAGGCGCCGGGGTATCGGTGGCTGCGCTTGCACGCCGACGGGCGGTTGGAAACCGGCGTGGAGCGGGTCCAGGGCTTTGAATTTACCGTGGACTACGGCAGCAACGGTTATTAAATGTGGGAGGGGGCTTGCCCCCGATAGCAGAGTGTCAGTCAATACATGTGCTGGCTGATCCACCGCCATCGGGGGCAAGCCCCCTCCCACACTGGTTCTATGGTGTCCTGTGGATTGAGGTCATCACACACTGCCCTGATCCCTGTAAACTCCGCCTCTTTGGCCCACGTCACGGAGAGCCCGGCATGTCCGCTTCGATCCTGTATATCCACGGTTTCAACAGCGCGCCGGCGTCCAACAAGGCCAGCCAGTTGATCAACGTGATGGGCGCCCTTGGCCTGGCCGATCAACTGCGTGTGCCGGCCCTGCATCACCACCCGCGTCAGGCAATTCCGCAGTTGGAAGCGGCCATTGCCGAACTGGGTCGGCCACTGCTGGTCGGCAGCTCGCTCGGCGGCTACTATGCAACCCATCTTGCTGAGCGCCATGGCCTCAAGGCGCTGCTGGTGAACCCGGCGGTCAGCCCCCATCGGATGTTCGACGGTTACCTGGGCACTCAGAAGAACCTCTACACCGATGAAACCTGGGAGCTGACCCACGACCACGTTACAGCCCTGGCTGAGCTGGAAGTACCGGCCCCTCTGGACGCCGCCCGTTATCAGGTGTGGTTGCAGACCGGCGATGAAACACTGGACTATCGCCTCGCCCAGCAGTATTACCGGGCCTGTGCCTTGCGCATCCAGGCCGGCGGCGACCATGGTTACCAGGGGTTCGCCCAGCAATTGCCGGCACTGCTCAGCTTTGCCGGCATTGGCGCAGATCAGTATCAATCCTTTGACTTTGCAGCACTGTAAAGTCCCAGGTCACTTTTTAATCGAACGACTCACGACGAGACCCCATGGCCACTCCCAGCGCTAGCTCTTATAACGCCGACGCCATCGAAGTCCTCTCGGGCCTCGACCCGGTGCGCAAACGCCCCGGCATGTACACCGACACCAGCCGGCCGAACCACCTTGCCCAGGAAGTCATCGACAACAGCGTCGACGAAGCCCTGGCCGGTCACGCCAAGGCGGTGCATGTCATTCTCCACGCTGACCACTCCCTGGAAGTCTCCGACGACGGTCGTGGCATGCCGGTGGACATCCACCCGGAAGAGGGTGTGCCGGGCGTCGAGCTGATCCTCACCAAGCTGCACGCCGGCGGTAAGTTCTCCAACAAGAACTACCAGTTCTCCGGTGGCTTGCACGGTGTGGGTATTTCGGTGGTCAACGCCTTGTCCACATTGGTGCGGGTGAAGGTCAAGCGCGACGGCAACGAGTACCAGATGACCTTCGCCGATGGCTACAAAGCCACCGACCTGGAAGTGATCGGCACCGTTGGCAAGCGCAATACCGGCACCAGCGTGTACTTCGCGCCGGACCCGAAATACTTCGATTCACCGAAATTTTCCATCAGCCGCCTCAAGCACGTGCTCAAGGCCAAGGCCGTATTGTGCCCGGGCCTGTTGGTGACCTTTGAAGACAAAGGCACCGGTGAGAAGGTCGAGTGGCACTACGAAGACGGCCTGCGTTCCTACCTGGAAGACTCCGTCAGCGACTTCGAACGCCTGCCCAACGAGCCGTTCTGCGGCAGCCTGGCGGGTAACAAAGAAGCCGTCGACTGGGCGCTGCTGTGGTTGCCCGAGGGCGGCGACAGCGTGCAGGAAAGCTACGTCAACCTGATCCCCACCGCCCAGGGCGGCACCCACGTCAACGGTTTGCGCCAGGGCCTGCTGGACGCCATGCGCGAATTCTGCGAATACCGCAGCCTGTTGCCACGCGGTGTGAAGCTGGCGCCGGAAGACGTGTGGGAGCGCATTGCGTTCGTGCTGTCGATGAAGATGCAGGAGCCACAATTCTCCGGCCAGACTAAAGAACGTTTGTCGTCCCGCGAGGCGGCAGCGTTTGTTTCCGGTGTGGTCAAGGACGCGTTCAGCCTGTGGCTCAACGAACACCCGGAACTGGGCCTGGCCCTGGCCGAACTGGCGATCAACAACGCCGGCCGTCGCTTGAAGGCCAGCAAGAAGGTCGAGCGCAAGCGCATCACCCAAGGCCCGGCACTGCCCGGCAAGTTGGCGGACTGCGCCGGGCAAGACCCGATGCGTTCCGAACTGTTCCTGGTGGAAGGTGACTCCGCCGGTGGTTCCGCCAAACAAGCGCGGGACAAGGAATTCCAGGCGATCCTGCCGTTGCGCGGCAAGATCCTCAACACCTGGGAAGTCGACGGCAGCGAAGTTCTGGCCAGCCAGGAAGTGCACAACATCGCCGTGGCCATCGGTGTCGATCCGGGTGCCGAAGACATGAGCCAACTGCGCTACGGCAAGATCTGCATCCTCGCCGACGCCGACTCCGACGGCTTGCACATCGCCACGCTGCTGTGCGCGTTGTTCGTCCAGCACTTCCGCCCGTTGGTGGATGCCGGTCACGTCTACGTCGCCATGCCGCCGTTGTACCGTATCGACCTGGGCAAGGAGATTTACTACGCCCTCGACGAAGCCGAGCGCGATGGCATCCTTGACCGCCTGGTGGCCGAGAAGAAGCGCGGCAAGCCACAGGTCACGCGATTCAAAGGCCTGGGTGAAATGAACCCGCCGCAACTGCGCGAAACCACCATGGACCCGAACACTCGGCGTCTGGTGCAGTTGACCTTAGGCGAAGACTTTGCCGAAACCTCGGAAATGATGGACATGCTGCTGGCGAAGAAGCGCGCCGGTGACCGCAAGTCCTGGCTGGAATCCAAAGGCAACCTGGCCGAGGTTCTGGGCTGATGCGCACAGGTTTCGCCCTGGCGATCCTGATGTTGAGCGGGTTGGCGGCCACCCAGGTGGTTGCCGCGCCCGTGGCTGAGCTGAAACTGGTCTCCGAACACCCGGTGGACGGCATGCGCGGCGGCAATCTGTCGGGCCTGGCCTTGTGTGGCAAGGCGCTGTGGACGGTTTCCGACCGCGACGACGACCAGATCTACCGCCTGGATATCAGCGCGCCGACCTGGCAGGCCGAAGCGGTAAACATTGATGTGCCGCCGGTGCCGGAGTCCGGGTTGCCGTGGGGTTTGCGTTCGCGCACCAAAGCCGCCTCGTTCATTCGCGGTGGCGACCTGGATTTTGAAGGCATCACCTGCGATGCCGCCGGCAACCGCTACATTGTCAGCGAAGCCCATGCGGCGGTGCTGCAAGTGCCGGTGAACGGTGCGCCCGAGTGGTTGAGAATCGCCCCTGGCATGGTGCGTGAAGCGCGAGCCAGTGGCATGTTGCTGCATTTCAATGCCTTGTTTGAAGGGCTGGCGATCAACCCCGAAGGCAATCACATATGGCTGGCGGCAGAGCGTGAGCGGCGCGGACTGATCTCGATCAAGCGTGGGCAAAGCCTGTGGGATTGCGACGGTCCGTGTGTGTTGTTGAGCGAAGCCGGCCAGGAAGTGCAGCCGGCCCAATTTACCAATGCCAAAGCCGTTTCGAAGGACTTCGCCGATCTGGCGCTGTTCAACGGCAAGCTGTTTACCCTGGAGCGCAATGCGTTCCAGATTTGCCGGCGCGATACGGTCACGGCCAAGGTTGAGCTGTGCTGGTCGTTTGCCGACGAGACCCTGACGCCCGAGCGGCGTTACGCCCAGCCGTATGGCCTGGCCGAAGCCCTGGTGGTGGACGCAGAGGGGGCCTGGTTGGGCATCGATAATAATTTCGGCCCTCGCGCCGATGGTGAAAAACGCCCGGTGGTCTATCGTTTCGCCGCCCCGGCCGGTGGCTGGAACGCCCAGCCATGAAGCGTGATTTTTTTGAATTGACCCGGCGTCGCGGCATTTCCGCTGCGCCTTACCCAATGATGAGGCCCGCATGAGTGACATCCTCGCAGACAGCTTAGATGGCGTAGAACGCCGGTCGCTGGCTGACTTCACCGAAAATGCCTACCTCAACTACTCCATGTACGTGATCATGGACCGTGCCTTGCCGCATATCGGCGATGGCCTGAAGCCCGTACAACGGCGCATCATCTATGCCATGAGTGAGTTGGGCCTGGACGCTGATTCCAAGCACAAGAAGTCGGCGCGTACCGTCGGTGACGTGCTCGGTAAGTTCCACCCCCACGGCGACTCCGCCTGCTACGAAGCCATGGTGCTGATGGCCCAGCCGTTCAGCTACCGCTACACGCTGGTGGACGGCCAGGGCAACTGGGGTGCGCCGGATGATCCAAAGTCCTTCGCCGCTATGCGATACACCGAGGCGCGCCTGTCGCGCTACTCGGAAGTATTGCTGAGCGAACTGGGGCAGGGCACTGCCGATTGGGGGCCGAACTTCGACGGCACCCTCGACGAGCCACTGGTATTGCCGGCACGTTTGCCGAATATCCTGCTCAATGGCACCACGGGTATCGCCGTGGGCATGGCCACCGATGTGCCGCCGCACAACCTGCGGGAAGTCGCCACCGCCTGCGTACGCTTGCTGGATGAACCGAAAGCCACGGTGGAGCAGCTCTGCGAGCATATCCAGGGCCCGGACTATCCGACCGAGGCGGAAATCATCACCCCGCGCGCCGACCTGTTGAAGATGTACGAAACCGGCAAGGGCTCGGTGCGCATGCGTGCCGTGTACTACGTCGAAGATGGCGACATCATCGTCACCGCGCTGCCGCACCAAGTGTCTGGCGCCAAGGTGCTGGAGCAGATCGCCGCACTGATGCAGGCCAAACCGTCGAAATTGCCGCAAGTCGCCGACCTGCGTGACGAGTCCGACCACGAAAACCCGTGCCGCATCGTGATCATCCCGACCAACAGCCGGGTCGACCACGAAGTGCTGATGCAGCATCTGTTTGCCAGCACCGACCTGGAGTCGAGCTACCGCGTCAACGTCAACATCATTGGCCTGGACGGCAAACCGCAGCTGAAAAACCTGCGCAACTTGCTGGTGGAGTGGCTGGAATTCCGCGTGCAGACCGTGCGTCGCCGCCTGCAATTCCGTCTGGATAAGGTCGAGCGCCGCCTGCACCTGTTGGACGGCTTGTTGATCGCCTACCTCAACCTGGATGAAGTGATCCACATCATCCGTACCGCCGAGCACCCGAAAGCCGAGCTGATCGCACGTTTCGAGCTGAGTGAGATCCAGGCTGACTACATCCTCGACACCCGCTTGCGCCAGTTGGCGCGCCTGGAAGAAATGAAGCTGCGCGACGAACAGGACGCGCTGCTCAAGGAACAAGCCAAGCTGCAAGCCCTGCTGGGTAGCGAAGCCAAGCTCAAGAAGCTGGTACGTAGCGAGCTGATCAAGGATGCCGAAACCTATGGCGATGACCGTCGTTCGCCAATCGTCCAGCGTGCCGAAGCGAAAGCCCTGACAGAAACCGAGTTGCTGCCAAACGAGAAAATTACTGTCGTTCTGTCGGAAAAGGGTTGGGTTCGCTCCGCCAAAGGGCATGATATTGACGCCACCGGCCTGTCCTACAAGGCGGGCGATGGCTTCAAGACCGCTGCGGCTGGCCGTTCCAACCAGTTCGCGGTGTTTATCGACTCCACCGGGCGCAGCTATTCGGTGCCGGCGCACACCTTGCCATCCGCACGAGGGCAGGGCGAGCCGCTGACCGGGCGACTCACGCCGCCACCGGGGGCGAATTTCGAGTGCGTGCTGCTGCCGGACGATGATGCGCTGTACGTGATCGCGTCCGACGCGGGTTATGGCTTCGTGGTGAAAGGTGAAGACCTGCAAGCCAAGAACAAGGCGGGCAAGGCGCTGTTGAGTCTGCCGAACAACGCCAAGGTGATCCTGCCGCGCCCGGTGGACGACCGCGAGAGCAACTGGCTGGCGTCGGTGACCACTGAGGGCCGTTTGCTGGTGTTCAAGATCAGCGACCTGCCGCAACTGGGCAAAGGCAAGGGCAACAAGATTATCGGGATTCCAGGGGAGCGGGTGGCCAGTCGCGAAGAGTACGTGACCGACATCGCGGTGATCCCGGAAGGCGCCACGCTGGTATTGCAGGCCGGTAAGCGTACGCTGTCGCTGCGCCCTGACGACCTTGAACACTACAAGGGCGAGCGCGGTCGGCGTGGTAACAAACTGCCACGTGGCTTCCAGCGAGTGGATGCTTTGTTGGTGGAAACGCCCGTTTAAGGCGTATTAGAGGCCCCGATCTACGATTTAACGCGTAGATCGGCGCTTTGGCGCTGGAGTCATGGCGCATATTCACGGATGATATGGCCTTTCCAGCGCCGGCGTGGCCGAGCGTATTTAAGGTATTTTTAGTATTACATTGTGGTTCGCCTTGTGGCAGCCACCTGGATGGGATGATGACTGCTCCACGCCTTCCTTTAATTTTTGTACTTGCTGGCCTTCTCGGGCTGGCAGGTTGCAGCACACACCAGCCGGTGTCGCTGTACCAGCTGGACAGCGGAAGTCCAGCCCAGCCAGAACAAGCCGCTGGCATGGCCGTCTTGCTTGGCCCGGTAGTCGTCGCTGACTACCTGCAACGCGAAACCCTGCTGCAACGTCAGAACGACGGCAGCCTGCAAGGTTCCACCGATGGTCGTTGGGCGGGTAGTTTGTCCTCCGACATCAACCAGCTGGTGCTACGCCAAGTGGCGGGTCATCTGGACAGCCAGCGTGTGGTATTGGCGCCGGGCCCTGGCGGTTTCACCCCTGATGTTCAAGTGTTGCTGACTATCACCCGCTTGGATTCCGGCGCTTCTCAGCCGGCTATCCTGGATGCGCAGTGGCGCCTGATCGACCGCCGTGGCCAGGTGCGCGATAACCGCATCGTGCACTTGCAGGAAGAACACACCGGCACCACCGCCTCCCAGGTTCAGGCCCAAGGCGTGTTGTTGCAGCACTTGGCGCAGCAGTTGTCGGTGGCTCTCAAGCCACTGGCCAACCAGCCGCCGATTGCCGAGGCGCCTCGCAAGCAGCCTTCGGTCCAGGCCAAGCCGGCTGAACCGCAGAAGCCGAAGATGCCCATGGCTACGCCGATCCGTACGGATATGGAAGTGTTCCGCTTCTAAGCCCTAATCGCAGATACAAAAAGGCCCGCTGACTCAGCGGGCCTTTTTTTGTATCTGCGATGTGTGTCAACTTTGTAGAGATCCAAATGTGGGAGGGGGCTTGCCCCCGATAGCGGTGGGTCAGTGACAGATGTTGAGACTGACACCCTGCAATCGGGGGCAAGCCCCCTCCCACATTTGATCCTCACCCTATTGATTTAGGGCTTGCGACTCTCATGCATCCGCGCCAACTGCCGCTCCAGCATCGACGGATACGGCTCCATCAACCGCTCTACACAGCTCGCGCCCTCAGGGCTGGCAATCGGGCGGATACGGGCGCGTTGGCGGATCAGTGTGTCTTCGCTGATCTTGCGCTCCACCAGTAGCAGGTTGCGGCTGTGTTGCGACAAGGCCAGGGCGTCCTGGGCGCTTTCCGTCAGTAGCAGGTCTATCTGGCTCATGCCGAACAGATCATCGGTCACCGTCAGGCCCAGTTGCAGTTGCAGGGTGATGCCGCTGTCGGCCACTTCAATCTGCAGGGCATGGCCCAGGGCACGCAGCAGTTCGCCGCAGCAGATGGCGTTGGTCAGGTAGTCTTCGCCACTGTCTTCGCTGTGGAACAACATCAGCGTGCTGCCGTCGTTCAGGGTGTGCAGTTCGCTCTGGTAGAGCGACGCCGCCTGGTCGAGGCAGTCGCGATAGCGTTCCAGCAACTCCGTCAGGCGAGCGCGGGGCAGACGACGCAGTTGGTCCTGGGAGCCCAGCTGCACGGCGAGTACCGCACTGAACTGGGGTTCGGTACTCTTCACCGGTGCCGGTTTTGGCGCGACAGTCGGACTGTCCGGTGAGGTATCGCGCAGGTCGGCGAAAGGGTCTTCATCGTCCACTTCGTCTTCATCGGCCTGGATCGCTTTGCGGGTCGCAGGCTTGAGGCCGGCAATCGGGGCGTCCGCGGCGAAGTCGGGTTCGTCCACGTCAAACTCGGGCTCGTCGTCGAATTCAGGCTCCGGCTCCGGTTCCCGCACCACTGGTTCCGGGGCGAAGCTGGCGTGCAGCTGGCGGGCAAGGTCGCCGATTTCATCCTGGCGGTCGGTGGCCGGGGTGTGCTCGTCGATGTCTCGCAGCCAGATGCGCAATTGCATCAACGGCGTGGAGATATGTCGGCCCAGGCGCAGGCTCAAGGCGAGGGCCAGCGCCAGCAGGATCGCGCTGAGAATGCCCATGCTTTGCAGGCTGATGGTCATCGGCTGCTGGAACTGTTGCATATCCAGGCTGATGCGCAGTTGGCCGGCCTTCACGTCCTGGAACGTGATGTTGCTCTGGTACAAGCCTTCCGCTTCACCCAGCAGGCCGTTCTTCGGGCGTTGCCCGGCTTCGGCCATGATGCGGTTGTCCACGCTGTAGATGGCGGCGTGGGCCACCAGCGGGTTCTTGGTCAGGTTATTGAGCAGCACGTTGAGGCTGAGGATGTCGTTGGACACCAACAGCTCGGTCGCCGAGGTGGCGGTTTGCGTGGTCAGGCTCTCGCCCAGGGCGTCGGCTTGTTCGTGCATGGCCTGCTTGAACTGCAAGCCCATCACGCAGGCATAGATCACCAGGGCCAGGGCGACCAGGATCACGTTATGGCTGGCGATGCGTAATGCGATCGGTACACGGCGGTGGCGCAGTGCCCGGAAGATCAGCAGGAAGAAGTTATCGGTTTTTACTGGCGTGGGCCGGTTCACTTGCGCTCGGCTCTCGGTCCGTGAAGTTGACGCGCAGTATAGCGACAGCCCTAGGACCGGCAAAGCGCTGGCTGTGCCCGATGGTCACTGAAAGTGGGTAGAATGCGGTTTTTTTCCAGCCTGGGGGTGCGCCTTGCGCGAAATTGTCCTGATTAACATCACTGGCGAAGACCGTCCGGGTCTGACTGCGGCGATTACCGGTGTTCTGGCCCAGGGTGGTGTGAACATTCTCGACATCGGCCAGGCGGTGATCCACGACACCCTGTCGTTCGGCATTCTGGTGGAGATCCCGAGCACTGAACAGGCGTCCTCGGTCCTCAAGGACATCCTGTTTACGGCATACAAGCTGGATCAACAGGTGCGTTTCACCCCGGTGTCCGAAGAGGATTACCAGCATTGGGTGGCGGGCCAAGGCAAGAAACGCCACATCGTGACGCTGCTGACCCGCAAGGTCACGGCCGAGCAATTGCAGCGCGTCAGCTCGATTACCGCGCAGTACGGCTTGAATATCGACCATATCGACCGTCTGTCGGGTCGTATGCCCTTGGACACACCCGCCGACAAGGGCAAGGGCTGCATCGAGTTCTCCGTGCGCGGCGAGCCGGCAGACCCGCAAGCCCTGCGCGCCGAATTCCTCAGCGTGGCCCAGGCGCTGAATGTCGATATCGCCTTCCAGGAAGATTCGCTGTTCCGCCGCAACCGTCGCCTGGCGGTGTTCGACATGGACTCCACATTGATCGAAGCTGAAGTCATCGACGAGTTGGCCAAGGCTGCTGGTGTCGGTGAACAAGTTTCCGAAATCACTGAGCGGGCCATGGCCGGTGAACTGGACTTCCGCGCGAGCTTCAAGGAGCGCCTGGCGCTGCTCAAGGGCCTGGACGTCAGCGTGCTGGACTCCATCGGTGCCTCTCTGCGCCTGACCGAAGGTGCCGAAACCCTGTTCGCCGAACTCAAGCGCCTGGGCTACAAGACCGCGATCCTGTCGGGCGGTTTCACCTACTTCGCCAAGCAATTGCAGGCCAAACTGGGTATCGACTACGTGTTCGCCAACGAACTGGAAGTGGTGGATGGCAAGGTGACGGGTGTTGCGGTAGAGCCGATTGTCGACGCACAGCGCAAGGCGGATTTGCTCAAGGAGCTGGCCCACAAGGAAGGCTTGCGTCTGGAGCAGACCATTGCGGTCGGTGATGGGGCGAATGACTTGCCGATGCTGGCGATTGCCGGGCTGGGTGTGGCGTTCCGCGCCAAGCCGCTGGTGAAGCAGTCGGCGAAGCAGGCGATTTCGACGCTGGGGTTGGATGGGGTGTTGTATCTGTTGGGCTTCCGCGATCGCGATGGGCAGCTCTAACCCGATCTTGCGGTAGAAATACAGTCAAAAATGTGGGAGGGGGCTTGCCCCCGATAGCAGGGTGTCAGTCAGCACATGTATGAGCTGACTCACCGCTATCGGGGGCAAGCCCCCTCCCACATTTGATCTTCATTTGTTTCTAATCAGGCTTTTGGCAGTGCGATGCCCTGGCCCATCTGCACTGGCGTGCCCGCCGCCAATTCTTCAGCCCACTTCACCTGATCCGGCCCAAACAGCACAATCGCGGTCGAACCCAGCTTGAAGCGACCCATCTCCGCACCTTTTTCCAAATGGATCGGCGCACGCGCAGCTTCGTCATAGCGGAAGGTTTTCAGCTCACGCTTCGGCGGCGTCACCAGGCCAGCCCACACGGTTTCAACCGATGCCACGATCATCGCGCCCACCAATACCACGGCCATCGGGCCGCGCTCGGTGTCGAAGATGCAGGCAACCCGCTCGTTACGTGCGAACAGCTCCGGTACGTTTTCGGCGGTGGTCTGGTTAACCGAGAAGATGCGCCCCGGGATGTAGATCATCTCGCGCAGGGTGCCAGCCAGTGGCATGTGCACGCGGTGGTAGTCCTTCGGCGACAGGTAAATCGTCGCGAAATCACCGCCCATGAACGGCGCAGCCACAGCGGAGTCGCCACCCAGCAATTCCAGTACGCTGAAACTGTGGCCCTTGGCCTGGAACACGCGACCATGCTCAATCGGACCCAACTGGCTCACTGCACCATCGGCCGGGCTCAGCACGGCGCCTGGGGTTTGATCCAGTGGGCGCGCGCCGTCTTTCAGGGCGCGGGTGAAGAACGCGTTGAAATGCTCGTAGGCCGTCAGGTCTTCGACCAGCGCCTGGGACATGTCCACCTGATAGCGCTTGGCGAACCAGGCGGTGAATGCATTCTTGAACCAGCGCACCCGGCACTCGGCAACGCAACCGGCCAGGCGCGACAGCAAGTGGTGCGGCAGCAAGTACTGGCTGAGGATAAACAACTGCTTTTTCATAACTGTCCTTAAACCTTAAATCTCGACGGGGGTGTCGGGGTGGTTGCCCCATTCGCCCCAGGAACCGGCATAACCTTTGACTCGCGGATAACCGAGCGCCTTGGCCACCAGATAGGTGAAGCCAGAGCGGTGGTGAGTCTGGCAGTGGGTGATGATTTCTTTATCTTTGGTCAGCCCGAGGTCTTCGAGGATCTGCGGCATGTCGCGGCGGATGCGCAGGTTGCGCGCCTTGTCCATGCCGGCGGTCCATTCGAAGTTCACCGCGCCGGGGATGTGCCCGCCTTTGGCGGCCAGCACCTTCTCGCCGGAATATTCCAGCGGGCCGCGTGCGTCCCAGATCCCCAGGTCGGCGGCGCCGAGGCGGCTTTGCAGGTATTCGCGGGTAGCGGTTGGGCCGTCGTGCAGCGTAAGGCTCACCGGGCCGCCAACCGGGGCAGGCACTTCGGTGGAAAGCGGGAGTTTCTCCTCAAGCCAGGCCAGCAAGCCGCCGTCGAGGTAGTGATATTTCTGGTGGCCGATCACGTCGAGCATCCAGATGAAGCGGCCAGCCCAACCGCCGCCTTCGTCGTCATAGACCACGTAGGTCGCGTCGGGAGTGTGGCCCAGTTCACCAAACAATTTTTCCAGGTCGGCCTTGTTCGGCAGCAGGCCAGGTGCTGGCGGCTGGCCCAGTTGGGTGCGCTTGGGGTCAACGAAATGCGCGCCGGGGATATGCCCTTCGGCGTAGCGGGCGGCACTGGTGAGGTCCACCAGGATCAGGTGGTCGGCATCGAGGCGACCTTGCAGGTCGCTGGATTCGATCACCAGCGGCAAGCCAGAGAAGTCAGGCATGTGAGGTCTCCTGGGCACAAAGGTTGGTGATAAAGGACCGCGATTGTAGCGCAAGCATCAGGCGCTGCGGTTGGTAAAGCCGTGCAGGGCTTTCTCGATGCATTGGGCGGTTTTGCCGAAGGCCTGCACGGTGGTTTCCGAGAATGGCCCGCCGCCTTGGTCGGCTACCATCAGCATCACCACCTTGCCGTTGCAGCTCAGCGAGCGCAGCAGCAGGTGTTCGCCATTGAACAAGCGCCGCAGGATCGGCGGCAGCAAGGCCGAGAACTGGGCGTGGTTATCAGGGTTGAGGCGCACCTGGGCGGATTTTTCCAGCAGGCGTTGCAGCAATGTGCTGTTGACCACATCCAGGCTCAGGTTGGCGGCGTCCTTGGGCAGGCCGTCGGCCTGGTGCACGCGCAACGTGCTTTGGGCGCGGTCGGTCATCAGCAACATGACGCGCTGCATACCGCTGGCCACCAGGGCTTCCTTGGCGCAGGTGGTCAGGTGCATGGAGTTGGCAAAACGACTCGGCTCTGCCAGCAACTCGGTGCAGCGGTTACGCCACACGGCCAGCGCTTCGGCGGTGGGCGGTGGCGCCGGGAGCAGGCCGTGATGAATCTTCTGTACGTGCCACGGCCAGATCAGCGACAGCGCAGGGTGCCAGAGGTCGGGCATCAGCGTGGTGCGGGCGCTGGTGACGGCTTGCTGGTGAACCTGTTGCTGCACTTCCCCCAGGGGTTGTTGCAGGTACAGTGCGGTGAGGTATTGCCAGCGCTCGGTGTGCGGGCAGGTCCAGGACTCCTGGGCCGACATCGCCAAGCCATTGGCAAGCAGCACGGTATTGGCGGGTTGATTCAGCCAGCGGCGCAGGTTGGGTTCGGCATCGAGCAATTGCTGATGGCGCAACGGGTCATCTTCACGGGCGATGTGCAACGCCTTGACCAGCAGGCGCTGTTCGTTCAACAACAGGGTATAGCCTTGGGAAACCCAGATCGGCAGGTGCCAGGTTTCGGTCAGGCCGACGCACAGGTCCAGCAGGCGCACGCCAAACAATTCCTGCTCGACTTCGCGTGCCGACTGGCCCTTGTGGATAACCCGCAGTTCCCATTCTTCCAGCAGTTTGGGATACGCCACGGCCATTGGCCACAGCGGCGACAGAAACAGCAGGCTGCCCCAGTGAATGTCTTGCCACAGTCGCGCGAGGCGGCTGCCGAACAAGCCGTTGGCCTGCTGCGAGGCGTGCTGGCTTACCAGCAACAGTTGGCGCAACGCCACTGGAATCTCATGGGCAGGCACCGAAGGCAGGCGCGCCAGCAGCTCTTCGGCGCGCTTGAGACCCAGGCGGTTAAGCGCCACTTCGAGGTTTTCCGCAGGCTCCGCGAAACTGCCTTGAGTGTGGCTGTTGGCCTCACGCATCACGCTGAGCACCAGCGCCGGGCTGTTTTGCATCAGCTCGGCGATGTCTCGCAGGGAACTGCGGTTATCGCGGATGGCCTTGCTTACGCGGTCGTGGCTGGCCTGGGGGACGGGCAGGCGCACATCGTCCAGGCGCTTGATCCAAGCGGCGAGAGAATTGGGTTTTGCAGTTGGGACTGTCGTTTCATTAGCCATGGTAGGGGCGCGATCATCACTTATGGTCAACACGCCCGGAGCGGGCCGAACTGGCTTTTCGCCTTAACGGGCTATAGTCTGGCGCAGTTTTGCCGATAAGTAGAACAAGAGTTTTTCAGTTCCTCCAAATATGTCCATGAACCCGACGGCGCAAGTACTCATCTCCTATGGCTAAAATTATCGGCATCATCGTCGTCTTCGCAAGCGTGCTCGGTGGGTACGTCCTGTCCCACGGTAAAATTGCTGCGCTGATCCAGCCTTTCGAGGTGATGATCATTGGGGGGGCGGCACTGGGTGCATTCCTGCAAGCGAACCCCGGCTACATGACCATGCACGTGATCAAGAAATCGCTGGGCATGTTCGGTTCGCGTTTCACCCACACCTTCTATCTTGAGGTGCTGGGGCTGGTCTACGAGATCCTCAACAAGAGCCGCCGCGAAGGCATGATGGCCATCGAGGCCGATATCGAAGACGCCGCCGCCAGCCCGATTTTCGCCAAGTACCCGGCCGTGCTCAAAGATGAGCGCATGACCGCCTACATCTGTGACTACCTGCGCATCATGTCCTCCGGCAACATGGCTCCCCATGAGCTGGAAGGCCTGTTCGACATGGAATTGTTCAGCCTTAAGGAAGAGCTGGAGCACCCGTCCCACGCCGTGACCGGCATCGCCGACGGCATGCCTGGTTTCGGTATCGTCGCGGCGGTACTCGGTATCGTGGTAACCATGGCTTCCCTGGGTGAAGGCGACCAGGCGGCCATCGGCATGCACGTGGGTGCGGCACTGGTAGGTACCTTCTTCGGTATTCTCGCAGCCTACGGCTTCTTCGGCCCGCTGGCCACCTCCCTGGCCCATGACGCCAAGGAAGAAATCAACCTGTACGAATCGATCAAGGCCAGCCTGGTAGCCTCCGCTTCCGGCATGCCGCCATCGCTGGCGGTGGAGTTCGGGCGCAAGGTGCTGTACCCGAAACATCGCCCAAGCTTCGCCGAGCTGGAACAAGCGGTTCGCGGTCGCTAAGCCATGGAAAACAACCAGCCGATAATCATCAAGCGCGTCAAGCGCTTCGCTGCGGGGCACCACGGTGGCGCCTGGAAAATCGCCTTCGCCGACTTTGCGACGGCGATGATGGCGTTCTTCCTGGTGCTGTGGCTGATGTCCACCGCCACGCCGGAACAGAAGATCGCCATCGCCGGTTACTTCAAAGACCCGATTGGCTTCTCGGAAAGCGGCACGCCCTTCGTGATCGACCTGGGCGGCTCGCCGCAGTTGGCGCCTGAACGCACCATCAACCCGGAAATCAAGACCGAAGCGCCGCAGGAAAATATCCCGATCGAGCGTGACACCGTCGAAGCCATGGCCGAACAGGTCGAGCAGGAGCGCCTTGAGTTGCTGCTGCAAGAGCTGCAAACCAAGGTCGAGGAAAACCCGCAACTGCTGAAATTCAAGGACCAGATTTCGTTTGAAATCACCCCTGAAGGCTTGCGCATCCAGATTACCGACGCCGCCAACCGGCCGATGTTCGACTCCGGCAGTGCCCGCTTGAAACCGTACTTCGAAGACATCCTGCTGGCCATGGCCGACACCATCAAGGCGGTGCCGAACAAGATCAGCATCAGTGGTCACACCGACGCCAAGCCGTACGCGGGCCAAGGCGACTTCGGCAACTGGGAACTCTCGGCCAACCGCGCCAACGCCGCACGCCGTGCACTGGTCGCGGGCAGCTATCCCGACCCGCAAGTGGCACGGGTGGTGGGTTTTGCGTCCTCGCAGCTGTTTGATCCACAGGACCCGTTCAACCCGGTCAACCGCCGCATTGATATCGTGGTACTGACCAAAAAGGCCCAACGCGCGATTGAAGGTGATCATCCGCAACCGGAGCCGACCCCAGGAGCGGGTGCGCCAGGCGAAGTGCCGGCTGATCCGAACGCCATTCCGCCGGGGCAGGAGCCATTGCCGGCCCATGAACTGCGGCAGAAGCTGAACCTGTTTGATGATGGTGGGGTGAAAGATCCTACGGCGCCCAAGACGGGCTCGTAAGCTCATACAACAAGGCCGCGATGATCGCGGCTTTTTTGTGTATGTGCGTGAACTTTCTGTGGCGAGGGAGCTTGCTCCCGCTGGACTGCGAAGCAGTCCCCAGCTTTTTAGGGGCGCTGCGCACCCCAGCGGGAGCAAGCTCCCTCGCCACAAGGGTCAGTAAGTGCTTTCAGGAAGACTCGCAATAATCGACCGATAGCTGTTCATTCGCTGTTGCTGCACGCGCCCATCCTCAAGCGCCTTGAGCAACGCACATCCCGGTTCGCGGTCGTGTTTGCAGTCGCGGAAGCGGCAGGTGCCGATCAGGTCGTTGAACTCGATAAAGCCCGCCTCCACATCGCTGCGGCTGACGTGGCCGAGGCCGAATTCACGAATACCGGGGGAGTCGATCAGTTCACCGCCGCCAGGGAAGTGGAACAACCGTGCGGTGGTGGTGGTGTGGGTGCCCTGGCCGGACAGTTCCGACAACGGGCCCACACGGGTCTCGACTTCCGGCAGCAGGCTGTTGACCAGCGAGGACTTGCCCACGCCGGACTGGCCGACAAACACACTGATGCGCCCGTCCAACTGCTGTTGCAGCTGTTCCATGCCATTGCCGTGGTGGGCCGACACTTCCAGCACCGGGTAACCCAAGGTGCGGTACACCGCCAGCAACGCGTTGAGCGCCGGGGCGTTTTGCTCATCGATCAAGTCGAATTTGTTCAGCAGCAACAGCGGGCGAATGCCGGCGTGTTCGGCCGCCACCAGGTAGCGGTCGATCAGGTTGGCATGGGGTTCGGGCAGTGGCGCGAACACGATCACGATCATGTCGACGTTGGCCGCGACAGGCTTGAGCTGGCCGCGGCTGTCGGGGCGACGCAGTTCCGTGGTGCGCGGCAACTGGGCGACGATCACGCCGATGCCCTGGTTACCCGCACGCCAGACCACTTTGTCGCCGGTGACCAGCGCGGGCAGGTTGGCGCGCAAATGGCAGCGGAACACTTGGCCAGCCAGTTCGCCTTCGAGCGCCTCGACTTCGACCTGTACGCCAAAGTGCGCGATCACCAGACCCGTTTGTTCGGGGCCCAGGTCGCCGCCCTCAAGCGCTTCCACGGCGGAGGATTCACGTTTGGCGGCGCGCGCTGCGCGTTCACCTTGAATCTTTTCGATGCGCCAGTTTTGGCGACGATTGAGCTGGCGTTTGGCCATTGGTGTTCCGTGTCGATAATGCAAAGGTTAGGTAAAACGGTCGCGAGTCTAGCACGGCGTCGCCTGCTAAACTGCGCGGCAAAGCCCAGGTGCCTAGAGAATCAAACCATGCAAAACCCACAGAACCTGATTTGGATCGATCTGGAAATGACCGGTCTGAACCCTGACACCGACGTCATCATCGAGATGGCCACCATTGTCACCGACAGCAACCTCAATACCTTGGCCGAAGGTCCGGTGATCGCCATCCACCACAGCGACGCCGTGCTCGCCACCATGGACGAGTGGAACACTCGCACCCACGGCAACTCCGGCCTGACCCAGCGCGTGCGTGACAGCCGTATCAGCATGGCCGAAGCGGAAGCCGAGACCATCGCCTTTTTGGAAAAGTGGGTGCCGAAGGGCAAGTCGCCGATCTGCGGTAACAGCATTTGCCAGGATCGCCGTTTTCTCTATACCCATATGAAAGGGCTGGAGAGCTACTTCCATTACCGCAATCTGGATGTGTCCACTTTGAAAGAGCTGGCCGCGCGTTGGGCGCCGGAAGTCAAAGATAGCTTCCATAAAGGCAGCACGCATTTGGCGTTGGATGATATTCGTGAGTCGATTGCCGAGTTGCAGCATTACCGGAAACATTTCATCAAGGCTTGATTGAGTGGCGCCTGGTCTGACGCCATCGGGGGCAAGCCCCCTCCCACATTTGGAATGCGGTCAAATGTGGGAGCTGGCTTGCCTGCGATGAGGGCCGCACGGTCTTTCGCCAAGCGCCCCCTTTTGGTGCCCCCGCCAAATGATTAGACTGCCGGCCTAATCGCAAGGATCGCCCCCATGCTGCTGATGCTCTATCTCATCGCCATCACCGCCGAAGCCATGACGGGCGCGCTGTCCGCCGGGCGGCGCGGCATGGACTGGTTTGGCGTCGTGCTGATCGCCTGTGTAACGGCGCTGGGCGGCGGTTCGGTACGCGATGTGCTGCTGGGGCATTACCCGCTGACGTGGGTCAAGCACCCGGAATACCTGGTGCTGACCTCGGTCGCGGCGCTGATCACAATCTTTATCGCCCCGTTGATGCGCCGCCTGCGTTCGCTGTTCCTGGCGCTGGACGCGCTGGGCCTGGTGGCCTTCACCCTGATCGGCTGCATGACCGCGCTGGAAATGGGCCACGGCATGTTGGTGGCCTCGGTCAGCGGCGTGATCACCGGCGTATTCGGCGGCATCCTGCGGGATATCTTCTGTAACGACATCCCACTGATCTTCCGCCGCGAGCTGTACGCCAGCGTGTCGTTCCTCGCCGCCTGGTTCTACATGTTGTGCCTTTATCTTGAGCTGCCCAGTGAGCAATCGATCCTGCTGACCTTGTTCAGCGGCTTTCTATTACGCCTGCTGGCGATCCGCTTTCGCTGGGAAATGCCCAAGTTCGTCTACAACGACGACGTGCATTAACGGGTGGCGTGCTGGTTCAGCGCCCATTCCACATGCTCGCGTACCAGCTCCGAAGGATAATCCCGGCGCGCTTTCAAGGCTTCCAGCACTGGAATGCTCGACGGTGCGTTGCCCAGGCCCACCGCCAGGTTGCGCAGCCAACGCTCATAACCGGCACGGCGCAGGGGCGAGCCCTCGGTGCTGCTGAGGAACTTGTCCTCGTCCCACATAAATAATTCGGCCAGCTCGGCGTTATCCAGGTTGTGCCGTGGCTTGAAATCGCTTTCGCCGGTCGAACGGGCGAAACGATTCCACGGGCACACGATCTGACAGTCATCGCAGCCGAACACGCGGTTGCCGATCAACGGGCGCAAGTCCTCGGGAATCGCGTTCTTGAGTTCGATGGTCAGGTAGGAAATACAGCGCCGCGCATCCAGCACATAAGGGCCGACAAAGGCATTGGTGGGGCAGATGTCCAGGCAGGCGGTACAGCGACCGCAGTGTTCGGTGCTGTGAGGGTCATCCACCGGTAGCGGCAGGTCGACAAACAACTCGCTCAAGAAAAAGTAACTGCCGGCCTTGCGATTGAGTACCAGGGTGTTCTTGCCGATCCAGCCCAGGCCGGCCTTTTCGGCGATGGCTTTCTCCAGTACGGGCGCGCTGTCGACAAAGGCGCGGAAGCCAAACGGCCCGATCTGCGCCTGGATGCGGTCGGCCAGTTGCTGTACGCGTTTGCGGATGAGTTTGTGGTAGTCGCGGCCCAGCGCGTAGCGGGAGATATAGGCCTTCTCCGGTTTGGCCAACAATTGAGCCATTTGTGTGTCCCCCGGCAGGTAATCCATGCGCAGCGAGACCACGCGCAAGGTGCCGGGCACCAGTTCATCCGGGTGCGAGCGTTTGCTGCCGTGGGCGCCCATGTACTCCATCTCGCCGTGGTAACCCGCGTCGAGCCAGCGTTGCAGGTGCTGTTCATGCTCGCCCAGGTCCAGGCCGCTGATGCCGACTTGTTGGAAGCCCAGTTCGCGACCCCAGTCTTTGATCGATTGGGCGAGGGCGGGCAGATCGGAGGTGATGGCAGACATGAGACAAGGGAAACCGCAGGTTAGATGCGTATAATTCTGCCAGACATCGGAGCTTGAAGACGCATGCCGCAGACAAAACACGAAATAACCGACGTTCAGCCGCTGGTGCATGGCGATTTGCCGCAACTGGCTGCCCGTTCCCCGGACGCCCACAAAGGCCAGTTTGGCCACCTGCTGGTCATTGGCGGTGATCGCGGCTTTGGCGGCGCCGCGCTGCTGAGCGCCGAAAGCGCCTTGCGCAGTGGCGCCGGCATGGTTTCCCTGGCGACGCGCCTGGAGCATGTCCCCGCTGCGTTGGCGCGCTTGCCGGAGGTCATGACGCTGGGCGTGAGTTCTGCCAACCAATTGATGGCGTTGCTGGAAAAGATCTCGGTGATCGTCATCGGTCCGGGTCTGGGGGAAGCCTCCTGGGGTAAAAGCCTGTTGTCCGTTGCCGCCAACGCGAAACTGCCGCAAGTGTGGGACGCTGACGCGCTGAATCAATTGTCCAAAGGCGGTATCAGCCTGCCTGCCAACTCGGTGATCACCCCTCATCCTGGCGAAGCCGCCCGTTTACTGGGCCTCTCGACAGCCGAGGTTCAGGCCGATCGCCTTAATGTGGCGCGCGCGTTGAGCCAGAAATTCAATGCAGTGGCTATTCTCAAGGGTGCTGGCAGTTTGATCGCCAGCCCGGACGGACGTGTTTCGCGATGCGACCAGGGCCATCCGGCGATGGCAACGGCAGGTTTGGGCGATGTCCTCGCCGGCTTGGTGGGCGCGTTGCTGGCCCAGGGCATGTCGGCCTATGAGGCCAGTTGCCTGGCCGTGTGGTTGCACGCCACGGCGGGGGATCGCCAGGGCAGCTTTGGTCGCGGGCTGGCGGCCAGTGACCTGATACCCGCCATTCGTCAATTATTAGAGGAACAGTCGCCGTGCCTGAAGTAATCCTGTTGTTGGCCGATGAAGAAGCCATGGTTGCATTCGGGCACCGCATCGCCCAGGTCACGGCCGGGGCGGGGCTGATCTTTTTAGAAGGTGACCTGGGGGCGGGCAAGACCACCTTGTCGCGGGGGATTATTCGCGGCCTCGGTCATACCGGGGCGGTAAAAAGCCCGACGTTCACTCTGGTAGAGCCCTACGAGATCGGCGGCGTTCGCGCCTTTCACTTTGACCTCTATCGTCTGGTGGACCCTGAGGAACTCGAGTACATGGGCATCCGGGATTACTTCGAAGACGATGCGTTGTGCCTGATCGAGTGGCCAGATAAAGGCACGGGCTTTTTGCCAAAGCCGGACCTGACCATTACCATTACGCCGCATGACCCTGGACGTCAGCTGAAGTTGTTGCCCCAGAGCGCGCGCGGCCAGTCGTGGTGCGCCGCTTTGGCATTGGAATTCAAATAATTGGTGGGGTTAGGTATGCGCTTTCGCGCGTTGGTTGCTGTCGTAGGGGTGTTGCTTGCGGCAATGACTGTCAATGCACTGGCTGCTTCGCAAGTGAACAGTGTTCGCCTGTGGCGTGCGCCGGATAACACGCGACTGGTGTTCGACCTGTCTGGCCCGGTCCAGCACAGCGTCTTTACCCTGACGGCGCCTGACCGTCTGGTCATCGACATTAATGGTGCGACCCTGGCCGCGCCGTTGAAAGTGTCCACTGCCAACACCCCGATTACGGCCATGCGCTCGGCCCAACGTACGCCGACCGACCTGCGCGTTGTGATCGACCTTAAAAAGGTCGTGACCCCAAAAAGCTTCTCCCTGGCGCCCAACGCCCAGTACGGCAACCGACTGGTGGTCGACCTGTTCGACAACCCCGCCGATGCCAACCCGCCGCCGGTGCCAACGCCGAGCGTCGCGACGGTGCCTGCGGTGCCGGTCAACCCGTCGCAGCCGCAGGTCAAGCTGCCACCGCCGCCACCGGCCCCGGCGGGCAAACGCGACATTATCGTGGTGATCGACGCCGGTCACGGCGGCGAAGACCCGGGCGCCTCCGGCTCCCGTGGCCAGCACGAAAAAGATGTGGTGCTGGCGATTGCCCGCGAGCTGCAACGCCAGGTCAACGCGATGAAAGGCTACCGCGCCGAGCTGACGCGAACCGGCGACTACTTCATCCCGTTGCGTGGGCGTACCGAAATTGCCCGCAAGAAGGGCGCGGACCTGTTCGTATCGATCCACGCCGACGCCGCACCGTCCACCGCCGCATTCGGCGCCTCGGTGTTTGCCCTGTCGGATCGCGGCGCCACGTCCGAGACCGCTCGCTGGCTGGCCGACAGCGAAAACCGTTCCGACTTGATCGGCGGTGCCGGCAACGTGTCCTTGGATGACAAGGACAAGATGCTCGCAGGCGTACTGCTTGACCTGTCGATGACCGCTTCGCTGACCTCCAGCCTCAACGTCGGGCAGAAGGTCTTGAGCAATATCGGTCGCGTGACCTCGCTGCACAAACAGCGCGTGGAACAAGCCGGGTTCATGGTGTTGAAGTCGCCGGACATCCCATCGATCCTGGTGGAAACCGGGTTTATTTCCAACGCCAATGAAGCGTCCAAGCTTGCGAGCGCCAGCCATCAGCAGGCGTTGGCACGTTCCATCAGCGCTGGTGTGCGTCAGTTCTTCCAGCAGAACCCGCCGCCGGGCACCTACATCGCCTGGCTGCGTGACTCCGGCAAGATCGCCCAGGGCCCGCGTGACCATCGCGTACAGCCCGGCGATACGCTGGCCATGCTGGCCGTGCGTTTCCAGGTCTCGGCAGCGACCTTGCGCAACGCCAACAACCTGAAAACCGATGAATTGAAAGTCGGCCAAGTGTTGACCATCCCCGGCACTGAACTGGCGGCACAGTAATGAGCGAATCGAATCTGAACAACGGCTCGCGCATCGAACTGCTCAGCCCGCGCCTTGCCAACCAGATTGCCGCGGGTGAGGTGGTTGAGCGCCCCGCATCGGTGATCAAGGAGTTGCTGGAAAACAGCATCGACTCCGGTGCCAAGCGCATCGATGTGGATGTCGAGCAGGGCGGCGTCAAGCTGCTGCGGGTGCGTGATGACGGCAGCGGTATCTCCTCCGATGACCTGCCGCTGGCCCTGGCCCGTCACGCCACCAGCAAGATTCGCGACCTGGAAGACCTTGAACGGGTGATGAGCCTGGGCTTTCGCGGTGAGGCGCTGGCCTCCATCAGCTCCGTGGCCCGCCTGACCCTGACCTCTCGTACGCGCAGTGCCGAACAGGCCTGGCAGGTGGAAACCGAAGGCCGCGACATGGCACCTCGGGTCCAGCCGGCGGCCCATCCGGTGGGTACTTCGGTGGAAGTGCGCGACCTGTTCTTCAACACCCCGGCGCGGCGCAAATTTCTCAAGGCCGAAAAAACCGAATTCGATCACCTGCAAGAAGTCATCAAGCGTCTGGCGTTGGCGCGTTTTGACGTGGCGTTTCACCTGCGTCACAACGGCAAGACCATCCTTAGTTTGCACGAAGCCCATGACGATGCCGCGCGTGCGCGCCGGGTGTCGGCGATTTGCGGCGGCGGCTTCCTGGAACAGGCGCTGCCGATTGAAATCGAGCGCAATGGCCTGCGTTTGTGGGGCTGGGTCGGTTTGCCGACCTTCTCCCGCAGCCAGGCGGACTTGCAGTACTTCTTTGTGAACGGCCGTGCCGTGCGCGACAAGCTGGTGGCCCACGCGGTGCGCCAGGCCTATCGAGACGTGCTGTTCAACGGTCGCCACCCGACTTTTGTGCTGTTTTTTGAGGTCGACCCGTCGGTGGTGGACGTCAACGTGCACCCGACCAAGCACGAAGTGCGCTTCCGTGACGGACGCATGGTGCATGACTTCCTCTACGGCACCCTGCACCGCGCCTTGGGTGATGTGCGCCCCGACGATCAGCTGTCTGCGCCGATTGTGACGGCGGTCGTGCGGCCCAGTGGTCCGGAGGCTGGCGAGTTCGGCCCTCAGGGTGAAATGAGCCTGGCCGGCAACCTGCTGCAATCGCCGCCGCCACAGCCCGCGTACACGGCGCCGGGCTCCGGCTCGGGCGCGGGTTATCAATACCAATACACGCCGCGCCCGCAATCGGCGGTGCCGGTGGCCGAGGCCCAGGCGGCGTATCGCGAGTTTTTCGCGCCGCTGCCGGGCGCCGAGCCGAATGCCGCTGTCGCCTTGCCGGAGGGTGGTGGGGATATTCCGCCGCTGGGTTACGCACTGGCGCAGCTCAAGGGCATCTACATCCTCGCGGAAAACGCCCACGGCCTGGTGCTGGTGGACATGCATGCCGCCCACGAGCGGATCATGTACGAGCGCCTCAAGATCGCCATGGCCAGCGAAGGCCTCAGCGGCCAGCCGCTGCTGGTGCCGGAGTCCCTGGCGGTGAGCCAGCGCGAAGCCGATTGCGCCGAAGAACACGCCGGCGTATTCCAGAGCCTTGGCTTCGAGCTGCAACGCCTGGGCCCGGAAACCCTGGCCATCCGCCAGATTCCTGCGTTGCTCAAGCAGGCTGAGGCCAACCGCTTGGTCGCCGACGTACTGGCCGACCTCATGGAATACGGCACCAGTGACCGCGTCCAGGCCCATATCAACGAACTGCTCGGCACCATGGCCTGCCACGGTGCGATCCGCGCCAACCGCCGCCTGGCCCTGCCGGAAATGAACGGCTTGCTACGCGACATGGAAAACACCGAGCGCAGCGGCCAATGCAACCATGGCCGACCGACCTGGACCCAGATGGGCCTGGACGATCTGGACAAACTGTTCTTGCGCGGTCGCTGATGAGTGCCTTGCCCCCCGCCATCTTCCTGATGGGCCCCACGGCCGCCGGCAAGACCGACCTGGCCATCGAGCTGACCAAGGTGCTGCCGTGCGAGCTGATCAGTGTCGACTCTGCCCTGGTTTACCGGGACATGAACATCGGCACCGCCAAGCCCTCGAAGGAGCTGCTGGCCCAGTATCCGCACCGTTTGATCGATATCATCGATCCGTCGCAAAGCTATTCGGCGGCGGATTTCCGCACCGATGCCCTGGCCGCCATGGCCGAGATCACCGCGCGCGGCAATATTCCGTTGCTGGTGGGCGGCACGATGCTCTATTACAAGGCTTTGCAGGAAGGTCTCGCCGATATGCCGCCGGCTGACGCGCAGGTGCGCGCCGAGCTTGAGGAAGAGGCTGCACGCCTTGGTTGGCAAGCCTTGCACGACCAGTTGGCAGCCGTGGACCCGGTGTCTGCCGCGCGAATTCACCCCAATGATCCCCAACGCCTCACTCGGGCGTTGGAAGTCTGGCGTGTGAGCGGCCAGACCATGACTGAACATCGGCTGAAACAAACTGCGCAAAGTGCCGACGCAGGCGCATCTGGACAGTCACAATTGCCCTATACTGTGGCGAATCTGGCCATTGCCCCGGCAAATCGCCAGGTGCTGCATGACCGAATTGCACAAAGATTCACAATTATGTTGGAACAGGGGTTTGTGGACGAGGTCGTAGCACTGCGTTCAAGAGGCGACCTGCACTCAGGGTTGCCTTCGATACGTGCTGTAGGTTACCGCCAAGTCTGGGATCACCTGGATGGCAAACTGACGTCAGCCGAGATGCAGGAGCGCGGCATCATCGCCACGCGCCAATTGGCGAAGCGCCAGTTCACCTGGTTGCGCAGCTGGAGCGATTTGCACTGGTTGGACAGCCTGGACAGCGACAATCTGTCACGCGCCTTGAAATACTTGGGATCGGTCTCCATATTGAGCTGAGTCCTTGCAATTGCCGTCTATCCTTGGGGGTGTGACGGCCATAAGCTATCTATTTTTCCGATTTTTTATTATTGATCCTTAAAGGAGTGCGACACATGTCAAAAGGGCATTCGCTACAAGACCCTTACTTGAATACTTTACGTAAAGAGAAAGTGGGGGTTTCCATCTACCTGGTCAACGGTATCAAGCTGCAAGGCACGATCGAGTCGTTCGACCAGTTCGTGATCCTGCTGAAAAACACCGTCAGCCAGATGGTTTACAAGCACGCTATCTCGACAGTGGTTCCAGTGCGTCCTATCCGCCTGCCAAGCGCAGCCGGTGATGAAGCAGCTGACGCTGAGCCAGGTAACGCCTGATAGGAGTCTCCTTTGTTCTTTGAGCGCCACGGTGGTGGTGAGCGAGTCATCCTCGTTCACTTGGATGGACAGGACCCTGAGGCGCGCGAAGATCCGCAGGAGTTTCAGGAGTTGGCAAATTCGGCCGGCGCCGAGACCGTTGCGTTTTTTAACGTACCGCGTCATCGGCCAACCGCCAAATTCCTGATCGGCAGCGGCAAGGTCGAGGAACTGCGCGACCTGGTCCACGCCGAAGAAGCCGATCTGGTGATCTTCAATCACGTCCTCACGCCCAGTCAGGAACGCAACCTCGAACGTGTCTTCGAGTGTCGCGTGATCGACCGTACCGGTCTGATTCTCGATATTTTCGCCCAACGCGCCCGTACCCATGAAGGCAAGCTCCAGGTTGAACTGGCCCAGCTTGACCACATGAGCACCCGGCTGGTTCGTGGCTGGACTCACCTTGAGCGTCAAGGTGGCGGTATCGGTATGCGTGGTCCGGGTGAAACCCAGCTGGAAACCGACCGACGCCTGCTGCGGGTTCGCCTGCGTCAGATCAAGGGCCGCCTGGAAAAAGTTCGCAGCCAGCGCGAGCAATCGCGACGTGGCCGCTCCCGTGCGGATATCCCGACCGTGTCCCTGGTGGGCTATACCAACGCCGGCAAATCCACACTCTTCAACAACGTGACGAAATCGGACGTGTACGCGGCCGACCAACTGTTCGCGACCCTCGACCCGACCCTGCGCCGCCTGGACCTGGCGGACCTGGGGCCGATTGTCCTGGCCGATACCGTGGGTTTCATTCGTCACTTGCCCCACAAGCTGGTCGAGGCATTTCGGTCTACGCTCGAAGAGTCGAGCAATTCTGACTTGCTGTTGCACGTGATCGATGCGGCCGAACCGGATCGCATGCTGCAGATTGAACAGGTGATGCTGGTGCTGGGCGAGATTGGTGCTCAGGACTTGCCGATCCTCGAGGTCTATAACAAACTCGATTTGCTTGAAGGCGTTGAGCCACAAATCCAGCGCGACGAGAACGGCAAGCCCCAGCGGGTATGGCTGTCAGCGCGTGATGGCAGTGGTTTGGAGCTGCTTGAACAGGCCATTGCCGAGTTGCTTGGCAGCGATTTGTTCGTCGGCACCTTGCGCTTGCCCCAGCGTTTTGCTCGACTGCGTGCACAGTTTTTCGAGTTGGGCGCGGTACAGAAAGAAGAACATGACGAAGAAGGTGTCAGCTTGCTGGCCGTTCGATTGCCGCGCTCGGAGCTGAATCGGCTGGTCAGCCGTGAAGGCGTTGTACCGACAGAGTTCATCGAACAACACACTTTGCAATAAAAGCCTCCGAAAGCGGTTGTGCCGCAGTAGCAGGCATTCTGTAGCATTGGTCGGCGCGCCGTGGGTGCGTCTTTGCTTTATCAGATGGAGAGCGCTATGGCTTGGAATGAGCCGGGTGGCAACTCGAATAATCAGGATCCTTGGGGTGGTAAACGCCGCAATAATGGCGACCGCAAGGGGCCACCAGATCTCGACGAGGCCTTCCGAAAGCTGCAGGAAAGCCTGAATGGGTTGTTCGGTGGTGGAAAAAAACGTGGTGGTGACGACGGCGGTCGCACAAGCAAGGGTGGCGGCTATGGCCTGCTGGGCCTGGGGCTTGTCGTGCTCGCGGCCGTTTGGCTGTACAGCGCCGTCTACGTCGTGGACGAGCAGGAGCAAGCCGTGGTGCTGCGCTTCGGCAAGTACTACGAGACTGTCGGCCCGGGCCTGAATATCTACTTCCCGCCGATCGACAAGAAGTACATGGAAAACGTCACGCGTGAGCGTGCCTACACCAAGCAAGGCCAGATGCTGACCGAAGACGAGAACATCGTCGAAGTGCCGCTGACCGTGCAGTACAAGATCAGCAACCTGCAGGACTTCGTGCTGAACGTTGATCAGCCGGAAATCAGCCTGCAACACGCAACCGAAAGCGCCCTGCGCCACGTGGTGGGTTCCACCGCCATGGACCAGGTGCTGACCGAAGGTCGTGAATTGATGGCCAGCGAAATCAAGGAGCGCCTGCAACGGTTCCTGGATACCTATCGCACTGGTATCACCGTGACCCAGGTGAACGTACAGAGCGCCGCTGCACCGCGCGAAGTACAGGAAGCCTTCGATGACGTGATCCGCGCCCGTGAAGACGAGCAGCGTTCGCGCAACCAGGCCGAAACCTACGCCAACGGCGTTGTGCCGGAAGCCCGTGGTCAGGCCCAGCGTATCCTCGAGGATGCCAACGGTTACCGCGACGAAGTGGTCTCCCGCGCCAAGGGTGAGGCGGATCGCTTTACCAAACTGGTCGCTGAATACCGCAAGGCTCCAGAAGTGACCCGCGAGCGTCTGTATCTGGACACCATGCAGGAAGTCTTCAGCAACACCAGCAAGGTACTCGTGACCGGCAACAAAGGTGGGCAGAACAACCTGCTGTACCTGCCGCTGGACAAGATGATCGAAGGGGGGCGTACGGGTAACAGTGCACCGTCCACCAGCTCGAATGCCGCTGCCAACGAAGCGAGCGCCCGTGCGGCCGCTGACTTGCTGCAACAGCAAACACGTACCAGGGAGAGTCGTTGATGAGCAATAAATCGCTGACAGCCCTGATTGTGGGCGTCGTCGTGGTCATCGCTGCCTGGAACTGCTTCTACATCGTGTCTCAGACCGAGCGCGCGGTGTTGCTGCAATTTGGTCGTGTGGTCCAGGCCGATGTTCAGCCGGGTTTGCATGTGAAAGTCCCCTACGTCAACCAGGTGCGCAAGTTCGACGGCCGCCTGATGACCCTGGATGCACCGACACAGCGCTTCTTGACCCTGGAAAAGAAAGCCGTGATGGTTGACGCCTACGCCAAGTGGCGCGTCAAGGATGCCGAGCGCTTCTACACTGCGACTTCCGGCCTCAAGCAGATTGCCGACGAGCGTTTGTCGCGCCGTCTGGAGTCGGGCCTGCGTGACCAGTTTGGTAAGCGCACCCTGCACGAGGTGGTCTCCGGTGAGCGTGACGCGTTGATGGCTGACATCACCCGTTCGCTGAACACCATGGCGGAAAAAGAGCTGGGCATCGAAGTGATCGATGTTCGGGTCAAGGCTATCGACCTGCCAAAAGAAGTGAACCGCAGCGTGTTCGAACGGATGAGCACCGAGCGTGAGCGTGAAGCCCGCGAGCACCGCGCCAAGGGTAACGAACTGGCCGAAGGTATTCGTGCGGATGCCGACCGTCAGCGCCGTGTACTGCTGGCAGAAGCCTATCGTGAGTCGGAAGAGGCGCGTGGTGATGGTGATGCCCAAGCTGCGGCGATCTACGCCAAGGCCTACGGCCAGGACCAGGAGTTCTACGCGTTCTACCGCAGCCTGCGTGCCTACCGTGAAAGCTTCGCGAACAAAACCGACGTCATGGTGCTGGACCCAAGTAGCGATTTCTTCCGCTACCTGGAAAAAGCCAAGTAATCAGCCCGTCACTGGGTAGGACACACTCCGTCGGGCGGCTAAAACGCCTGGCGGGGTGATCCTTTCAGAAAACGGGTGTATGATGCGGCAGCCGGGAAATTCCCGGCTTTTTTGCGTCTGCATGTTTGATTCGGCAGGCGTGACAGGTTTTTCGAGGAAAGTGCCCGACGAGGCCGGTTACAGGTCGTTCGTCACGTCGCTCTTGCGCGTGGTTTATGCAAGGGGCGGGCATTTTCTGCTTCACTCAAGGCTCGGCCGAGGGCTGGCCGCCCGGATCAAAGGGGATTGGCGTAATGGCAACGGTAGACCGCTGGCTTCTGCCAGATGGCATCGAAGAAGTACTGCCACCAGAAGCTGCGCGCATTGAAGTAGCGCGTCGTCAGGTGTTGGATCTGTTCCAGAGCTGGGGTTACGAGTTTGTCGTGACTCCCCATATCGAGTACCTGGAATCCCTGCTGACCGGCGCGGGCCAGGACCTGGATCTGCGCACCTTCAAGGTCATCGACCCGCAGTCGGGTCGGCAAATGGGTTTCCGTGCCGACATCACGCCGCAAGTGGCGCGAATCGATGCGCACACCCTGCGTCGCGAAGGCCCGAGCCGTTTGTGCTACGCCGGCAGCGTCCTGCATGCACAGCCGCGTGCCTTGTCGTCGTCCCGTAGCCCGATTCAGTTGGGCGCCGAGCTGTACGGCGATGCCAGCCCGAGCAGCGACGTTGAAGTGATCAGCTTGATGCTGGCCATGCTGCAACTGGCTGACGTGCCGGATGTCCACATGGACCTGGGTCACGTCGGCATTTACCGAGGCCTGGCCCGCGCGGCCGGTTTGTCTGGTGAAGTGGAGCAACAGTTGTTCGATGCCCTGCAACGCAAGGCCATCGATGAAGTGATCGCGCTGACTGAAGGCGTGCCTGCGGATCTGGCCGGCATGCTGCGTGCACTGGTGAACCTGTGCGGTGGCCGTGAAGTGCTGGTGGCTGCCCGTGAGCGCCTGGCCAATGCGCCGGCCCCGGTATTGGCGGCGCTGGACGACGTGCTGGCGATTGCCGAGCAGTTGTCGGCACGGTTCCCGGAGTTGCCGCTGTATTTCGACCTGGGTGAGTTGCGCGGTTACCACTACCACACCGGTGTGGTGTTCGCCGTATTTGTACCGGGTGTTGGCCAAGCCATCGCCCAAGGTGGTCGTTACGACGACATCGGCGCCGACTTCGGTCGTGCGCGTCCGGCCACTGGCTTTTCCACCGATTTGAAAACCCTGGTGACCCTGGGGCGTGCTGAGGTCGAGCTGCCGTCTGGTGGCATCTGGATGCCCGACAGTACGGACGCAGCACTCTGGCAGCAGGTTTGCCAGTTGCGCAGTGAGGGTCAGCGTGTCGTCCAGGCTTTGCCTGGGCAGCCATTGGCCGCCGCCCGTGAAGCGGACTGCGACCAGCAATTGATTCTGCAGAACGGGCTTTGGCAAGTATCGCCACTGGCTTCTTGAGTTTTCCTGCCGGCCATCGCCGGCACCAAGTTTGCGCGAATGAGGACAAGTGTTATGGGTAAGAATGTCGTAGTCCTGGGCACCCAATGGGGTGATGAGGGCAAAGGCAAGATCGTTGATCTGCTGACCGAACATGCCGCCGCCGTAGTGCGCTACCAAGGTGGCCACAACGCTGGCCACACCCTGGTCATCGATGGCGAAAAAACCGTCTTGCACCTGATCCCGTCGGGCGTACTGCGCGAAGGCGTGCAGTGCCTGATCGGCAACGGCGTGGTGGTTGCACCTGACGCCCTGCTGCGCGAGATCGTCAAGCTGGAAGAGAAAGGCGTCCCCGTGCGTGAGCGCCTGCGTATCAGCCCATCCTGCCCGCTGATCCTGTCCTTCCACGTCGCGCTGGATCAGGCCCGTGAAAAGGCCCGTGGCGAGCTGAAGATCGGCACCACCGGTCGCGGCATCGGCCCGGCCTACGAAGACAAGGTTGCGCGTCGTGGCCTGCGTGTGGGCGACCTGCTCAACATGCCGCGCTTTGAAGACAAGCTGCGTGAGCTGGTGGACTACCACAACTTCATGCTGGTGGGTTACTACAAAGAGCCCGCCATCGAGTTCGAAAAGACCCTGGCCGAGTGCAAGGAATATGCGGAGCTGCTCAAGCCGCTGATGCTGGACGTGACCGCCGAGCTGCACGACCTGCGTCGCGCTGGCAAGGACATCATGTTCGAAGGCGCCCAAGGCTCCCTGCTGGACATCGACCACGGCACCTACCCGTACGTGACCAGCTCCAACACCACCGCTGGCGGCGTTGCCACCGGTTCCGGCGTTGGCCCGATGTTCCTGGATTACATCCTGGGCATCACCAAGGCTTACACCACCCGTGTAGGTTCGGGTCCGTTCCCGACTGAACTGTTCGACGAGGTCGGCGCTCACTTGGCCAAGCAAGGTCACGAGTTCGGTGCCACCACTGGCCGTGCCCGTCGTTGCGGCTGGTTCGACGCCGTTATCCTGCGTCGCGCTATCGATGTGAACAGCATCTCGGGCATCTGCCTGACCAAGCTGGACGTACTCGACGGCCTGGAAACCATCAACATCTGCGTCGGCTACAAAGACGCCAACGGTAATGATGTTGCCCCGACCGACGCTGACAGCTACGTAGGCCTGCAGCCTGTGTACGAAGAAGTGCCGGGCTGGACCGAATCGACCGTGGGTGCCAAGACCCTGGAAGAGCTGCCAGCTAACGCCCGTGCCTACATCAAGCGTGTTGAAGCGCTGATCGGTGCACCGATCGACATTATTTCGACGGGCCCGGACCGCAACGAAACCATCGTTCTGCGTCACCCGTTCGCGTAATAAGCTGTTGATGTAAAAAGCAAAGGGCTCCTTCGGGAGCCCTTTGTCGTTTCTGTCTGCCGAGCGGCACGGCCCTTGCTTGGGTTCTCTTTTTCGCGGTGCTATCAAATTAATGGCACCCGTGGTGGAGGGATTCCCGATGTCTGCCGTTCTCTCATTGTTACAAAGCCGTCTGTTGCGGCCGGTGTTCGTTACCCTAGGTATCGCCCTTTTGGTGCAAGTGCTGGTGGCCGTCGCCCTGACGCGAAGCACGGTGACTGCGTTGGAAGCTGATTTGGGCAATCGCCTGGGCATTGATAGCCAGAAACTGTCTGCCGAACTGTCCCAGGCCGGCAAGGAAGTCACGTCCGGTCTAGATAGCTTGTCGACCAGCACCCGTCAGCGTTTGACTGCCGGGCTTTCGACTCGCTTGCAGGAAGAGCAGAAGCAACTGCGTGCGACCCTGGAAAAAGACCTGAAAGACTCTGCCAACGACATGGCGCAACTGTTGGCCTCGGTGGCGCCGCGAGCCATGTGGGACAGCGACGTGCCGACGTTGTCGGAATTTGCCCGGCGCGCACAGCGCAATCCCAATGTGTTGTTCGTCGTTTATGACGATGCAGCGGGCGAACACTTGACCCGTTACCTGAACCGGGAAAACCCGATCAACCAGGCGTTGCTTGCGAAAGGCCAGGGCGAACGTGCGCTGGACAAAGTCCTGAACGCAGCCAAAAGCGATCCGTCGGTGTATTACGTCGAGGCCTCCATCAGCCCTAATGGCGTAGAGATCGGCAAAGTGCTTATGGGGGTCTCGACTGCATCAGTGGAAACCGATCTGCAAGCACTGGATAAGCGCTTTGCCGCGCTGATTGCCAGCGGTGATCAGTTGGTCGGCGACAGCCTCAAAGGCGCCGCAGCCGACAGCGCTGCCGCCATGGGCGCACGCCTGCAATCGGCGCAAGCCACCGCTACCCAGATGACCGCCAATACCACCAGTGCCGTGCAGGAAGCGGCCGGCACCCTGCGCTGGCGCATCGGCATGGGGCTCGCGGTGGTGGGGTTCGGTGTGCTGATGCTGATCGCCATTGTGTTGGGGCGCCGCGTGGTCAATCGTCTGAAACTGCTGATTGCGGCCATGGACGATCTGGCGGCGGGCGAGGGCGACCTCACCAAGCGCGTGCAAATCAGCAGCAAGGACGAAATCGGCGACATGGCCTCGGCGGTCAATCGCTTTGTGGATAAGTTGCAACCCATCGTGCGTGAAGCGGGCGATGTGGCCCAGCGTACCGGCGTGGAAATCGGCGCAATGACCTTGCGCAATGCTGGCGCCGATGCAGCGGCCGGCTTACAGCGTGATGAGGTCGCCGAGAGCTTGCGTGCGCTGTCGCAAATGGCGGATGAGGCCCAGGCCGAAAGCCATGCGATGCAGGCGGCTTTGCAGCAAGTGGTGGATATTCGCCAGGCTACGGATGAGAACTCGCGCACCTCGGAGGAGGTCGGCGGGTTGATTGAGGCGTTGGCCGGGCAGGTGCAGGCGGGGTCCAAGGTGATCGAGCGGTTGGCCCAGCAAAGTGAGCAAATCGAAGTGGTGCTGACGGTGATTCATGGTATCGCTGAGCAAACCAACCTGCTCGCCCTCAACGCCGCAATCGAGGCGGCACGCGCAGGTGAAACCGGGCGTGGTTTTGCGGTGGTAGCGGACGAAGTGCGCGCGCTGGCCAGCAAGACTCAAAGCTCGACCGGTGATATCCAGGCGCATATCGTGGCATTGCAGCAAGGTGCGCGTGAGGCTGTCGAGACCATTGGCAAGGCGGGGCGCCAGGCCAATGAAGGTTTGCTGGTACTGCGCGACAGCGTGCGCTTGCAGCAGACGGTGCAGGCATCAGTGGAGCAGGTGCATGCGGCGATTGGTCTGGCGACGCGTGCAGCCGAGCACCAGGCGCAGGGCGCGCATGCGGTACGCGGGCGGGTCGAGGTGATTCATGCTCAGGCTGAGCGTGCGGCGCAGGCGGTGGTGGAGACGACCGCCAGTGGCAAGGTGCTGGATGGGTTGGCGGCGCAGTTGAAGGCCAGTCTGGGGCAGTTCAGGGCCTGAGGTTGTCTGTGCCGGCCTCATCGGGGGCAAGCCCCCTCCCACACTTGAATGTGTTCACAAATCAAAATGTGGGAGGGGGCTTGCCCCCGATAGCGGTCTCAGCGACTCAAATACATCCGAGTCGTTAACAGATAAACCGGCAACCCCGACACCAAAATCAACAACGCCGCATAAGGTGCCGCCGCCGCAAACTCCACATTCGAGGTATGCGCCCACACCGCCGTCGCCAGCGTATTCAACCCGGTCGGGCTGAGCAGCAACGTCGCGGTCAATTCTTTCATCGCATCCAGGAACACCAGCGCAAACGCCGCCCCCAATGCCGGGAAGATTATCGGCAAGGTCACCCGGCAAAACGCACTGAACGACGAAGCGCCCAGTGTGCGCGCAGCCTCTTCCAGTTGCGGTGCAGCCTTGTTCAGTGCCGTGCGGATCGGCGCCTGGGCCAGCGGCAAAAACAACAGCGCATACGCGATCAACAAAAGTGCCGAGGTCTGATACAGCGTCGGCACGTAATGCAGGGCGAAATACACCAGCGTCAGCGCAATCACCAGGCCGGGCAGGGCGTGCAGCAGGTAAGGCAGGCGTTCGGCCCAGATCGCCAGTTGGCCTTTGTAGCGCACCACCAGCAATCCCACCGGCACCGCCAACACCAGGCACAGCGCCGCGCCGCCGAGGGACAGGGCCAGGGAGGAGAGCAGCGCCTCGCCAATCTCGGCCACCGGAAACGCCGCCGACGAACCGACCGCCAACCAATAACCGAGCATGCCCAGCGGAATGCCGCTGCCGATGATCGCCAGTGCCAGGCAATAGAGTTGCCCCAGCGGTGCCCACTTGCCCAAGCGAACCTGTTCGGCATGCCGGGCCGCGCCCTGGCCGATTCGCACGTGTCGGCCTTTGCCGCGCACGCGCAGTTCCAGCCACAGCAAGGTCAGGCACATCACCAGCAGCACCGCCGACAGCATGGCGGCATTGGCGTTGCTGAATTCCAGCTCGAATTGCTGATAGATCGCGGTGGTAAAGGTTTGCAAGCCGATGATCGACAGCGCACCGAACTCCACCAGCATATGCAAGGCGATCAGCAGCGCCCCGGCCAGCAGTGACGGCCACAACAGCGGCAACGTAACGCGGAAAAACACACCCCAGCGATTCAGGCCCAATGTCCTGGCGGATTCCTCAAGCGAGGGATCCAGATTGCGCAGGGTGGCCGCTACCGGCAAAAACACCAGCGGATATTTGGACAGGCTCATCACCAGGATCGCCCCGCCAAGCCCTTCGAAACTGGCACTCAGCGAAACCCAGGTAAAACTGCTGACAAATGCCGGCACCGCAAACGGCAGGCACAAAATCACCCCCCATATACGGCGTCCCGGCAAGTTGCTGCGCTCCAGTAGCCAGGCCAGTGAAAGGCCAACCACGCCGCATGTCACCGTCACCCCAACCATCAGCGCCAAGGTGTTGCGCAGCAGCCCGAACACATAAGGCCGCCACAGCAGATGCACCGCTTCCGCCCAGCCAGCCTGCCAGGCCTTGAGCCCAACGTACGCCAGGGGCAACAGGCTCAGCCCAACCAGGAGCAAGACAGGCAGCAGCAGCCAGATCGAAGGTCGCTTGCGCCTCGGGCTGAAACCCCCGCGCAGGGCGGGGGCGGGGAGCGATGGGTTCATCAGTTCAGGCCAACGTCACGTTCCAGGTCCAGGGCTTCTTCGGCATTGCCAAGGTCGGCTGGGGTGACTTTCGGCGGTTGCAGCTCGCTGAAAGGCTTGAGGCCGCGATTGGACTCCATGCCTTTGCGCAGCGGGTATTCAGCGGAGGTGTTGGTGATGACGCGCTGGCCTTCTTCACTGGCCATGAACGCCAGCAGTTGTTGGGCCTCCTTGGGGTGCTTGCTGGATTTCAGCGCAGCAGCCGAAGACACGGTGATCAAGCCGCCCACATCACCGTCGGTGAAGTAATGCAGTTGGGAGTCCAGGTTGGTTTTCTCTTTCTTCAAGGCAAACCAGTAGTAGTTGTTCACCAGCACCGTGGCGACTTCGCCGTTCTCGACGGCTTTAAGGGCAACCATGTTGTTGCTGTACACCTTGCCGAAAGCGCGCAGGCCGGTGAGCCATTCTTCGGCGGCGTCGCGACCGTGCAGCTTGATGATCGCCACGGCCTGTTCCTGGAACGCGCCGCTGGTGGGGACGAAGCCGACTTTGCCTTGCCACTCGGGGTTGGCGAAGTCCATGACCGACTTGGGCAGGTCTTTTTCGGCGATCAGTTTCGGGTTGAACGCCACGACGCGGGTGCGCGCGGTCACGCCCATCCAGTCGCCGTTGGCACCCACGTAATCCTTGGGCAGTACGTCGAGGGTGCTGGCGTCGATCTTGGCCAGCATGCCTTGCTCGCCGAGTTTGTTCAGTGGCGGCGATTCTTCGGTGTAGATCACATCGGCAGGCGAACGGTCGCCTTCTTCCACGACCTGGCTGGCGAGCTGGTTGCTGCTGCCTTTACGTACATTGACGTGGATGCCGGTCTTGGCTTCGAAGGCCTTGGCGAGTTCGTCGCCGACTTCTTTGTGCTGGCCGTTGTACAGGGTCAGGGAGACCTTGTCGGCGGAATAGGCGGTGGGCGAGAGCAGGGTCAGGCCCAGCAGAGTGATGGTCAGGCCACGCAGAAGGGATGTCTTGAGACGGGTATCGCGGATCATCATCCGGGGTGTTCCTCACTTGAGTGCAACAAATCCTTACAAGGATAAACGATAAAGTTTCTCAGGTGCGGACAAGGAGGAGGTTGGCGGGAAAGTTTTCGAACGTCAGAAACGAAAAAACCCGCTTTCGCGGGTTTGATCTGAATTTGGTGCCCAGGAGAAGACTCGAACTTCCACGACCGTAAGGTCACCAGCACCTGAAGCTGGCGTGTCTACCAATTTCACCACCTGGGCATTATCTAACAACGTTGCCGCTGTTGATGGAGCGAACTATACGGAGGGCTTTTTGATCTGTAAACCCCTGATTCAAAAAAATAAATCGAGATTTACGTTAAAAATCAAAGGCCTGAAACGAAAAAACCCGCTTTCGCGGGTTTGATCTGAATTTGGTGCCCAGGAGAAGACTCGAACTTCCACGACCTTGCGATCACCAGCACCTGAAGCTGGCGTGTCTACCAATTTCACCACCTGGGCATTATCCAACAACGTTGCCGTTGTCGATGGCGCGCACTATACGGAGGGCATATTGAGCTGTAAACCCCCGCCATGAAAAAAGCCTGGAAAATTTCGCCAGTGGTCGTGCAAGGTGCCCGTCGGGGGCCGCAAAGCGCTTTTAAAGGCTTGTTGGCGTCTGAAATTTCCCGTTTCAATACGCGTATGCCAAACTAACCCGCATATAGACAAGGTGAAAACTCTCTAATGGCCGATTGGCAGTCCCTCGATCCCGAGGCCGCTCGTGAAGCGGAAAAATATGAAAACCCTATTCCTAGCCGCGAACTGATCCTGGCGCACCTCGCCGATCGTGGTTCGCCTGCTAGCCGCGAGCAGTTGGTTGAAGAGTTCGGTCTGACCACCGAAGACCAACTCGAAGCCCTGCGCCGCCGTTTGCGTGCCATGGAGCGCGACGCTCAACTGATCTACACCCGCCGTGGCACTTACGCGCCTGTGGATAAACTTGACCTGATCCTGGGCCGCATCGCCGGCCACCGTGACGGTTTCGGTTTCCTGATCCCGGACGACGGTAGCGATGACCTGTTCATGAGCCCTGCGCAAATGCGCCTGGTGTTCGATGGCGACCGTGCCCTGGCGCGTGTGTCTGGCCTCGACCGCCGTGGCCGTCGTGAAGGCGTGATCGTCGAAGTGGTATCCCGTGCCCACGAGTCCATCGTGGGTCGTTACTTCGAAGAAGGCGGCATCGGCTTTGTGGTGCCGGATAACCCGAAGGTCCAGCAGGAAGTGCTGATCACCCCAGGCCGCAATGGCGCCGCCAAGGTCGGTCAGTTCGTCGAGGTGAAGATCACCCACTGGCCCACCGCGCGTTTCCAGCCACAGGGCGATATCGTCGAAGTGGTCGGCAACTACATGGCGCCGGGCATGGAAATCGACGTTGCGCTGCGCACCTACGATATTCCTCACGTCTGGCCTGAGGCTGTGCTGAAAGAAGCCGGTAAGCTCAAGCCAGAAGTGGAAGAGAAAGACAAAGAGAAACGCATCGACCTGCGTCACCTGCCGTTCGTCACCATCGACGGCGAAGACGCTCGCGACTTCGACGATGCGGTCTATTGCGAAGCCAAGCCCGGCAAGCTGCGCCTGTTCTCCGGCGGCTGGAAGTTGTTCGTCGCGATTGCCGACGTCTCCAGCTACGTGAAGATCGGTTCGGCCCTGGATGCCGAAGCCCAGGTGCGCGGCAACTCGGTGTACTTCCCCGAGCGCGTGATCCCGATGCTGCCTGAGCAGCTGTCCAACGGCCTGTGCTCCCTGAACCCGAAAGTCGACCGTTTGGCCATGGTGTGCGAGATGACCATCTCGAAAACCGGCGAAATGACCGACTACCAGTTCTACGAAGCGGTGATCCACTCCCAGGCGCGCCTGACCTACAACAAGGTCAGCACCATCCTGGAAACGCCGAAGACCAGCGAAGCCAAGGCGCTGCGTACCGAATACGCTGGCGTGGTGCCGCACCTCAAGCAGCTTTATTCGCTGTACAAAGTGCTGCTGGGCGCCCGTCACACCCGTGGCGCGATCGATTTTGAAACCCAGGAAACCCGGATTGTCTTCGGTTCCGAGCGCAAGATCGCCGCAATCACCCCGACCACGCGTAACGATGCCCACAAGCTGATCGAGGAATGCATGCTGGCGGCCAACGTGGCCACTGCTGAATTCCTGCAAAAGCACGAAATTCCTGCGTTGTACCGGGTGCACGACGGCCCGCCGCCGGAGCGCCTGGAGAAACTGCGCGCGTTCCTCGGCGAACTCGGCCTGTCCCTGCACAAAGGCAAGGATGGCCCGACGCCGAAGGATTACCAGGCATTGTTGGCCAGCATCAAGGACCGTCCGGATTACCACGTGATCCAGACCGTGATGCTGCGCTCCCTGAGCCAGGCGGTGTACAGCGCCGACAACCAGGGCCACTTCGGCCTGAATTACGAGGCGTACACCCACTTCACCTCGCCGATTCGTCGTTATCCGGACCTGCTCACGCACCGCGCCATCCGCAGCGTGATCCACTCCAAGCAGAACACCCCGCACGTCAAGCGCGCCGGTGCCATGACCATTCCGAAGGCGCGGATCTATCCGTACGACGAAGCGGCCCTGGAACAGTTGGGCGAGCAGTGCTCCATGAGCGAGCGCCGTGCCGACGAAGCCACCCGCGACGTGGTGAACTGGCTCAAATGCGAGTTCATGAAGGATCGCGTGGGCGAGTCGTTCCCTGGCGTGATCACGGCGGTGACCGGTTTTGGTTTGTTCGTCGAGCTGACCGACATCTACGTCGAAGGCCTGGTGCACGTTACCGCCTTGCCGGGTGACTACTACCACTTCGACCCCGTGCATCACCGCCTGGCGGGCGAGCGCACTGGCCGCAGCTTCCGCTTGGGCGACACCGTGGAAGTGCAGGTCATGCGCGTCGACCTCGACGAGCGCAAGATTGATTTTGGTATGTCCGACAAGCCCGCCGAGGCACCGACCGGTCGCAAGCGAGCGGCGCCGGCTGGCAAAGGCAAAGGTGCTCCTGTCAAGACGGCTGCAGAACCTGCGCCGGCCAAGACTGGCCGCCGTTCGTCGGCCAAGGAAAAGGCGCCTGAAGCCTACCGCCCAAGCGATGCCGCCGCGAAAAACGCCGAATTGCGCAAGAGTCGAGAGTTGAAGCAGCAGTTGCTCAATGAAGCCAAAAGCGGCGGTAAAGCGGCGTCTGGGGGAAAGTCCCGCAGCGCGGAAAATCCGTCGAGCAAGCCAAGTAAACACCGTAAAGGCCCGCCTAAAGCGGGTTCGGCCCCCGCGAAAAGCGGCGGGTCGCGCAAACCTAAGGCCAAGTCATGAGTCTGGAGAAAATCTACGGCGTCCACGCCGTAGAAGCACTGCTGCGTCACCACCCCAAGCGCGTCAAGCAAGTGTGGTTGGCAGAAGGTCGCAGCGAGCCGCGCGTACAGGCGCTGGTTGAGCTGGCCACCCAAAACAAGGTTGCCATCGGCCAGGCCGAGCGTCGCGAGATGGACGCGTGGGTTGAAGGCGTCCATCAGGGCGTGGTCGCGGACGTAAGCCCGAGCCAGGTCTGGGGCGAAGCGATGCTCGACGAGCTGCTCGACCGCACCGAAGGCGCGCCCCTGTTGCTGGTACTGGACGGCGTGACCGACCCGCACAACCTCGGTGCCTGCCTGCGTTCGGCGGATGCTGCTGGTGCGCTGGCGGTGATCGTGCCTAAAGACAAGTCGGCTACCTTGACGCCTGTTGTGCGTAAAGTCGCCTGCGGCGCGGCGGAAGTGATTCCGCTGGTGGCCGTGACCAACCTGGCGCGCACCCTGGAGAAGCTCCAGCAGCGTGGCCTGTGGGTGGTGGGCACGGCGGGGGAGGCCGAGGTCAGCATTTATGACCAGGACCTCACCGGCCCGACCATCTTGATCATGGGGGCGGAAGGCAAGGGCATGCGTCGCCTGACCCGTGAGCATTGCGACTACCTGGTGCATCTGCCGATGGCCGGTAGTGTCAGCAGCCTGAACGTGTCGGTTGCGACTGGTGTGTGCTTGTTTGAAGCCCAGCGTCAGCGTGGTGCCAAGGCCAAGTCGAAGAAGTAATTGATTCAAAATGTGGGAGGGGGCTTGCCCCCGATGGCGGTGTATCAGTCCCCGATGTGGTGACTGAGGCTCTGCTATCGGGGGCAAGCCCCCTCCCACAGTTGTTTTGTGTTTAACCTAAGAGCGTGATTGTTCAAATAATCACCAATCACCTTGCACGCTTCCTCCCCCTTCTCTACAATTGCGCCCCTTGCCTTCCTGGCAGGCACCGATGTGCCTCCCTTCGGCAAGATCCATAAGTGTCATTCACTCCTTGTCTGACCGTTTTTGAGCGGCAGGCTACAACCCGTAAGGAGCATTCATGCGTCATTACGAAATCATCTTTTTGGTCCACCCGGATCAAAGCGAGCAAGTCGGCGGCATGGTTGAGCGTTACACCAAGCTGATCGAAGAAGACGGCGGCAAAATCCACCGTCTGGAAGATTGGGGCCGTCGTCAACTGGCCTACGCAATCAACAATGTTCACAAGGCTCACTACGTGATGCTGAACGTTGAGTGCACTGGCAAGGCCCTGGCCGAGCTGGAAGACAACTTCCGCTACAACGATGCAGTGATCCGTAACCTGGTCATCCGTCGCGAAGAAGCCGTTACCGGCCAATCCGAGATGCTCAAGGCTGAAGAAAACCGCAGTGAGCGCCGTGAGCGTCGCGACCGTCCTGAGCACTCCGACGCCGATGGCGTTGACAGTGATGACAGCGACAACAGCGATAACGCTGACGAGTAATCCACGGACCTTTTAAGGAGCCTATCAAATGGCACGTTTCTTCCGTCGTCGTAAATTCTGCCGCTTCACCGCTGAAGACGTGAAAGAGATCGATTACAAAGATCTCAACACTCTGAAAGCCTACGTATCCGAGACCGGCAAAATCGTTCCAAGCCGTATCACCGGTACCAAAGCACGTTATCAGCGTCAGCTGGCCACCGCTATCAAGCGCGCCCGCTTCCTGGCCCTGCTGGCCTACACCGACAGCCACGGCCGCTGAGACCGGGCAGTCGACAAGTAGTAAGGGATTGAATGCATGCGCGCCTTAGCTGAGTTCATCATGCGCGGTCGTGTGCAGGCCACTCTGGTAGTGGCTGGATGTGCAGCATTGCCGTTGTTGTATTGGTTGGGTGCTGCCGCAGGTTGCCTTGTGCTGCTGCGGCGCGGTTTGCAGGACGCCGTGGGTGTCCTGGCCCTGGGAGTGCTGGCCGCCTTGATCTGGTGGCTGCAACTGGGCGAGCCCAAGGTACTTTTGGTACTGCTGGGATCGTCGAGCCTTGCGTTGGTTTTGCGCGCAAGTGAATCCTGGGCCCGCACGCTGCTGGTCAGCGTGGCATTGGGGTTGGTGTTTTCGTTGTTGATTGACGCGGCTTTCCGCCCGCAAATCGAGGTGCTTGCGCAAGAGATCGCGAAGATCCTGCCGCAGGCCCTCGGGGAACTCTACCAGCAGCTTTCGGTAGATGAGCGAGCGCGTCTTGCAACACTGATCGCACCGGCCCTGATCGGCCTGATGGCGGTAATGATGCAGATCGTCAGCGTGCTGAGCCTGATGCTTGGGCGTTATTGGCAAGCGTTGTTGTACAACCCGGGTGGTTTTGGTCGCGAGTTTCGCAGTATCAGAATCCCCGTGGGCCCGGCGATGTTGCTGCTGGCACTGATGGTTGTCGGACCGTACTTCGGTTCACAGGCAACTTTGTTGGTGCTGTTTTGCAGCGTACCGCTGGTGTTTTCCGGACTGGCCCTGATTCATGGGCTGGTTGCGCGCAAGCGCCTGGCCAAGTTCTGGCTGGTGGGGATGTACGTCACAATGGTGTTGTTCATGCAGCTGATCTATCCGTTACTCGTGGTCTTGGCCATTGTCGACGGCCTGATTGATTTTCGCGGTCGTCTGGCGCCGAAAGACGCCGATAGCGCGAACGGTGAAGGTTAAAAGTTAGAGGATTTTCACATGCAACTGATCCTTCTGGAAAAAGTCGCCAACCTGGGCAACCTGGGCGACAAAGTGAACGTTAAGGCCGGATACGGTCGTAACTACCTGCTGCCATACGGCAAAGCCACCGCTGCAACCGCTGCCAACCTGGCTGCGTTTGAAGAGCGTCGTGCTGAGCTGGAAAAAGCCGCAGCAGACAAAAAAGCTTCGGCCGAAACTCGCGCTGCCCAACTGGCTGAGCTGGAAGTGACTATCACTGCCACCGCCGGTGACGAAGGCAAGCTGTTCGGTTCGATCGGCACCCACGACATCGCTGATGCACTGACCGCCTCCGGCGTTGAAGTGCAGAAGAGCGAAGTTCGTCTGCCGAACGGCACCATCCGCAACGTAGGCGAATTCGACGTAGCCGTGCACCTGCACGCTGAAGTTGAAGCCACCGTACGCGTTGTCGTGGTAGCAGCTTAAGTCGCACCTAACTGACTGGCACCTCGCGTGCCAGGCGGTTAACATCGGGCACGATCCTGTTTACAGGTCGTGCCTTTTGTTTTTCTACACACCCCTAATTCCAAGTGGCCATGAACGATATTTCAGCTCCTGAGCAATACGATCTGCAAACCGCTGCCCTGAAGGTGCCGCCGCATTCCATCGAGGCCGAACAGGCCGTGCTCGGTGGCTTGATGCTGGACAACAACGCCTGGGAGCGCGTGTTGGATCAAGTCTCGGACGGTGATTTCTATCGTCATGACCACCGCCTGATCTTCCGTGCCATCGCCAAGCTGGCCGACCAGAACTCGCCCATCGACGTGGTGACCCTGGCCGAGCAGTTGGACAAGGAAGGCCAGACCTCCCAAGTCGGCGGCCTGGGTTACCTGGGTGAACTGGCGAAAAACACGCCGTCCGTCGCCAACATCAAGGCCTATGCCCAGATCGTTCGCCAGCGCGCTACGCTGCGCCAGTTGATCGGCATCAGCACCGAGATCGCCGACAGCGCCTTCAACCCCGAAGGGCGTACGGCCGAAGAGATTCTCGATGAGGCCGAGCGCCAGATCTTCCAGATCGCCGAAGCCCGCCCGAAAACCGGTGGCCCGGTCGGCGTCAACGAACTGTTGACCAAGGCCATCGACCGCATCGATACCCTGTTCAACACCGATGCGGCCATCACCGGTATTTCCACCGGTTACACCGACCTCGACGAGAAGACCAGCGGCCTGCAGCCGGCTGACTTGATCATCGTCGCCGGCCGTCCCTCCATGGGTAAGACCACCTTCGCGATGAACCTGGTGGAAAACGCCGTGTTGCGCAGCGACAAGACCGTGTTGGTGTACTCCCTGGAGATGCCAGGCGAATCGCTGATCATGCGGATGCTCTCGTCCCTGGGGCGTATCGACCAGACCAAGGTGCGTTCAGGCCAACTGGAAGACGACGATTGGCCACGTCTGACCTCGGCGGTCAACCTGCTCAACGACCGCAAGTTGTTTATCGATGACACCGCGGGCATCAGCCCCTCGGAAATGCGCGCGCGTACCCGCCGTCTGGTGCGTGAGCATGGCGACATCGCCCTGATCATGATCGACTACCTGCAATTGATGCAGATCCCGGGTTCCAGCGGCGACAACCGGACCAACGAGATTTCCGAGATTTCCCGGTCCCTCAAGGCCCTGGCCAAGGAATTCAACTGCCCGGTGGTGGCGTTGTCCCAGCTCAACCGTTCCCTGGAACAACGTCCCAACAAGCGCCCGGTGAACTCCGACTTGCGGGAATCCGGAGCAATCGAGCAGGACGCCGACGTGATTATGTTCGTGTACCGCGACGAGGTGTATCACCCTGAGACCGAGCACAAGGGCATTGCCGAAATCATTATCGGCAAGCAGCGGAACGGGCCGATTGGCTTTATCCGGTTGGCGTTCATTGGTAAGTACACACGCTTTGAGAACCTGGCGCCGGGTAGTTATAACTTCGACGACGACGAGTAGGTCTTCAGGGCCTCATCGGGGGCAAGCCCCCTCCCACATTTGAAGGTATTCGCAATTCAAGTGTGGGAGGGGGCTTGCCCCCGATAGCCTCTCCACAATTCCGACTGCTGCCGTCGGAATTGGTCAAAATTTGTGCTATATTCCGCGCCCGCGATTTTTCATCTCCACACCGGTCACCGTCATGCAAACAGCCAAGCCGTTATTTGACTATCCCAAGTACTGGGCCGAATGTTTCGGTCCAGCGCCATTCCTGCCGATGAGCAGGGAGGAGATGGATCAGCTTGGCTGGGATTCCTGCGACATCATCATCGTCACCGGTGATGCCTACGTTGACCATCCGTCGTTCGGCATGGCGATCATTGGCCGGCTGCTGGAGTCCCAGGGCTTCCGCGTCGGGATCATTGCCCAGCCGAACTGGCAGTCCAAAGACGACTTCATGAAGCTCGGCGAGCCGAACCTGTTCTTCGGCGTCGCGGCCGGCAACATGGACTCCATGATCAACCGCTACACCGCCGACAAAAAGATCCGCTCCGACGACGCCTACACCCCCGGCGGCATGGCCGGCAAACGCCCGGACCGCGCCAGCCTGGTGTACAGCCAGCGCTGCAAGGAAGCCTACAAGCACGTGCCGATCGTACTCGGTGGCATTGAAGCGTCCCTGCGCCGTATCGCCCACTACGACTACTGGCAGGACCGCGTGCGCAACTCGATTCTGATCGACGCCTGCGCCGATATCCTGTTGTACGGCAACGCCGAGCGGGCCATCGTTGAAGTGGCGCAGCGCCTGTCGTGGGGCCACAAGATCGAAGACATCACCGACGTACGCGGCACTGCGTTCATTCGCCGTGACACCCCGGCGGGCTGGTACGAAGTGGACTCCACGCGAATCGACCGTCCGGGCAAGATCGACAAGATCATCAACCCGTACGTGAATACCCAGGACACCCAGGCCTGTGCCATCGAGCAAGAGAAAGGCCCGGTGGATGATCCTGAAGAAGCCAAGGTCGTCCAGATTTTGGCCAGCCCGCGCATGACCCGCGACAAGACCGTGATCCGTCTGCCCTCGGTAGAAAAGGTACGTAATGACGCGGTGCTCTACGCCCACGCCAACCGCGTGTTGCACCTGGAAACCAACCCCGGCAACGCCCGCGCCCTGGTGCAAAAGCACGGTGAAGTGGACGTGTGGTTCAACCCGCCGCCCATTCCCATGACCACCGAAGAAATGGACTACGTGTTCGGCATGCCGTACGCACGTATCCCGCACCCGGCGTACGGCAAGGAAAAGATCCCGGCCTACGACATGATCCGTTTCTCGGTGAACATCATGCGTGGCTGCTTCGGTGGCTGCACCTTCTGTTCGATCACCGAGCACGAAGGCCGCATCATTCAGAACCGTTCCGAAGAGTCGATCATTCGCGAGATCGAAGAGATTCGCGACAAAGTCCCCGGTTTTACTGGTGTGATCTCCGACCTCGGCGGCCCGACCGCGAACATGTACCGTATCGCCTGCAAGAGCCCGGAGATTGAATCCGCGTGCCGCAAGCCGTCGTGTGTGTTCCCCGGCATCTGCCCGAACCTGAACACCGACCATTCGTCGTTGATCCAGTTGTACCGCAGCGCCCGTGCGTTGCCGGGTGTGAAGAAGATCCTGATCGCTTCCGGCCTGCGCTACGACCTCGCCGTGGAATCGCCGGAGTACGTCAAAGAGCTGGTCACCCACCACGTCGGTGGCTACCTCAAGATCGCCCCGGAACACACCGAGGAAGGTCCGCTCAACCAGATGATGAAGCCGGGCATTGGCAGCTATGACAAGTTCAAGCGCATGTTCGAGAAGTACACCAAGGAAGCGGGCAAGGAGCAGTACCTGATTCCTTACTTCATCGCCGCCCACCCGGGCACCACCGATGAAGACATGATGAACCTGGCCCTGTGGCTCAAGGGCAACGGCTTCCGTGCCGACCAGGTGCAGGCGTTCTACCCGTCGCCAATGGCCACCGCCACCGCGATGTACCACTCGGGCAAGAACCCGCTGCGCAAGGTCACCTACAAGAGTGACGCGGTGACCATCGTCAAGAGCGAAGACCAGCGCCGTCTGCACAAGGCGTTCCTGCGCTACCACGACCCGAAAGGCTGGCCGATGCTGCGTGAGGCGCTGACCCGCATGGGCCGTGCCGACCTGATCGGGCCAGGCAAGGATCAACTGATCCCGTTGCACCAGCCGAGCACCGACAGCTACCAGAGCGCCCGTCGCAAGAACTCGACGCCGGCTGGCAGCCATAAGGTCGCCAAGGACACCACCACCAGGATCCTCACCCAGCACACCGGCTTGCCGCCGCGTGGCAGTGACGGCAGCAATCCGTGGGACAAGCGCGAGCAGGCCAAGGCTGCGGCTCAGGCGCGTAACAAGCAGGCGGCCAAGGAGCGTACTGATGCGGCGAAGGGCAAGGGCAAGAAGCCCGCGCGCAAGCCGGTAGTGCCGCGTTGATCGTAGTCTGAATATGCAAAACGCCAGCCTTGTGCTGGCGTTTTGCTTTCTAGGCGGTGGGTGGTCTGTTTGTTAAGGTGGCGGCCATTAGGCCGCCATCGGGGGCAAGTCGAATCGTCGCACCGCCCCTCCCACACTTGACCGAGTTCCAACATGAGAATGCGGTCCACTGTGGGAGGGGGCTTGCCCCCGATAGCGCCAGTCCAGTCACCACCTGATTCAAGGAAGAAGACCCCCATGGGCAACCCCCTGGCCAACATCGGCATGGACTCCAACCGCTCCCAGTTCATGGCGCGCCAGCGCATCGAAAGTGAAATCAACCTGCCGCGGCTGTTCGCCGCCATCGACGCCGACCCCGCAATCGTCGGCGCGGGTGTGGTGTATATCGATGCCAATTTCAACGTGGTCACCCTGCGCGAATTCCAGCCCATCTGCAGCATCGCGCCCAAGCGGGTGATCCTGCGGGAGGCGCAGAAGTACATCGCCCCCACGCAATTCGCCCAACAGGTGCAAGACAACCCGCGTGAGTCGCGATTAGTGGGTGAAGCGGTCAATACCACCTTGTCGTGTGCAGGAGCGGTGATCGGTTGGATTGTCGTGCTCAGTGGTTCCGTCGCGGTCCCGTTTTCGGCGGGGGCCAGTTCGGTGGTCGTGGCGCTCGGCTACACCGCGGCGACAGCCAGCTCGTTGCAGTGTTTTGCCAGCGGCTATCGCACGGTCAATGAAATCCGCAACCCCGCCAAGAACGATCAACTCGACAGCGAGGAGTGGTACCAATACACCATGATTGCGCTGGATGCCGCGTCGTTGGTCGGCGTCGGTGCATCCTCATTGGCGACGCTCAAGTTGGTTCGGCTGAACAAGGCGACCACTGGGAAAAGTGTGCGGGAGGTACTCCGGGGCTTGAATCGCCAGGAGCGCGCCAAGCTGACCAAGGAGCTGTTGAGCATTAGCGACCCGCGCCTGAGTTCGAAAATGATCAAGCTCAAGCAGCTGTCAGGCGAGTTGCCCAAGCGGTTTACGCCCACCGAGGTCAAACATGCGACGGTGACACAGATCAAGGATGCCTTGGGCGCTGTCATCGGTTTTACCGGCAGTGCAGTGTCGGGCAACGTGCGCACGATTGCCGTAGGGTTGTATGAGGAAGCCGAGTGATGAATGAGCTGCCGAGTGTTCGCAGTTTTCTATCGACGTATTTCCCGGTCTTCATGGGGACGATATTCGCGTGCATTTTTACCCTGGTGCTTGCGGTCCCCGTGTTCTTTGATAGCTATATGCCAAACCTGTCCATGGCGGATAACGCCAAGTATTCGTTCCTGGCGGGTATCGCGCTCACGCTGGTCGTTGTGCACTGCAATTTCATGATCGCGCGCGGGCGTCCCCATTGGGCGCGAGTGTTGGTGGGGCTTTTAGGGCTGTGCTTTCTGAGCATGTTGCCCACCCTCAGTGAGCAGCCGAACAAGGTGATGTACGCCTTGAGCTTGTTGCTCCCGTTGCTTGGGTTGTTGCTGCTCAACAGCAAGCGCCACCGTGAAATGCGCCAGAAACTGCTCGAAGTGCGCCATCTGCGTGAAGCCATGCTTGCCCGGCACAAACACCGTTGATAGGTAGGTTCACCGCCTTCCGCCACAAATATGTGCAGCACCTGCACCACGACACCACCGTCAGCGCCGTTTTGGTGCTGTACTGCACCGGGTCCTACGACAAAGCGCAATGACTGCCGCTGTGGCATAAGTCTTGCGCGCGTCGTGTCCATGCCCTGGCTCGCAGGAGGCCGCCGTGTCGATTCATGTCGCGTTGCACCACGTTACGCATTACCGCTACGACCGTGCGGTCGAACTCGGCCCGCAGATCGTGCGGCTGCGCCCGGCGGCCCATAGCCGTACGCGGATTTTGTCCTACGCGCTGAAGGTGCTGCCCGAGCAACATTTCATCAATTGGCAGCAAGACCCCCAAGGCAATTACCTGGCGCGGTTGGTGTTCCCGGAAAAGACCGATGAGCTGCGCATTGAAGTCGACCTGGTTGCGGAGATGGCGGTATTTAATCCGTTCGACTTTTTCCTCGAGCCCTACGCCGAAAAAATCCCGTTCAGCTACGCCGCCGATGAGCAGCGCGAGCTGGCGCCGTACCTGGAAACCTTGCCGCTGACGCCCAGGCTTGCGACTTATCTGGCGGGTATCGACCGCACGCCCTTGCCGGCGGTGGATTTTCTGGTGGGCCTCAACCAGCGATTGGCGGCTGATATCGGCTACCTGATTCGTATGGAACCGGGCGTACAAACCCCTGAACTCACCTTGGAAAACGCCTCGGGCTCGTGCCGCGACTCGGCGTGGTTGTTGGTGCAGATTCTGCGCAACCTGGGCTTGGCGGCACGATTTGTGTCCGGCTACCTGATCCAGCTCACCGCCGACATCAAGGCCCTCGACGGTCCGTCCGGCACCGAAGTGGACTTCACCGACCTGCACGCCTGGTGCGAAGTGTATTTGCCCGGCGCCGGTTGGATCGGCCTGGACGCCACCTCCGGCCTGTTCGCCGGTGAAGGCCATATCCCCTTGGCGTGTAGTCCCGATCCCTCGTCTGCCGCGCCCATCAGTGGGTTGGTGGAACCCTGCGAGTGCGAATTCGCCCACGAAATGTCGGTAGAGCGGATTTGGGAAGCGCCCCGCGTCACCAAGCCCTACACCGAAGAGCAATGGCAGGCGATCCAGGCCCTGGGCCGACAGATTGACGGCGACCTGCTCAAGCACGACGTCCGCCTGACCATGGGCGGTGAGCCCACCTTCGTCTCCATCGACGATCCCGATGGCGCCGAATGGAACACCGCCGCCTTGGGCCCGGACAAGCGCCGGCTGTCTGCCGAACTGTTCCAGCGTCTGCGCCAGCACTACGCGCCCAAGGGCCTGGTGCACTTCGGCCAGGGCAAGTGGTATCCCGGTGAACAATTGCCGCGTTGGTCGCTCAATTGCTACTGGCGGCGTGACGGTGTGCCGATCTGGCACAACAGCGCGCTGATCGCTGATGAGCAAGAGGACTACGGCGCCGATGGCGTGATGGCCGGGCGCTTCCTTGGCAGCGTTGCCGAACGGCTGAAGCTGGCGACACGCTTCGTGTTCCCGGCCTTCGAAGACAACTTCTACTACCTGTGGCGCGAAGGTGCGCTGCCGCAAAACGTCACCGCCCAGGACTCGCGCCTGAGCGATGAGCTGGAACGTGAACGCCTGCGCAAAGTGTTCAGCCAGGGCCTGGATAAAGTCATCGGCCACGTGCTGCCGCTGGCGCGCACTGCCGCCAATGATCGTTGGCAGAGCGGCCGCTGGTACCTGCGCGACAACCACTGCCGCCTGGTGCCAGGGGATTCACCGCTGGGCTATCGCCTGCCATTGGCATCGCAGCCATGGGTGACGGCGGCCGAGTATCCGTTTGTGCATCCAACCGATCCGAACCAGGATCAGCCGGAGCTGCCCGCCACTGCACAATTGCGCAGCCATGACGATGCTGCGCCCGTTGATGAGCGTGTCCCCGAGGTGGACCAGTCCGCCGACTGGCTCACCCGCACCGCGCTGTGCGCCGAAGCGCGGGGAGGGCGGCTCTACCTGTTCATGCCGCCGCTGGAGCGCGTCGAGGATTACCTGGCACTGGTCGCAGCCATCGAAGCCACCGCCGAAGAGCTGCATTGCCCAGTGCTGCTGGAAGGCTACGAGCCCCCGGCCGATACGCGGTTGAGCAACTTCCGCGTTACACCGGACCCGGGTGTGATCGAGGTGAACGTGCAGCCGTCCGCCAGTTGGGACGAGTTGGTGGAACGCACCGAATTCCTCTACGAAGAAGCGCGGCAAACCCGCCTCACCACCGAAAAATTCATGATCGACGGGCGCCACACCGGCACCGGCGGCGGTAACCATTTTGTGCTTGGTGGCGCTACGCCCAAGGATTCACCGTTCCTGCGTCGCCCGGACTTGCTGCGCAGCCTGATCAGCTATTGGCATAACCATCCCTCGCTGTCGTACCTGTTTTCCGGCCTGTTTATCGGCCCGACGTCACAAGCGCCGCGAGTGGACGAGGCGCGTAACGATGCGCTGTACGAACTGGAAATCGCCTTCGCGCAAATGCCCGAACCGGGCGAGGAATGCCCGCCGTGGTTGGTGGACCGTTTGCTGCGCAATCTGCTGATCGACGTGACGGGCAACACCCACCGCGCCGAGTTCTGCATCGATAAGCTCTACTCACCGGACGGCGCCACCGGCCGCCTGGGCCTGCTGGAACTGCGCGCCTTCGAAATGCCGCCCCATGCGCGCATGAGTCTCACCCAACAACTGCTGTTGCGCGCGCTGGTTGCGCGCTTCTGGCGTGAACCCTATGCGCCGCCCAAGCTGGCGCGTTGGGGCACCGAGCTGCATGATCGTTTCCTGTTGCCGCACTTTATCGAGCAGGACTTTGCCGACGTGATCGTCGAACTCAACGCCGCCGGCTATCCGCTGCGCGCCGAATGGTTTGCCGCGCACCTGGAGTTCCGTTTTCCCAAGGTCGGCGACTACGCCGTCAGCGGGATCGAACTGGAATTGCGCCAGGCGCTGGAGCCCTGGCATGTACTGGGCGAGGAGGGCGCGGCGGGCGGCACGGTGCGCTATGTGGATTCATCCCTGGAACGCCTGCAAGTCAAATTGACTGGCCTGCCACCGCAACGCTACCTACTGACTTGCAACGGTGTTCCGGTGCCGCTGCAAGCGACCGGTCGGGTGGGAGAGTTTGTCGCCGGCGTACGTTACCGCGCCTGGCAACCGGCTAACTGCCTGCAACCGACTATTCCTGTGCATGCGCCGTTGGTGTTTGATTTGCTGGATACGTGGATGCAACGTTCGTTGGGCGGTTGCCAGTACCACGTTGCCCATCCGGGAGGGCGTAACTACGACAGTCTGCCGGTGAATGCCAATGAGGCGGAGAGTCGACGGATGGCGCGGTTTTTCCGATTGGGGCATACGCCTGGCAAGCAATCTGTGCCACAGGTGGTCATCAGCGATGAGTTGCCGATGACATTAGACCTACGGCGTTTCGCCCATAAAAATGACTGAATACGGTTCAAATGTGGGAGGGGGCTTGCCCCCGATTGCGGCGGGTCAGATGTACAGCTGTTGACTGACACACCGCCATCGGGGGCAAGCCCCCTCCCACATTAGATTGCAGTGAATTTGAGTTAATCTGAGCCCCCTTGCCCCTGCCGAGCGTTCCATGTCCGACTTGCTCGACCGTTACCCGCTGACTGCGGGCACTTATCACGAACTGCTGGACGACAGCGGCGCGGTGCGTGCCCATTGGCGGCGCTTGCTCGACCACCTGCAACGCAGCACGCCCGCGCAACTGGCCCAGCGCCAGGCGTTGTTGACCCGGCAGATCCAGGAAAACGGCGTGACCTACAACGTCTACGCCGACCCCAAGGGCGCCGACCGCCCCTGGGAACTGGACCTGTTGCCCCACGTGCTGGCGGCCGAAGAATGGCAGCAGCTGTCGGCGGGGATCGCCCAGCGGGCGCGCTTGCTCAATGCTGTTTTGGCGGATCTTTACGGCCCGCAGCGTTTGATCAAGGAAGGCCTGCTGCCGGCTGAGCTGGTATTTGGTCACAACAATTTCCTGTGGCCGTGCCAGGGTATCCAGCCGCCGGACGGTGCCTTTCTGCACCTGTACGCCGTGGACCTGGCGCGCACGCCGGATGGTCGTTGGTGGGTCACTGCCGACCGAACTCAAGCGCCCTCTGGCGCCGGTTACGCGCTGGAAAACCGCACCATCGTGTCCCGCGCCTTCCCGGACCTGTACCGCGACCTGCAAGTGCAGCATCTCGGCGGATTCTTCCGCACGTTGCAGGAAACCCTGGCCCGCCAGGCCCCCGGCGATGACCAGACGCCGCTGATCGTGCTGCTCACCCCGGGCCGGTTCAACGAAAGCTATTTCGAACACCTCTACCTCGCCCGCCAACTCGGCTATCCGTTGGTGGAAGGCGGCGACCTCACGGTGCGCGACAGCTGCGTGTTCCTCAAGACCCTCAGCGGCCTGCGCCGGGTGCACGCGATCATGCGCCGCCTCGACGATGATTTTTGCGACCCGTTGGAGCTGCGCACGGACTCGGCCCTTGGCGTGCCCGGCCTTCTGGATGCGGTGCGCCAGGGCAATGTGCTGGTGGCCAATGCCCTGGGCAGCGGCGTGCTGGAGTCTCCCGGTCTGTTGGGGTTTCTGCCGAAGATCAATCAGTTTCTGTTTGGTGAAGAACTGATCCTGCCGTCCATCGCCACCTGGTGGTGCGGCGAAGCGCCGGTACTGGCCGAAGCCTTGGAAAAACTGCCGGAGCTGCTGATCAAACCCGCGTTCCCGTCACAGAGCTTTACGCCGGTATTCGGCCGTGATCTGGACGAAAAACAACGCCGCGCCCTGGCCGAACGCATGCGCGCACGGCCCTATGCCTACGTCGCCCAAGAGTTGGCGCAGCTGTCCCAGGCGCCGGTGTGGCACACCGTGGAGGATCATCTGCAACACCGCGCCATCGGCATGCGCGTGTACGCCGTGGCCAGCGATGAAGGTTATCGCGTGCTGCCCGGCGGCCTGACCCGTGTGGCCGCCGAGGCCGACGCCGAAGTGGTGTCGATGCAACGCGGCGGTGCCAGCAAAGACACCTGGGTACTCGGCGAACGCTCCGCCGGTGGCGAGCATTGGCGTGCGCAACGGCCGATTGGCGCCCATGATCTGGTGCGCCGCGATCCGTACCTGCCGTCCCGCGTGGTGGAAAATCTGTTCTGGTTTGGCCGGTACTGCGAGCGCTGCGATGATAGTGCGCGCTGGCTGCGTATCGTGCTGGCGCGCTATGTCGATGGCGACGACCCGTTGGCGTTGCAAGCGGCAGTCGAACTGGGCGAAACCCTGCGCCTGTTGCCGGAGGAAGGCGAGTTGCCCGAGCGCTTGCTGGCAGCGTTGCTCGGCGATGACTGGCCATCGAGCCTGCGCGCCAACCTGCAACGCTTGCAGTGGGCTGCGTCCCAAGTGCGCGGCAAGCTGTCCCGAGAGAACTGGCAGGCCTTGGTCGAGTTGCAGCGCGAAGCCGTGGAACTGGAAAACGACGCGCCGGATTTTGGTGAGTTGCTGGACTTCCTCAACCGCCTGGTGATGTCGCTCGCGGCACTGTCCGGCTTCGCCCTGGATGATATGACCCGCGACGAGGGCTGGCGCTTTTTGATGATGGGCCGGCGTATCGAGCGTCTGCAATTTCTGAGCAGCAGCCTCGCGGCATTCTTGCGTGGGGTGGCGGTGTTCGACCAGGCGGGGCTGGAGTGGTTGTTGGAACTGGGTAACAGCAGCATCACTTATCGCTCGCGTTACCTGGCGGTGCCACAGTTGATCCCGGTGCTCGACCTGTTGTTGCTGGACGAGCAGAACCCCCATGCGGTGCTGTTCCAGCTCAAGTTGGTGAGCCGTACCTTGCGCCGTCTCAACGATGACTTTGGCGTGCCCCGCGAAACCGGTCTTGGCCCGTTGGTCGAGCGGCTGTCCCGTTTTGATCTGGGTTGCCTGGAGAACCCGCTGTTTGGCGAGTCCAGCGTACGGGCCGCGTTGGACGGGCTGGCCGACTTGCTGCAAGCCGTGGCCGATGAGAGCGGGCAAGTGTCGGATCGCCTGGCGTTGCGTCACTTTGCCCATGTGGATGATGTCAGCCAACAAACGGTGTCGTTGTGATGAGTGCGCGCTATCAGATTTTCCACGACACCCATTACCACTACGACAGCCCGGTGTCCCTGGCCCAGCAACTGGCGCACCTGTGGCCACGCCCCTGTGCGTGGCAGCGCTGCACGGCGCAGCAACTGGATATCAGCCCGCAGCCGTCTTCGCGGCGTGATGAGTTGGACGTGTTTGGCAACCCGATCACGCGGCTGGCGTTTGAACGGCCCCATGATGAACTGCTGGTGAACGCCGGACTGACTGTGGAAGTGCTGGCGCGGCCCGCGCTGGATTTCCAACAATCCCCGGCGTGGGACCACACCCGCGACAGCCTGACCTACGGCAGCCAGCCCATGTCCGATGAGCTGATCGAAGCGTGCCGCTACCGTTTCGAATCGCCCTATGTGCATTTGAAAAGAACCTTCGTCGAGTTCTCCGAAAGTTGCTTCCCGCCGGCTCGCCCGTTATTGCAGGGCGCTCAGGCATTGATGGAAAAGATCTTCGGCGAATTCACCTTCGACGCCGAAGCCACCCAGGTCGCCACACCGTTGGTGGAAGTGCTGGAGCGCCGTCGCGGCGTGTGCCAGGACTTCGCCCACCTGATGCTTGCCTGCCTGCGCTCACGAGGCCTGGCGGCGCGCTATATCAGCGGCTACCTGCTCACCCAACCGCCGCCCGGCCAGCCACGCCTGATCGGCGCCGATGCGTCCCATGCATGGGTCTCGGTGTATTGCCCGGTGTCGGGCTGGGTGGATTTTGACCCGACCAACAATGTGCAGCCGGCACTGGAGCACATCACCCTGGCCTGGGGCCGGGACTTCTCGGATGTGTCGCCGTTGCGGGGGGTGATTCTGGGGGGCGGGAGCCATGACCCGGAGGTGCGGGTGACGGTGATGCCGCTGCAATAATGATCGTTCCCACGCTCTGCGTGGGAATGCCTACCGTGACGCTCTGCGTCACCTTGCACGTTGGGTACACCGGGACGCGGAGCGTCCTAGGCGGCATTCCCACGCGGAGCGTGGGAACGATCAGTTATTCAGCCGGATCTTTTGGTGTTTCAGCTTCGTCGTTCGTTTCTTCAGCATCAACGTCTGCGCCGACTTCTGCAGCGGCTTTCTTGCGTTGCAGTTTTTCCTCTTTCTTCTGCTCCTTGGCCAAGTCTCTCTGACGTTTGGCGAAGGAGTAATTAGGTTTGGCCATGGGCGATCCTCTAGGGTCGAAGGTGAGGGTGGCGGCGCGCGGCTGCCTTGGGCAGCCATGGTATCAGCTTAGCAGCGCGCTTGGCCTTCACTTACCGCAGGCGTATGCGGCCAGCAGGCCGTTGAACAGTTGGTTTAAGTGCATGGCTCGGGCTCCAGTGAGGGATGGGCCGATCATAGGAAGGTCGTACGACTTTGGCTGTTAGATTGTGTTGATCAGTCTGATAGCCTAAAGTTGTATACAATCTGTTGATTCAGATCATAAGAATTTCTGCCTGCTTCAGGCACCCTTGTCGCAATACGCGTTTTCTAAACCCTGCCTTGGAGATTCACATGTTTGCAAAAATCGTTGCTGTTTCCCTGCTGACGCTGGCTAGCGGCCAGTTGCTTGCTGCAGAGTGCGCGGTCACCGTCGACTCCACCGACCAGATGTCGTTCAACACCAAAGAAATCACCATCGACAAGAGCTGCAAGACCTTCACCGTGAACCTGGAACACTCGGGCAGCTTGCCGAAAAACGTGATGGGCCATAACTGGGTGCTGACCACCAAGGCCGACATGGCTGGCGTTGCCACCGACGGCATGGCGGCCGGTATCGACAAGAACTACCTGAAAGAAGGCGACACCCGTGTGATCGCGCACACCAAGATCATTGGTGCTGGCGAGAAGGATTCGGTGACGTTTGATGTGTCCAAGTTGGCGGCGGGGACTGAGTACGAGTTCTTCTGCTCGTTCCCGGGGCATAACTCGATGATGAAGGGTGCGGTGGTCTTGAAGTAAGACCGCGTTATCGTTCATCGGGGGTAAGCCCCCTCCCACATTTGACCGAGTTCCAACATGAGAATGCGGTCAAAATGTGGGAGGGGGCTTGCCCCCGATAGCGGTCTACCTCACGGCGCGAAAGGCATGACCCGCTTATGCTCCGTCTTGCGGTAAGTGTCACAGATAATCCTGAACGCCTCCTCGCGCACCGGCTCACCGTGCAAAAACGCATCGATCTCCGCATACGTCACGCCATGTGACGCCTCGTCCGGCTTGCCCGGCGACAAGTCTTCCAAATCCGCCGTCGGCACCTTCTCCACCAGCGATTCCGGTGCACCGAAGTATCGTGCAATCGAGCGCACCTGGTTTTTCACCAGCCCGCTCAACGGCGCCAAATCACACGCGCCATCGCCAAACTTGGTGAAAAAGCCCATCACCGCTTCCGCCGCGTGGTCGGTGCCGATCACCAGTCCCCCCGCTGCGCCAGCGATGGTGTACTGCGCCACCATGCGCATGCGTGCCTTGGTGTTGCCCAGCACGAAATCACGGGACACCGCCGCCTTGCCTTCAAACGCCGCCACTTCATTGGCCAGGGCCTTGACGGCTGGGCCGATGTTCACGGTGTGGCGTTCGTCTGGGTCGATAAAGTCCACCGAGGCCGTGGCGTCGATCTCGTCGAACTGGGTTTCATACGGCAGGCGCACCGCGATAAAACGGTAGGCCTGATCCCCGGTGCTTTCGCGCAGCTCTTTCATGGCACGCTGGGCCAACAGGCCGGCGGTCAGGGAGTCGACGCCGCCGCTGATGCCCAGCACCAGGCTCTTGAGCCCGGAATTGCGCAGGCAATCCTGGATAAAGGTAATGCGACGGGCAACCTCGGCCTCCAGGGCCGCCGGGTCCTGGAACGGTGCTTGAACCTTGAGCTGCTGCGCAATCTCACGCTGTACGGCTTGCATGATTCACTCCTTGCTGGAAAGGGCAGGTACTTTGAAAACGTGCCGCAAATAGGCGGCGAAATTCGGGTCGCTACAGTGTGTCTTGCCCGCTTCATCGGAGATCTTCGCGACGGGCTGGCCATTGCAGGCGGTCATTTTAAGCACGATGCTCATCGGTTCCACCCCTGGAATGTCGCAGGTCAGGTTGGTGCCGATGCCGAAGCTCACATTGATGCGACCGCGCAGCGCGCGGAAGATCTCCAGCGCCTTGGGCAGCGACAGGCTGTCGGAGAACACCAGCGTCTTGCTCATCGGCTCGATGCCGAGCTTATGGTAGTGGGCGATGGCTTTTTCGGCCCACTGCACCGGGTCGCCGGAGTCGTGGCGCAGGCCGTCGAACAGCTTGGCGAAGTACAAGTCGAAGTCGCCGAGGAAGGCGTCGGTGGTGATGCAATCGGTCAGGGCGATGCCCAGCAGGCCACGGTATTCGCGGACCCAGCAATCGAGGGCGGCGATCTGGCTGTCGATCAGGCGCGGGCCCAGTTGCTGGTGGGCCATGATCCATTCGTGGGCCATGGTGCCCAACGGCTTCATATCGAATTCGCGGGCCAGGTGCACGTTGCTGGTGCCGACGAAACGGCCGGGGAAGTCGTGCTTGAGTACGCTGACCACTTCTTCCTGCACCCGGTACGAGAAGCGTCGGCGGGTGCCGAAGTCGGCCACTTGCAGCTCGGACAACTCTTCGCTGCTGGCGTTGGCCGTGAGCCAATCGAACTTGCGGTACAGCTGTTCGCGGGCCTGCTCCAGGATCACGGTCTGGTAGCGGTAGCGGTTGCGCACTTCGCTGACGATGGCCAGCATCGGTACTTCAAACAGGATCACATGCAGCCACGGGCCGCGCAGGCGGATAAACAATTCGCCGTTCTCGATGCCGGTCTGCACATAGCGCAAGTTAAAGCGAAACAGCCCGAGGAAGCGCAAGAAGTCCGGCTTCATAAAGCTGATGCGTTCGAGGAAACCCAGTTGGTCGGGGCTCAGGCTCAACTCGGCGAGGCGCTCGATCTGGTAGCGGATTTCCGCCAGGTACGGGCGCAGGTCTTCACTGTTACGGCAACGAAACTCCCATTCAACTTCCACGTTGGGGTAGTTGTGCAGCACCGCCTGCATCATGGTCAGCTTGTAGAAGTCGGTGTCGAGCAGGTTCTGCACGATGCGATCGGCAAACACACTCTCGCTCATAGCGGGAATCTCCAGACGGGTCGACGATGGGCGCCGGCCTTTACGCACAATTAAGGAAGGGGGCTAGTGGCGCATAGACTTGTGGGGTTTTGCCAGTGATTTTTTCAGTGAGGCCACTGGCCTCATCGGGGGCAAGCCCCCTCCCACACTGACTGTATTCACCTATTTTGAGTTGTGAACACAGTAAATGTGGGAGGGGCGGTGCGACGATTCGACTTGCCCCCGATGGCGGTATCACAGGCACTAAATAACCTGCTCCATCATCCACTTCACAAACGCACGCACCTTGGGCACCTCCGCCGAATGCTCGGGGTACGCCAGGTAATACGCATCCTGGCTAGGCATCGCATGCTGCCAGGGAATGACCAGCTTGCCGTCCGCCAGTTCCTCCTCCACCAAAAAACGCGGCAACAGCGCCACGCCACAGCCCACCTGCGCCGCACGAATGCACATGTAAAACGTGTCGAAGCGCGGCCCGTGGTAGCTGTGCTCCGTCTGGTAACCCTGATCGGCAAACCAATCGTGCCAGCCTTGCGGACGTGAGGCATTTTGCAGCAGTACCAGTTCGCTCAGTTGCGTTGGGTCAGTGAAGGATTGTTCGGGCAGGCTGTCCGGCGCACACACCGGCACCAGTTCTTCGCTGAACAGTTTCAGGCTCTCGGTGCCGGGGCGTGCGCCCTGGCCGAAGTAGAAGGCCATGTCGGCCTTGCCTTGCAGCAATTCGTCCGGCGCTTGCTCGTTGCACAGGTCCAGGTGGATCTGCGGATGACGCAGCCGCCAGCCCTTGAGGCGCGGCACTAGCCAGCGGGCGCCGAAGGTGTAGGGCATGGACACCCGCAGCACTTCGGTCTCGCCGCCGTAGGAGCGCAGGTAATGGGTGGACATCTCCACTTGCGTAAGGATCTTGCGCACTTCCACCAGGTACAGCTCACCCGCCGGGGTCATCTGCAAGCGTCGACGCACGCGGCGAAACAATAGGTGTTGCAGCAACTCTTCCAACTGCGCCACTTGCTTGCTCACCGCGCTCTGGGTGAGGTTCAGCTCTTCGGCGGCGCGGGTGAAGCTGAGGTGGCGGGTGGCGGCTTCGAAACACTGCAAGGCGGTGATCGAGGGCAAATGTCTTTTGTTCAGCACGGTGTGCCTCTTTTTATGCTTTGCATGAATAAACGGAATGATATCTCGCCTAATCGTCGTTTGTTGGCAAGTCTTGGGCCAGCTACAAATAAGGTCTGGATCGCCGTGTGCTTCGCGGCGCGAATTTTGAAGTGTGCAGATTGAAGGAGTGACCCATGGTTGCCGCATTGCTTGATCGTCTCGGGGTAAACCCGGCGCTGTACCAGTCGGGCAAACAACCCGTGCATTCGCCGATTGATGGCAGCGTTATCGGCAAGGTGCAGTGGGAAGGTGCCGCCGAGGTGGAGCAACAGGTCAGTCGCGCCGAGCATGCATTCGACGCCTGGCGCAACGTGCCGGCGCCGCGTCGTGGCGAGTTGGTGCGCCAATTCGGCGACGTATTGCGCGAATACAAGGCTGACCTGGGCGAGTTGGTGTCCTGGGAAGCCGGCAAGATCACCCAGGAAGGCCTGGGTGAAGTGCAGGAAATGATCGACATCTGCGACTTCGCCGTCGGCCTGTCCCGCCAGCTGTACGGCTTGACCATCGCCTCCGAGCGCCCCGGCCACCATATGCGTGAAACCTGGCACCCGCTGGGCGTGGTCGGTGTGATCAGCGCGTTCAACTTCCCGGTGGCGGTGTGGGCGTGGAACACCACCCTGGCGCTGGTGTGCGGCAACGCCGTCATCTGGAAACCCTCGGAAAAAACCCCGCTCACTGCCCTGGCCTGCCAGGCGCTGTTCGAGCGGGTGCTGAAAAATTTCAATGATGCCCCGCAGTACCTCAGCCAAGTGATCATCGGCGGCCGCGATGCTGGCGCCGCGCTGGTGGATGATCCTCGCGTGGCGCTGATCAGCGCCACCGGCAGCACCCGCATGGGCCGTGAAGTGGCGCCGAAAGTTGCCGCGCGTTTCGCCCGCAGCATCCTTGAACTGGGCGGCAACAACGCGATGATCCTCGGCCCAAGCGCCGATCTGGACATGGCCGTGCGCGCCATCCTGTTCAGTGCGGTCGGCACCGCTGGCCAGCGCTGCACCACCCTGCGTCGCCTGATCGCCCACGAGTCGGTGAAAGAAGAGATCGTCACCCGCCTCAAGGCCGCTTACTCCAAAGTGCGCATCGGCCACCCGCTGGAAGGCAACCTGATCGGCCCGCTGATCGACAAGCACGGCTTCGAGAATATGCAGGATGCGCTGGAACAAGCCTTGAGCGAAGGCGGCAAGGTGTTTGGCGGCAAGCGCCAACTGGAAGATAAATTCCCGAATGCCTACTACGTATCCCCGGCGATTGTGGAAATGCCCGAGCAAAGCGACGTGGTGTGCACCGAAACCTTTGCGCCGATCCTATACGTGGTCGGCTACACCGATTTCGCCGAAGCGCTGCGCCTGAACAACGCCGTGCCGCAAGGCTTGTCGTCGTGCATCTTCACCACCGATGTGCGGGAGGCCGAGCAATTCATGTCGGCAGTGGGCAGCGACTGCGGCATCGCCAACGTCAACATCGGCCCGAGCGGCGCGGAAATCGGCGGCGCGTTTGGCGGTGAGAAAGAGACCGGCGGCGGGCGTGAGTCGGGATCGGATGCGTGGCGCGGGTATATGCGTCGGCAGACCAATACCGTGAATTACTCGCTGGAATTGCCGTTGGCACAGGGCATTACCTTCGACTGAACCTCAGGGTGGAATGAGGCCAAGTGTGGGAGGGGGCTTGCCCCCGATGGCGGGGGGTCAGCTGGATCTCTGTTAACTGACACACTGCAATCGGGGGCAAGCCCCCTCCCACAGTTGATTGGGTTTGCAATTCAGAATTTGTTTGTTAGGTCCCATCCCGGAGTCTGGCAATGCCTCTACGCGAAACATGTTTATGGGAACACCTCACCCCCAGCCGTCCAGAACGCGCCGCACTCAATGGCGAACTCAAGGTGGATGTCTGCGTCATCGGCGCGGGCATCACCGGTTTGTCGGCGGCCATTCACTTGTTGGAACAAGGCAAAAGCGTCGCCGTGCTGGAGGCCCATCGCACCGGCCACGGCGGTTCGGGGCGCAACGTCGGGCTGGTCAATGCAGGCCTGTGGATTCCGCCGGATGACATCGAAGCCGGTTTCGGCACGGAAGTGGGCAGCCAGCTCAACCGCATGCTGGGTGCGGCACCGTCGCTGGTGTTCAGCCTGATCGACAAATACAACATCGACTGCCAACTGCGCCGCGAAGGCACCTTGCACATGGCGCACAACGCCCGTGGCGAGGCGGATTTGCGCAGTCGTGAAGAGCAATGGAAACGCCGCGGCGCGCCGGTGGAATTGCTCACCGGCCAGGCCTGCGAGCAAGCCACGGGCACCAAGAAGATCGCCGCCGCATTGCTGGACCGGCGCGCCGGAACATTAAACCCAATGGCCTACACCAGCGGTTTGGCCAACGCCGCTGTCGGTCTCGGTGGGCAGTTGTTCGACCATTCCCCCGTCACTCAACTGGAGCGCCAAGGCACGCAATGGTCGGTACAAACCGCCCAGGGGTCGGTGCAGGCGGAACAAGTGGTGATCGCCTCCAATGCCTACACCGAAGGCGAGTGGACCGAGCTGCGGCGCAATTTCTTCCCCGGTTATTACTACCAGGTCGCATCCGCTCCGCTGACGGACGAAGCAGCTCAGCAAATCCTGCCAGGCGGCCAGGGCTCCTGGGACACACGCCAGGTCTTGAGCAGCATCCGCCGCGATGCCGATGGGCGTTTGTTGCTCGGTAGCCTGGGCAATGGCAACCAGAAACCGGCGTGGTTCCTCAAGGCGTGGGCCGATCGGGTGCAGCAGCACTACTTCCCGTATCTCAAATCGGTGCAATGGGAGTTCACCTGGACCGGCTGCATCGCCTTCACCCCTGACCACCTGATGCGCCTGTTCGAACCGGCACCGGGCCTGGTGGCGGTAACGGGCTACAACGGGCGTGGCGTGACCACCGGCAGTGTGGTCGGCAAGGCGTTTGCCGACTACCTCTGTCACCAGAACCCCCAGGCCTTGCCGATCCCTTTCGCGCCGATGCAGCCACTGTCCGGTGTCGGCCTGCGCAGCTGTCTGTATGAAGCAGGATTCTCGCTGTATCACGCCGGGCAATGCCTGAGGATCGTGATCTGATCAGCGAAATACCCCTCAGAAGCCTGCATTTTCTTAGCAGGCTACTCATCTGTATTGGTGCAAGTTGTAGCAGTCGCGCACTGTAAATGTGCAGTTCCGTTACGCCGTCTGTTACAGCTGTAGGAACTGTCGTTTATCGGCTTGGTTGCAGGTGCGACCTGCTGAGGTTGTACTTTTTTGGCCGCTTGGTTGCACCTCTTGAGGTTAGAGGGTTGCACGTCCTGACGAACGGCGTCGAAACGCGCGTGATATCAATGACACCGTGTCTTTTTGAAGAATAAAAACGTAATGGCACGCGCCTTGCTCAGGCCTTTCAGTGGAAAGTTTGAACGCAAGTTGTCGTGCCAAAAATCAAAAATATCGGAGCACCACTCATGTCCCAGACGTTTTACAAGAAAGGTTTTCTGGCCCTCGCCGTTGCAGCGGCGCTGGGTGTTTCTACGTTTGTTCAAGCTGATGTGAAAATTGGTGTAGCGGGGCCCATGACGGGTGCCAACGCCGCTTTCGGTGAGCAGTACATGAAGGGTGCCCAGGCGGCAGCCGACGTCATCAACAAGGCCGGTGGCATCAACGGCGAGCAGATCAAGCTGGTGGCCGGCGATGACGCCTGCGAACCCAAGCAGGCCGTGGCCGTGGCCAACCGCCTGGCCGACCAGGACAAAGTGATCGGCGTGGTCGGGCACTTCTGTTCGTCCAACACCATCCCGGCGTCCGAGGTGTATGACGAAGCGGGCATCATCATGATCACCCCGGGTTCCACCAACCCACAGGTGACCGAGCGTGGTTTGGGCGCCGTGTTCCGCATGTGCGGGCGTGACGACCAGCAAGGCATCGTTGCCGGCGACTACATCGTCGATGTGCTCAAGGGCAAGAAAGTCGCGGTTATCAACGACAAGGACACCTACGGCAAAGGCCTGGCTGACGCCACCGCCGCCCAGTTGACCAAGCGCGACGTCAAGCCGGTGCTGGAAGAAGGCTTGACCCGTGGCGAGAAAGACTTCAGCGCCCTGGTCACCAAGATCCGTTCCACCGGTGCGGATGTCGTGTACTTCGGCGGCCTGCACCCGGAAGCCGGTCCACTGGTTCGCCAGATCCGTGAAGCGGGTTTGAAAGACGTCAAGTTCATGTCCGATGACGGCGTGGTCACCGACGAACTGGTGGCCACCGCTGGCGGCGCGCAATACGTCGACGGCGTCTACATGACCTTCGGCGCCGACCCGCGCCTGCTGCCGGACAGCAAGGCCGTGGTGGAAGAGTTCCGCAAAAACGGCACCGAGCCTGAAGGCTACACCCTGTACGCCTACGCTTCGATCCAGGCCCTGGCTGCCGGCTTCAACGGTGCCAAGTCCAACAAGGGCGAAGATGCGGCCAAGTGGCTCAAGGCCAACCCTGTCCAGACCGTAATGGGCAAGAAGGAATGGGACGGCAAGGGCGACCTGAAAATCTCCGACTACGTGGTTTACCAGTGGGACAAAGACGGTAAATACCACCAACTCGATAAACAGAAGTAATCCTTGTGGGAGGGGGCTTGCCCCCGATAGCGGTGTGTCAGTCAACAGATATACAGCTGACCTACCGCAATCGGGGGCAAGCCCCCTCCCACATTGGGCACTGCTGTTATTGAGATTGAGATCTGTCTTTTCCTCCAGAAGCGCCGCACACCCACCGGTGTGCAGGTGCTCACCGCGTGAGATTGCGTTATGGATGGTATTTTCCTGCAGCAACTGGTCAACGGCCTGACCCTCGGGTCGGTCTATGGCCTGATCGCCATCGGCTACACAATGGTCTACGGCATCATCGGCATGATCAACTTCGCCCACGGCGAGGTTTATATGATTTCCGCTTACCTCGCGGCGATCAGTCTGGCACTGCTGGCTTACTTCGGCATCGAATCCTTCCCGCTGCTCATTCTCGGCACCTTGATCTTCACCGTGGTCGTCACGGGCGTTTACGGTTGGGTCATCGAACGTGTCGCCTATAAACCGCTGCGCAACTCAACCCGCCTGGCACCGCTGATCAGCGCCATCGGCATCTCCCTGATCCTGCAGAACTACGCGCAAATCGCCCAGGGCGCCAAGCAACAAGGGATTCCCACCCTGCTGGCCGGGGCCTGGCGTATCGACTTCGGCACAGGGTTCGTGCAGCTCACCTACACCAAGATCTTCATCCTGGTCGCCGCCTTCGCGGGCATGGCATTGCTGACCTACGTGATCAAGTACACCAAGCTCGGCCGCATGTGCCGCGCCACCCAGCAAGACCGCAAGATGGCGTCGATCCTCGGCATCAACACCGACCGGGTGATCTCCTACGTATTCGTCATCGGTGCAGCCATGGCGGCATTGGCCGGCGTGCTCATCACCCTCAACTACGGCACCTTCGATTTCTATGCCGGCTTCATCATCGGCATCAAGGCGTTTACCGCAGCGGTGCTCGGCGGCATCGGCTCCCTGCCTGGGGCGATGCTCGGCGGGATCATCCTCGGTATCTCCGAGTCGCTGTTCTCGGGGTTGATCAACTCTGACTACAAAGACGTGTTCAGTTTCTCCCTGCTGGTGGTGATTCTGATTTTCCGTCCCCAGGGCCTGCTCGGTCGCCCACTCGTGGCGAAGGTGTAAACATGTCTGCTGCCAAATCTATCGATATCAAGAAAAGTGTGGTCGATACGGTCCTTGCCGGGCTGATTTCGTTGATCGTGTTCGGTCCGATCGTCGGTGTGGTCCTCGACGGCTACAGCTTCAACCTGGAACCGGCTCGCGTGGGCCTGTTGGTGGCCATCGTGATGGTCGGCCGCTTTGCCATGAGCCTGTTCCTGCAAACCCCCAAGGGCTTGAAGATCCTGCAAGGCTTCGAGAGCAGTGGCTCAGGCGTGCACGTGCTGGCGCCGGACTACAAGTCGCGGCTGCGCTGGATCATCCCGGCGCTGATCGTGATCGCCATCGTGTTCCCGATCTTTGCCAACAAGTACCTGCTGACCGTGGTGATCCTTGGGCTGATCTACGTGTTGTTGGGCCTGGGCCTCAACATCGTGGTCGGCCTGGCGGGGCTGCTCGACCTGGGTTACGTGGCGTTCTACGCCATCGGCGCCTACGGCCTGGCGCTGGGTTATCAATACCTCGGCCTGGGCTTCTGGACGGTGCTGCCGTTGGCGGCCATCGCGGCGGCCTTGGCGGGGTGCATACTCGGCTTCCCGGTGTTGCGAATGCACGGTGACTACCTGGCCATCGTGACCCTGGGCTTCGGTGAAATCATCCGGCTGGTGCTCAATAACTGGCTGTCGTTTACCGGTGGGCCGAACGGCATGCCAGTGCCCTCGCCGACCTTCCTCGGCCTGGAGTTCGGCAAGCGTGCGAAGGACGGTGGGATTCCGTTCCACGAGTTCTTCGGCATCGATTACAACCCCAACATCAAGTTCATGTTCATCTACATCGTGCTGTTCCTGGTGGTGCTGGCCGTGCTGTACATCAAGCACCGCCTGACCCGCATGCCGGTGGGCCGCGCCTGGGAAGCCTTGCGCGAAGATGAAATCGCCTGCCGCTCCATGGGCCTGAACCACGTGCTGGTCAAGCTCTCGGCGTTCACCATCGGTGCCTCCACCGCCGGTCTGGCCGGGGTGTTTTTCGCCAGCTACCAGGGCTTCGTCAACCCGTCGTCGTTCACCTTCTTTGAGTCGGCGCTGATCCTGGCCATCGTGGTGTTGGGCGGCATGGGCTCGACGGTGGGCGTGGTGATCGCGGCGTTCGTGCTCACTGTTGCGCCTGAACTGCTGCGCAGCTTCTCCGAATACCGCGTGCTGCTGTTTGGCGTGCTGATGGTGGTGATGATGATCTGGCGACCACGCGGGCTGATTCGGATCAGCCGTACCGGTGTAGTACCACGCAAGGGGGTGGCGCCATGAGCAAGGAAGTCGTTCTGTCCGTGGAACACCTGATGATGCACTTCGGTGGCATCAAGGCCTTGAGCGATGTGAGCCTCAACGTCGAACGCAACTCGATCTTCGCCCTGATCGGCCCCAACGGCGCCGGCAAGACCACGGTGTTCAACTGCCTCACCGGCTTCTACAAGGCCAGCGGCGGCAAGATCAGTCTCAACGTGCGCGGCAAGCAAACCAACGTGATCCAGTTGCTCGGCGAGCGCTTCCAGCCCACCGACTTCGTTTCGCCGAAAAGCTTCCTCAGCCGCGTGTACTACAAGATGTTCGGCGGCACCCACCTGGTGAACCGCGCCGGCCTGGCGCGGACGTTCCAGAACATTCGCCTGTTCAAGGAAATGTCAGTGGTGGAAAACCTGCTGGTGGCCCAGCACATGTGGGTCAACCGCAACATGCTGGCGGGCATCCTCAACACCAAGGGCTACCGCAAGGCCGAGAGCGATGCCCTCGACCACGCGTTCTATTGGCTCGAAGTGGTGGACCTGGTGGACTGCGCCAACCGCTTGGCCGGTGAACTCTCCTACGGCCAACAACGCCGCCTGGAAATCGCCCGTGCCATGTGCACCCGTCCACAGATCATCTGCCTGGACGAACCGGCCGCCGGCCTCAACCCCCAGGAAACCGAAGCCCTCAGCGCGATGATTCGCCTGTTGCGCGACGAACACGACCTCACGGTGGTGCTGATCGAACACGACATGGGCATGGTGATGAGTATTTCCGACCACATCGTGGTGCTGGACCACGGCAACGTGATTGCCGAGGGCGGGCCGGACGCGATCCGCAACGACCCGAAAGTGATTGCGGCCTACCTGGGCGCCGATGAAGAGGAGCTTGTATGAACGGGCCTATCCTCGAAATGAAGGACCTGGACGTGTACTACGGCCCGATCCAGGCCCTGAAAAAAGTCTCGCTGCACATCAATGAAGGCGAAACCGTCAGCCTGATCGGCTCCAACGGCGCGGGGAAATCCACGCTGCTGATGTCGATCTTCGGCCAGCCACGGGCCGAGTCGGGGCAGATTCTGTACAACGGCGTCGACATTACCCACAAGTCGTCCCACTACATTGCCTCCAACGGCATCGCGCAGTCGCCGGAAGGGCGGCGGGTGTTCCCCGACATGACCGTCGAGGAAAACCTGCTGATGGGCACCATCCCCATCGGTGACAAGCACGCCAGCGAAGACATGCAGCGCATGTTCGAGCTGTTCCCACGGCTCAAGGAGCGGCGTAACCAGCGGGCCATGACCATGTCCGGTGGCGAACAGCAAATGCTCGCCATCGCCCGTGCGCTGATGAGCCGGCCCAAGCTGTTGCTGCTGGACGAACCAAGCCTGGGCCTGGCGCCGATTGTGGTGAAGCAGATCTTCTCCACCCTACGTGAGCTGGCGTCTACCGGGATGACCATCTTCCTGGTGGAGCAGAATGCCAACCATGCGCTGCGCCTGTCGGACCGGGCGTATGTGATGGTCAACGGGGAGATTCGCCTGACGGGCACCGGTAAAGAGCTGTTGGTGAACGAGGAAGTGCGCAACGCCTATCTCGGTGGGCACTGATCTAACTCACACTGCAAAACCCCTGTGGGAGGGGGCTTGCCCCCGATAGGGTGTGTCAGCACCACAAGTGCTGACTGACCCGCCGTCATCGGGGGCAAGTCGAATCGTCGCACCGCCCCTCCCACATTTGATTAAGGGCAGCTTTTGAAATTGTGGAAAACAAATCCACCTCACCTCCAAAGCGCGACATATAGCCGCCGCAAATCCCTGTTTTGTCACAGTTTTGACTTGTCCCCATCCACTGTGGAACCGGCTGTGGGTAACGTGGGTGTACTTAGCTGAAAGCCTTTAAAACCGTGGCTTGCAGCGTGGCGATCATTTTTTGATCAGTGGCTTTTTCGGGACCGGCCAAGGGGTTTGTCAACCTGTTTAAAGACACAGGTATATGACCGATTTATGTCCCTTCTGCCTGTGGATAAGTCTGTGACTAAACTCTGGAAAGACGTCCGCAGGGGCCGGAATGACTGGCCTGGAGCCATCGTTCGGATTTTCCCCAGGGTGACGGGTCTACATACGCTCCCGTCGAGGTCAAGCAAAAAACTTTCTAAAATCGTCTACAAGCCCCGCCTACAAAGGCTTGAGGCGTTTTGCACTTGCCCCCAAAGACTGTGGGCGCAGTTGTGGATAACCTGCGCGCATATGGCTGCAGGCCACGGTTTATAGGGTGTTGCGCGTTATGGTCAAAAAGTGATCAGGCGCACATGAAGTTATGCGCATAGCGGTTGCCGCAACCGCGGTGTACGGGCATTCTGCTGGCTGATTTTTTTCCCGATGCCCGCAAGGAGAACACCATGTCCAACACGCTGTTTATTACTGGCGCAACCTCAGGTTTCGGCGAAGCCTGCGCCCGTCGTTTTGCCGAAGCCGGCTGGAAACTGGTGCTCACTGGCCGTCGTGCCGACCGCTTGAATGCCTTGGTCGAAGAACTCTCCAAGCAGACCGAAGTACACGGCCTGGTGGTGGACGTGCGTGATCGCAAGGGCATGGAAGACGCCATCGCCAGCCTGCCGCCATCGTTCGCCACACTGCGCGGGCTGATCAACAACGCAGGCCTGGCCGTGGGCACCGACCCGGCACCGAAGTGCAACCTCGACGATTGGGAAACCATGGTCGACACCAACATCAAGGGCCTGCTGACCACCACCAACCTGCTGCTGCCACGTCTGATCGCACACGGTCGTGGCGCGGGCATCATCAACCTGGGGTCCATCGCCGGTAACTACCCGTACCCGGGCAGTCACGTGTATGGCGGCTCCAAAGCGTTCGTGAAGCAGTTCTCGCTGAACCTGCGTTGCGACCTGCAAGGCACGGGTGTACGCGTCACCAACATCGAGCCAGGCCTGTGTGAAAGCGAGTTCTCGCTGGTGCGCTTTGGCGGTGACCAGGCGCGTTATGACGCGACCTATGCCGGCGCCGAGCCGATCCAGCCGCAGGATATTGCCGACACGATCTTCTGGGTGATGAACACCCCGGCGCACGTGAATATCAACCGGTTGGAACTGATGCCGGTGAGCCAGACCTGGGCTGGGTTTGCGATTGAGCGTGGGGCCAAGTAAGGCTTTAGACCGAGTTGCTGCCATCGGGGGCAAGTCGAATCGTCGCACCGCCCCTCCCACATTTGAATGTATTCACAAATCAAAATCTGTGAACCCAATCCAGTGTGGGAGGGGCGGTGCGACGATTCGACTTGCCCCCGATGGCGTCAAATCGGCCAAAACAGGCCATAAGGTACACTCCACTCCTGAAAACCCCACCGCACCCAGCGGTTCAAGGGTTTTGACAGGAGGACATGTGAGTAACCGAGGTGAGCAAGCACTGCTCAAACAATCGACCATCCTGATGTTCGCGGTCGCGATCGCCGGGATTGTCACGGGTGTGGTATCTGGCGCCCAATCCATTTTGTTCGACGGCTTTTTCTCGCTGATCGCCACCGCCATCAAGGTGTTGATGCTGATCACGGCCAAGCTGATCGCCAAGAAAAGCAACGAGCGTTTCCAGTTCGGCTATTGGCACCTGGAGCCCATGGTGCTGCTGATCGAAGGTAGCTTCCTGTTGCTGATCGCCATCTATGCGTTCCTCAATGGTGTGTTCGGCATTCTCAATGGCGGGCGCGAGATCGAGTTGGGGCTGGTGATCATTTATGCGGCGGTGTTTACCGTCGTGGAATTCGCCTACTTCTTCTATGTGCGTTATCGCAACCGCACGCTCAAATCGTCGCTGATCCAGTTCGACAACATCAGTTGGCTGGTGGACGCGATGCTCTCGGTGGGCTTGCTGATCAGCTTCCTGGCGGCGCTGTTGCTCAAGTCCCAGGGTTATGGCGAATGGGCGGTGTACGTCGACCCGTTGATCCTGATCCTGTTGGCCCTGAGCATGCTGGCGCCGGCGTTCAAGATCCTGCGCCCGGCGTTGCGCGAGGTACTGGGGATTGCGCCGGACCAACTGGACGACAAAGTGCGCGAAGTGATGGACGCGGCGCAGGCCAAGCATGGGTTCGACGACTACGTGTCCTACGTGCAAAAGCACGGGCGGGCGCGGTTTATCGAGATTCATGTGGTGCTGCCGAAGGATTACCCGGTGCACAGCGTTGCCACCCTGGATGGGTTGCGTGAAGAGATATCCACAGGGCTGGGCAAGCCGGATGCGGCGCGGTGGTTGACCATCAGTTTTACGGGGGATCGCAAGTGGATTGCGTGATTGGTAGTTAGACCGAGTCGCCTGCATCGGGGGCAAGTCGAATCGTCGCACCGCCCCTCCCACATTCGACCGCGTTCCAAAGGTAGAACGCGGTCAACTGTGGGAGGGGGCTTGCCCCCGATGAGGCCCTGAAAATCACCCGAGATACTGGATCAAACCCTGATAGCAAGTCGCCAAATGATAAGGCGTGGTCGACGGCATATCCCTTCGGCTCACCTTGCCCTGGGCATCCAGACACTCATGCCAACCCTTCTCATGCAAAAAGTGCTGTTGCAGCGCCAGCAACTGACGCTGCAACACCGCCTCACTGCCAGGCCGCAAGGTCAACGCCCGCAGGTATTCGGCCTGGGCCCAGATCCGTTGTGTAGCATCGCGGATGCTGCCATCCAGCGCCAACATGCCACTGACCGCACCGCTCAACTTATCCACACCCGTTTGCTCAGCGTAGGCAAATGCCCGCGTCAACGAGGCATGCAGCGGTGTGCCACGCAACACATCCGAAGATTCCAGCAAGAAGAACCACTCAAACTGGTGCCCCGGCTCAAACCAGTTATCCACAGCGCCCAACGGTTTCTCCATCATCACGCCGTGCTGGCGGTCGATAAAGCGCTGCTGCATGGCCGTCGCCAAACCCAGCAGGGCGGCCTGTACGTCGGCGTCGTCACGCACCGCGAGGGTGGCCAGGAAGGCTTCGGCCAGGTGCATCAACGGGTTCTGCAACGGGCCGGACTTGAGGGATGACCAGTTGCGCTCCAGCACTGCCTCGTACAGGCCGTCGCCTGTGGAAAAGCGTTGGGCGACCACTTCAAGGGCGGCGTTGAGCACCGACTCCACCAACGGTTCGCGCACTTTGGCCCAGTAATGGGCGCAGGCGAAGATGATGAACGCGTGGGTGTAGAGGTCTTTGCGCTTGTCCAGCGGCTGCCCGGTCGGGTCGATGCTGTAGAACCAGCCGCCGTGCTCGGCGTCGTGGAAATGCCGTTGCAGGGAGCGGAACAACGCCGCTGCCCGCTCTTCGGCGAAGGCCGCACCGGGTTCGCCGATCAGGCTGGCAAACAGGTACAGCTGCCTGGCGCAGGCCATGGCGCGATAGCGTTGCGGGGGCAGTGGCCGGTGATCGGCGTCCAGCGCCTCATAAGGCAGCGCCAACTCGGCATTCCAGCCCGGGCCTTGCCAGAGCGGCACGATCAGGCTGTGGAAGTGCGTGAGCACGGCATTCAGGGCGGAGTGTGGAGCGGTGGGCATTGGCTGGCGTCGTCACGGCAGGGGTGTAGGCGCGCATGGTAGCAGGCTTGAGTTATATGGTGTCTGGTCTACCGCTATCGGGGGCAAGCCCCCTCCCACATTTTTGACCTGCGAACCCGATCAAATGTGGGAGCTGGCTTGCCTGCGATGAGGCCCTCACAGGCGCTGCAATACTCAGCCGGCCAACAACCAGACCCCAGTCGCCGCCGAAGCTGCGCCCGCAACCCGCACCAGCGGCGCCGCCGCAGCCGGCAGGAAACGCACTACGGCATAACCGGCCGCGTGCAACACAGCCGTTGCACCGACAAACCCCGCCGCATACGCCCACGGGCTCGACATATCCGGCAGCTCCAGACCATGGGCCACGCCGTGGAACAGCGCAAACAACGCCGTCGCACCCACCGCCACAAACAACGGCGGCCGCACCGCCAGCGCCACCGCCAGGCCCAAGGCCAATACCGACGCGGCAATCCCGCTTTCCATCGCCGGCAAGTGCATGCCTTCGAAGCCAAGCACACCGCCGATCAGCATGGTGCCCACGAACGTACACGGCAGGGCCCAGCGTGCAGCGCCTTTCTGTTGCGCGGCCCACAAACCCACGGCAACCATTGCCAACAAATGATCGAGGCCGCCCAACGGGTGGCTGATACCGGCCACCAGGCCGTTGTCGCCATGGCCCGGATGGGCAAAGGCCAGGGCCGGGGCGAGCAGCAGGGTGGCGGCGGCAAAGAGTTTCTTGAGGCTCATGGACAGGTTCCTTATGGGTTGATCAGGCGGCGGTCAGCAGGCCCTGGCGTTCGATAAAGGCGACGATCTCATCCAGGCCGACGCCGGTTTTCTGGTTGCTGAACACAAAGGGCTTGCCGTTGCGCATGCGCGTGGTGTCGCTGTTCATCAACTCCAGCGAGGCGCCCACCAGCGGCGCGAGGTCGATCTTGTTGATCACCAGCAGGTCGGATTTGCAAATGCCGGGCCCACCCTTGCGTGGCAGCTTGTCGCCGGCGGACACATCGATCACATAGATGGTCAGGTCGGAGAGTTCCGGGCTGAACGTCGCCGATAGGTTGTCGCCACCAGACTCCACCAGGATCAGGTCCAGGCCGGGGAAGCGGCGGTTAAGTTGGTCCACCGCTTCGAGGTTGATCGAAGCGTCTTCGCGGATCGCTGTGTGCGGGCAGCCGCCGGTTTCCACGCCGATGATGCGTTCTGGCGCCAGGGCCTGGTTGCGCACCAGGAAGTCAGCGTCTTCGCGGGTGTAGATGTCGTTGGTGACCACCGCCAGGTTGTAGCGGTCGCGCAGCGCGAGGCACAGGGCCAGGGTCAGGGCGGTCTTGCCGGAGCCCACCGGGCCGCCGATGCCGACGCGCAAGGGTTGTGTGTTCATATGTTGGGTCTCCTAGGAACGGAACAGGCGGCTGTACTGGCGCTCATGGGCCATGCACGCCAGGGACAGGCCGAACGCGGCACTGCCGAAATGGGAAGGGTCGATACGGGCGGCTTCCTGCTGGGCCTGTTGCAGCAGCGGCAGCAGTTCACTGGTCAGGCGCTGGGCCGCTTGTTGGCCCAGGGGCAGGGTTTTCATCAGCACGGCCAATTGGTTTTCCAGCCAGCTCCATAGCCACGCTGCGAGGGCGTCGTCCGGGCTGATGCCCCAGGCGCGGGCGGCGAGGGCCCAGCCGAGGGCGAGATGGGGTTCGCTGCATCGCTCAAGAAACGAGCGGGCGGCGTTATCCAATTCCGGCAAGCCATTGAGCAGTTGTTGCAGCGAATAGCCCATCTGCCGACTTTCTTGATACAGCTCACGGGTCTCACGGCTGGCGCGGTGCTCTTCGCACAGTTGTGCGAGACGTGGCCAGTCCTCATCGGCGGCAGCACGGCAATGGGCGAGTAACAGCGGTGCTTCGAAGCGGGCGAGGTTGAGCAACAGTTGGTCGCTGATCCAGCGTCGAGCGCTGGCGGCATCATTGACGCGCCCGTTCTCCACGGCCATCTCCAGGCCTTGGGAATAGCTGTAGCCGCCAATCGGCAGCTGTGGACTGGCCAGGCGCAGCAAGGCCCAGGCTGGGTTCATGGATGTACGCCGAACTGATGCAGCTTGGGCGGGTAGTTGAAGTCTTCATCGCCATGCCGCGAATGATGATGGCCGCCGCCGTAAGCCCCATGTTCCGGTTGGAACGGTGCCTCGATGGTTTCGGTGTGAGCGCCCAACTGTTCAAGCATGGCCTTGAGCACGTAGTCATCCAGCAAACGCAGCCAGCCATCCCCGACCTGTAGGGCAACGTGCCGATTGCCTAGGTGATAGGCAGCGCGGGTCAGTTCAAAGGCACTGCTGCAGGTGACGTGCAGCAGTTGTTCAGGTCGGGCGCAGACGCGTACGACACGTCCGTCTTCGGCTTGTAGGAATTCGCCATCGTGCAGCGGCGGCTGGCCGCGCTCCAGGAAAAGGCCAACGTCTTCACCCTCGGCACTGAAACAGCGCAGGCGGCTTTTGCTGCGTGCTTCGAAATTCAGCAGCAACTCGGCGGCCCAGAGGGCTTGGGGGGCGATTCTGCGGTGGATCACCAGCATCAGGAAGCTTCCAGCTATGAGCGATGCAAGTGCTAGAGCAAGGGGCTTGCCAACCCTGCGACGGTGTAGGAATTGCCTGTCGGTTAGCGCGGGAGCGCCACTAAATAGGGCGTAGAAAGATTGTCTGCACGCTTCAAAATGGTGCGCTGCTCCGTCTCTCGCACTGGCTGTGGGCGTTTTCGGATTTGTCCTACGAGATCGAAGGATTATCCGTTCATGATGTTACGTACAGGATCAGTAGGCTTTGCGCCGTGTTTACTTCACTGCGACGTTCATCATGTTCAAGTCATTTTATTGGTTAGTCATTCTCAGCTTATCGTTGGTCATCTCGTCGGCATCGGCCACTCTGCAGTCTCGTGTCACCTTCAGCGCGGCGCTGAAAGAAACCTCGATCGACAATGTGATCGACCGCGCCCATGAATTGCTCGGCACGCCTTACAAATGGGGTGGCAACTCAGTGGAACAGGGCTTCGATTGCAGCAGCTTCCTGGTCTACCTGTTCAAGACCGAAGCCAATATCCAGATTCCGCGCACCACGGCGGCGATGCACCGTTCCACGGCGACGACGATCAAGCGAAACGCCTTGAAACCGGGTGACGCGGTATTCTTCAAAGGCAATGGGCGTGGCCAGGTCAGCCACGTGGGCCTTTATATAGGCGAGGGCAAATTTATCCATTCGCCACGTACCGGCAAAAACGTGCGCATCGACTCGTTGAGCAACAGCTACTGGAACAAGAACTACACCACGGCCAAGCGCTTTCACTCGGCGGGCTGATCGGCCTACTCGGTGCTGCCCAGGCCTTGCCAGTGCTTGAGGCCAATAAAGATAAAGCGCAATTGCTGGGTGATTTTCGCTTGAGGCGTCAAGTGATCAGGCAGCGCATGGGCTGGCGGGTCGATGATGTCGGGCAGGGTGGCAAACACACTCTTGACGATCAGGTCGGCCATCACGTGTAAGCCTTCGGCGTCCAGGTGTTGCAGCTTGGGCATCAGCGTAAGGTCAGCCGCCAGGTCGCGGGTGATGTCTTCGCGCAGGGCGCCGATGGCTTGGCGGACGGCAAGGCAACCGCCGTATTGCTCGCGAGCCAGGAACAGGAATTGGGAACGGTTGGCCGACACCACGTCGAGAAAGATCCGCACCGAGGCATCGATAATGCCGCCCATCACGAATTCATTGTGGCGCACCAGGCGAATGGTGGCGCGGAAGGTCTGGCCGACTTCACTCACCAACACAAGCCCAAGCTGGTCCATATCGGCAAAGTGGCGATAGAACCCGGTGGGAACGATACCGGCCGTCTTGGCCACTTCCCGCAAACTCAGGCTACCGAACCCACGGCCACACTCCATCAGATGGCGGGCTGCGTCCATCAGGGCGAGGCGGGTCTGTTGTTTCTGTTCGGCGCGGGGCAGCATCGGCGGGCAGGCTTAGTCGGCAAGTACAGCGACGCACTCTAGCAAAACACTTTGATCGGCGTCGAACTTGGCGGGGCAGGGCGTGATGCGTTCTACAGGAAAGCAAAAGCCCGATCGGCGGATCGGGCTTTTTTATCGGCCTCCACAGGCTTAGCTCTGTGCTTCGTGGAGTTCTTTCAGGCGGTCTGCACCACCTTCGGCAACACCTTCGGCGTAGGCGCGTTTGTTGGCTTGTTCAGCACCGCCTTCAACCAGACCTTTCTGTTCCAGGCGATCACGGCCGCCTTCGGTCAGGCCTTCGGTGTAAGCACGTTTGTTGGCTTGCTCCGAACCGTTTTCAGCCACGCCGCCTTTGGCGTAGTCACGGTTCTCTTCTTCTTGCGAACCGCTGCGAGCCAGGGTTTGGCTGGATTGCACGGCTTGGTCTTGGTTCTGTGGGGTCACTTGTTCAGCGGCTGGCAGGGCAAAAGCACTGGAAGCCAGGACAGACAAGAGGACGGTAGCGAGTAATTGGCGTTTCATGGTCGTTGCTCCTTGGGAGGGCGATAAAGTGGGTACAGGGCTAATGCTACTCTCGATAAGTCGATATAAAAGTTCATAAACACAATGGTAATAATCAACAGAATTGATTGTTCTCGGCGGAGGCTCTAACTCGCGCCTCTCAAGCCCGCGGTTTTGCACCGTGGTGGGTATTTTCGACACGAACCTGGGTAACAATGGTGCGCCGTCGATGGATCGAATCTGTCTATGTGGTCAGGAATGTGGGTTTTTACGCTTAAATCGGTGATGGGGTTAAACCCCTGGGCGGTTTGCCAGTCGTAGCCTTATGAGCTGTAGTTCAGCTAGCAGTCGTATTCAGGAGTCCTGTGCAATGACGCGCACTCGTAAAATCATCGCTTGGAGCTGCGCCAGCTTCGTTCTGTTAATCGCCGTGGTGGTGTTGGTGTTGGTGTTCTTTGACTGGAACCGCATCAAGCCCCCCCTCAATGCCAAGGTCTCCGAAGAACTGCATCGCCCGTTTGCCATCAACGGCAACCTTGCCGTGGTGTGGGCGCGCGAGCCCGACGAAGGCGGCTGGCGCGCCTGGGTGCCGTGGCCCCACGTGATTGCCGAAGACCTGAGCCTGGGCAACCCCGACTGGTCGAAAGACCCGCAGATGGTCACGCTCAAGAAGGTCGAGCTACGTATCTCGCCGCTGGCTCTGCTGGTACAGCGCGTGGTGATCCCGCGGATTGACCTCACCGAGCCGAGCGCGCAATTGCAGCGCCTGGCCGATGGCCGCGCCAACTGGACCTTCAAGTTCGACCCCAAGGACCCGAATGCCGAACCGTCCAATTGGGTGGTGGACATCGGCGCCATCGGCTTCGACAAAGGCCACGTGACCCTTGACGACCAGACCCTCAAGACGCAGTTGGACGTGATCATCGACCCGCTGGGCAAGCCGATCCCCTTTGGTGAAATCGTCGGTGACGCGGATGCCAAGAAGGCCCTGGAAAAAGGCTCGGCGCCGCAGGACTACGCGTTTGGCCTCAAGGTCAAAGGCCAGTACCACGGCCAGAAACTCGACGGCACCGGCAAGATCGGCGGCCTGCTGGCCTTGCAGGACGCGGCCAAGCCGTTCCCGCTGCAAGCCCAGGTCAAGGTCGCCGACACCCGCATCGCCCTGGCCGGGACCCTGACTGATCCGCTCAACCTAGGTGCGCTGGACCTGCGCTTGAAACTCTCCGGCGCCAGTCTCGGCAACCTGTACCCGCTCACCGGTGTGACGCTGCCGGACTCCCCGGCTTATTCCACCGACGGCCACCTGATTGCCAAGCTGCACGAACCGACGGGCGCGTCGTTCACCTATGAAAACTTCAACGGCAAGATTGGCAACAGCGATATCCACGGCAACCTGGGCTACGTCGCCAGCCAACCTCGGCCCAAGTTGACCGGTGCGCTGGTGTCCAACCAACTGCTGATGACCGACCTCGCACCGTTGATCGGCGCCGACTCGAATGCCAAGCAAAAAGCCCGCGGCGGTGAAAGCAAGCAGCCGGCCACCAAGGTACTGCCAGTGGAAGAGTTCCGCACCGAGCGCTGGCGCGACATGGATGCCGATGTGGAATTCACTGGCAAACGTATCGTGCACAGTGCCGAGTTGCCGTTCACCGATCTCTACACCCACCTGGTCCTCAATGACGGCGAGCTGAGCCTGGAACCCCTGCGCTTCGGTGTGGCCGGCGGCAAGCTGGATGCGCAGATTCGCCTGAACGGCCGCATCACGCCGATGGAAGGCCGCGCCAAACTCACCGCGCGCAACTTCAAGCTCAAACAGCTGTTCCCGACCTTCGAACCGATGAAAACCAGCTTCGGTGAACTCAACGGCGATGCCGATATTTCCGGTCGCGGTAACTCCGTGGCGGCACTGTTAGGCACCTCCAACGGTGACTTGAAGATGCTGATCAACGACGGCGCCATCAGCCGTGGCCTGATGGAAATCGCCGGGCTCAACGTGGGCAACTACGTGGTCGGCCGCCTGTTTGGCGACAAGGAAGTGAAGATCAACTGCGCGGCCGCCGACTTCGGCATCAAGACCGGCCTGGCGACCAGCCGGTTGTTTGTGTTCGATACCGAGAACGCGATCATCTACATCGATGGCACGGCGAATATGGCGACGGAACAGTTGGACCTGACCATCACGCCCGAGTCGAAAGGCTTCCGCCTGTTCTCCTTGCGTTCACCGTTGTACGTCAACGGGCCGTTTATCAAGCCCAATGCCGGGGTGAAGGCGATTCCCCTGGCGTTGCGCGGTGCGGGCATGGTGGCGCTGGGTGTGATTGCCGGCCCGGCCGCCGGGCTGCTCGCGTTGGTCGCGCCAAGTGGCGGTGAACCCAACGAATGTGCGCCATTGCTGCAACAGATGAAGGAAGGCAAGGCCCCAAAAACTGTGAAATAAATGTGGGAGGGGGCTTG
>NZ_QUZT01000014.1 GCF_004682045.1 Pseudomonas nabeulensis
TTGCCCCTGATAGCGGTGTGCCAGTCACAGCAGTACCAGCTGACACGCCCTCATCGGGGGCAAGTCGAATCGTCGCACCGCACCTCCCACATTTAGAATTATTGTCGGCTTACCTATCCGTTCGGTCAGTAGCGGAAAAAAAACGTTTCAGCGTAGCCTGCTCCCCGTGATCAAAGGAGGAGATTGCTATGTCTGAAGCCCAGGCGATTCGTTATGAGAACACCGTGCCACGCAGCATGGTGCACCGCGCCGCCGTCAGCGAAGTGTTTCTGACAAGTGCGGAACGGGTGAAGGAACGTCACTTTCGTTGCAGCGCACAACTGCCGCGCACCCATAGTTATTTCAGTGAACATACCCACAGCGCCGCGCACTACGACATGTTGTTATTGCTCGAAGTGTTCCGCCAGGCGTCGATCTATATTTCCCATGCGTTCCTGGAGGTGAGTGCCCAAGCCAAGTTTATTTACTTGGACAGTGTCACTCGCATGGCCGACCGTAGTGCGTTGATCGTCGGGGACCGCCCGGCGTCGGCTGAGATCGATGTACATGTGGTAGACGAATATCTGCGCCATGGCCAGCGCAGTGGCGTGACGTTGAATATGTCGTTGCACATCAATGGTGAAGTTGCCGCGCATCACGAACGCATGAGCATCCGATGGATCAGTGCTGCGGCGTGGAACAAGATGCGCGCGCGCGCCCTTGCGGCGATTCTCGCTGATGCCGACCCGTTGGCACAGCGTCCCCCGCCGTTGTGCCCCTCTGTGGTGGGGCGCCAATGGTTGAATAACGTGGTACTCGGTCGCGATCTGGAGCAGGGCGTCACACGCCTGGTGGCGCCGTTGATCGTCGACCTCAATCACCCGGCAATCTTCGATCATCCCCTGGACCATATCCCCGGCATGTTGCTGTTGGAAGGTTTCCGTCAAGCGGCCCTGGTGGTCGCGGACCGGCAGTTGCAGGCCAGCGCCGAGCAGTTGCTGTTGTCCCGTTGCCATGTGGTATTTGCCCGCTTTGGCGAGTTCGGTTTGCCCACGCGGGTGCGCGCCGACTTGGGCTCATTGGCGCGTGAAGAGCACGGCCGTATCAGCCTGAGGCTGGATGTGGAGCAGGGCGGTGCGGTGATCGCCACGGCCGAGCTCGAGTTACTGCCCGTTGCCACCAGTCAGCCGCTGACGCTGGTGGCAGGGGGTGTCCAATGAGCGATTTGAAGTTCGTCTGGTTCGATTTTGGCGGCGTGTTGTCGCCACCCATCCCCGCGCTGTTCGAGCAATACCAGGCCAAGACCGGCCTGGCGCCACGGGTGTTGCAACAGGCCATGCGTGATGTGGCCGATGACCTCGGCGTGCCGATGTTGGCGCCGGTGGAGAGCGCGTTGCTCACCGAACAAGAATGGGGTCAGCGCCTGGAGCAGGCGCTGCGTCGCCGTTATCCGCAGATCGACCTGAGCCGCGCACGCTTGCAAACCTTCGGTGAACAATGGTTCGCCGGCGTGCCGGCCAATGCGCCGTTGGTGGCGGCCGTGCGAGCGCTTAAACGTGCAGGTTGGCGGGTCGGCATCCTGACCAACAACGTGGTGGAGTGGGCGCCGTACTGGCGCGCGATGGTGGGCCTGGACGAGGTGGTCGAGCTGATTGTCGATTCCAGCCAGGAACGCACCCGTAAGCCGCAGGCCGCATTTTTCCAGGTGGCCATTGAGCGTTCCGGCGTGGCTGCCAAGCACAGCCTGTTGATCGACGACGTGCTGGAAAACATTGAAGCCGCCGCCGCGCTGGGCTGGCAAGTGCTGCATTTTACCGACAACCATCAGGCCATCACCCAGTTGCAACGCCTGACGGGCGTCAGCCTGTTGCAGCCTGTAGGGGAGTCTGCCTGATGCCTGTCGCCGTGATTGCCGACCCCCGGGTTACCGTCGCCGGTATTCCCAATCTGGATGCGCCGCCGGCCTATCAACCCGCCAGCCTGGCGGCCAATGGCCTGTCGAGGATATTGCTGCCCAGTGGCCATCTGGCGTATCACCTGACCCGTTACGAACACGTGCAGGCCTTGTTGCTGGATAACCGAGCGAAACGCGGCCCGTGCAACCAAGAGGGCGGCGCGAGTTTCCTGCCGACCATTTCTCCGCCGGAACTGTTGTTGAACAGTGACTTCCCTGAGCACGGGCGTCTGCGCAAAGTGGTCGCCCGGGATTTTAGCCCCAGTGGCGTGGAGGCGCTGCGCAATAAAACCAAGCAGGTCATCCACCAGCGCCTTGACGCGCTGCAACGCCAGGGCGACGGCGCAGACCTGTTTACCCAGGTGCTCGACCACATCCCCTCCATCGTGAGCTGCCATTTGCTCGGTGTTCCCTTGGGCGACCGCGCGTATTTCCGGCCGTTGGGCCATGCCGTGCAAGTGGCCTCGTCTGCCGATGTGCCCGAGTTGCTGAACCAGTTCTGGGGCATCTATGACTACCTGACCGACCTGGTCACCGGCGCGCGCCCGACCTGCCAGGACGGCATGATCCAGCGTTTAGTCGCGGCGCGGGCCGACAGCGAGCCACCGCTCACCGACCAGGAACTGGTGGGCGTCCTGCTGGGGGTACTGATCGGTGGCGACCAAAATGCCCTCTCGGGGCTGAGCAAGGTGGTGTACACCCTGTTGGCGGCGCCGCCGTTATGGCAGCAATTGGTGGACGATCCGGGGTTGATCCCGAATGCCGTCGAAGAGCTGCTGCGGCTCATTCCCCTGGGGACTATTTCGATCTTCCCGCGCTCGGCCAGCGCCGACCTGGAAGGACCCTGGGGGCTGATTCCCGAGGGCAGCAGCATCTACGCCGATGCGTTCGCCGCCAACCGTGACCCGGCAGTGTTCTCAGACCCGTTGACGATTCGCCTGGACCGTAACGAAGCGCGGCATCTGCAGTTTGGCTACGGCCTGCATAACTGCATGGGCGCGGCGTTGGCGCGCATGGAAATCACCACTGTGGTGCAGATCCTCGTGCAACGCTTTCCCAACCTGCGCCTGGCGGTACCGGCCGACCAGGTGCCCTGGGTCAACGGCATCATCCTGCGTCGTCCGTCCGGCTTGCCGGTGCACGATTTCACTTCATCCTGACTCTGCGTTCTGACTGTGGAAGGCCCCATGAAAAACTCGTTTTCCGATACGGCTCTACTCACCATTATCCTGCTGGCGATTTTCGTCGTGCCCAGTTCCATCTCCGGCACGGCGTTGGCCCTGCCGGCGATTGGCGCGGATATCCAGGCGCCGTTGACCAATCTGCAATGGGTGGTCAACGCCTTTAACCTGGCGTTTGCCTGCTTCACTTTGGCGTGGGGCGCGCTGGCGGATCGGCTTGGGCGCAAGCGCTGCTTTGTGGCGGGTGCTTTCTTGTACGTGACGGCCTCGGTGCTGTCGGCGGTAGCCGAGAATGCGTGGCTGCTGGATGCGGCACGAGGGTTGGCCGGGGTTGGCGCCGCGGCAATTTTCTCGTGCGGCATTGCTATTTTGTCCACCCACTTCGATGGCCCGGCACGACTGCGTGCGTTTGCCTTGTTCGGCACCGTGGCAGGGCTGGGCGTGAGCCTGGGTCCGACCTTGTCCGGCCTGTTGCTGGACAGCGTCGGCTGGCGCGCAATTTTCTGGTCCCATGCGGTGACCCTGTTGATCGTGTTGGTGGGCAGTCCCCTGATCACCCGTGACCGTGCATTGGCGGCACGCACCGCGCGGTTTGACGTGCCAGGCGCCACCTTGTTTATCCTCGCGTTATTGGCGTTGATGGTGGCCATCGTGCAGGGCTCGCAATGGGGCTGGACCAGCACGGGCGTATTGGGCCTGGTGGTGTTGGCGGGAGTGTTGTTGGTGGTGTTTACCCGGCAGGAACGACGTCACTTGCAACCGATGCTCGACCTGTCGTTGCTGGCGAGCGGCCCCTTCGTGGGGCTGGCGTTGGTCACTGTGGCTGCGTCGGTTGGCTTTGTGACGTTGCTGACGTACTTGCCGAGTTATTTGTTTGGCGTGCTGCAATTAAGCCCCACCCATGCGGGGCTGGGGATGTTGCTGTTGACGGTGCCGATGCTGTTTTGCCCGATTCTGGCAGGCAAGTGGGCGGCGCGCGGGGTATCGGCCATCGGCATTCTCAAGGCCAGCCTGGTTGCGTTGCTGGTGGGCGTGGTGACACTGGCATTGATCAGCCAGGTCGGCGTGGCATTGTGGCAATTGGCGTTGCCGTTGTTGCTGGTGGGCATCGGCATGGGGCTGTCGGCGGGGCTGGTGGATGGCCTGGCGTTGAAGACCGTGCCCGCACAGAAGGCCGGGATGGCCGCAGGGTTGCTCAACACGTTCCGCCTGGGCAGCGAGGCAATTGCCGTAGCGTTGTATGCCTCACTGCTGGCGACATTGCTCGACAGCCAGCTGCGTGACGCCTTGAGTCACTTGGCGCCCGATTCCGCCACGCTGCAACGCTGGATCGACGACGTGGCAGCCGGCAACCTCACTGGCTCCCTGCAAGCGTTGAGCAGCGAACAGGCCGCCAACGTGCATAGCCTGTTTATCGGCGGGTATGACAGTGCCTTTCACGGCGTGCTCTGGGTGTTGGCGTTTGTTTTGCTGGTGCTCACCGTTGTGGTGAGCTGGCTGGTGCGACCGCTGCGGCAACAAGAGCTTGTCGAGGCGCAATTGGCTACGTGAGTTTGAAATGCGGAGCCTTTGGGAGGGGGCTTGCCCTAATGCCAGTCAGTTAAGAGATGACAGGAGCAACAGAAAGCCGCTCATCTGCTGTTTCCTTAACTGACAGGCATTAGGGCAAGTCCCCCAATCGTTGACCGAGTCGATCAGTAGAGTTGCGGCACGATCAACTCCGGCGGTGTCGGGCTGCGGGAATATTCCTCGTGCCGCACGCGCTGCGGCAGTTCGATCACCGGCAGTTGCACTTCTTCATAGGGCATCTGGTTCAACAGATGGTTGATGCAATTGAGGCGCGCCTTCTTTTTGTCATCGGCCTGCACCACCCACCACGGTGCCTCGGCGATATGGGTACGTTCCAGCATGATCTCCTTGGCCTTGGTGTAGGCCTCCCAGCGCCGACGGGACTCCAGGTCCATGGGGCTGAGTTTCCACTGTTTAAGCGGGTCGTGGATGCGACTGAGAAAGCGCAGGTGTTGTTCCTGGTCGGAGATGGAGAACCAGTACTTGATCAGCTGAATGCCAGAGCGGGCCAGCATGCGTTCGAACTCCGGCACGGTGCGGAAGAACTCTTCGTACTGGTCTTCATTGCAAAACCCCATGACCTGCTCGACACCCGCGCGGTTGTACCAGCTGCGGTCGAACAGCACGATTTCCCCAGCGGCGGGCAAATGCGAGACGTAACGCTGGAAGTACCACTGGGTCTGTTCACGGTCATTCGGCGCGGGCAGGGCGGCCACACGGCACACCCGAGGGTTGAGGCGTTGGGTGATGCGCTTGATGACACCGCCTTTACCGGCGGCATCGCGGCCTTCAAACAGGATCACCACTTTGTGCCCGGTCTTGACCACCCAGCTCTGCAATTTCACCAGCTCACCCTGTAAACGGAACAGCTCGCTGAAATAAATCCTGCGCGCGGCTTTCTCCGGGCTTTCGCCCACATGATCGTCAAACAGTGCGTTGAGGTCGTGCCCGTCTTCGGACAGTTCCAGCTCCAGCTCTTCATCACTGTGATCAAGCAGTTCGCGGTGAATGCGCTGCATCAAGGCGTCTTCTATAGAGGACATGGGCGGAGCTCGCGTGGTGGGGGATGGCAAAGTCTTAGTCGCAATTTGTTACGAACCAATGACATCAAAATGCCCGGTTGTGGCGGTAGAGGGGGACAAACAGGCGTTCTGCCACTGTGCATTCATAAAACCGTAACAAGAATGTTGCAGAGTGCCCGAGCCCGAAATTCACAAGGATTTTCCTGAATGAAACGTCTGATGAAGTCTGCTGCACTCGCCGTCGCGGTTTCTCTTGGTGCCTCCCCGGTGTTTGCTGCCGAAAGCATCCGCCTGACCGGCTCCGGCGCGAGTTTCCCTGCACCGATCTACCTCACCTGGTTCAAAGATTTCAGCAAGAAGACCCCTGGTGTCACCGTTGACTACCAATCCAAGGGCAGTGGCGCAGGTGTACAGGACTTCCTGAACAAGACCGTTGACTTCGCGGCCAGCGACTCGGCCATGAAAGACGAAGAAATTGCCAAGGTGGCCGAAGGCGCACAGTTGCTGCCAATGACCGCTGGTGAAATCGTATTGGCCTACAACCTGCCGGGTAACCCTAAAGGTCTGAAACTGCCACGCGACGTCTACTCCGACATCTTCCTGGGCAAGATCACCAAGTGGAACGATCCAAAGATCGTTGCTGCCAACCCGAACCTGAAACTGGGCGACACGCCGATCACCGTCGTGGTACGTGCCGACTCCAGCGGCACCACCGCGGTGTTCACCAAGCACTTGTCGGCGATCAACGCTGACTTCAAGAAGGACTTGGGCGAAGGCAACACCGTCAACTGGCCTGCCACCGACAAGTTCATCAAGTCGCCGAAAAACGACGGCGTGACCGCCACCGTACGCCAGACCCCCGGCGCTATCGGCTACATCGAGTACGGCTTCGCCAAACTGGCCAAGGTTGACTTCGCCGAGCTGCAAAACAAGGCCGGCCAATACGTGGTGCCGAACGCCGAAAGCGGTGCCGAAGCACTGGCTGCGGTGAACATGCCGGAAAACCTGATCGCCTGGCTGCCAGACCCGGCAGGTGCCAAGTCCTACCCGATCACCACCTACACCTGGATGATCTTCCGCAAGGACAACGGCAACCCGGCCAAGGCCAAGGCCATGCGTGACATGGTTGAGTACAGCCTGACCGAAGGCCAGAAAATCGCTGACTCGATGGGTTACATCCCACTGCCGCCGTCGGTAGTCGATCAGGTTCGCAAAGCGTCCGCCAACATTAAGTAAGGCTCGCCAAGCTTCTCCCGGTGTGGGCTGAGCGCCATGCCGGGAGGGTTTTCCTCCTGTTCTGGAACTCGTCCATGACCACACCCTTTGTCGTACCGGTAAACCCGGATTCTGCCTGCCAGCCACCGTCGACCAAAGACTTCCTGGTTGACCGCACCTTCCGTGCGGTTGCACGCATCGGCGTGGTGCTGGTACTGGCGCTGGTTTTCGCGCTGGTGTTCGAAGTCGGCCGCAAGGCGCTTCCAGGCATGGAAAAACACGGTCTGGACGTGATCTTCGGTAGCGTCTGGGACGTTAACCAAGGCAAGTACGGCATTCTGCCGGCCATTTGGGGCACGCTGTACAGTGCCTTTATCGCGTTGCTGATCGCCGGCGTTTTCGGCGTCAGTATGGCGATCTTCCTCACCCAGGATTTCCTGCCGGCAAAACTGGCGGCGGTGTTTCGCACCATCGTCGAACTGCTCGCAGCCATCCCCAGTGTCGTCTACGGCCTGTGGGGTATTTATGTGGTGATCCCGGCCATTCGCCCGCTGACCGCGTGGCTGAACAGCGAACTGGGCTGGATTCCTTTTTTCGGCACGTCCCTGAGCGGGCCCGGCTTGCTGCCGGCCGCGCTGGTACTGGCCATCATGATTCTGCCGACCATCGCGGCGGTATCCCAGGACGCCCTGACGGCGGTCCCGATGAAAACCAAGCAAGCGGCCTACGGCATGGGCACCACCCACTGGGAAGCGATTCTCAAGGTGATGGTGCCGTCGGCGGCCACTGGCATCTTCGGCTCCCTGGTGCTGGGCCTGGGCCGCGCACTGGGTGAAACCATGGCCCTGGCCATGTTGGTGGGCAACGCGAATACCATCTCGCTGTCGCTGTTTGCCCCGGCCAACACCCTGGCGGCCTTGCTGGCGCTGAACTTCCCCGAAGCCGGCCCGAACGAGGTCGAAGTGCTGATGTATGCCGCCTTGGTGCTGATGTTCATCACGCTGCTGGTGAACGTCTTTGGCTCGATGATCATGCTCTACGCGCAACGGGGTCAAAAATAATGACGAACCTGACTTCCCCTATCAAAGCCATGCCGAGCTTGCAGCGCAGGTTCGAAGGCCGCGCCCTGCGCAGCCTGGTGCTGACCACGCTGGTGTGGGCCGGTGCGGTGGTGGCCAGCGTGCCGCTGATCTCCGTGCTGTACATGCTGATTACCCGGGGCGGTGCGCGCCTGAACCTGGAAGTGTTCACCGAACTGCCGCCCACTGGTTTCGAGACCGGCGGTGGCTTCGGTAACGCCATGGCGGGCACCTTTGTGATGGTCGGCATCGCGGCCGCCATCGCCGTACCGGTGGGCATCATGGCCGCCGTGTTCCTCGCGGAACTGGGGCCGGACAGCAAGTTGGCCAACGCCGCACGCTTCGCCGCCAAGATGCTCACGGGCCTGCCGTCGATCCTGGCCGGTGTCTTCGCCTACGCCCTGGTGGTGATGACCACCGGCACCTACTCGGCACCCGCCGGTGGTGTGGCACTGGCGGTGTTGATGCTGCCGATCGTGGTGCTGACCGCTGAAGAGTCGATGCGCATGGTGCCCAAGATCATGAAAGACGCCGCCTACGGCATGGGCTGCACGCGCTCCCAAGTGATCTGGAAAATCGTCTTGCCCACCGGCCTGCCGGCGATCCTCACCGGTGTGATGCTGGCCGTGGCTCGCGCCGCTGGCGAAACCGCGCCGCTGCTGTTTACCGCGCTGTTCAGCAACTACTGGATCTATCACGACGGCAGCCTGGCGGTGATGAACCCCACGGCCTCCCTGGCGGTGCTGATTTACAACTTCTCCGGCATGCCGTTCGACAACCAACTTGAGCTCGCCTGGGCGGCCTCGTTGGTGCTGGTAATGATCGTGCTGGTCGTGAATATCGTGAGCCGTATCTTCGGCAAGCCAAAGTACTAAGAAAGGGAGCATCTGAATCTTGAACGCCTCTACTGCGCAAATAGCCGCTCCGTTTATCACCGACTCGCCTGTGGTCATGGACTGCAAGCTGGACAAGATTTTCTACGGTAACTTCATGGCCGTGCGTGACAGCCATGTGCCGATTGAAAAGAACAAGATCACCGGGTTTATCGGCCCGTCCGGTTGCGGTAAATCCACCGTGCTGCGCAGCCTCAACCGCATGAACGACCTGGTGAAGGGCTTCCGTTTCGAGGGCCATGTGCACTTCCTCGGCCAGGACGTCTACGGCAAGGGCGTGGACCCGGTGGTGGTGCGCCGCTACATCGGCATGGTGTTCCAGCAGCCCAACCCGTTCTCCATGAGCATCTTCGACAACGTGGCCTTTGGCCTGCGCCTGAACCGCTACAAGGGCGACCTGGGCGACCGCGTCAAGCACGCGCTGCAAGGCGCCGCGTTGTGGGACGAGGTCAAGGACAAGCTCAAGGTCAGCGGCCTGTCGCTGTCCGGCGGCCAGCAGCAACGCCTATGCATCGCCCGCGCCATCGCCACCGAGCCGGAAGTGCTGTTGCTCGACGAACCGTGCTCGGCACTCGACCCCATCGCCACCCGCCGTGTCGAGGAGCTGATGGTCGAGTTGAAAAAGGACTACACCATCGCCCTGGTGACCCACAACATGCAGCAGGCGATCCGTGTGGCCGATACCACGGCGTTTTTCTCGGTGGATATCTCCCAGGGCACCCGTACCGGTTATCTGGTGGAAATGGGCCCAACCACCCAGATTTTCGAGAACCCACGTGAACAAATGACCGGGGACTACATCAGCGGCAAGTTCAGCTGATCCCGCCTTTCATCGTTTTTCAGGAATGCCAATGACTGCAACACGTCGTCTTGATCTGACTGCGATTGAACGCGCACTGCGTGAAGTGCAGGGGCGTTTTGCCGCGCTCAGCCGGGACTTTACCGAGCCCCGTGACCCGTTGACCGACGAGGTGTTGCAGAATGTACTTGAAGGCTATGCCCTGATTGACGACTATGTCGCGCGGGGTGTCGACCTGTTCGATCTGCAGCAGTTGAACCTGATGCTGGAGATCAACGCCACGGTGCTGTGCGGCAAAGACCCGGTACGTCGGCTGGAATACGCCCCGCACCTGGCCGCCACCGAAGAGCGCTTCTTCAACAACGTTGAAGGCGGCATCAAGGACTTGCACAGCTGGTACTGCAGGCACCACAACGAGTCGGTGTGGAAGCGCGCCGCCGGGGTGTATGTGCGGGTACTCAGCAAGCCGCAGTTGTTTATCGAAGGCAATCACCGCAGCGGTTCGCTGATCGTCAGCTACCTGTTGATGCGTGAAGGGCTGCCGCCGTTTGTTCTGACGCTGGACAACGCCGAGGGTTACTTCAATCCGTCCTCGGTCATTCGCAACTCCGCCAAGCATGGTGTGAAAGCTTTGTACGAATTGCCCAAGATCAAGAAAAAATACGCTGCGTTCCTGGAAGATAACGCACCTGACCCGGCGCAGTTTTTCTTGAAACACGCCCCGCTGTCTGTGTATCGGAGTGGTATTTGATGGGAAGTCATTCAGTGCTCGACACGCTGCACAGCACGATCCACCGACCGCGCGTGCGCATCTCGTTCGATATCGATGACACCCTGGCGTGCCAGCCGCACCACAGCGCCGCTGAAGACAGCACGCTGCCCGATTGCGTGCATCGCTGGCTGGGCGAGCCGTTGCGCAATGGCACCCGCGCTTTGATCCGCGAACTGCGTCGCCAGAACTGCAGCATCTGGGTCTACACCTCGTCGGGGCGTACCCCGGTGTATATCCGTCGTTGGCTGATGCTGTATGGCATTCACGTCGATGGCGTGGTCAACAGCGTGCGCCACAGCCAGGCCCTGACGGAACGCGGGCTGGTCAACGCCCCGTCAAAACTGCCGTCGGCGTTTGATATCGACCTGCACGTGGATGACTCCGAAGGTGTGCACCTGGAAGGCCGTGATCACGGTTTCCGCGTGGTGGTGGTGCGCCCGGATGACGAACAGTGGGCGCAGCGCGTGTTGGAGGCGGTGGCTCACGTACAGGCGCAGTTGGCTTGGCAGCAGCAACCGCGCCGTAGCGCACCTTCTACGCTTGGGTGGCATCCGTCAGCTGAGCGCCCGTCAAACCTTGCAGCTCAGCAAAGCTGAGCCCCGGGACCATCTCGATCACTTTCAGGCCGGCGTCGGTCACATCGATCACGCACAGGTCTGAGTAGATACGGTCCACACAGCCCATGCCCGTTACCGGGTAGCTCAACTGCTCGACGATCTTCGCGTCGCCCTGGCGCGTCACGTGTTCAGTCACCACAAACACTTTTTTCGCACCGATGGCCAAGTCCATCGCACCGCCCACGGCCGGGATGGCGTCGGGTTCGCCGGTGTGCCAGTTGGCCAGGTCACCGTTGCTGGCGACTTGGAAGGCACCCAACACGCAGATGTCCAGATGGCCGCCACGCATCATCGCGAACGAGTCGCCGTGGTGGAAAAAACTGCCACCCTTGAGCATCGTCACGAATTCTTTACCGGCATTGATCAGCTCCGGGTCCTCTTCGCCTTTAGGCGGTGGCGGGCCGAAGGCGAGCAGGCCGTTTTCCGAATGCAGGAAAATATCCTTGTCGGCGGGCAGGTAGCTGGCGATTTTGGTCGGCAGGCCGATGCCCAGGTTGACGTAGGCGCCTTCGGGGATGTCCTGGGCCACGCGTTGGGCAATGGCGTCGCGGGTCAGTTTTGTGTAGGTCATGGCTCAAGCCTCCGTCGCTGATTGGGCGGTGTCGACGCGCACCACGTGCTGCACGAAAATGCCAGGGGTGACGATATGTTCCGGGTCCAGCGCGCCGAGTTCGACGATCTCGCTGACCTGGGCGATGGTGGTGCTGGCGGCCATCGCCATGATCGGGCCAAAGTTGCGCGCCGACTTGCGGTACACCAGGTTGCCCCAACGGTCGCCCTGGTAGGCTTTGATCAAGGCAAAGTCGGCCTTGATCGGGTATTCCAGCACATAGTGCTTGCCGTCGATCTCACGGGTTTCCTTGCCCTCGGCGAGCAGGGTGCCGTAGCCGGTGGGCGTGAACACCGCGCCGAGGCCAGAACCGGCGGCCTGGATACGGCAGGCCAGGTTGCCCTGGGGCACCACTTCCAGCTCGATCTTGCCGGCACGGTACAGACCGTCGAAGACCCAGGAGTCGGCCTGGCGCGGGAACGAGCAAATGATCTTGCGCACTTGCCCGGACTTGAGCAGCGCCGCCAGGCCATAGTCGCCGTTGCCCGCATTGTTGCTGACCAGCACCAGGTCGCGGGCACCGTGTTCGATCAGGGCGTCGATCAGTTCGGCAGGCTGACCGGCAGGGCCGAAGCCGCCAATCATGATGGTGGCGCCGTCGTGGATCTGGCTGATGGCGGCCTTTACGGATGTATCGGTTTTATCGAGCACGGGGCCCTCCTGAGCGTGTTCTGGAATCGTTGGTTCAGACCGGCGCAAAGCCGACGGTCATGCCGCCACAGACGTACAAGGTCTGACCGGTAATAAAGCCGCTGCGTTCATCGAGGAAAAACGCGGCGGACTGCGCCACGTCTTCCGGCAGGCCAATACGCTTGAGCGGGATCGAATCGATGATCTTCTGCGTACGCGGCGCACCCGGCGGGTTGGCCTTGTTAAATAGTTCGGTACTGATTGGCCCTGGGCCGATGGCGTTACAGGTGATGCCATGCTCACCCAGTTCCAGCGCCCACACCCGAGTGAAACCCAGCAGCCCGGCCTTGGTGGCCGCATAGGCGCTGCGCAGGTCTTTGCCCAGCGCGGCGCGGGACGACACGTTCAGCACCCGGCCAAAACCGGCGTCCTGCATGCCCGGCAGCACGGCTTGCAGGCATTGCAGGGCGCAGCGCAGGTTCAGCGACACGGCCAGTTCCAGCTCGGCCAGGGTTTGCTTCTCGACGCTGGCGGGTACGACGATGCCGACGTTGTTGACCAGGCGGGTAATCGGCCCGCCCTTGAGGGCTTCCTGCAATGCCTCGGCAGTGGCTTCCGGGGAAGACAGGTCGGCGATGATGCCATCGCCCACACGGTCGATGACCACCGGCTCGTAACCCTCGGCGCGGCAGCGTTCAGCGATGGCGGCACCGATACCCGAGGCGCCGCCGGTGATGAGTACGCGTTGTTGAGTCATGGGGATTCCTTAGGCCAATGCCGATGTCGATTTGCTTGCCGGCGCTTGGACGGCTTCGCTCTCAGTAGGGGACTGCACGCCAATCCGCGAGATCAGCATCAGTGCACAAACAATGGTGATGACGACGTGGGTGACGGCCAGCGCGATCACCGGCACGATGGTGCCCGTCAGGCCAAACAGGAACTGGCCGACAATCGGTGTGGTGCCGGCGAACAACATGCCGCACAGCTGGTAGCACAGCGAGATGCCGGAGTAGCGCACGTTGGCCGGGAACGCCTTGACCAGGATGCCGGCCATCGCCGCGTAGTACATCGAGTGCGGAATGGACGCCAAGGCCATGCCAAACATCGCCCAGCCCACCGAGCCGGTGTCGATCAACCAGAACATGATCGGCATGGCGATGATTTCCGGCAGCAGCATCCACAACACGGCTTTTTTCAGGTCGATGCGGGTGGCGAGCAGGGCGCCGAACGGCTGGATAAAGAACTGCACCAGAATCGCAAAGGAAATCACACCGAGGAAGGCGGTGCGGTCAAAACCGACCGAACTGACCGCCCAGGACAGCGCGAACGTCGTCTTGAAGTAGGTGGCCGACAACGCGATCACACACGCACCCACGCCCATGGCAATGATCGTCTTGTGATTGCGCAGCAACTCGGCAATTGGCAGCTTGACCACTTTATTCTGCTGCTTGAGCGCTTCCATCTCGGGTGATTCTTCCACGTTCATGCGGATAAACAGGCCGACCAGCACCAGCACCGCCGAGAACAGGAACGGCACACGCCAGCCCCAGCTCACAAACTGCTCATCGGGCAGGGTGGAGCAGGCGAGGAACGCCAGGGTCGCCAGCAGGTTACCGGCCGGTGAGCCTTGCTGCGCAAACGCTGCGTAGAAAATCCCCTTGCCCTTGGGCGCATGTTCCGAGGCCAGCACTACGGCACCGCCCCATTCGCCGCCCATGGCGATACCTTGCAGCAAACGCAGGAACACCAGGGCAATAGGCGCCGCGATACCAATGGTCTGGTAAGTGGGTAACAGCCCAATGGCGGTGGTGCACACGCCCATCAGCATCAGGGTGATGACCAGGGTTTTCTTGCGACCGATCTTGTCGCCCATATGGCCGAAAATGATCCCGCCCAATGGGCGCGCCAAAAAGCCGATCCAGAAGGTGGCGAAGGCCGCCAGGGTGCCGGTGAGGGCCGATGTTGCGGGGAAGAACAGCTTGCCCAGCACCAGCGCGGCAGCGGTGCTGTAGGCGTAAAAGTCATACCACTCGACGGTGGTACCAATGAAGGACGCGATGCCGGCTTTCTTGGCTTTTCGCGCTTTTTCTTGCTCTGTGTCGTGATTCACAGTGTGTCTCCGATTATTTTTATGTTGGCGTATTCAGGCAGATGTCACAGGGTGCTGGCAGGCAGTGACGTCTTTGGGTATCAGGGTTTTTGCTCGCGTTCGCGTTTGGCTACGCGCAGGGCCAATAGCTCAGCGTCGCGCCAGCTCACGCGGTCAACCCAGTCTTCCAGGGGCAGCAGGGCGCGGCGTTGGCGAGCGACTTCGGCAACCAGTTCGGCGGACCAGGGGGTAGTGTCGGTGCGCTCTGCGGCCATGTCGGCATAGGCTTGGCCCATGCGTTGTGCATGGTCACTGATGCCGCCGCGGTAATTGAGGTCGGACGTTTCAAAGGGGCCGATCACCGACCAGCGCAGGCCCAGGCCGTGTTTGACCACGGTGTCGATGTCCTCGACGCTGGCGACGCCGTCACTGACCAGGCTGTAGGCCTCACGCAGCACCGCGCCTTGCAGGCGGTTGAAGATGAACCCCTTGATTTCCTTGTTCAGCACCACCGGTTTCAACGCACAGCGCGTGTAGATCTGGCGCGCCAGTTCGACACTGGCCGCAGCGGTGCGCGACGACGGCACGATTTCAATCACTGGGATCAGAAACGGCGGGTTGCCGGGATGGCCGACCAGGCAACGGGGTGCACAGTCGAGATGCTGGCAGAAGTCGGAGGAGGGCAGTGCCGAGGAGGAACTGGCGAACACCGCCGTGAGCGGTGCATGTTGTTCCAGTTGCTGGAAAACGGCTTGTTTGATCGCCAGTGTTTCCAGCACGCACTCTTGTACGAAGATAACGTCTTTAACCGCGCCGGGCAGGCTGTCGTGCAGGCTGACACGGGCGGTTAAATCCTCAACGCTGCATGCCAGGAAACCGCTGCCCGCCAGCAGCGTGGCTTGTTTGGAAAGTTTGTCTTTTGCCAGGTCCAACGCCGTTTCATTACTGTCGTAAAGATTGACGGTATAACCGGCTTGAGCGAATAGAAGTGTAAATGCCAGGCCAATGCTGCCCGCACCGATAACGGCGATTGTTTCGCAAGTTAATGTCACAGCAACCTCGCGGCGCACGAAAGTGCATAAAACGACGGCGTAAAAAGTTATACCCGAGGCAAACTAATGCAAAGCAAGTTAGTTGCGGATATCCACTTTTAGATTGTTATTGTTCGAGCTGTTCTGCTGCTGGCCATCATATCTTTGCGGGGCGTACAGACAAGCGCAGAAAAGGGGAAGTGTTCGATAATCGCCCGGATTGCGGTTTTGGCGGTTGTACAGCCGATGGCGCTGGCCACTCTGTGAAGTGGGCGGCAGCGCCTGATTATGCGGGCAGGGACGTTAGCGATTGACGTTTTTTTGCAGGTGCGCCGGGTAGCGTTCACCCACGATTTTGACCTGCTCAAGTGCGCTGGCAATGGCCTTAAGGTCGGTGTTGCTCAAGACCAGTTCGGCGGCGGCAATGTTCTCTTCCAGGCGATGCAACTTTGTAGTACCTGGAATAGGGACGATCCACGGTTTCTGCGCCAGCAACCACGCCAAGGCGACTTGCGCACGGGTGGCGCCCTTGCCGTCGGCAATGCTGCCCAGCACTTCCACCAACTGTGCATTGGCCTTGCGGTTCTCTTCGGTAAAACGCGGCACCACATTGCGGAAATCATCCGCCGCGAATTGCGTGTTGGCGTCGATGGCTCCCGTCAGGAAACCCTTGCCCAGCGGACTGAACGGTACAAAACCAATGCCGAGCTCTTCCAGCACCGGCAGGATCTGTTCTTCCGGCTCACGCCACCACAACGAGTACTCGCTTTGCAAAGCCGCCACAGGCAGCACGGCGTGGGCACGACGGATCGCATCCGGCCCTGCTTCGGACAGGCCGAAATGCAGCACCTTGCCTTCGTCCACCAACTGCTTGACGGTGCCGGCCACTTCTTCGATAGGCACATTCGGGTCAATACGGTGCTGATAAAGCAACTCGATACGGTCAGTCTTGAGTCGCTTCAACGAAGCTTCGACCACCGCCCTGATGGTTTGCGGACGACTGTCCAGACCTTCCGCCGGCAGGCCGTTCTTGAAGCCGAACTTGGTGGCGATGACCACCTGATCCCGCATCGGCGCCAGCGCTTCACCCAGCAACACTTCGTTGGTATACGGCCCGTACGCCTCGGCGCTGTCAAAGAAAGTGACGCCCTTGTCGAAGGCCTTGCGAATCAATGCAACGGCGGCCTTTTGCTCCAGTGCCGGACCATAGGCGAAGCTCAGGCCCATGCAGCCCAAACCGAGCGAAGACACTTCCAGACCGCTTTTACCCAACTGACGCTTCAACATGTTTCGTCTCCTTCGCAAAGATGAGGTTCACCCGTAGACTCTAGATTCCTGCGCCACCTTCAACAATCGGGTCTGCGCTTCATGGGTAATTGAGGTATTTTCACAAATGATTCGTGCAGGACTCCCCGAACTCACCGCTTTTGTTGCCATCGCCGAACAGCGTAGTTTCAGCGGTGCGGCCAGGATGCTCGGGGTTTCTCCGTCGGCACTCAGCCATTCAATGCGCGGGCTTGAATCGCGCCTGGAACTGCGACTGTTCAACCGCACCACCCGTTCAGTGGCCCTGACCGAAGCGGGCGAGCAACTTTTCCAACGGGTGCAGCCGCTACTGGGTGAACTTGATTGTGCAGTCAATGACGTAACGTCCGAGCGCAATACGCCCTCAGGGCTGATACGCCTGAGTGCTTCGGAGTCGTCGTTCAAACTGTTGATTCGCGACGTCATGCCCAAATTCCTCCAGGACAACCCGCAAATCCATATCGAATGCGTGGTCGACAGCCGACTGGCAGATATCGTCGCGGACGGTTTCGATGCCGGCATCCGCCTATTCGACGATGTACCGCGCGACATGATCGCCGTGCGCTTTGGCCCGGATGTGCGGTTTGCTGCCGTTGCCTCACCCGGCTACCTGAGCCGCCATCCCGCACCGCAGACACCGCAGGACCTAAAGGCACACCGCTGCATCCGTTTTCGCTTTGCCAGCGGCACATTGTTTCGCTGGGACCTGGATCACGAGGGCCGTTCGGCAAGCGTGGATGTGGACGGGCCGATGACCCTGGACAATATCAACCTGATGGTTGAGGCAGCGTTGGCCGGTGTCGGCATTGCGTGGGTGCCGGAGCATCAGGTCGACGAGCATTTGCGGGCGGGGCGTCTGGTGCATGTGCTGCCGGAGTGGGGGCCGTGTTATGCCGGTGCGTGCCTGTATTACCCGGCGAACCGCCATCCGCCGATGGCGTTGCGGATGTTTGTGGAGGCGGTGCGGGAGTGGGTGCGTGGGTGAAACTTTGTGGTGAGCGAATGATTTAGCGATTTTTCTAAAAATGTTTAGAGTTATTTCGAAAATTAGCACTAAAAAGTTACAGGATTCGAACTTATTCGATTGAGTGGGCTTGGCTGTTTGATGGTTTGATTTGTGCGTGGCGAGGATTCATATAGGTGCAATAAAAGATCGCTATAAGTTGGCCGCAACTGTCAGGTGTCACTTTTAGGTGAGGGGGGTAAACATTGAGCTGTCAATGGATGCTGATAATTGCATTTCTATGGGTGTCGGATGTTGCTGCAAACGAAGTGAGCGTTAACGTAATAAATCAGAAGATGCTCAGGCCTAACATTCAGGGCTTCCTCAGTAGCGAGCAGAATGGAGAGCTGGACAAGGCTTTGGCCCGACGAGCTTTTGTTAGAGACGAGGAATATAAGTGTGACAACCTTGCTGGCAAGGAAAAACGTACGGCATGTCAGCTAATTGAGCTGGGCGATGCAGCGGCCAGGCAGGATATGCGCTCATGGGTTGAAAAGTACCGTGCATTTAAACAAGCAATAGCGAAGCATGATATTTCACTGGGACGGTGGAATCCGTATTTTAGCGAGATAAATGACGATAGCCTCGATCAACTCAGTAAAGTTCCCCCGTTGGAGGTAATAGGTGTGCCGACACTTTTTATGCCCTACAGGGACGGCGACCCACGTGTATTCGGTGAAAAGCGCGTAACGATGTTAACCGACACTCAGGGCAGCGAATGGCTTTTGGATACAGGGGCAAGTCATACGTTGATCAATGCCGATGCCGCTAAAAAACTAAACGCACAGCTTTTGCCGGGTATTCAAGCTACGTTGACGTCCTATCATTCTGATGGTCGTCAACAATTACAATTGGCGATCATTGATCGGTTGGACTTTGAAAACCTTTCGCTAAAAAACGTCGTTGTTTATGTCTATTCAGGTGAATCTGTTATTGGTTTGGATCTCCTCAAAAAAGTTGGCCGAGTCGCTGTGGAAAAGCAAGGGCTGTCCAGGTTGAGCGTTGAAGACTTTGATGCACGATTCAGAAAGTGCAAAGCGCCGGTTTATTTGGGCAGCAATATTTTTACCACGCAGCAATTCTTGTTCCTTAGCGTTTCTGTTGCGCAACAAAGGCACTATGCCGTGCTGGATACCGGTATTGGCGGTTACTTAAGGCGCAGGGCCAACCCTGATGGGAATCAGGCAGAATTTAAAAGTTTCGATTACAACAAAGACGGCGTCAATGCTTCCATGGGGTACTACATTACCCGTGTTGTCCCGATGCAAATTGCTGATGTGTCCAAAACCGTACCCATCATGGATGTATTCGATACAAACTATCCCGCGCCCTACCTGCTGGGAACGGGCGTATTGAGTGACTATGACCTCTTGATGGATTACGGCGGTAGACGGGCGTGTCTCTCCGAGCGACTCAATAATGTGAGAGTGGGGAGTGCGAATGAAAACCGAATAAAAGAGGCCAGGGAGGCTCTTCGTAACAAAGACTATTCTGAAGCACTAACGCTAGCTCGTGAGGAAGTAGATGCGAACCATTCGCCCGCTGCTTATAACATTCTAGGGACAATGTATCTTCTAGGGCTAGGTGTTCAAGCCTCCAGAAATCAAGCAATTGATTATTACGGGCGTGCCGCAAGCGGTGGTCTCGTCAGTGCTCAGGCGACTCTGGGAGCCCTATACCTTCAAGACTCCAAAAGCAACGCTGATGTAAAGCGTGCAAAGAAGTGGTTAACCAAGGCTGCAGAAAGTAATTCGGACTCTGCACTCTATAATCTGGGACTTATTCATGAACAAGGGCTAACAGGGGCGAAGGATTTAAACCTGGCGGTGGACTATTTTAAGAAGGCATCTGCGCTAGGATATACCTTGGCCAAGGTCAGGCTGGGGGTGTTGTATCAAAGTGGGTTGGTCAAACCAGAAAAAGAACAAGACGCTATCACACTGTTTCAAGAAGCCAGCGAATCAGGCTCCCCCTCTGGCGCTTTCTTCCTGGCTAAAAGCTACGGCACCGGAGAGGGGGTATCTAAACGTTTCGACTTGGCGGCCAAGTGGTATCTGGTTGCGGCCCAGCGCGGGGTGCCTATGGCACAAGCCAATATCGCCTCCATGTATGAGCAAGGACTAGGGGTCAATAAAGACGCGCTTGCGGCCTATAAGTGGTATTGGCTAGCCAGTTCCAAGATGCCCGCGGTGTTGCCACGACTCGATGTGGTGAAAACACAACTGTCGCCAGCAGATATTGAACGACTGGACTCGTTGAAGAAGACATGGCCCGGCGAGGTTGAAACCTCCGTAGAGAGCTGGCGTATGACAATACGCGAATAGAAACCAGGCCAAGCATGACAGCCTGACTGGCAAACTTCAGGAAACCTTTCAATGACTTGTATGGCGATGATTGTCGGTTTGAGAGTGGTGTTCGTCGGCAGGACGCTGGGGGAGAGGAATTGCGGTGCAAGGTCTAAAATTGCGGAGCAAAAACAAAAAAGGCCTGCATGAGAAACCTCACGCAAGCCTTTGATATCTATGGTGCCCGAACCCGGAATCGAACCGGGACGCCCTTACGAGCGGGGGATTTTAAGTCCCATGCGTCTACCAGTTTCGCCATTCGGGCGGTAGCGCGGTGTTGCAGGGTTGGGAATATATAGACCCGAGCGCTTGGGCGCAAGGTCGAAGAGCAGCTTTCTTCAACCCTTGCTTAGATAAAAAAGCTCGATAGATCAGGCATCTACATAGATACCAAGGCTTTCTAGTAAGCACCCGCCACCGCACTCGCACCACTGACAATCGCAATCCCCGAGCTGCTGCCCAAGCGCGTCGCGCCGGCCTCGATCATCGCCAAGGCAGTCGCCACATCCCGTACGCCCCCGGAGGCCTTCACGCCGATCACCGGGCCGACCACTTCACGCATCAAGCGCACGTCCGCCAAGGTCGCGCCGCCGTGGCCGAAGCCGGTGGAGGTTTTGACGAAGGCAACGTTGAGTTCGCGGCAGATCACGCACGCTTGGGTCTTTTGTTCATCGTTGAGCAAGCCGGTTTCCAAAATCACTTTCAACGGCACCGAGCCGCAGGCCTTGAGTACCTGGGCGATGTCGTCACGCACAAGGTCCAGCAGGCCATCCTTCAACCAGCCGATGTTCAGCACCATATCGATTTCCCGCGCACCGGCCTGGATCGCGAGTGTGGCCTCGTAGGCCTTGGCTTCGCTCAGGCCTGCACCCAGCGGGAAGCCGACAACGGCGCACACCAGTGGGGACGTTCCAGTCAGGCACTCAACTGCCAGCGGCACATTCGCGCTGTTGACGCACACCGACTTGAAACCATAGGTGCGAGCTTCGTCGCACAGCTGGCGAATGCTCACCTGTGAGGCGTCGGCGGCCAATAAGGTGTGATCGATATACGCGGCAAGGGACGTGGCGTCTTGAGACATGGCAGAAGTCCTGTGGCAGAGGGTGCTGGCAAAAGCCGGTTTGTGTTAAGTTGGATGCATTAAATGTGAAATAAATAACATTGTAAATGGATTTTGTGAGCCGTTTTGTCATGCGGTCGCATTCAAGCAGGGTGAAGACGCAGTGGATTCAAAGAAAACCGAACGATTCAAAGCCATGCACAAAGCCTTGCAAGGTGAGGCGGCAGTGCATCTGCGGGATATGGCGGCGTTGCTGGGAGTGTCGGAGATGACCTTGCGCCGCGATTTGGTCGACAACGCTCAGGGCCTGCGCTTGCTGGGTGGCCATATCACCCGCAGCGGCGCACCGGAGCCGGATTATCAGGTGGCCGAGCAAGACCTGCGCAACATCGCCGAGAAACGCCAGATTGGCCAGCGTGCCGCCAGCCTGGTGCGTCCGGGGGATACGATTTTCATCGATTGCGGCACCACCACGCCGTTTATCGTCGATGCATTGCCCGACGATCTGGAGTTCACCGCGCTGTGCAATTCGCTGAACGTGCTGCTCAAGCTCCAGCAAAAGCCGCTGTGCACGGTGATTCTGTGTGGTGGCATGCTCGACCGACGCAACCTGGTGTTCGAGAGCCGCGCCGAGGCGGGCATCATCGATGGCATCCGCGTCGCCTGGGCGTTTATCTCCGCCGCCGGGGTCAGTGCCGCCCATGGCGTGACCTGTTACAACCTCAATGAAGTGGACGTGAAACAGCGGGTGATGGCGCGGGCGCAGACCTGCGTGCTGGTGGCCGACCACACTAAATTCGAGCAGGTGCGTGCGGCGCATTTTGCCGACTTGGCCGACTTCCAGCGGGTGATCAGCGATCCAGGCTTGTCACAAGCCCAACAGCACATTATCCAAGAGGGCGGTGCAACACTGACGGTGTGATTTTTATTTCGTATGTTTGGATTCTAACAAAATAGCCTTGACACCCTCGGGCACAAGGCATAGTTTTTCAAATGTGATCGCGGTTCACATTTGTGAGCACGACTTCCCTGAAGGTCGCGCCCGAATCCAGACAACAATAAAAATAGGAATCACCATGCTACAGATAGCCCGTAAACCTGTTCATGTGCTGTCCCTTGCCCTGGCTGTCGCGGCCTCGGCGCTGGTGTTGAATGCCCAGGCCAAGGACCTGAAAATCGGGTTCAGTCAGGTCACCCTCCAATCTCCGTTCTATGTACAACTGCGTGACGGCGCCAAGGCCGCTGCGGCCAAGGACGGCGACGAGCTGATCTTCCTGGATGCCAACGGCGATATCAGCAAGCAAAACAACGATATCCAGGACCTGCTGACCCGCAAGGTCGACGTACTGATCATCAACGCGGTCAACCCGGATGCAGTTGGCGCTTCACTTGAAGCCGCCAAGCGTTCCAAGGTGCCGGTGATCGCGGTTGACCGCGCCATCAATGCCCCCGTTGCCACCACCATTGGCCGCAACAATGCCCAGATGGGCGAACTGTCCGGCAAGGCACTGGTGGCCGCGCTGAAACAAAAAGGCGTGACCAGCGGCAAGATCATCGAGATCCAGGGCGACGCCGGCGGCACCGTGATGAAGGAACGCCGCAAGGGCTTCCATACCGCCCTGGCCGGCACCGACTTCAAGGTCATCGACGGTCCGTACAGCGAATACATGCGCGCCAACGCGGTCACCGCCATGCAGGACCTGCTGCAAGCCCACCCCGACCTCAAGGCCGTGATCGCCCACAACGATGACATGGCCATGGGAGCGCTCCAGGTGCTCAACGAAAGTGGCAAGAAAGACGTGCTTGTCGCCGGTGTCGATGGCCTGTCCGAAGCCATCAATGCGATCCAGAACGGTGACCAATACGTCGCCACCGCGCTCAACGATCCGCGCTACCTCGGCGAAGTCGCCATCGAGGCGGCACGTGGCCTGATCACCGGCAAGACCATCCCGGCCTTTGTCGATGCGGGCACCAAAGCCGTGACCAAGGCCGACGCGGCCGAGATCAAGCACGACGCCACCTTCGGCGAATACCGCCCCGGCGCCCTCTAAGCGCGCCAACCACCTCATTACCTACTCAACAGGGGATTTCACTGTGAAAGCTGCCGTCATGTACAAACCGGGTGATATCCGGGTCGAAGACGTTCCAAAACCTGCGGTAAAACCTGGCCATGCGTTGGTGCGCGTGGCTGCGTGCGGGGTGTGTGGTTCGGATATTCCACGGATGCTGAGCAAGGGCGCCCATGTGATGCCGCTGATCTGCGGCCATGAGTTCGCCGGGTTTATCGTCGAGATCGGCAGCGGGGTCGAGGGCTATGAAATCGGCGAATTGGTCACCGTGCCGCCGATGATTCCCGATGTGACCAGTGACCAATACGCCCGTGGCTTCCCGTCGCGCTCCGAGCAATACGATTACTTTGGCAGCCGCCGCGACGGCGCCTACGCCGAGTTCGTCAACGTGCCCCTAAGCAACCTGATCAAGGTGCCCAAGGGCATGGACCCGATTGCCGCGTCCCTGGTAGACCCGGCGGCGATTGCCCTGCACGCCATCTGGAAGGCCGAGTTCAAGGCCGGGCAGAGCGGGGCGGTGGTGGGCTGCGGGCCGATTGGCCTGTTTGTGATCCAGTGGCTGCGCATCATGGGCGCCAAGGACATTGTGGCCATCGATATTGCCGAAGAAAAACTCGCCATGGCCCGCCAGGCCGGTGCCACCCACACCTTGCTCAGCGGCGCCTCGGATGCCGACGTGCCGCGCTGCCAATTGGTGATCGAAGCCGCGGGCCACCCCAGCTCGATCAACCAGGCCGTGCAGTTGACCAAGGCCGGCGGGCACGTGGTGTTTATCGGCATTCCCACCGGCGAAGTGCCGATCAGTACCGCGACGTTCTCGCACTTTCTGCGTCAGGAAATCTCCCTGCACGGCGCCTGGAACTCGTTCTCCGCACCGTTCCCTGGCGATGAGTGGACCGCTTCCATCGACAAGCTGGCCTCGGGTGAATTGCAGTGGCAATTCATGATCACCCACGACCTGCCGCTGGATGAATTGCCGTCGATGTTCCAACGTTATGCGGACCGCAGCGAAGTGGCCGCCAAAGTTATCTTCCGCCCGTGATGCAACGCCAGCCCTGCAGCGCTGGTCGTTGCAGGGCTAAAAACAAAAAGCGTCGGCAACCCAAGACGCAGGAGGACTACCGATGACCTTGTTGTTGGGACTGGATTTCGGAACAGGTGGCGTGCGGGCCGGTTTATACGACCTGCACAGCCACAAACTGGTGCAGGTCGCCGAAGCGCCCTACGCCACGCACTACCCGCAGTTGGGTTGGGCCGAGCAGGCGCCGGCCGATTGGTGGTCGGCATTGGGCAAGGCATGCCGGCAGTTGATGAGCCAGGCTGGGCACCCGCAGGTGGCCGCCGTGTGCGTCGCCACCACCGCCTCGACCGTGGTGGCGGCCCAGGCCGATGGGCAACCCTTGGCCCCGGCCTTGTTATGGATGGATTGCCGTGCCGCCATCGAGTCGGCGCGCACCGCACAGGTCAGCCACCCGATGATGAACCAGGGCGGCGACGCGGTGGAGTGGCTGGTGCCCAAGGCGATGTGGCTGGCCGAGCATGAGCCCGAGGTGTATCGGCGTGCCGCGCGTATTTGCGAGGCGGTGGATTGGCTCAACTTCCAGCTCACCGGACGCTGGGTGGCTTCCCAGCTCAATGCCAGCTGCAAATGGAACTACGACACCCAACGTCAACGCTTCCCCGTGGAGTTGTATGCCGAGTTGGGTATCCCTGAGTTGGCGGAAAAACTGCCGCCAGAGGTAATCAAGGTCGGCGGGAGTATCGGCCCATTGACCGCAGACGCCGCCAGTCACCTGGGCCTGAGCCGTGACACGTTGGTCGCCCAAGGCGGCATCGACGCGCACATGGCCATGCTCAGTGCGGGCACCACCGGCGCTGGCGAATTGCTGTTTATCGGCGGCACCTCGGTGGTGCAGCTGATGCACACCCCAAAACGCATCGACGTGCCTGGCATCTGGGGGCCTTACCCCGACGCGTTGCTCGACGGCCAATGGCTGATGGAAGGCGGCCAGGTTTCCGCCGGGTCGATCCTTAACTGGCTGGCACAAAAGATGTTCGGCCTGGACGATGCCGGACACCAGCAACTGATCCGCCAGGCCGCCGCGCTGCAACCGGGCTCCACCGGCCTGTTGGTGCTGGATTACTGGATGGGCAACCGCACACCGTATCGCTCGCCGGACATGCGCGGGGCGATCATGGGTTTGTCTCTCAACCATGACCGGCATGACCTGTACCGCGCCTCGGTAGAAGCCATCGCCCTGGGCTCGGCAAATATCTTTCACACCTGGCGCAGCCAGGGCATCGAGATCACCCGCGTGGTCGCTGCCGGCGGCTTCCAGAAAAACCCGCTGTGGTTGCAGGCCACCGTCGACGCAACCGGTGTGCCGTTTGAGATGGTGCCCCACGACAACCTCACCCTGATCGGCACCGCTGCCGCTGCCGCCTGTGCCCTCGGCGAATTCAGCGACTTGCAGCAAGCCGCGACTGACTTCACCACCACGGGCCGCCTGATCGAGCCTGACCCGTACGCCCACGAACAATACATCGAACTGCTCGACCGTTACCGCGCCGCCACCGACAGCGTGGCACCGATCATTTGCAAGCCGCCGGCGAACCGTGTGCTCGGCGTAAGGCCGGCAGCATGAGCGCCGAATCGCTGTCACCCAAACTCACCGGGGACTCCCAGCGCGACGATTTGATGGTGCAGGTGGCCAAGCTGTATTTCGACCTGGAAAAGACCCAGAGCGAAATCTCCAAGGAGACCGGCCTGACCCGCTGGCAAGTCAGCCGCCTGCTGCGCGAAGCGCGGGATTGCGGCGTGGTGCGCATTGATATCGTCGCCCATTCCGCCCGGGTGCCTGCGCTGGAAGTGGCCTTGCAGCGTCGCTTCGGCCTGCGTGAAGCGCTGGTGCTGGAGGTGGACGATGACGACGCCCTGAACGTGGTTACCCAAGCCGCTGCACGCTACCTGTGCAACTTGCAACCGCAGCCTGCGCTGATTGGCGTGTCCTGGGGCCGCACCCTGACCAAAATGGCCCAATGGTTGGTGCCACGCTGGAACGAAGGGGTGAACGTGGTGCTGCTCAATGGGGCGATCAATACGCGCTCGGCAGGTGAGCCCAACCACAACGTTGCCGAACGTTTTGCCCAGGCCGCACGCGGCCAGGCGACGTTGTTGCCGGTGCCGGCGATTCTCGGCCATGTGCATACCCGTCAAGCGCTGGAGCAAGATCCGGTCATCGCCCAGGTCATGGCGTTGGGGGAGCAGGCACCGGTGGCGGTGTTCAGTCTGGGTGAGCTGTCGGACCACTCGGTATTGATGGAGTCCGGCTACATCGACCGGCCAATGCTCGCCGAACTGGAACGCCTCGGCGCCGTCGGCGACATCATGGGCCGCTTTATCGGCATGGACGGCGAGCCGGTGCTGCCGGAACTGGATGCGCGCACGCTGGGGTTGCGTCTGTCGGCCCTGCGTGAAAAACCCTGGTCGATTGCCGTGTGCGCTGGCGCCCACAAGCACCGCATCGTGCACGCCAGCGTCAAGGCCGGCTACGTCAGCGTACTGGCCACCGAAGCCGCCACCGCCCGCTATTTGCTGGAGCAGGATCATGAATGAGTTGGCCCTGGAAATTCGTCACGTCAGCAAGCGCTTTCCGCCGAATGTGGTGGCGCTGACCGATGCCTCCCTCGACGTGCGCCCCGGCGAAGTGCATTGCCTGCTGGGCGCCAATGGCGCGGGCAAAAGCACCTTGTTGAAGATCGTCGCCGGAGCCCATCGCCCGGACGGCGGTGAAATGTCCATCGCGGGTGCCGCGGTTGAATTGAAGAACCCGCAACAGGCACGCCAGGCAGGGATCGCGATGATCTACCAGGAACTGGACCTGATCCCGCAAATGACCGTCGAAGAAAACCTGATGCTCGGCTATGCACCACGGCGGTTTGGCATGATCGACCGGCGCAAGCGCAGTGCACTGGCCAAGGCCGCACTGTTACGCGTGGGGGCAAACTTCTCCAGTACTGACCGGGTAGGCAGCCTGTCAATTGCCAACCAGCAACTGGCGGCGATTGCCCGGGCGTTGACCTGTGAGGCCAAGGTGGTGGTGATGGATGAGCCGTCCGCCGCGTTGAACGAAACCGAGCTCAAGCAGGTGTTTCAGGTGATCCGCGAGATCACTGCCGACGGGGTGGCGGTGCTGTACGTGAGCCACCGCCTCAATGAAATCCGCGAGATCGGCGACCGTGTGACCGTACTGCGCGCGGGGTGCACGTTGCAACCCCATGAACTGGCGCAAATCGATGATCAGGCGCTGATCGCGGCGGTGGTCGGCGAGCATCGCGATTTGCTGGAGCGCAGCCCGCGTCAACCGCCACGGGAAGCACTGGCGCTGAATATCCGTCGCCTGCAAGGTGCCCAAGGCCTGGACGTCAGCGAATTGCAGGTGCGCCAGGGCGAAATCGTCGGGCTTGCCGGGCTCAACGGCGCGGGACGCAGCACCTTGCTCAAGGCGTTGTTCGGGGTAGGGCGCAATGACAGCGATGTCGAGTTGTTCGGCGAACCCTATCGCCCATTGACCTCACGCCAGGCCATCCGCCAAGGCGTCGGCCTGGTCCCGGAAAACCGCAAGACCGAAGGCCTGCTGCTGGACGCACCGATCTACCGCAATGCGTGCCTGGTGCATGCGCGGCATCTGCGCTGGTTCTCCCATCGCCAGGCCAAGGACCGCGCCGGCCCGGTGCTGCAACGCCTGCAAACCAAGCTCGACAACCTGGAACAGCCGGTGCGTCAGCTCTCCGGTGGCAACCAGCAGAAAGTGGTGATGGCCAAGTGGGTGATCGACGGCGCGCGCCTGTTGCTGCTGGACGAACCCAGCCGTGGCCTCGATGTGGGCGCCAAGGCCGACCTGTATGCCCTGGCCCGCAGCCTGGCGCAAGAAGGCGCGGGCGTGCTGGTGGCCAGCAGTGAGCTGGATGAGTTGTACGTCAATTGTGACCGGATCTGGGTCATGCACGAGGGGCGCAATGCGGTGTGTTTCGACCCGTTGACTGCCAGTCGTGACCAGATCGACCAGGCCATCCTTATTGGTAAAAGAGTGTAGAACCATGACTATCGCCAGTAATCCCACACCCGTGTTCGACAAACCCGTAGCCCTCGCCGCCAGCCGCCGCAGTGCCGTGTTGGAATGGGTGATGCGCTACAACTTCGTGTTTATCTTCCTGTTCGCCGTAGTGGTGGCGACGTTTTTGTCGGATGACTTCCTCACCTTCGGCAACATCGCCAACCTGTTCCAGCAAGGCGCAATTGTCGGGATTGTCGCCATCGGCATGACCTTTGTGATTCTCACCGCGAATATCGACCTGTCGGTCGGCAGCTTGTGTGCGTTCGGCGGCATCCTGGTGGCGGTGCTGTTGCAGAACCAGGTCAGCGGCTGGTTGGCGGTGCCGGCCACGTTGTTGGTGGGCTTGGCGATTGGCACGTTGATGGGCAGCCTTACCGTCTTCGGCAAGGTGCCGAGCTTTATCATCACCCTGGCTGGGTTGGTGTCATTGCGCGGGGCGACATTTCTTGCCTCCGACGGCGCGCCGATTGGTGGCTTGCCGGCGAGTTTCACGGGATTTGGTTCGTCGATGATCGATATCCTGCCAAGCGCCGGCATTGCGTTCCCGGTGCTGGGGTTGATCTTCATCCTGATCACCGTGATTGCCTGGCTGGTGCTGCGCTACACCGTGTTTGGCGAATACGTACTTGCCACCGGCGGCAACCTGGAGGCGGCACGCTTGTCCGGTGTGCCGGTGCGGGCGGTGACCATTGGGGTGTTTGCGATCTGCGGCGGGCTGGCGGCGTTTGCCGGGCTACTGATGACTTCGCGTTTGCACGTCGGCCAACCGACCGCCGCCCAAGGTCTGGAACTGGACGCTATTGCTGCCGTAGTACTCGGCGGCACCAGCCTGTTCGGCGGGCGTGGCAGCGTCGTAGGCACGGCGGTAGCGGTCATGTTGCTGCAAGTGCTGCGCAATATCTTCAATTTGCTGGGGCTGGGTTCGTTTTATCAAATGGCGATTACCGGCGTGATCATCGTGTTGGCCATCCTGCTTAACCGCTTGATCGACCATTACGCCGGACGTACTTGAGGATAACCACGGATGAATGCACCCCACATCAAGGCCGTGATCTTCGATATGGACGGTTTGCTGCTCGACACCGAGGGCGTCTATACCGAGGTCACCCAGATCATTTCCGACCGCTATGGTGGACGAGCGTTTGACTGGCAGTTCAAACAGAACACCATTGGCCTGGGCGCATACGACCTGGCCAGCTACATCGTAGGGGCGCTGGCATTGCCGATCAGCCCCGAGGCGTTTCTGGAATTGCGAACGCCGCTGATGAACGAGCGTTTTCCCCACGCGAATGCGATGGCCGGTGCCGAAGCGTTGGTACGGCATTTGTCCGCCAATGGGGTGCCGATTGCGGTGGGGACCAGTTCTTCGCGGCACTACTTTGACTTGAAGATAAGCCGGCACCGGGAGTGGTTTGGGTTGTTCGATGCGATTGTCACGGCGGACGACCCACAGGTCGGCGCGGCCAAGCCAGCACCGGATATTTTCCTGGTGGCGGCGCAGCGGTTGGGGGTGGCGCCAAAGGACTGCCTGGTGTTCGAGGATTCACCGTTCGGTATCACCGCGGCGAAGGCGGCGGGGATGTTTGCAGTGGCGATTCCTGATCCGGCGATGCCGGATGAGAAATTCAAGCATGCGGACCGACGCCTGCTCAGCCTCGAAGCCTTTAAACCGCAGGCATGGGGTTTGCCCCACTATTAAAAACACATCAAATCCAATGTGGGAGGGGGCTTGCCCCCGATAGCGGTGTATCAGCAAGTACATCTGTAGCTGACACACCCTCATCGGGGGCAAGCCCCCTCCCACATTAGGTACCAATAAGGCCTTCAGACAAACGCCTGTCCGCTAAACCCGCGAGGCAAACGCTGCAACCCTGGCAAGTCAGTCAGGCGTTGAATCCACGCGCTGCGCCAGTCAACGGCGGTATGAACCTTGGCCTTACGGTTAGCCCGTCGCGCCGCATTACGCTGCACACGGCGCGCTTCTTTATACACATCGGTATTACGGCAGGTACGGCACTTGACCCGGTTCAGCTCGGTACTGGAAGGGAGGTTGGTGCCGTGATGGCCGCAGGCCAAGTGGCCGGCGACCTTGAAGTGAATGACCATGAAAGCGTCTCCTTCTTTTGGGGGGAGGACGGGATGGTTTTTCCCGGCGCCTCAGGGTTGTGACCCCACCTGCACAGCCGCGTTCGCTTTAGTTTGTTACCCTGCCACGCACCCAATCATAAAAAAGGAAGCAATGATGAGCGTCGAAACCCTGCCGCAAGAGGGCGGTTGCCGCTGCAACCGCGTACGTTTCAGCGTCAGCCTGGCCCCGGTGATCACCATGGCTTGCCACTGCACCGGTTGCCAGAAGATGTCATCCAGCGCGTTTTCCCTCAGCGCGCTGGTTCCCGCCAGCGGTTTCACCGTGACGCAGGGTTGCCCGGTGATCGGCGGCTTGCACGGTGTAGACCGTCACTACTTTTGCCCGCAGTGCATGAGCTGGCTGTTTACCCGCCCCCATGGCATCGATGAATTCGTCAACGTGCGCGCAACATTGCTGGATAACGCCCAGGACTACGCGCCGTTCATGGAAACCTGGACCAGCGAAAAGCTGGCCTGGGCGTCTACCTCGGCCGTCGAAAGCTTTGCGCAATTGCCTGCACCGCAGGACTTCCCACGGTTGATGCAGGCCTACGCCGAATTCAGTCAATAAGCGCCAGCAGGTCGGTATCGCCCACATCCACCCCCGCCTGGGTCAGCAGGGTTGTCGCCTGGCCCCGGTGGTGGGTCTGGTGATTGAAGAAATGCACCAGCAGGCTGTAAAAATCCTTGTCCGCTGCCGTGCCGCGCATGTTGTGGTAGTGCAGGCGGTGATCCAGATCGGCCACCTGCACGGTCGCCACCCAATCGATCATCAGTTGATCCAGCCAGGCGCGGCGGGCTGTGAGTTCACGGATATGGGCAAAGGCCAGTTGTTTTAAGTCTGCCGGTGCGGCGATGGCATCCAGCGGAGCCAGCGTCGGATAGCCCGCAGGGTGCAGGGCAAAGCGCTTGAGCCAGACCGTATCACCCAATACCAGATGGTTCAGCGTACCGAGGATCGAGCCGAAGAAAGCCTGCCGATCCAAGGCCAATTCGGCGTCAGTCAGCTTGGCGGCCGCGTCGTAGAGCTTGCGGTTCATCCACTGGTTGTAGCTCGCCATCAGCGCGATGTGCTCGGTCCGGTTCACAGGGTTTTTCCTCTAAGGCGCAGTGACACCATGATAGGCCGTGCCCGCCCGGCGGTCATGGTGTTCCGGCAGGCGCGGGCTATGGTTGTTAGACGCCAACGTTGCGCCCTCGGAGGGTGAAGCCATGAACACCAGTGATCTGCTCGAACAACTCTTGCGCGCCGGCCAATCAGGCAGTGCCTCCTCGGGTGGCCTGGGCGGGGTTCTCGGCGGCTTATTGAAAGGCACCAGCACCGGCAATGCCTCTGCCGGTGCTGGTCTGGGTGATCTATTGGGCGGCCTCGGTGGGATGCTGGGCGGTGGCGCGGCGGCGCGTCCGGCACAGGGGCGATCAGGCGGAATGAACTACGCAGCTTTGGCGTCTCTGGGCATGATGGCTTTCCAGGCGTACCAAGCGTGGCAGCGTCAGCAGGCAACCCAGCCGCAGGCAGCCTTCCAGACCGCCGACCAGCTCGACGGTACGCAAGCAGAAGCCCACAGCCACGCGGTATTGCGCGCACTGATCGCAGCGGCCAAGGCGGATGGGCACATCGATGAAAAAGAACAGCAGATGATCTCGGACGAGTTGGCAAAGCACACCGACGACCCGCAGTTGCAACAGTGGCTCGACGCCGAAGTCGCCAAGCCGCTGAATGCTGCGGATTTCGCTGAGTTCGCCCACGACCCGGCCATCGCCGCCGAGGTGTATCTGGCGAGCGTGATGCTGGTGGATGACCAGCAGGAGGCTGAACGCAATTACCTGGATGAATTGGCGGCGCAGCTGCAAATCGACCCGCAATTGCAACTGCACCTGGAGCAACAGGTTCACCCGGCGGTATAGCGCCTGCTCAGTACCACTGCTTGAAGCGGCGGATGTAGAGCGTCTTCATCAGTTGGGCCACGCAGCAGTACGCGAGCAAGGTGCCGACCAGCCATGGGAAGTACGCCAGCGGCAGCGGCTCCAGGCCCACCAGAGTGCCCAGTGGAGAGAACGGCACGTAGATGCCCAGTGCGATCACCACCGCTGTCATCAGCAGCACCGGCCATGCCGCCGTGCTCTGGAAGAACGGAATCTTGCGGGTGCGCAACATGTGCACCACCAGAGTCTGCGAGAGTAGCCCTTCGATAAACCAGCCGGACTGGAACAGGGTCTGCATTTCCACGCTGTTGGCGGAGAACACGTACCACATCAGCGCAAAGGTGGTGATGTCGAAGATCGACGAGGTCGGCCCGATCCAGATCATGAAGCGACCGATGTTCTTCGCATCCCACTTGCGTGGCTTGGCCAGGTACTCCTTGTCCATCTTGTCCCACGGCAAGGCCAGCTGGGAGATGTCGTACATCAGGTTTTGCAGCAGCAGGTGAATCGCCAACATCGGCATGAAGGGAATGAACGCACTGGCCACCAACACCGAGAACACGTTGCCGAAGTTTGAACTGGCGGTCATGTTCAGGTATTTCATGATATTGCCGAAGGTTTCACGGCCTTTGAGCACACCTTCTTCCAGCACCATCAGGCTCTTTTCCAACAGGATGATGTCCGCTGATTCCTTGGCGATATCCGTACCGCTGTCCACCGAGATGCCGACGTCGGCATCGCGCAGCGCCGGCGCGTCGTTGATGCCGTCACCGAGGAACCCAACGGTATGACCGTTGGCTTGCAGGGCCTTGAGCACACGGGACTTTTGCAGCGGCGTGAGCTTGGCAAACACCGTGCGTTCCTCGACGCGGCGCAGCAGGGTGGCGTCGTCCATCGCTTCGATGTCCACACCCAGCAGCGGCTGGCCTGGGTCGAGCCCAACCTGGCGGCAGATTTTACTGGTGACCACCGCGTTGTCGCCGGTCAGCACCTTCACCGCTACGCCAATCTGTTGCAGCGCAGCAATCGCCGGGCCGGCGGTTTCCTTCGGCGGATCAAGGAACGTCAGGAAGCCCTGGATCACCAGGTTGCGCTCATCGGCGGTGGTGTACTGCTGGCGCGCCAACGCTTTGGGAATGTGGCGGGTGCCCACGACCAACACGCGGAAACCGTCTTCGTTGTAATCGTTGGCCAGCGCGAGCAATTCGTTGCGGCGACGGTCATCCAAGGGGACGGCGTCGCCATGGTCCATGACGTGGGTGGAAATGCTCAGCATCTCTTCCACGGCGCCCTTGCACACCAGCAATTGGTCGCCTGCGGCATCCTTGACCACAATCGACAGGCGACGACGCACAAAGTCGAACGGCAATTCATCGACCTTGCTGTAGGCAAAGGGCACCTGGAACCTTGGGTTATGTGTCGAGAACTGCACCACCGCCTGGTCCATCAGGTTCTTCATGCCGCTTTGGTGATAGCTGTTGAGCCAGGCCAGGCGCAGCACTGAGTCATCGCGTTGGCCGAAGGCGTTTACGTGATGTTCGAGAATGATCTTGTCTTGGGTCAGGGTGCCGGTCTTGTCGGTGCATAGCACATCCATCGAACCGAAGTTCTGGATCGCGTTAAGCCGCTTGACCACCACTTTGCGCTTGGCCATGGCCGTGGCGCCCTTGGCCAGGTTGGCGCTGACGATCATCGGCAGCATTTCCGGGGTGAGCCCCACGGCGACGGCGAGGGCAAACAGGAAGGCATCGCCCCAGTCCCCCTTGGAGAAGCCGTTGAGGAAGAACACGATGGGCACCATCACCAGCATGAAACGGATCAACAGCCAACTGACGCTGTTCACGCCGCGGTCAAACGCGGTTTGCACCCGCGACCCAACAATCGCTTTGGCCAGCGAACCAAAGTAAGTGCGTGGCCCCGTGGCGACCACCACGGCTTTGGCACGGCCGCTGACGACATTGGTGCCCATGAAGCAGATGTTGGGCAAATCCAGCAGGTTGCCTTGATCGACGCCTAATGGCGCGGCGGATTTCTGCGTGACGTCGCCGAGGGTGTCGTACTTCTCCACCGGCAAGGCTTCGCCGGTCAGCACGGCCTGGCTGATAAACAAGTCGCGAGATTCGATCAGGCGTATATCGGCGGGGATCATGTCACCCGCCGACAACTGCACGATATCCCCGGCCACCAGGTCGCGCATCGGCACTTCCCGCAGCACTGGCTGGGCGCCCACGTGCTCGCGGCGCAACACGGTAGCAGTGGTGCGCACCATGGCTTTGAGCGCTTCGGCGGACTTGGCCGAACGGTGTTCCTGCCAAAAGCGCAACAGGCTGCTGAGCAGCACCATGGTCATGATAATGATGACCTTGGTCGGGTCGACCTCTTCACCGGCCTGCATCGGCAGCCAGCAATCGGTGACAAAGCTGATGCCGCCCAACGTGAGCAACACATAGATAAACGGGTTGTTCAGCGCTTGCAGGAACTGGATGACGGCGTGTGGCGGCTTGTCATGGGCGACTTCGTTGTAGCCTTCGCGTTGCAGGCGGGCGTTGGCGTCCAGTTCGGTCAGGCCGTCCTGGGTGGCGCGCACATTAGCCAAGGTGGCAGACAAGCCGTTTTGGGCTTCACGGGCGGCACGCATCGACAGTTTAGTGCCATCGTCGCGGGCGATTTTTTTGTGTTGTGGCGTATTTTTCAAGGCGCTCATGGGGTGTACTCCTGTCGCCCATTCTCGACAAAACATGCGTGCAAAGGCACGCCGCGTCGCTAACTAAGCGATCGGTTTAAATAAGGTGCTTATAAAGTTTTGCTCGATCGTTAGTTAACTAACGCGCAGCCAACTACAACTGGATTTGTTCATGGAGAACTCCAGGGTCTTTATTAAGAAGTTGTTGTTTTCAGCGGGTTAGAGGGCGCAAGCGCTCGCGCTGAAAACCTTCGGTCTCTGCGGGTCTTGAGGGGAGGGGACGGTAAAGGCCGAACGCACCGGGAAAAACCCTGTGGGGACACGGCACAGCTTGGCACGCAGGGCCAGGGCCTGCGTACGGACATCAAGTAAAACGTGGGTGATGAAGGTCATAACGCACCTCGGGACCGGACAGGCGACCGGCGAGGCAGTTACGGTGGAGCATCGAGCTCTAGCGCAGCTTACCGGACCTGGAAGGCGAGTCCTGTCATATTCTGGATTTGGCGCCCGATGCCCGCAAACGCGATGCTCGGACAGCGACTAGATACTGTGTCCATTGGCTTCTTTTGTGAGGTTTAAAAAAGGCCCGAGTTGCAGGCACGGGCAATCTACTCAGGCAGTTAGAAAATGTCAACGCGGGATTAATTAAATAAGCCCGCGTTCAGAGTTTATTCAGATAAGAGGTCGACAAAGTTGGGTGGTCAATAACGTCATATGCCTTGGGCGGCCAAAATGGCCAAGTAGATCAATACCACGCCGCACACGCCATGACTGACACGCTGCCAGGCAGGTGATGCATTCTGCCGCAACAGGTTCACCAGCGCGGCGATCAGAAAGCACGACAACACCGACGCCAGCATAAAGCCCGCAAAAAACATCAGCGTCTGCCCATGGCTCGGGGTAGCCCCGACAATGCCTGACAACGCACTGCCCAGCGCGCCCCAATAAACAATGTTCTTCGGGTTGGCCAGGGAAATCGCCGCGCCCACCGCCAGCGCATTCTGGTTGGAACTGGCCGGTGCACTGTCGGCCTGGGGCAAACGCCTGGCGTCGATCAGGCTTTGCACACCGAGCCAGGCCAGGTACAGCGCACAGGCGATGGTCAGGGGCACGCGTACGGTGTCATGTTGGATCAATAGCGCGATGCCTGTGAGGCCGATGACTGCCCATACCGCATCGCCCACCAGCGACCCGATTTGCACCAGCAGCGCCGGGGTGAACCCGTGGAGCAGGCCGCGCCGCAGGGTCTCCGCCAGTACAGCGCCCGGCGAGAGACAAAACACAAAACCAAATACCAGCGCATAAAAGAAGATCGTCAGCATGCCCGCGTTCCTACAAGAGATGGCGGGCATTCTGCGCAGGAAAAGCGCCGTTGTCTCGTCTAAATGCTCAGGCGCAAGGCGAGGGCGGCAAGGGTGATCAACAGCACCGGCAATGTCAGCACGATCCCCACCTTGAAGTAGTAGCCCCAGGTGATGGTGATGCCCTTGCGCGCCAGGATATGCAACCACAACAACGTGGCCAGGCTGCCGATGGGGGTGATTTTCGGGCCAAGGTCACTGCCGATCACGTTGGCGTAGATCATCGCGTCCTTGACCACACCCACCGCATGACTGGACTCGATGGACAACGCGCCGATCAACACCGTTGGCAGGTTGTTCATCACCGACGAGAGCAGGGCCGTCAGCACCCCGGTGCCCATGGCCGCACCCCAGATGCCGTAGGTGGCGAAGGTGTCGAGCCAGGTCGCCAGGTACGCGGTGAGCCCGGCATTGCGCAAGCCGTAGACCACCAGGTACATGCCCAGGGAGAAAATCACGATCTGCCACGGGGCCTCTTTCAACACCTTGCGTGTGGAAATCTTGTGGCCCTTGGCGGCGATCACCAACAGGAGCAGGGCGCATGCGGCGGAAATCGCGCTGATGGGGATGCCTAACGGTTCCAGCGCGAAACAGCCAACCAGCAAAATGCCCAGTACCCACCAGCCGGCCAGGAACGTCGCGCGGTCGTGCACGGCGCTGGCCGGATCATCCAGGTCGGCGGGGTTGTAGGTGTTGGGAATGTCTCGACGAAAAAACCACAGCAGCACCGCCAGCGTGGCGGCAACGCTGATCAGGTTGACCGGCACCATCACGGCGGCATATTCGTTGAAACCGATCTTGAAGTAATCCGCCGAGACGATGTTGACCAGGTTCGACACTACCAGCGGCAGGCTCGCGGTATCGGCAATGAATCCGGCACCCATCACGAAGGCCAGGGTCGCCGCGGGTGAAAAGCGCAACGCCAACAGCATCGACATCACAATCGGTGTGAGGATCAGCGCCGCGCCGTCATTGGCAAACAGCGCCGATACCAGTGCGCCGAGCAAGACCATATACGCAAACAACCGGCGGCCACGCCCGCGCCCCCACCGCGCCACGTGCAGCGCGGCCCACGCGAAGAACCCGGCTTCATCCAGTAGCAGGCTGATGATGATCAGCGCCACAAAGGTCGCGGTGGCATTCCAGATGATGTGCCACACCGCCGGGATGTCGCCAAGGCTGATCACGCCGCAGGCCAGCGCCAAAATCGCGCCCAGACTCGCGCTCCACCCCACACCCAGGCCCTTGGGCTGCCAGATGACCAACACAATGGTGAACAGGAAAATGCCAGCGGCTATCAGCATGAATGTCCCCGGTAAGGCTAAAAAGAACCTAAAGATTGACCTGCGGCAACGTCTATTGATTCAGGCACAAGTGTTTGAAATTAAAATGAAACACGACTGTCCTAAAGTGCCCCACCCTAGGTGATAAAGGAAGTAACCGCGTGACCCGTGCCACTCGCAACCTGCGCAAGACCCTCGATTCCGTCGCGGAAAATAACGAAACCGCGGCGTTTGACCTGATGCGCGCCGTGGAAAAACTCGGCGATGAAGTGCTGCGCCAGCGTTTGCTCAATACCATTCACCGCCTTAATCAGGATGCCCATGAACTGCGCGAAGCGCGGGATTCGGTAGAACTGGTGTCCGTACGACTCGCCTGAGCAAGATCGTTCAAGACAAGCCCCTTATTGCACTGGCATGCTTGTCGACTGTCTGTCGATGAGCCGTCTCCATGCCTACCGCCTTACCTCATTACGCCTTCGCTCGCGGCGCCATTGCCGTTGTTCCGTTGTCCCTGGCCTGTGCGCCTTGGGGCCTGCTGGCCGGTTCCATGGCCATCGATGCGCAATTTACGCCGCTGCAAGCCCAAGGGTTGTCCGCCATTGTGTTTGCCGGTGCGGCGCAATTGGTCGCCATTGGCATGGTCAAGAGCGGTGCCAGCCTGATCTCCATCGTACTGACCACCTTGTTGCTCACGTCCCAGCATTTGCTCTACGGCATGCACATGCGCACAACCCTGTCCTCACTCAATACGCGCTGGCGCATGAGCCTGGGCTTTTTGCTGACCGACGAGTTCTTTGCTTTGGTCAGCCACTATGACCGCCAGACATTCAATCGCTGGTACGCCTTGGGCGTGGGCCTGACGTTTTATATCGCCTGGAACCTGTTTACGCTGGCCGGCATCGTGTTGGGCAAAAGCATTCCTGGGCTTGATCAATTGGGCCTGGAGTTTTCCATCGCGGCCACCTTTATTGCACTGATCACCCCGGTGGTGCGGGATGTGCCGACGGTGGTCTGCGTAGCGGTCTCCCTGCTGTTTTCGGTGTGGCTCAGTTTTCTGCATTGGGAGTCGGCAGTGGTGGTGTCCGGGGTGCTGGGCATGAGCGCAGGGTATGCCTGTAAGCGACTGGGGGTAGGGCAACGATGATCTACATGATGATTGTGCTGATGGGCCTGGTGGTGTTTTTCAACCGCTACCTGTTTATCGAGCCGCGCCTGCCGGTGCGCCTCAACCGTGGTGCGCGGGAGTTTCTGGGGTTCGCAGTGCCTGGAATGCTGACGGCGATTTGCGGGCCGATCATTTTTCTGGCCGATCACCAGCACCTCAACCTCAGTCCGACCAATCCGTATTTGCTCGCGGGTGTCAGCGCCGTGGCGTTGATGTACTGGACGCGCAATGTGCTGCTTACGGTGTTGCTCAGCATGGCGGTGTTTTATCTATTGCGCTGGCTGCTCTGAACGCCAGGCAAAAAAAGGCCCGCGGGAGGGCGGGCTTCAAGGGAGACTTCTAAAAATGAGCCAGGCCACTATAAGCGGCGCATTCTCCCTTCACAGTGAAACTAAATTCATCCAACAGACAGCCAAGCAGCCCCGAGCGGGGCTGCCATGCGACGTCAGCTTTTTGCGTTGAGCTTGCGCAGTTCTTCGTACGTGGCCGACTGGACGAACCAGAAACCGGAAATGATGCACCAAGTCAGAGTGCCGCCCACCAGGACCGCCAGGCCCGACAGGAAACTCGCGCTGAACATCGACACCAGGCCGATCAGCCATACGAAGGCCAGGGCGATGTAGAGAACAGAGTTGTTGACGCTGATGACGAAATCTTTCATGACGCTTCCTTGTAGAGAATATCCCGTGGCCTCCTCAGTGAGACCAACGGCGGCATCATAATGCCATGATGTGACAGACGCCACCCCGAAGGCCTCACGCTCTATAGTGGCAACCCTATCAACTGTGGGAGGGGACTTGCCCTAATGCCAGTCAGTTAAGAAGTAGCCAGTGTAAAAGTAACCTGTGGCGAGGGAGCTTGCTCCCGTTGGACTGCGTAGCAGTCCCAGTCTTTTAAAACAAAGAGCTGGGGCCGCTATGCTGCCCAGCGGGAGCAAGCTCCCTCGCCACAAGTACGGTGTTTGCCCTTAACTGACTGGCAGTAGGGCTTGCCCCCTCCACCCCCCGCTAATGGTAGAGTCGCGTTTTTTCCAAAGGAGCAATGGCATGCACAAAGTGGTTCTGGGCGCATTGGTACTGGCGACATTGGCCGGTTGCGCGGGCTCGAAGATGAAAGAAGCGCGCTCGGGCACGCCCTACAAAACCCTCGCTTCAGACAAGGCCACACTGGTGGTTGCCGAGTGCATCCAGTTCGGTTGGCAGGATGAAAGCGTGTTTGGCGTCGACGCCGGCGGTTTCAAGGAGCCCATCGGCGCGGGCGGTTTTACCGTATACACCACCGGTGGTGACTACTTTGTGGATGTACAAAGTGCGGGCGCAGGTTCCAGCGTCAAGTACTACGCAGCCGAAGACAACATGCCCGCCAAACGCCGCTTGGCAGCCCTCGCGACCTGTCTGTAATCCGTTGCCTTAGTGCTTTTAGGAAATGCCCGGCACGACAGGTACTGAACATTCGCTTATGATGCACCCGCTCGCCCGGCATGATGGCTCTTTACCAGTACACGGATGTCGAGGCTGGACAGTCGGGCGAGCATCCCTTTTCCCTCAGCGAGGCATATACCCCAAGTGCCAGCGCCGTGGGATTTTCAGTGACACCACTCCCAACAAGCCTGCCAACACGCCGCTGACCAACAGCGCCTTAAGCCCCATCTGCTGCTCCAGCAGAGCGCCAATTACAGCGCCAACAAACATCCCCGCCCACGGCACCAGTTGCACCCGCCAACCATTGCGGCGCTCGCCCAGCATCCAGCGCCCCAGGCCACGGCCAAAGCGTGACAGCGCGCCCGTCACGTAGGTCAGTCCTACCGGTAAGCCGTTGACTTCTTCTACCGCCGCATTGAGCATGCCCATCGCAATGATCGCTGCCAGCAGTGCGGGCAATGCGTCGCTACCAGGCAGCAGGGCTGCACCACAGAGCAATGCCGCAATGCACAGCAATAAGGGCAGGGCATGCCGTCGCCCCAGCCGGCTGGCCATCACGCCCAGCGCATTGCCTGCAACGAAGGTGGCTACCAGTAACAGCAAGCGCCCCGTCAGGTCCAAATCCCCCACACTGATCGCCACGGCAAGGCGCGTGGTATTGCCGCTCATGAACGACACAAAGTCGCCGCTGGCCATAAAGCCTATGGCATCGGTCATCCCCGCCAACACCGACAGGCTGGCCACCAACGTCAAGCCCACTCGACCCCGCAAGCGTTGTCGATGGGCGAGTACGGCATTCGCGCTGGGCTTGCGGGGTAAAGGCAGCATGGGGACGGGCTCCTCGGTGAGATTATCCGGCCACTACCGTAGGACGCTTTGCCAGCGCGTGCAATGACCTCAGACACACTCCAGGCGCCAGGCTGCGTTCTCCCAACTCAGCACATGTGTCGGCCTGATGGCCTGGATAAAGCTCTCATCATGGGACACTGCCACCATCGCTCCGGTAAACCCTTGCAGGGCCCGTTCAAAGGCAATCACCGACTCCAGATCCAAGTGGTTGGTCGGCTCGTCCAGCAACAACAATTGCGCGGGTGTCTCGCGCCAAAGGACGACGGCCATTGCTGCTTTCAAGCGCTCGCCGCCGCTGAGCTGGCCTGCCGGTTGGGTCACCCGCAGCGCATCCAACTGCAATAACGCCAAGCGTGTGCGCAGTTCGGCTTCGGCCAGTGGCGTGTCGAGCAGGTTGAGTTGTTCGACGATGGAGCGCTCGTCTTCCAGCAGGGCCAGGTGTTGATCGATATAGGCACAGGGCACATGCACGTGGCACTCACCATTGACCGGCTGCCAGATGCCCGCCAGCACTTTGAGCAGCGTGGACTTGCCGCAGCCATTCGGTCCCTGCACGGCAACGCGTATGGGCCCGGAGAGCTGGATATTGAGGCCGGTGTGCGCCAGCCAGGGCAGTTGAACATCCGCTAGGCTCAGCACCTGCCGGCCATTGGGCACGGTGGAGGCAGGCAATGCCAGCAAGGTTGGGGTTTCGTCGAGGACGCGTTCATAGGCCTGGCGAACCTGGGCGTCGAGTGCGTGCTTATGCTCTGCGTGTGCGCTGCGCACGCTGCTGACGATTTCAGTGGCGGCGCCTTTCCAGCGTGCCTTGGTGAAGCGATCCACGTTGGCGGTGTCGGCGTGCTTGCGTGAACGGGCGGCGTTGCGTTGCAGGGTGTCATGGTCTTTTTGCAGGCGTCGACGTTCGCGGCTGCGCGCCAGGCGTGCGTGTTCCAGTGCGGCCAGCGCCGCCTGCTGTTCGGTATCCCGCTGGGTGCGATAAGCCTCGTAGTTACCGCCATAGACTTGAGCGCCCAGGGGCGAGAGTTCGATGATGCGGCCCAAGGTGTTGAGCAGTTGGCGGTCATGGCTGACCACCACGAGGCCGCCGCGCCAGTTCGCCAAGACCTGCATCAGCCAATCACGGCCCGCGCTGTCGAGATGGTTGGTGGGCTCATCCAGCACCAACAGTTGGGGGGCGGCGAGCAGCGCTCCAATCACCGCCACGCGCGCGAGTTGGCCGCCGCTGAGTTGATCGGCCGCCGTGTCGCTCGCCAAGTGTGCCAGGCCTGCCGCGTCCAACGCGCTGCGCAGGCGTTCGGCCAGGTCCCAGCGTTCGTCGATCAACGCCAGGTCGTCGACTTGGGCGGTGCCGTTGGCCATGCGTTCCAATGCGGCCAGGGGCGCGGCTGTCCCGGTGATATGGGCGACGGTTTCGCCCGGCAGCACCGCGACACTCTGCGCGACGTAAGCCACGCTGGCCGAGCGATTGAGCGAGCCGGAGGAAGGTTGCAGCAGCCCGGCGATCAGTTTCGCCAAAATGCTTTTGCCACAACCATTACGCCCCACGATCCCGGTGGGTGTGTGGTCGATGGACAGGCTCAGGTCGTCCAGCAGGGTTTCGCCATTGGCGAACTGGAAAGACAGGTGTTGCAGGGTAACCAGTACGGGCAGCCGTTTGACGTCAGTCATCAGCACCTCCAAAAAAATGTCGAACAGGCCAACAAGCGCGCCAGGCGGCTCGTTGCAGATACATTTTGGAAGGCTTAGTTGCGCACGTCGGCGGTCATCCTGGATGTCGGAAGGGACGCAGAGCCTAACGCGCCTTGGCGGGCTTCGGCAAGTCTGCTGCCAATTGTTCCAGGAACATGGCCAGCGCCACCTCTTCCGCCTTGAGCCCCTTGCGTGCCCGAGGCTTGGGCAGTTTCGACAGTTCACCCAGGCTGAAATGCTCCAACACGGCAGGGTGGATATAACACTTGCGACACACTGCCGGGGTATTGCCCAGTTGCCGCGCGACGTCCTTGACCATCGCCACCACATGCCGCTTGGCATCGGATTCCGGCTGCCATTCCAGTTCGCGCAACACGGCCAGGGCCAGGGCGGTGCCGGCCCAGGTGCGATAATCCTTGGCGGTGAAGTCCGCGCCGGAGAGGCTGTGCAGGTAGGCGTTTACATCATGGGAGCTGACGGTATGGCGTTCGCCGTCTTCGTCCAGGTACTGGAACAGGTTCTGCCCCGGCAGCTCCAGGCAGCGTTTGACCACTGTCGCCAGGCGTTTGTCCTTGACGGTGACCTGGTGTTCGACGCCGCTCTTGCCACGGAATTGGAACTTGATTTCGCTGCCCTTGACGCCGACATGACGGTTGCGCAGGGTGGTCAGCCCGTAGGATTTGTTATCCCGTGCGTACTGGGTGTTGCCGACGCGGATCAAGGTGGCGTCCAGCAACATCACCACCGTGGCGAGCACCTTTTCCCGAGTAAACCCCGGCACGGCAATCTGGGCTTGCAGTTGTTTGCGCAGCTTTGGCAAGGCATTGCCGAATTCCTGAAGGCGCGAGTACTTGTCGGTATCGCGCACTTCCCGCCAGCGTTCGTGGTAACGATATTGCTTGCGTCCGCGAGCATCGCGCCCGGTGGCCTGTAGATGACCACGGGGATCGGCGCAGATCCACACATCGGTGTAGGCGGGGGGGACGGCCAAGGCGTTGAGGCGCTGGATTTCATCAGCGTCCTGGATGCGCTTGCCCTTGGCATCGAAGTACTGGAATGTGCCCCGTAGCGTCTTGCGGCGAATGCCGGGCTGGGTGTCGTCTACGTAATGCAGGTCACGGGGCAGGTCGGCATCGGGCATGGTCGCAAGTTCCTTGGGGCATGCTTGATTGACCGCAGCGGTGTGCGGTCGTGCCAAAAGGTTTGCTACGCCAGCACGGCAACGGCTTTGATCTGTGCCCACAAGGCCTGGCCGGGGTGCAGTTGCAATTGATCGCGGGAGAATCGGGTGATACGCGCCAGCAACGGCGTGCCGCTGGCATCCAGGCGTACCAGAACGTGGGCGTTGTTGTCTGCCGAGATCTCCTGGGTGACCGTCACCGGCAAACGGTTAAGGATGCTGCTGTGTTCCTCGGCTTGCAGGCTGAGGCTCACATCCCGTGCCTGCACCTTGATGCGCAACGCCTTGCCCACCGCCAGCGGCGCATGGGCGACGCGCATGTGCAACGCGCTGTCGGGCAGTTGCAGGGTCAACAACTGATAGTGCTCGTCGTAGGCGACGACAGTGCCGTTGATCACCACGCCGGCATCGTCCCCCAGCGCCATGGGCAGGTCGAGCCGCGCCAGGGTTTCTCCGATGGGGCCGCTGGCAAGTGCCTTGCCATCGCTGAGCAGTACGATGTGATCGGCCAGCCGCGCCACTTCGTCCTGGGCATGGCTGACGTAGAACACTGGAATATCCAGCTCGTCGTGCAGACGTTCCAGGTACGGCAGGATTTCGCTTTTGCGCTTGCTGTCCAGGGCGGCAAGCGGCTCATCCATCAGTAACAGCTTGGGGCTGGTGAGCAAGGCGCGGGCGATGCCGATGCGCTGACGCTCTCCGCCGGAAAGGTGTTGGGGATGGCGGTCGAGCAGGTGGCCGATGCCCAGCAGTTCGGTAGCCTGGGCCATGTCTACCCGGCGTTGTTGAGCCGGGATGCGCTTGAGGCCGAACTCCAGGTTAGCGCGCACTGACAAGTGCGGGAACAGGCTGGCTTCCTGGAACACATAACCCAGCGCACGCTTATGCGACGGCACGAACAGCCCGTTGCGGCTGTCTTGCCAGACTTCATCGTTGATTTGAATAAAACCGTCCCTGGCGCGTTCCAGACCGGCGATGCAACGCAGGCAAGTGGTCTTGCCCGAGCCCGAATGCCCGTACAGCGCGGTCACGCCACGGCCAGGCAAATGCAGGTCCACATCCAGGTCAAAGCCTGAATAGTTGAGTTGCAGGCGTACATCGATCATCGAATCAGCTCCAGCCCATCTTGGTTTTACGGCTGGAATACAGCGCCAGCAACACGAGGAATGCAAACACCACCATGGAGCCGGCGAGCCAGTGGGCCTGGGCATATTCCATGGCCTCCACGTGGTCGTAGATCTGCACCGAGACCACCCGTGTCTTGTTGGGGATATTGCCGCCGATCATCAGCACCACACCGAACTCACCGACAGTGTGGGCGAAGCCAAGGATTGAGGCGGTGATAAAGCCCGGGCGTGCCAGCGGCAGGATCACCGTGAAAAACGTGTCCCAAGGGTTGGCGCGCAAGGTCGCGGCCACTTCCAGGGGGCGCGTGCCGATGGCGGAGAAGGCGTTCTGCAACGGCTGCACCACAAACGGCATGGAATAGATCACCGAGCCGAGTACCAGCCCGGTGAAGCTGAAGGTGAGGGTGCCCAGGCCCAGCCATTGGGTGAACTGGCCAAAGTAGCCATTGGGGCCCATGGTCAGCAGCAGGTAGAAGCCGATCACCGTCGGTGGCAACACCAACGGCAAGGCGACGATTGCACCAATGGGCCCGCGCCACCAGGATCGGGTGCGCGACAGCCACAGAGCAATCGGAGTGCCGATCACCAGCAGGATCACGGTGGTCAGTGACGCCAGTTTGATGGTCAGCCAAATAGCGGAAAAATCGGCACTCGATAGCGGCATTTAGAGCTCGTAACCGTAGGACTTGATAACGGCAGCGGCTTTTGGCCCCTTGAGGTATTCAACCAGTGCCTTGGCAGCGGCGCTGTCTTTACCTTTGTTGAGGATCACCGCGTCCTGTTTGATCGGGTCATGCATGGACGACGGGACGATCCACGCCGAACCGCTGCTGACTTTGCCGTCTTTGTAGATCTGCGACAAGGCCACGAAACCCAGCTCGGCGTTGCCGGTGGACACGAATTGATAGGCCTGGGTGATGTTCTGGCCTTCAACGATCTTGTCCTTGACCTTATCGGTCAGGCCTTCTTTGGCCAGTACCTGGGTGGCGGCCAAGCCGTATGGGGCGGCTTTGGGGTTGGCGATGGACAAGTGCTTGAACTCATTTTTCTTCAGCACTTCGCCCTTGGCATCCACATAGCCTTCTTTGGCCGACCACAGCGCCAGGGTGCCCACGGCGTAGGTGAAGCGTGAGCCTTTGACGGTGTCGCCTTCGCTCTCGAGTTTTTGCGGGGTGGTGTCGTCGGCGCTCAGGAACACCTCGAACGGCGCGCCGTTCTTGATCTGGGTGTAGAACTGGCCGGTAGCACCGTAGGCCGCGACCAACTTGTGGCCGGTGTCTTTTTCGAAGTCGGCGGCAATGGCTTGGATCGGTGCGGTGAAGTTGGCGGCCACGGCCACTTGGACTTCGTCGGCGTGGGCGGCGGCGCCAGCCAGTGCGATCAATGTCGCCAAAAGAAGGCGAGGGGTCATGTTGCGGGTCATAGAGGGCTCCAAGTGCCTGTGTTGTTAGTCAAGTGCTTTGGGGGCTTTCAGGCGCTGTATGTATATGTATATAGCGAATAAATGGCAAGCGGAAATCGCGCGGTAGACCTGTCGAGCCTTCCATGTGCTGGGTGGCGAGGTGCCTACAGCCACGGCCGAGGCTCACGTGGATAGTAAGTCGTTTCAAGGCCATGGGAAGGTCAGGATGGAAAGTAAGTACGCCTACGTCGATACTGCCGGATTGAGGAGTGACTCATCCGAGCTATATATCCAAGCGTGGATAGATCGAGTTCTGCAACGCTCTCAACTGGATCAGGACGCGAAGAGCCTGATCAACACCTCTACGATGATCCCGGTGAAGTTCTCCGTATCAGTGGATCCTGAGCAGGACCCGCTTATTGTCGAGTGGGAGGAGGTGCCTCTTTGGCACGTTCTCAATAACCACTACCGTTGGGAAAGCTTTCCCGCCAAAGGGCAAACGTCCACCCTGACAGTAGCCCCGAGAATGCCGTCCTTCTTCGGTGAGACGGTCAAACAGATGACCCCGGCGCGTTTTTTCATGGACAGCATCCGTGGCATCGGCCAGTCACGGAGCCTGGCCAGTAATCCCTATCCCCTGGTACTGCCTGATCGAAGCTTGTTGAAAACCGAGATTGTGGTCTGTCATGTCTGGGGGAGGCAGGGTCGTTTGCTGGCGCTATTCTGGTTCGACGTCCCTCCGATTTCACTGAGCGTCACGCAATGGCCGCGACTGATTGGCACAACCTGGTCGGGGTTGCGAATTGGCGCGCGGTCGGGTGGTCATGTGTACTTTTCCGATGACCCGGCAAAAAACCAACTGTGGCTTATGCCATTTGAAGAAACGGTCGGTGATGTCGACTTTTCCATTGTTCCTCGGTGGGTATCGAAGTCATTTGATCTGCCTGGAGATGATTTGGCGGCGGACCAACTCGTCGAAGTGGTCATCAGTCATCTGCCCGGTAAGACCGAGACATTGACCTATTCCGTCACGGTGCCTGAAGCGCATTGGCCGCTTAAACAGTGGCGCTATTACCTCAGCCTTTACATGAATCACCGTTGTCCCTGGGTTAACTGCGGCGTGCAGGATGAGGACGACGGCATCACCGCACGGGACGATCAGGACAACCAATGGTTTATCCGCCATGACGCAAGCCAAGCGTTTATCGAAGTGCGCATCGTGCCAGCCGAACTGGCACAGTGGACGCAACGCCGCCCACTGACAGGGCAACTCCCGAAACTGACGAGGGCGTGGCAAAAATGGGACTCCCTGGCCAATAGTGTGGGGAACGTGGAACTGTGCAAAGACTATGTGGCCAATCTGGTCCGGCGTAGTTTTAGCAAGACCGGTCTTCCGGAGGGGGACTGGCAGCGTTTCTCCCAGGAACGACAGTTCAGGTACAAATACTTGGTGGGATACCCTCCACACACCTCTGGCATGTCGGCCTTCAGCCCACCGCGTTACAAGTATTTCACCTTCGAACAAGTGGTGATCGGAGAGCCGCAGCGAAGCCGGTTTTACCAGGAACAGGTCAGTTCGGTGCACATCAGGGGGGAACCCATTTCCCCCCGTGAGATGAAGGCACTCTCTGGCATCAGGGATACGCTGCTCACGGAGTTTATTGATGACGTAGACAACCTCTCACAAAATGCCGAGTTCAAGACACTGTTTGAAGAAACCTGTATAGCGCTGGCCCGTGTACGTGTCGGGCAGTTTCTCGCCGATCACAACGAAACAGATGCCGGCTTGCGCGGTGCCGCCTTTCGTTACTTGAAATCCGACCTGAAGCCTCGCTTGCTGCTCTTCAAGGAAAAGCTGCTGGCGAACGTTTTTGTGGTGAAGATGGACTCGACGAAAGCGCTCCTGGTGTCACTCAATTTATCGGGGCACAAATGGGCGGTGTGGCAACCGAGCACGGTTAAAGGTCATCCCACTGAGAAGCTAATGGCGTTTATCCGTGCCCACCTGCCATTGGCGGAGCGATTCAGCCTGACGCGTGAAGATTTTGTTCCGCAAAAGAAGCGCTACGGCTATCACTACCGACGCTTTCCGCCGCAGCCTATTACTTTTCAGGAAGTAGCCGACTTGCCGACGCGGTTGCGTGAGATCGCTGTCGCCGAAATCAAGCAGTTGATCAACTACGCCATCTTCTCCTCGGATGAAGAACGACGCCGTGCAAAAACCTCAATGTATAGGCAGGTCATACGAGCCCTGTCTGGGTTGGTGATTGCCGCTATCGGCCCGTTGAGTGGGATGGGGGCCTTGTTGGTGTCGGGTATGGTGCGGTTTGTCACTAATGTGGGGGAGGTTGGTTTCAGCTATGCGCTGGCTCAAAGCGCCGATCGTCCTGAGGAATATGGTACCTACATTCAAGAGTGCAAATTGGGTGTGCTGCTGGGGGTGGTGGATTTGGGCGTGGATGTGAGTACCGTCACGCGTAAACTGCGAGTATTACTCAAGCAGTCGACCGCTGCCGGCAAGACGGTGTTGCCGTTACTGACACCCCAGGCGCCAGACGAAATCCCCCTGCAATTGCCCGTCAAACAAGCGCTTGATCCGGTGTTCATGCCTGTGCCCATCGGTTGGCAGACCCTGCGTGATCGCCTGGTAAAAACATTTCGTGACGATAACAAACTGTCTGAACTCAATGGCTACGCACCGGCATCCACATCTGGTGGTTATACAGCGTGCGTGAAATGCAGCCGGTATTTATCAAGTAAGTCGTGGGGAGTGCAGGCGGTCGGTGTGCTGATCTTCGCAGGCCTGGATGACCAGCACCCGACACAGCATTTTGCAATGTGCCTGCGGCACGAAGACGATATAGCCATCATGGATATCGCCGTGAGCCATTTGGACTCTTCTGCAGAGCGGCGTATCTACTTCGGCTCCGTGTCAGGCTGGGAACAGCACCTGCGCACGCTCCCGACGCTGCAGGAAAAGGTGGTCGTTTATAAGTTCTTCCCCTCGTTTCCCCGCGCGAGTGAGCAGGTTGAGGCGCTCTTTCCACTAGGGGTCAGTTGGGCACGCTTTTTCAGCACGGGTAACTACAGCATTGTTGCCCTGCCACAGCAGTACGCAGAACAAGTTCGCCAGCAGATCCATCGCCTTTGGACTGATGTGTTTTATCAATTGGTGGTCAGTCCGTTTGCACCTGCCGAGCCTACCGAGCATCGAACGAATGACCTCAGTCAAACTGACTTATTCAACCAGATCAGCACCCTGAACAGCCTTGTTCAGGAAACTGAGCAGGTCTTGCGCCGCACGATTGGCGTCGACGCCGTTGGGGAACTCAGAACGCTGTTGCTCAGCTATCTACAGGTTTGGCGCGCGGAGCCGAAGGCTGAGTACATCGCGCTGATGGACAAGGTGATGGCAGAGGAGGCCGCCATGGTGCAATACGCATTGACGCATCTGGAGACGCTACAGTCGGGGCTGCCCCCTGTGCTTGCCTCGGGGCGGGATGCGCTGGTGGACTGTATTGACTGGATCGCCGTGCGGGCTGGACAAGAGGACGACAGCTGGCTGGAGCAATTGAAAGGTCAGCTCGAGCAATATGTCTCTGGTTCCCATGCTGGAGTGGATTTACATTCGATTGCCGTGCTGGACACGCTTTATGAACAGCTCAATACCGCTGGCGCTATACGTGTGCGTCATGCGCGTTCTGTCAGCTATGAACGCTTGTCTCCTGCCAGCGGTCGCGCCCTGTTTGCCAGGGGACTGGAGTCGATTCGTGGGGTAGAGGCCTTGCGTCAGCCCGAGTGTTACTTTGCGTTGATTCTGCGCACCCAGCCCTATGCAGAGCATAACGAACACCTTGCACGGGTTGTCTTTGGTATCAGTGCACTGCGCCAGGGGCGCTTTACGGTATTACCGCCATCCGAAGAGTTTCGCCTCAGTGGGCTTGAACCCACCGAGTCTATGCCGGTTTAACGCGAAAGGCGTTTCAGCGCTTGTGATGCCAACGACTCGGTCAGCTGCCGGGCAGGCAGTTCGCGCCCCAAACCAAAAGCCTGGCCCGCCCATAGGTTGGCGAAGCCGGCTTCGTCCTTGGCCTTGAGCGGCATCAATGCACCGCCCGCGCCAGGAAATGCCGGCGCGGCGGGGTTGATGGCACCGAGTTCGCGCATCACTCGGTTGACAATGCCCCGCGCGGGGCGACCGGTGAACAGGTTGGTCAGCGCGGTCTCGCTGGCCTGGGCATGGCGCAGTGCACGATAGTGGGACGCACTGACGGTGGCTTCAGGGGTAAACAGATAAGCCGTACCTATCTGCACCGCGCAAGCACCCAGGGCGAGCGCCGCAACAATCCCGCGCGCGTCGCCGATGCCGCCGGCTGCAATCACCGGCACACTGACGGCATCAACGATTTGTGGCAGCAAGGCCATCAAACCGATCTGGCTGTTGAGATCGTCGCTCAAAAACATGCCGCGATGTCCGCCCGCCTCAATACCCATGGCGATGATCGCATCGCAACCGTGCTGTTCCAGCCAGACCGCTTCCTCTACGGTGGTGGCAGATGAAAGCACCTTGGCCCCGGTGGCCTTGACGCGATCCAGTAGGGCTTTTTCTGGTAGGCCGAAGTGGAAGCTGACGACTTCGGGGCGAAACGCTTCGACCACTTCGCAGGCAGCATCATTAAAGGGCGCGCGGTTTGAGACCGGGGTTGGCGCGTCAAAATCGGCGCCCAATTCACGGTAGTAAGGCTCCAGCAAATCCTTCCAGCGACGGTCACGCGCCTCATCTGCCTGGGGTGGCTGGTGACAGAAGAAATTGACGTTGATCGGCCGCTGGCTGGCCTGGCGAATGCTGGTCAGTGCTTCGCGCAGTTGCTCGATGCTCAGCGTGGCGGCGGGCAGGGAGCCCAATGCACCAGCCTCGTTCGCGGCTATCACCATGGCAGGCGTCGTGGCACCGGCCATTGGCGCTTGGATGATGGGCACTTCGATGCCCAGCAGATCGAGAAGGCGGGTGTCTGGCCAACTGCTCATAAGGTACGTCTCCAGCGTTATCGGTCTTTGCGCTGTTTTAGCAAGGCGCTGGCGCTCCGGCCAGTCTGTTTTATTCACTGGACGGATGGGCGGTTTCGTGCCGCAGGCAAGCGGTTCAAGTCTTGCGTTCGCGCTCCAGGAGCTCGCGTTTGCGTTCTACGCCCCAGCGATAGCCCGAAAGGTCGCCGTTACTGCGCACTACCCGGTGGCACGGAATCGCCACTGCCAGGCTGTTGGCACCACACGCCTGCGCAACGGCACGGAAAGACTTGGGCGCACCGATGCGTTCGGCAATTTGCGCATAACTGACCGTGCTACCGGGCGGGATATCGCGCAGGGCCTGCCAGACTCGCTCCTGAAACGCGGTGCCCCGCAGGTCCAGGGGTAAATCCAAACCGAGGGCAGGCGCCTCGACAAAGCCCACCACGTGTGCGATCAAGCGTTCGAAGCGGCGGTCTGCGCCGATCAAGTCAGCCTTGGGGAACTGATCCTGAAGGTCCCGCACCAGCTTGGCCGGATCATCCCCCAGCAGAATCGCGCACACGCCACGGGCGCTTTGCGCCACCAGGATGGCCCCCAGCGAACACTGGCCGACCGCAAACAGGATTTGGTTATGGGGGCCGCCGGCCTTGTAGTCAGTGGGTGTCATGCCCAGCAAGTGGTTGGCCGACTCGTAAAAACGGCTATTGGAGTTGAAGCCTGCCTCGTAGAGCGCATCGGTTACCGTGTGCTGGCCCTTGAGCCCATCGCGCACCTTGCGTGAACGATGGGCGCGTGCATAACCCTTGGGCGTCAGGCCGGTGACGGCCTTGAACACGCGATGAAAATGGAAAGGGCTCAGTCCGGCACGCATGGCCAGTGTACTCAGGCTGGGCGGCGTGTCGGCCTGTTCGATATGGCGACACGCATCGGCCACCAGTAGGGTGTGATGCGCAGCCAATTGAGTCTGGTCGCCGGCAGCGCGTTTGCTGGCACGGTAGCCTGCGGCTTCGGCTTGGGCCGGGGTGTCGAAGAACTCGACGTTCTGCGGGAGTGGCAGGCGCGACGCACTGCTGGGGCGGCAATACACCCCGGTGGTTTTTACGCCGTAGACGAACAGCGCATCAGCCTTGGGGTCGCGGGCCAGGATCGCAGCCCAGCGGGGGTCGTGTTCGATGGTCATGGTCGGCACTCTTGACGGGTTTTGGGCAGGATAGGTGTGCCGTAATCGACTGGCACTCCGAACCTTGCGGTCAAATCAACCGGCAGTGCGAAAGGTGAGGTTGATACGCTGCGGCCCCATGATCGGGTGCTGACCTGCCTGGATCGGTAATACCCCATGGAAACGCAGGCGGTCGACGCCGCCCCAGACCACTACATCGCCGTGGAACAATGAGACCTTTTTGGGCCTGTCGCTACGTGTGTGCCCACCAAACAGGAAAATCGCAGGCAAGCCCAGGGAAACCGATACCACGGGTGCACTGTAGCGCCGTTCGTTCTTGTCCTGATGCAGGGACATTTTTGCGCCGGGCACGTAGCGGTTGATCAGGCAGGCGTCAGGTTCGAAGTCGATAAAGCCCGCGTCGGCTGCGGCCAGGATAGCCAGCCGGCGCAAGTCGTTGGGCATGGCGGGCCAGGGTTGCTGGCTGTGGGGGTCGGTCGGGCTGTAGCGGTAGCCGCTGGCATCGGTGGTCCATCCCAATTCGCCGCAACTGCTCAGCGCCGCCGACATGGTAAAACCGCCGGGCGTGACCATCTGGCGAAACGGAGACTGCGCCAGCACTTGCCGCAGCTCTGGAAGCATTCGATCTATCCAGGGCAGGGCAAAGCCTCTTAATACGTAGGACTCTTCGCCGATCTGTTCACGCCCTGCGGGCTGTTGCAGCGCGTCATCGGCAAACAGGTCGGCGGTGGGGCCGGGCATGGTCTTACAGCGCCTTGCTCACGTTGATGTCGGTGATTTCATCACTGGCATCGTGGATTTTTGCCAGGGCTTGCTTGGCTTCTTCCACGCTATTGCTCTGCAACTGGGCGAATTCAAAGCGGCGCTCACCGTTGAGTTTGTACTTGATGACGTATTTGGTAGTGGTAGTCACGGCTATTTCCTGTGGGGTATTCAGCTCAGCTTGGAGCTGGTGCGGCGCACGATGCGGATCTTGTGGGACAGGGTTGGCTTACGGGTCACGCTGATGGCTCGGCGGGTGACTACGTCCAGGGTGATGTTCCAGAACCCGGTGCTGGGGGCGGTGATCTTGGCGGGGAATTTGTCGAAGGCGCCGCCGTGGTAAGTGTGGCGACCACCGTTCTTGAAGCTGCGAAAGTTCGCATCGCTCATCAGGCGGATGTTGCAGGTCTGCGAACATTCGATGACAACAATGTCGCCCTCGTTGAGGTGCTCGCGCTGGTGAATGAATTTCATGGGGTGTCTCCAGAAGGGCTTTTTCTGAAAAATCAGAACGATACGTAGGATAAGATGGAGTTTATCAGCCCCAGCGCGTTTATTATCGCGTCGTCTTCAACGGCATCGACAATTTAAAACAGTTATTTACCGAGTTATCAGGGATAAATCCTACGTGGGCGGGAGAAAATTACCATCCCCGCTGTCGTACGGTCTTTATGGGAGGTTTTGTATGAAATGGAGCGTGTTGGTTCTGGCCTTGGCCATCGGTGGGTGTGCCTCGGTTGCTGATATCAAGCAAACCCCGCCGACATTGGCGGTCATTTCCGGGAAAAAACCACAAGAATACGCGGCCTGCGTGGTGAAAAAATTGTCTGCCACCCGCCGTCCGCCGCAAATCGAACCGCACAAGGACGGGGTGCAAGTGATCGTGCCGCAGAAGTTCTCGACCGATCCGTCGGCGATCTTCGAAATTGAAGAGCGCTCCAGCGGTAGCAGCATCAAGCTTTACGAGAGCATGTCCAACGTGCCGATCCGTCCAGGTGATGTCAAACAGGCGGCGGAAGATTGCATTTCCGGCTGATGCCGTGACGGAAAATCAACGATATGAAGCGTGAACACGTTAAAGCCCGCCATGCCGAGGGGCAAATCTCGGCCACCCATGTCATCCAGAATCCGGCCGACCTTGGCGAATGGATCGTTTTCTTCAAGAAAAGCGGTGGGCGCAGTTTTTTCCTGGTCGACGAGCAGGACGAAGTCGAGTCCTTTTCCAACCTTGATGAACTCACTGAAACCCTGAGGGGCTTGGGGATCAAGTTCGCCGAGATCCATCTATAGCCTGTCGCTATTTGCAGACCACCACGACACTGCGACTTTTGTAGTTGCCCACGTCTTTGCCGAGGGTCTTGTCACTTTCATTAAGTGACGGCGTGCCCTCGGTGCCGACGATGCGATAGCCGGTGCCAGCACACGATGCATCGGCTTTCTCGTAGCAACTGGCCCACGAATTAGCCTCGCCGGAACAGTCGATGGTCAAGCCTTGTTCGCCATCTTTCAAATAAACGTCAGAAGTGGTGGTGCAGCCGGCGAGCGCCAGTACCGCAGTCAGTGCCAGGATTTTGTTCATTGGGAGATCGTCGTCGAGGGTGTTGGAGGGGCGCTGACACTGTCGTGGGGCGTTTGCGAGAGATTATAGCGAACGGCCATCAAGGTATACACAAACACAAAAAAGCCCCGTTTAGCGGGGCTCTTTGTGCAGCGTTCAAGGCTTACTTGCCTTTAGGGCGCTTGCTCGACGCGTGGCCGGCTTCATCTACAAACACTTCAGCTACGGCGATTGCCTGGCTTTCGCTAGGGAAGGCCCCCGCAACGCTGTCACCGTGGAAGTTGATCAAGTGCCAACCGTCCGCACGCTTGGTGATGAGGTAGCCGTTCACGCCTTTTGGTTCTGACATCTATTGAGAATCTCGTGGTCTGGTTCAAGGGCTTAATGATAGCGTCAAACGTGGCCTGGACGCGCAAGTTATTGTAGGCCAGTGTCCCGATTGCAAAAGCGTGCTAAAAAGATTGCAGCCCTTTGAAACTGAGAGGTGCAGGCATTTTTGCCGTGCGGATGGCAACGCTCTTCGTAAGATCAGCGGAACTTACGCCGACATTTTTTCTCTATCATGACATCGCAACGCCAGCAGGACCCATTGTAAGGTGACTGCGGCCTGATTAGACTGCGCCGAATTTCGTACGCACAGCCCTTTGTAAGGACTTATATGATCAAGAAATGCTTGTTCCCAGCAGCCGGTTACGGCACTCGCTTCCTGCCAGCGACCAAAGCCATGCCTAAAGAGATGCTGCCGGTGGTGAACAAGCCACTGATTCAGTACGGCGTCGAAGAGGCACTGGATGCCGGCCTGAACGAAATCTCCATCGTGACCGGTCGCGGCAAGCGCGCGCTGGAAGACCACTTCGACATCAGCTACGAGCTGGAAAACCAGATCAAGGGCACCGACAAGGAAAAATACCTGGTTGGTATCCGCAAACTGCTGGACGAGTGCTCGTTCTCCTACACCCGTCAAACCCAGATGAAAGGCCTTGGCCACGCGATCCTGACCGGCCGCCCGCTGATCGGTGACGAACCGTTCGCCGTGGTACTGGCGGACGACCTGTGTGTGAACCTGGAAGGCGACGGCGTACTGACCCAGATGGTCAAGCTGTACCAGAAATACCGTTGCACTATCGTTGCCGTACAAGAGGTTGACCCTCAGGAAACTAACAAGTACGGCGTAATCGCTGGTGACAGCATTGGCGATGACCTGATCCGCGTACGCGACATGGTTGAGAAACCAGCGCCGGAAGACGCACCGTCGAACCTGGCGATCATCGGTCGTTACATCCTGACTCCGGACATCTTCAAGCTGATCGAAGAAACCGAGCCGGGCAAGGGTGGCGAGATCCAGATCACCGACGCCCTGTTGAAACAAGCCAAAGACGGCTGCGTGATTGCCTACAAGTTCAAGGGCCAGCGTTTCGACTGCGGCGGCGCCGAAGGCTACATCGAAGCCACCAACTTCTGCTACGAGCACTTCTACAAGACTGGCAAGGCCTACTGATTCAAGGTAGTCGGCCTGCTCTGTACAAAGAAAGCCACCTTCGGGTGGCTTTTTCGTTTTTCAGCCCCAACTAAGCCGGTATGCTGATTGCCTGCCGAGGAGAGTGAAATGGCCTACGATTTTGACCTGTATGTAATTGGCGCCGGTTCCGGCGGTGTACGCGCGGCACGTTTTGCGGCGGGCTTTGGCGCCAAGGTGGCGGTTGCGGAGAGCCGTTACCTGGGCGGCACCTGTGTGAACGTGGGCTGCGTGCCGAAAAAACTGTTGGTCTATGGCGCGCACTTTGCCGAAGACTTCGAGCAGGCCAGCGGTTTTGGCTGGTCACTGGGTGAGGCGAACTTTGATTGGGCGACGTTGATCGCCAACAAGGATCGCGAGATCAATCGCCTCAACGGCATTTATCGCAATCTGCTGGTGAACAGCGGTGTGACCCTGCATGAAGGGCATGCGCGCGTGGTCGACCCGCATCAAGTGGAGATCAATGGCGAGCGCTTTACTGCCGAACACATCCTGATCGCCACGGGCGGCTGGCCACAAATTCCCGACATCCCGGGGCGCGAGCACGCCATCGGCTCCAATGAGGCGTTCTTCCTCAAGGAATTGCCCAAGCGTGTACTGGTGGTGGGGGGCGGCTACATTGCCGTCGAATTCGCCGGCATCTTCCACGGGCTGGGTGCGCAGACGACGCTGCTGTATCGCGGCGATCTGTTCCTGCGTGGTTTCGACGGTTCGGTAAGGACTCACCTTAAGGAAGAGCTGACCAAGCGCGGCCTTGACCTGCAATTCAATGCTGATATCGAGCGAATCGACAAACAGGCTGACGGCAGTCTTAAAGCTACGTTGAAAGATGGCCGCGTGCTGGAAGCTGATTGCGTGTTCTACGCCACCGGTCGCCGCCCGATGCTCGATAACCTGGGGCTGGAAAACACTGGGGTTAAACTCGACAAGCGTGGTTTTGTCGAGGTGGACGACCTGTACCAGACCGCCGAACCGTCAATCCTGGCCATCGGTGATGTGATTGGTCGCGTACAGCTGACGCCCGTAGCCCTCGCCGAAGGCATGGCTGTAGCGCGCCGCTTGTTCAAGCCTGAGCACTATCGCCCGGTGGACTACGCGATGATCCCGACAGCAGTGTTCAGCCTGCCCAATATCGGCACGGTGGGCTTGACGGAAGAAGAGGCGAAAGAGAAGGGGCATAAGGTGCAAATTTTCGAAAGCCGCTTCCGACCAATGAAACTGACCCTGACGGAGTGCCAGGAGAAAACCCTGATGAAGCTGGTGGTCGACGCCGACACTGACAAGGTGCTGGGTTGCCACATGGTCGGCCCGGACGCTGGCGAGATCGTCCAGGGTTTGGCGATCGCGCTGAAAGCGGGCGCGACCAAGCGGCATTTCGACGAAACCATCGGCGTGCATCCTACGGCGGCGGAAGAGTTCGTCACCATGCGCACGCCTGTAGCAGGCTGATCAGTCTTGCGGTGTTGCGTCTGGCGTCGTTGCAACGACGGCCGCCAGGCGCAATGCCTCAATGTTGGACTGGGCCTTGATCAGGTCCAGTTCCAGGGTTTTGTTAGTGTGCTGGTGCTCGGTCAGCGCCTCTTGGCGTGACTGACTTTCCAGCACAGCCACTCGCAAGCGTTCCTGAAGCAGCGTGCGTTCGCTGTCTATTTGGCTCACTTGCTCGCTCAGCTTGAGCTGCTGGGCTTGATCCTGGCGCGATTGCTCTTGCAGTGCAGCCAATTCCTTCGTCGTTACTCGATGCTCAATCAACAGCCGTTCGTTGTCGCGATGCAGTTGGGTGATTTCATCCTGGCGTACCAGTGCGCTTTGCTGCGCCTGGCGCAATTCAGCCTGAACTTGTTGTAGCTGACCCTCATGGCGTCGCTGTTCCTGCTCGCGCTGATCCTTGATGGCATTGCGGTAATGCTCCAGGGCATCGCGGGCGTGCAGGTGTTTTTCCTCCAGTGAACGAATCTGTTCGTCTTTATCGTTGATACGCAGCTCGTAATCGCTGCAAGCCTGGCTGAGCCCCGCATTACGCGTTTGCTCAGTCTGCAGGCTGGTGCTGGCGGTTTGCAGGGCGGCACTTTCTTCCGCCAGGGCGGCTGCCTGAATATCGAATTGCTGCTTGAGCAGGCCGTGGGCCTCTTCGAGGGCCTCTACCTGCGCGAGCAGGGCGGCTTTGTGTTGCTCGAATTGCGCCAGGGCCTGGTCGATAGGCTCCTGGGCTTTGTCCTTGAGGCGCTGCGCGAGGCGAGATACCAGCTCTCCCAGCTCATCATCCAGCGGCGCTTCGGTGATGGTCAGCCGCGTCTCGCTGGCATCCAACTCTTTCAAATAGCGGTGAATAGTGGTTTTCGAGCCGGTATTGCCCATTTCAATGCGCACGGCATCGATGCTGGGGTTTTCGCCGCGGGCGAGGATTGCCAGGCGTGCCGTCTGGACTACTGCTTTGTTGATGCCGCCACGAGCCATGGGGTCTCCGTCGATTTAGTACTGTGGTACGTAGTATGTAGATACATACCTTATCACGAATGAAATCTTGTTTAAATTCATGATTTAACAGATGGGATATTGGCGTATTATCCCGTGTCATACGCGTTTTGAGCGCATAAACACCCGCCAGCAGTACGAATAGGCCCCCCATGAGCGATCTGGATCGATACCTGAATGCCGCCACCCGCGACAACACGCGGCGTAGTTACCGGGCGGCCATCGAGCATTTCGAAGTGAGCTGGGGCGGATTCCTGCCCGCGACCAGCGATAGCGTGGCGCGCTACCTGGTGGCGCATGCGGGCGTATTGGCGGTTAACACCTTGAAGCTGCGCCTCTCGGCCCTGGCCCAGTGGCATACGAGCCAGGGGTTTCCCGACCCCACCAAGGCGCCGGTGGTGCGCAAGGTGCTCAAGGGTATTCGCGCCGTGCACCCAGCACAGGAAAAGCAAGCCGAGCCGTTGCAGCTCAAGCATCTGGAACAGGTGGTGGCGTCGCTTGAAAGCGAGGCAACTGGTCATGATCCCGCTCGGCAACTACGCGCCAAGCGCGACAAGGCCCTGATCCTGCTGGGTTTCTGGCGTGGCTTTCGCAGTGACGAACTCTGTCGCCTGGAGATTGAGCATGTGCAAGCCACCCCCGGCGCGGGCATCAGCCTGTATCTGCCGCGCAGCAAAAGCGACCGCGACAACCTTGGCAAGACCTATCACACCCCGGCATTACTGCGTCTTTGCCCGGTGCAGGCCTACAGCGAATGGCTCAGTGCCGCGGCCTTGGTTCGCGGCCCGGTATTTCGCGGGATTGACCGCTGGGGCAATCTGGCGGAGGAGGGCTTGCACGCCAACAGTGTGATCCCGTTACTGCGCCAGGCGCTGGAACGCGCCGGCATCCCCGCCGAGCAATACACCAGCCACTCTCTGCGACGGGGCTTCGCCACTTGGGCTCACCGCAGCGGTTGGGACTTGAAGTCATTGATGGCTTACGTCGGCTGGAGCGACATGAAATCTGCCATGCGCTATGTTGAAGCGACGCCCTTTCTCGGCATGACCTTGGCCACCCAACCGCTGCTTTAAGATTTCTTCTATTAATACAGTCACCTGATAGGGAAAACCAATCGTCAGCATCAGGTTTGCCAATGAGCCATCGACCGAGAGAGTGGGTAGGATTCACCTCATCAACTTTGTAAGCCCTTTCTACAAACCCTGACGGAGAGTCACCGATGCCTATCATCAACAGCCAAGTAAAACCGTTCAAAGCCACCGCATTCAAAAACGGCAGCTTCGTAGATGTGTCCGACGCTGACCTGAAAGGCAAGTGGTCGGTCGTGTTCTTCTACCCAGCCGACTTCACCTTCGTTTGCCCAACCGAGCTGGAAGACCTGGCTGACAACTACGCTGAATTCCAGAAGCTGGGCGTCGAGATCTACAGCGTTTCCACCGACACCCACTTTGCCCACGCGGCCTGGCACAACACTTCGCCTGCCATCGGCAAAATCCAATACACCATGATCGGCGACCCAACCCTGACCATCTCCCGCAACTTTGACGTGCTGATCGAAGAAGCTGGCCTGGCAGACCGCGGTACTTTCGTGATCAACCCAGAAGGTCAGATCAAGATTGTTGAACTGAACGACGGTGGTGTTGGCCGTGACGCTTCCGAGCTGCTGCGCAAAATCAAGGCCGCTCAATACGTTGCTGCCCACCCAGGCGAAGTGTGCCCAGCCAAGTGGAAAGAAGGCGAGGCCACCCTGGCTCCGTCCCTGGACCTGGTCGGCAAGATCTAAGTCTGTGACACACCTCAGGGCGGGTAATCCGCACCTTAAGTAAGCTGCAACCGCCCTCAAAAATGCCCGGGCGAGATTCGCTCGGGCATTTTTTTGTCTGCAATAAACCGAATTAATAGGAAATCGCCCGTATGTTGGACGCCAATCTTAAAGCTCAGTTGAAGTCATACCTGGAACGGGTCACCCAGCCGATCGAGATCGTCGCCTCCCTCGACGACGGTGCGAAATCCCAGGAAATGCTTGCTCTTTTGCAGGACGTAACCAGCCTCACCACGCTGATTACCCTGAAAACCGATGGCGATGATGCGCGCAAGCCATCGTTCTCCATCAACCGCCCGGGTGCCGAGATCAGCCTGCGTTTTGCCGGCATCCCCATGGGCCATGAATTTACTTCGTTGGTACTGGCCCTGCTGCAAGTCGGTGGCCACCCGTCGAAGGCCAGTGTCGAAGTGATTGAGCAAATCCGCGCCCTCAAGGGCGAGTTCAGCTTCGAGACGTACTTCTCGCTGTCCTGCCAGAACTGCCCGGATGTCGTCCAGGCGTTGAACCTGATGGCCGTGCTGAACCCGAACATCCGCCACGTCGCCATCGACGGCGCGCTGTTCCAGGCGGAAGTGGACGAGCGCCAGATCATGGCGGTGCCCAGTGTGTACCTCAACGGCGTGAACTTCGGCCAGGGCCGCATGGGCCTGGAAGAAATCCTCGCCAAGCTCGACACCAGCGGCATTGAAAAAGCTGCCGAGAAGATCAGCGCCAAAGACGCGTTTGATGTACTGATTGTCGGCGGTGGCCCGGCCGGTTCGTCGGCTGCGATCTATGCGGCACGTAAAGGTATCCGTACCGGTGTGGCGGCTGAGCGCTTTGGCGGGCAGGTGCTGGACACCATGTCCATCGAGAACTTTATCTCGGTCCAGGAAACCGAAGGGCCGAAACTGGCCAGCGCCCTTGAAGCCCACGTGCGTCAATACGATGTGGACATCATGAACCTGCAACGAGCCAGCAGCTTGATCCCGGCGAAAAACCCCGGTGAGTTGCACGAAGTGCGCTTTGAAAGCGGTGCGACGCTCAAGTCCAAGACCGTGATCCTGGCCACTGGTGCTCGCTGGCGTGAAATGGGCGTGCCGGGCGAGCAGGAATACAAGGCCAAGGGCGTGTGCTTCTGCCCGCACTGCGATGGTCCGCTGTTCAAGGGCAAGCGCGTGGCAGTGATCGGCGGGGGTAACTCCGGCGTGGAAGCGGCCATCGACCTGGCCGGTATCGTCAGCCATGTGACCCTGCTTGAGTTCGACAGCAAACTGCGCGCCGATGCCGTGTTGCAACGCAAGCTGTACAGCCTGCCAAACGTCGATGTGATCACCAGTGCGCTGACCAGTGAAGTCAAAGGTGATGGCCAGAAAGTGACCGGCTTGGCCTACAAGGATCGGGACAGCGGCGAGTTCAAGACCGTCGACCTGGAAGGGATCTTTGTGCAGATCGGTTTGCTGCCCAACACCGACTGGCTCAAAGGCACCGTGGAGCTGTCGCCTCGTGGTGAGATCATCGTCGATGCGCGTGGCGAGACTTCATTGCCAGGTGTATTCGCTGCCGGCGACGTCACGACGGTGCCGTACAAGCAGATCGTGATCGCAGTAGGCGAGGGCGCCAAGGCTTCCCTGAGTGCTTTCGATCACCTGATCCGCACCTCCGCCCCAGCGTAAATTCTGCAACGGAAATGAAAAACCCCATGAGTGATCATGGGGTTTTTCTCGTTCCCACGCTCCGCGTGGGAATGCATTCGGTGACGCTCCGCGTCACACTCTGCGCTTACAGCGGCGCTGGCTGAATGATCTCGACCCAATACGCATCCGGGTCCTTGATGAACGCCAGGCTCTTCATGCGGCCATCGGTCAGGCGCTTCTGGAAGTCACAACCCAGCGCTTCGAAACGCTCGCATGCAGCGACGATATCCGGCACCGAAATGCAAATATGGCCAAAGCCACGCGGGTCGGTATTGCCGTTGTGGTAGGCGAAGTCGGCATCGTTTTCAGTGCCATGGTTATGGGTCAGTTCCAGGATGCCTGGGATCGACTTCATCCACTGGGTGCGCTCGGCGGCGTCGGCCGGAATCTGGGACTTGTCCACCAGGGCCAGGAAGTACAGGCTGAATTCGGCTTCCGGGAAGTCGCGCTTCTCAACCAGGGAGAAACCCAGGACGCGGGTGTAGAAATCCAGCGATTTGGTGATGTCCTTGACCCGCAGCATGGTGTGGTTAAACACGAAGTTCGCGGTGGCGGTGTCAGGCTGGGCAGTGACGCCCGGGAAAGTGTTCAGTTCGTGCAGGCTCATGGGCCCTCCAGAAAAAAATGGGGCAAACGCGGCTCCGGTGAGGGGAGCGTTCCCTTGGCTTGCGGCTGGCATCCGTGCAGCGCAGCCATGATACGCAAGGGCCGCCCGCAGCGCCAAATGAAAAAGGTTATGCAGGCCTTGCGAGCAGAGGGGGCGAGCCTCAGACTTTGCGGCTGGAACCTTGGGTGTTTTTCGCAATGATCGAGCTACGTAATTCGCTGTTGACCTGCGTGTGTTTGCTGTTGGCCTGCCCACTTGTATTGGCGGATGACCCGCAGATCCATTGGCCCAGCGGCTGGCAGATCGAAGAAGTGGTACCCGAGGGTGCGGCGGCGGATAAACCTCAATCCGTGTCCCGGCAACGGGCAATCAAGAACGATGAGAATGGTGCGACGCTGATGGTCATGGAGTTGACCGCGACGCCTATCGAGGCAGGACATACGGTTAATCTTGCAGGTGTCTTGCTGGAGATGCGCAAGTCCATCCAGAAAGATTTTGCCCAGGGCGGCTATCAAAGTGTGTGTAGCAAGATGCGCCCGACAACATTGAGTGGTCTTGATGCATTGGAAACTACTTGCGTGATTACCCAGAACGGACGACGTGTGCTCTCGCAAACATTGGTCGGCGCTGTTGATACCGATAAAGCGTATGTTTTCTCATACGCCGGCCAGACCGACGCGTACGAAGCCAGCAAGGATGAAGTCAGTTCGGTGCGCGACAGTCTGAAACTTTAGATTCTGAACAAAGTGAAATGTTATTTAAGTTCGGTTTCGAACGCCCGAAATAAAAGAGCCCCGCGAATGCGGGGCTCTTTGTTAGTGCGCGTTGGTCACTTGCGCAACCAGGAATCTACAGTGGCAGCGCCGTGCTGTTCTTTCCACGCTTTGAGGCCGCGGTGGTTGCCGCCCTTGGTTTCGATCAGTTCGCCGGTGTGCGGGTTCTGATAAACCTTGACCACGCGCGCGCGGCGTTGTTTGGGTGCCGCGGTGGCCGCTGCGCTGGACTTGCCCGGGTTAGGGTCAAGAATCGAAATGATGTCCCGCAGGCCTTTGCCGTAGGTTTTCATCAGCGCTTGAAGCTTTTCTTCAAATTCGATTTCTTTCTTCAGGCCAGCATCGTTCTTCAGGGATTCCAGCTGGGCCAGCTGCTCTTGAAGGGCTTTTTCTGCTGCGCGAAATTCGGCGAGTCTGGACAAAATCTGTACTCCAATAGTGTATTTGGCTGATATCAACTGCAGACAAAGCTATAAGCCAAAAGCTTTAGGCGACTCAAAAGAGAAGTCGTCCTGCGAGTTCTGCACAGGCAGGAAAAATTGTAGTAGTTAATCCGCTAAGAGTAAATCACGTCTTTTGTCTAAATAACATTATTTCTAAATGTCTAGTGCAAGCCCTATTCACTGGTTGGCCAGTGACTTAATGAACTCATCGCACGGCAATGGTCTTCCGAACAGATAACCCTGCAGGAAGTCCACCCCCTGCGCGGCCAGGTATTCGCATTGCAGCGCTGTTTCCACGCCTTCGGCCACGATGCCCAGGTCGAGCTTGGCGGACAGTTCGATGATGCTGTCCAGAATATGCCGCGAGAGGGCATCAGCGCCGATCATGGCGACGAAACTTTGGTCGATCTTCAAGTAGTCGACATTGAAGTTGCGCAAGTAGCCCAGGCTTGAGTGACCGGTGCCAAAGTCATCGATGGCAATCATCACGCCGAGTTGATGCAGGGCATCGAACAGGCGTCGGGTGGTATCGGTAGGTACGATGAGCTCACGTTCGGTCAGCTCCAGCACCAGGATGACCTGGCCGGGCGGGAAGGCTGCCAGGAACTCACGGCAATCGTCTACCAGGTCCAGGTCCTTGCAATGACGTGCGGTGATATTCACGCCGATATGGAAACCCGGTTTAAAACGCTCAGCGTGGGGTGCCAACTGGGCAGCGGTCTGGCGTAGCAAAGCACGGGTCATCGGCAGGATGAGGCCGGAATGTTCGGCGAGCGGGATAAACAAATCGGGTCGCACCAGGCCTTCTTTAGGATGTTGCCAGCGCATCAGCACTTCGCACCCTGCCCATTCGCGGGTACCACCGCGTACCACGGGTTGGTAGTACGGGATGAATTCGTTGGCGCCCAGTGCGCGTTGTAATTCATGGGTCGGCGCCGAAGATCGTTTTTGCAGCCAATGTGCCAACAGGCCCGACAACACGCCGAAGAACAGGACCAGGCTGAACACGGCGGGATAACGATCCTGCATATAACGCCACACTTCACCGGCGGGCATGCCGGCTTCAACACTGTATTGATAGCGCTGCGAGGCCATGTGCTGATGGGCGACCGCAAACGTCGGCACCGCGGTATTGCGGACTTTGCCATCGTCGCTCAACCAATTGGGACCGACTTGCAGGATCAGGTTCGCGTAGCGGCTGATCAGGCGCAGCGCATTGGTCAGGTGGTAACCGTCAATCGAGGCGAAGGCAGCCTTATCGCCCTCGACCAGGCGATACACCAGCAACGCTGTATCCGGCGTGACCGGGTTGCCATTCATCAGCCACAACCGGCCGTCTACATAGTCATCCGGATTCACCGGCGACTGGTAGTTGCTACCGAACAAGGAGCTGCAATAGATGTTCTTCTGCCAGGACAACGTGGTGGCACGCACAAATGGCCGCCGCGTGACCTGCTCGCGCAGGGCCAATTGTGCGCCGTTATCGCACGGCTGGCCGGCCAGCGGCAGTAAGGCCTGGGCGGCGAGCGCGGTGTTGTCGAGCATCAGGTCGAATTGGCGAACGGCCTCTTCGGCGGTTTGTGCGGTGTTTTTTTGCAGGGTGCGTTCGGCCTGCCAATGCAGAATCATCACACCCAAGGCGATCGGCAGCAGGCCGCTGAGAGCGGTGACAAGGTAGCGCGAAGCGCGCTTGCGCGGGCCTGTGACGGAAAGGGGCATAGAGGGGCCGACCTGTAATGTGGATACCTCGATGATAGAGGGCGCGGTGCAAATTAGCTCGCGCTACCTAGCCGTTCGGTCAGTAGGCGCCGTCAGAATAGTTACCTAAGATCGAGCCGTCGGTTTTTGCTTTGATGAGGTATCGATCATGAACAGCAAATGGTTGGCGGTGGCGTTTATGGCAACGAGCACTGCTTTTGCGGCGGATGGGACTATTACGATTACGGGTGAGATTCTAGGGTCCACTTGCACGATCAGTGGCGGTACCAGCGCAACGCCGGGTACCACTGCGAATTTCCCCGTCGTGTTGGAGCGCGTGCAGGCGTCTGCGCTGAGTGCAGAAAAGGCCGTTGCTGCCTATAAGCCTTTCTTTATTCACATCGGTGGAGGCGCCACTAATTGCCCAGCACAATCCGTTGCGGTGCTATTTGAACGCAATAGCCCTGCGATCAGCGCGATCACCGGCAACCTTATAAATCAATCGACAACTCCCGCAGCCAATGTGGAGGTGCAAATCATCGATGTAACGGCAAATGCGGCACTCAACCTAAGCCTGGGAACACCATCAACAACCGTGGCAGTCGGCGCTTCGGGTACCGCAACACTGCCCTTCGCCGCGCAGTATGTGGCCGTTGGCGGCGCAGCGGAACCCGGCAATGTGAGCACAAGCGTCCAGTATTCGGTCACATTCCCCTGAGCATGGCTCGGGCAGGAGGGCGAGATGAGGCGCCGGTGCAGTTTAACGACCTGCATGATGGTCATTTCCTTGTTGCTGGGTGATCAGGCCAGTGCCGGCATCATCATCACCGGCACCCGTCACATCTACCCCGAGCGCCAGCGTGAAATCACCATCCAACTGACCAATGATGATCGGCGCGCCCCTCGTCTGGTCAAAGCCTGGTTGGAGCGGGGTGACAGCCAGGCGCGGCCCGAATCCAGCGATGTCCCGTTCAGCCTTTCTCCCCCGGTGTTTCGCATTGACGCGGGCAAAGGCCAGGCCATGCGCCTGGTGTATACCCGCGAGCCATTACCGGCCGACCGCGAGTCGTTATTCTGGCTCAACGTGCTGGAGGTGCCGCCCCGGGCCCTGGAGCTAGCGGACGAAAACCAACAGAAAAACCTGCTGCGCTTTGCCTTTCGGATTCGTACCAAGGTGTTTTTTCGCCCGGCGCAATTGCCGGGCACGCCCGAGGACGCCGTTGGCCAATTGAGTTGGACACTGTTGCAAGGCCTGGAGGGGACCACATTGCAAGTGTCCAATGCTTCGGCCTACCACATCACTTTCAACGAAATTGCCCTGGCGATGGGACCGCAACCCGATGCGTCATTAGTGAGTGCAGAAAGTGGCATGGTCCCGCCGGGCGCGACGGTACGCCTGGCCATCCAGCGGAGAGTGTCAGACGTGCCGGCCAATGCTCAGGTGCATTTCAAGTACATCAACGACTTCGGCGCGTTTTCCGCGCCCCAGCGTGCGGCGCTGAAGTTCTGATCATGAACGGGCGCTCGCTGTCGGGTGGGCTGATCGGCGCAATCATATTGGCGATTGAAGAGGTGTTTGCCGCTGAATTGCTCTTTGACCTGCAGGCCTTTACCAGCGATATCGCCTCGGATGTCGATGTGTCACGCTTTAATGCCCGCAGTGTGATGCTTCCGGGCCGGTATCGTGTGGATATCATCGTCAATGGCCAACGCTCAGGCCGCCGCGAGGTTGAGTTTCTGGCTGCGGATGAGCGCAGCGATGCACAACCCTGCGTGGACCGTGCGTTACTTGAACAATTGGGGGTTGCGCTTGATCAGGACGACCCCGCTGAGTCGTGTCCGGCCCTGAACCAATGGCTGCCCATGGCGACTAGCCAAGTCAACGCCGCCACGTTGGAGTGGTCAGTCGGTATTCCCCAGGCCTACCTGAAACCTTTGGCACGGGGATATATCGACCCAGTGTTCTGGGATGAAGGCATCACTGCCGGTCTGCTCAACTACACCTTCAGTACCTCCCATGTCACCACCGGCGATGCCGCCGACCGCAGCTATCTGGGCCTCAACAGCGGGCTCAACCTGGGCAGTTGGCGCTTGCGTCACCAAGGCGCACAGGCGTGGAACTCCAATACGGGGCGCCAGCCTTACCAAAACACCGCCACTTTCCTGCAACGCAGCATCGCGCCGTGGCAAGCGCAATTGATCCTCGGCGACAGTTTCAGCAGCGGACAGATCCTTGAAGGTGTGCGGGCACGGGGCGTTACCCTGGCCAGCGACGAGCGTATGCTCGCGCCGTCATTGCAAGGCTATGCACCGGTCGTACGCGGCATGGCCGAGAGCAACGCCACGGTAACCATCCGTCAAAACGGCTACATCCTTTACGAAACCACGGTGGCACCGGGGCCGTTCGAGATTGGCGATCTCTACCCGACAGGTTATGGCGGCGACTTGAACGTCAGCGTGACGGAAGTGGACGGGCGTCGCACTACCTTTGTCGTACCGTACGCCGTCAGCCCGCAATTGCTGCGTGACGGCACCTGGCGATACCGCGCCACGGTGGGGCAGGTCAATCAGCTGGGTTTGAGAGGAAACAACCCGCTAATGGCCCAAGGCACATTGGCCCATGGCGTCACCAGCGATTTTACGGTCTACGGGGGCGGCACCCACTCGGACGGTTACACCCAAGGCAAAGTCGGGGCAGCATTGGGAACCACACTAGGGGCGTTCTCTCTGGATGTGACGGGCTCACGAACACGTCTTGGTGAACAGGCCAGCGTCAACGGGCACCGCTTGGGCCTGGGTTTCAGCAAGCATCTGCCTACCTCCGGAACCCACATTGTGTTGGGTGCCTATCGCTATTCTTCGCCGGGCTATTTCAGTTTGTACGACGCGTTGACTGCCCGCGAGCAAGCGCGCCGGGGCTACCCATTCCTGGCGCGGCAGAAAACTCGCCTGGACATCAATATCAGCCAGCAACTGGGTAGCGGCACACTCAGTCTGTATGGCAGCTCCGTTGCCTATTGGGACCAAGGACGCCACACATCCTTCACCCTCGGCTACGGTTCAACATGGAGGCGCGTCGCCTGGAACCTGTCACTACAGCGCTCACGCATCGACGACACGCCACTACGCCTCAGCGACCGGGAGCGCAGCGACGAGGTGTTTTTCGTGGGCCGGCAGCAACCTGGGCGTTTGGACAACCGCATGGTGCTCAGCCTGTCTCTACCTCTGGGGGGCGATGCCCGCGCTCCGAGCGCCACCACCTCACTGGCGTGGGACCGTGGGGACCGTCGTGGTAGCCAACAACAAGTCGGCATCAACGGCTTGTTGGGCGAAGACGCGTCGGGCCATTACGGCCTCTGGGCCAGCCGGACAACGGGACAATCCGAGAGCGCACGCAACGTCAATGCCTATGCCGGTTACCGTGGTAGCGCGGGCGCCTTGCGCGCAGGTTATGGGCGTTCCAATGACAGCGCCCAACTCTCATTGAGCGCAGAGGGGGCAGTGGTTGCCCACCAGGGCGGGTTGACCCTCTCCCAGAGCCTGGGGGAGTCAGCAGCGTTGGTACATGCACCGAACGCGCAGGGCGCACGGCTGACCAATGCCAATGAGGTGAGCATCAACCCCAGCGGTTACGCCGTTGCGCCGTCCTTGAGGCCGTTTCAACACAATGTGCTAGGGCTCGACCCCCAAGGCATGCCCATGGATGTGGAGTTGCTGGAGTCCAGTCAGAGCGTGGTGCCGACCCTCGGTTCATTGGCCTTGGTGCAATTCAAGGTGACGAGTGGCCGCGCCGTGGTGGTCAAGGCGGCACGGGCAGATGGCACGCCGTTGCCTTTCGCGGCCCAGGTATTTGACGAACAGGGACGCGAAGTCGGGGTGATCGGCCAGGCCAGCAAGGCGTTTGTCAGGGGCATCGCCGATACAGGGCGGCTTACGGTTCAGTGGAATGAACGCGAAGATGGCCGTTGTTATATCGACTACCAACTGCCTGCCCGGGATTCAACCGAGCGCCAGCTCCACGCCGATTGGCTGAGCGGGCGCTGTGTGTCCGATAACCTTCAAGGAGTGAGCCCACCATGAACTGGCGTACGGTGACGTTGCTGGTGTTGAGCCTGTTGGCCAGTCGCTGGGGTGCGGCGGCGGGTGCTTGTACGCCGGCACCCGTGACCCTGATCACAGTGCCGCCCATTCTCAATCTGCCGGCCAGCCCAACGGTGGGGCAGGTCCTGGGGAACCCGGATGGCTACACCTTCGATGTGCCGAATGCCCTCACATGCACCTACGACCCGAGCTTCGTAGAGTATTGGTTCGAGACGTCCGTACCGCCGGAAACGCTGACCGGCGGCGCGTATGTCACCCATTACGGCGTGCGCATGCCGATTTATTTCACTGGCCTGCGCGGCGTGGGGTTTGGCGTGCTCGCCGAGGACCGGGACAGCGGCGGTTTAAAGTCCGTAACCACTGGCGTAACGGTATTGCGCGGGCCAATGTTCCCAGGGTTGCCAACCTGGGGCATGCGGGGGCGCTTGTTCTTCTTTGCTACGGGACCGATCAGCGCAGGATTGATCAGCTCGCGTACCGTTGCCACGGTTGAGGTGCGAGGGGCGACAGGTATCCATGCGGTTATGTTGGGCAATACGGTGATCGGCCCGCCGCAAAAACCCACATGCTCTATTACCACCCCCTCGATCGCCATGGACCTGGGTACCGTGAAGGCCAGTGAGTTCGCCGGTGTGGGCAGCGCCGCCGGCAGCGTGACCAACACCATCGTGCTGCAGTGCGCTGGCGGCTCTGGTGCCAACGCCGATGTGTGGGTGACGCTGACTGACCAGACCAACCCCGGCAATCGCGGTGATCATCTGAGCCTCACCAAGAGCTCAACCGCCCAGGGGATCGCCTTGCAATTGCTGCACGGTGCCAACGTATTGCGTTATGGGCCGGATAACAGCGCCGTAGGCACCCCCAATCAGTGGATGGCGGGCAGTACCGATAACGGCACCTTCACAATCCCGCTGACGGCGCGCTACGTGCAGACCATGCCACGAATATCCCCTGGTACGGCGAACGGTGTGGCTACGTTCACGCTGAACTATCGATGAAAGGCTGGGGGCTGGCGTGTCTGCTCATCGTTGGGCACGCCCACGCAGAGGTTGTGTTGGATCGCACACGCACTGTGATCTTGACCAGTGCTCGCGAAGCCACGGTGCAACTGACTAATGAAGCGGACAGCCCAAGGGTGATTAAACTCTGGATCGACGCAGGTGATCCGCAACAGCCGCCGGAATTCGCTGACGTACCATTCACACTCCCCACACCGATCAAACGTATCGACGCGAAAAAAGGCTTGGCCTTACGGCTTATCTTTCATCCCGACCAGGCGCAACACCTGGCTACAGACCGTGAAACCGTGTATTGGCTGAATGTGCTGAGTGTTCGTCCGACCGTTGCGGGCAACGCCGTACACCTCGCATTTCGCACGCGCATCAAGCTGTTTGTGCGTCCAGAATCCCTGCCTGGGCGGGCCGAGGATGCACCCGGCGAATTACGCTGGCGGGTGGTCGACGGCGATCTGGAGGTACACAACCCCAGCGCCTATCACGTGACGTTATCGAGCGTTGCGTTCAACGCCCGCCGTAACGATGACCCGCCAATGCTTGCCCCTTACGGCACCACCGTAATTCCGCTGAAGACATCCTCGGACGGCACCGGCCTGCGGTTCAGCAGCATCGATGATCATGGCACGATCCAACAACACCAGGTCCAGGGGCCACTTGATTAAACCCCTTGCATGAAAGAGGGCAATGGGGATTTGATAAGAGTACGGACAAACTTCGTTACGCTGTGTAGAATCAATTTACGCATACAAGAATATGGACTTGCGCCTCACGCAAGCCTTAGCCGTCAGAGACTGATGTAACCATGAAGCTATCCGGCTGCCCCCTCATCTTTGGTGACTTTCTCGCCCGCAGCGTGCGAGGCCTTTCCTGTGCGCCACCCCGCAACCTCATCCTTGCTCGCAATTAACCCTGTGTTTATGACAAGAATGATGAGGTGCCACCATGGTCAACCAAAACGAAAACCCAATGGACCTGATGGGCTTTGAGTTTATCGAATTCGCATCCCCAACCCCGGGCACCCTGGAGCCGATCTTCGAGATCATGGGCTTCACCAAAGTCGCGACCCACCGCTCCAAGAACGTGCACCTGTACCGCCAGGGCGAGATCAACCTGATCCTCAACAACGAGCCCCACAGCATCGCCTCGTACTTCGCGGCCGAGCACGGCCCGTCGGTGTGCGGCATGGCGTTTCGCGTGAAGGACTCGCAAAAAGCCTACAACCGCGCCCTGGAGCTGGGCGCCCAGCCGATCCATATCGAAACCGGTCCGATGGAGCTCAACCTGCCGGCCATCAAGGGCATCGGCGGCGCGCCCCTGTACCTGATCGACCGTTTTGGCGAAGGCAGCTCGATCTATGACATCGATTTTGTGTTCCTCGACGGTGTAGACCGCAACCCGCAAGGCGCCGGCCTCAAGGTCATCGACCACTTGACCCACAACGTGTATCGCGGACGCATGGTGTACTGGGCCAACTTCTACGAGAAGCTGTTCAACTTCCGTGAAGCGCGTTACTTCGATATCAAGGGCGAATACACCGGCCTGACCTCCAAGGCCATGAGCGCGCCGGACGGCATGATCCGCATCCCGCTCAACGAAGAGTCGTCCAAGGGCGCCGGCCAGATCGAAGAGTTCCTGATGCAGTTCAACGGCGAGGGCATCCAGCACGTTGCGTTCCTCACCGACGATCTGGTCAAGACCTGGGATGCGTTGAAAAAGATTGGCATGCGCTTCATGACCGCGCCGCCAGACACCTATTACGAAATGCTCGAAGGCCGCCTGCCCAACCACGGCGAGCCGGTGGATCAATTGCAAGCACGCGGCATCTTGCTGGACGGCTCGTCCATCGAAGGCGACAAACGTCTGTTGCTGCAGATTTTCTCGGAAACCCTGATGGGCCCGGTGTTCTTCGAATTCATCCAGCGCAAGGGTGATGACGGATTTGGCGAGGGCAACTTCAAGGCGCTGTTCGAGTCCATCGAGCGTGACCAAGTGCGTCGCGGTGTGTTGACGACTGACTAATCGTTAAACGGTATGACCGAGCCCGGTAGAGCAGTATTTCTACCGGGCTTTTTGTTGTTTAAAGAAATGGAACGTGACCTCAATCCAAGTACACATAGAGGGCAAGGCAACAGGAAACTTCCTGCGCGCTGAAGGAGTGTCTGCCCACCTTGGGCTTCATTTTGAAAGGTACGTTTTATGCGAATCGATACATCCCCCTCCCAAAACACGTTTACACCCGCACATGCCAACCAGGCTCCGTCCGTACGTAGCGTGCGTTCGGTCGATCATTGGCATCCCGTTGACAGGGCGAGACATACGTTCACTCAGCGCGCGCAAGAGGAGTTTCAAGAAGACTCATTGAGTAAAAAGGGGCTGGAACTGGCACGCGCTACGGTTGCACCAAACAAGGTCGGGGCGCCAGGCGTACAGGTTTCAACCTTTGCGGTCGACGGTGTGCAAGCCAATGATATCGTACTGACCAAGCGTGTCCCCCCCACGGCTGATGGACCGAACTTTGTGCTGTTTGTACCCGATGCCGACGGCCCGTCGTTCCACGAGTTCAAAACCGGTGAGGAACTGACCGCCTGGGTCAAGGAACAAGCCAATGATCCGGAAAAACGCGACAAGTTTGCTGCGCATTTCGCCCATGAGGCTGCGCCCAATCGAGAGGCGAGAGTCAAGGACAAGCTCAAACGGTTTGCCGAAGACGATATCAACGTTGTGGTCGGCAGCTACGCTTATGAGAGGGGGGACATTTTTACGCGCTTGGACAAAGATGTCACCCGTCCGCCCGTACCCGTCAACGGTTTAACCGATACCCACTTTTACCGTTTCAACGACCAGGGCGACCCTACCTATAAAGGGTATCTGGCGGACGGGAAACAGATGCTCTACAAGTACGATGCATACGGAAACCTGCACGGAGCCAGCGGTAAAAACACCTTCTATTTCGTGCGAAACGGCCTGAACAACAATGAACCGCTCGAGCCGATATCGTTGAAACAGTACACCCGAAAAGTGATCGCCGAGAGCCTTGACAACGTCGGCGCCAATAACCTGAGCGGACTATTTCACGAATTTATCCGGCAACTACGAAACCCCGGGGAAGGTCTTGGAACCGCGTTGGTCGTGTTTGGGGTGCCCTCCGACGTGGCGTATTCCATCGAAGAAATTGTCAAGAACCCGGTCAAAGGCACCTTGGTGCAATTGAATCATGACAACCGGCTGGGCAAGTTGTTTGGCGTCGACAAGGAAACGATGGATACATACCTTGAAAAGGTCGGCGATGAGCTGCAATCACGCATCCCCCATTACGGTAAAGCCCGGGAACGATTGGATGCCTTTGCAGACATCCTGGAAAAATTTGGTCCGCCTGCACCTGACACGAACACTAAAGTGAATACGCGCTAAGCCCGCAGCGTATGCACCAAGCGGGGTATGGACGCCCCCACACGAGCGCCCATCACGTCCTGCGCTGACGCACTAAGTGCTTGAACCCTTCAAAGACCAGCACCATCACCGCCATCCAGATCGGGATGTAGGTGAACCACTGGCCGCCTTTGATCCCTTCACCCAAAATCAACGCCACGCCCAGCAACAGCACCGGCTCTACATAGCTGAGCAACCCGAACAGGCTGAACGCCAGCAAGCGGCTGGCAATGATGTAACTCACCAACGCCGAGGCACTGATCAGGCCCAGCAGGGGAATCAACACATACAATCTCGGGTGAGTATCCATCACGGCAATTCCCTGTTCACCGCTCTGCACAAACCACCACGCCACTGGCAACATCAACGCCATATCGAGCCAGAGCCCGCCCAAGTGGTCGGTCTTAAGGTATTTGCGCACGATGAAATAGACCGGGTAACCGATGATCACCACCAACGTGGCCCAGGAAAACCCGCCGGCTTGATACAGCTCGTTCAACACGCCGAGCGCGGCAAACACCACGGCAATCTGTTGCAAACGCGACAGCCGTTCGCCGTAGACCAGGCGACCGGTCAGCACCATGGTCAACGGCAGCAGGAAATAGCCCACCGACACATCCAGGCTGTGACCATTAAGTGGCGCCCACATAAACAACCACAACTGCACACCCAACAGGGCCGAAGACAACACCACGCCGCCAATGACGGCAGGCTTGGCTGCCAGCATCTGCAGCAATTCCCAGACGCGGCGCCATTCACCGCTGACGATCATGAACACCGTCATGCACGGCACAGTCAGCAGCATGCGCCAGCCAAAAATCTCCAGGCCGCTCAACGGCGTGAGCAGCGATGTGAAGTAATACATCACGGCAAACAACACCGAGGCCGATACCGATAACACAACACCTTTAGACACGCTGTCCTCGCGAAAACCGATTGATACAAGAGAGGAGGGGATTATGGTGCTTTTGGCGGGCGAGGGTTGCGCTGTTTTGGGGCGATTTTCGCGAAAATGTCTTGGGCTTGCACAATAGGAGTGACTTTAATGTGGCGAGGGAGCTTGCTCCCGTTGGACTGCGCAGCAGTCCCCAGCGCTTTCAGGGGCGCTGCGCCCCCCAGCGCAAGCAAGCTTGCTCGCCACAGTGGAACGGGCTACAGCCGGGCAATGCGGCCCGACACAAAATGCCCCACATCATTAAAGCCCGGCGTCGACGAATGCCCCGGCGTCACCAACGAATCGATAAACGCTTCATCTTCAGCGCTGATCTTCACCTCCAGCGCGCCGGTATAGGCATCCCACTGCGCCTCGGTGCGCGGCCCGACAATTGCCGAACTCACCGCGCCATTATTCAACACCCAGGCAATGGCGAACTCGACAACCCCCACGCCACGCCCTTGGGTGTATTGCTGGATCTGCTGCGCAATGCGCAACGATTCCACGCGCCACTCGGTTTCGAGGATGCGCTTGTCCTGCCGCGCAGCACGGCTGCCGGCTTCGGGGGTGACATCCGGCGCGTACTTGCCGCTGAGCACGCCCCGGGCCAGCGGGCTGTAAGGCACCACGCCCAGACCGTAGGCGGCAGCGGCGGTGATCTGTTCCACCTCGGCCTGGCGGTTGACGATGTTGTACAGCGGCTGGCTGATGATCGGCTTGTCGACCCCCAGTCGCTCAGCCACGCGAATCACTTCGGCAATGCGCCAGCCGCGATAGTTGGACAAGCCCCAGTAACGGATCTTGCCCTGGCGAATCAGGTCGCCAATCGCCGACACCGTCACCTCCAGCGGGGTGTCGTGGTCTTCGCGGTGCAGATAGTAGATGTCGAGATAATCGGTATCCAGACGAGTAAGGCTGGCTTCCAGTGCGTTGAAAATGCGCTTGCGGCTCAGCCCACTGCGATTCGGTACGCCATCGGTGGGGCCAATCGCGACCTTGGACGCCAGCACCCAATCCGAGCGGTGGCGGGCAATGGCTTCGCCGACGATTTCCTCCGAACGGCCGCCGGTGTAGACGTCGGCGGTGTCGATAAAATTGATGCCCTGGTCCCAGGCCTTGTCGATGATGCGCAACGAGTCTTCGGTGCTGGTCTGTTCGCCAAACATCATGGTGCCCAAGGTCAAGGCGCTGACCTTCAACCCGGACTGGCCCAACGTGCGATAAATCATGGAAAGCTCCTCTTGGCCGAAAAACGTGCCTATGCAATACCAGACTCAGAGGCTCTGGAACAAGCCCTTGGCGCGTTTCTTCATGGACTGAGCAACGCCTCACAACGCGCCTGCAGAAATCGATGCAACACCTTGACCCGCTCCGACACCTGCAAACGATGAGGGCACATCAGGTTGAACGGGGTGGGTTCGCCTTGCCATTCGGGCAGCAGTGGCACCAGGCGCCCAGCCTGGAAGTCACGAGCCACGTCCAGGTTGGCTTTATAGGCGATGCCATGTCCGGCCAATGCCCAGCGTCGTACGATTTCGCCGTCATCACTCAGGTAATCACCGGTCACCTCGACTTCCTGGTGCACTGCGCCCTGATAAAAATGCCAGGTGCTGTTGGCCTGGCCACGACGCATATAGCGCAGCGTGCAGTGTCGGGCCAAATCAGCAGGCGTTTGCGGGGTTCCATAACGCGCCAGATAGTCGGGGCTGGCGCAGGGGATGCGATGGTGGCCCGGCACCACAGGCAGCGCGACCAGGCTGGAGTCCCTCGGCACGCCGAAGCGCAGGGCGATGTCGACGGTATCGCGGAACAAGTCGGCATTGCTGTCGTTGAGCAACAGCTGAATGCGGATGGCGGGGTGTTCCACCTTGAACTCATCCAGCCAGCCCAATAGCACATTGCGCCCGAAGTCCGAGGGCGCCGACAGCTGCAACAGCCCACTCAGGCTCTGGCCTTGCTGCTTGATCGCGCGTTCACCCTCTGACAACGTCTCCAAGGCTAGCCGCACGCTGTCCAGGTAACGCGCGCCTTCTTCGGTCAGGCGCATGCTGCGCGTCGAGCGGGCCAGGAGGCGGATGCCCAACCGGGTTTCCAGGCGTTTGAGGGCGATACTGGCCGCCGCTGGGGTGAGGTTGAGGTTGCGTGCCGCCGCCGAGAGGCTGCCGGTGTCAGCGGTGCGCACAAACACTTCGAGGTCGAGGGTTGAACTCATTTGTAAAAATCCTTTAAAGATCTTGTCGTTTTACCGGGATTTTTCGCGGATTGCCAAGCTGGGAACATGAGTGCTCACTTTCTCATCCAGGAATCTTCCCTATGACTTCTTCCCTCAACGGCAAAACCGTCATCGTGATCGGTGGCAGCAGTGGTATCGGCGCAGCGGTTGCCAAGGCTGCTGCCGACCGTGGTGCCCAGGTGGTATTGGCCGGGCGACGCCTGTCTTCAGGTAGCGAGAATGGCCTGCGCAGCGAGCCGGTGGACGTGACCGATGCGGCTTCCTTGCAACGCCTGTTTGAAGCGGTTGGACGTTTCGATCATTTGATCTACACCTCTGGTCCGTCGGTGCGCGCAAAGAATCTGATCGAGACTGACCTCAATGAGGCCCAGGACAACTTCAATGTGAAACTGTGGGGCTCGCTGCGGGCTATCCAACTGGCCCTGCCTTACCTTGACGAACACGGCAGCATCACCCTGACATCCGGGCAACTGGGGCGTAAGTTGGCGCCGGGTCAGTTCATCAAGACCGGTATCAACGCCGCAACCGAAGCGCTCGGCAAACAGTTGGCCAAGGAATTGGCACCGCGTCGGGTCAATGTGGTCAGTCCAGGGGTAATTGACACGCCGGCCTATGCCGGACTGGCGGAGGAACAGCGGTTGGCGATGTTTGCCAAGGCGGGCGGGGCATTGCCGGTTGGCCGGGTAGGGCAGGCGGAGGAAGTGGCGGCGGGGTATGTGTTGGCGATGGAGAATGGCTTTATGACCGGCGCTGTGATCGACATTGACGGCGGCGGCCTCCTGTAAACACTAAGGTCCAATGTGGGAGGGGGATTGCTCCCGATAGCAGTTTGTCAGCCAGCTAACCTGTATCTGATACACGGCTATCGGGGGCAAGCCCCCTCCCACAATGACCGCGTCAGACCTTGAGGGTACGCGTCATCCGCAGGGCAAGCACACTACCGGCCACAATCACTGCCGCCAGCAGGTACAACGCCACATCCGTCGACCCGGTGGCATCCTTCACAAACCCAACGATATACGGGCTGAGAAAGCCCGCCATCTGGCCCATGGAGTTGATCAACGCCAAGCCACCGGCCGCAGCGCCGGCACTGAGCATGGCGGTAGGCACCGGCCAGAACATCGGCAAACCGGTCAGGGCGCCCATCGTCGCGATGGTCAGGCCCAGAATTGCAATCGCCGGGGTCGTGGCGAAGTTCACCGCAATCACCAGGCCAATTGCGCCCATCAACATCGGCACCACCAAGTGCCAGCGACGTTCCTTGCGCAAGTCCGCCGAGCGGCCCACCAGCAACATAAACACTGCCGCCAGTAGATATGGAATTGCACTGAGCCAGCCAATCACCAGGTTATCGCTGAACCCCAGGTTCTTGATGATCGACGGCAGCCAGAAGTTGATCGCGTACACGCCACTCTGGATGCAGAAGTAGATCAGGCCGAACGCCCAGATCGCCGGGTTCTTGAACACTTCGGCGAGGGAGTCGGTGGTGGTCTTGGGTTTGTTGGCCAGGTCAGTCGCCTGGTCGGCTTCCAGCACCGCACGCTCGTGGGGTGTGAGCCACTTGGCGTTGGCGAAACTGTCGCTGAGCAGGAAGTAGGCCAGGGCGCCCAACACCACGGTCGGAATGCCTTGCAGCAGGAACATCCACTGCCAACCGGCGAGCCCCCCTTGGCCGGCGGCGAAGTGGTTGAGGATCCAGCCGGAGAACGGGCTGCCCAGCAGGCCCGACACCGGGATCGCCGACATGAACAGCGCCATGATGCGACCGCGACGGAATGTCGGGAACCACTGCGAGAGGTACAGCACCACGCCCGGGAAGAAGCCCGCTTCGGCGGCACCGGTAAACAGGCGCAGGGTATAGAAGTGGGTCGGCGTGGTGACGAACAGCAAGCACGTGGACAAGGTGCCCCAGACGATCATCATCAACGCAATCCAGCGCCGTGGACCGAACTTGGTCAACGCCAGGTTGCTCGGTACGCCGCACAGCACGTAGCCGATAAAGAAGATCCCGGCACCCAGGCCGTACACGGTCTCGCTGAACTTCAATGCATCGAGCATCTGCAATTTGGCAAAGCCAACGTTTACCCGGTCGAGGTAATTGAACAGATAGCAGATAAAGATGAAGGGAATCAGGCGCAGGGTAATGCGCTTGTAGATGGCGTTTTTATCGTCATCGGTGGCCAGTGCGGCAGTGGCGCTCTGTGACATGGCAGTCTCTCTTTATTATGATTTTTCGCGATGCGCGGGTAACGTTGATCGCCCAAACAGTCTCGGTGACGCAACGGGGTACTGTCTTTGTGCTCGCGCACAGTGAAGCACCCTTTGCGCTGTGCCGGTGAACAACCTCTCATTCAAGGAACTTAGCCCCATGTTCGAGCTGGATCATGACCTGGCGCAGGATATCGTCAATCGCACCATGGCGATCCTGCCCTATAACGTCAATGTCATGGACAGCCAGGGGTTGATTCTCGGCAGCGGCGAGCCCGAGCGCATCAACACCCGCCACGAAGGCGCGCAACTGGTATTGGCCAATGGGCGCGTGGTGGAAATCGACGGGCAAACCGCCAAGCACCTCAAGGGGGTGCAGCCGGGTATCAACCTGCCCTTGCTGCATGACCAGCGCCTGATTGGCGTGTTGGGGATTACCGGTGAACCGGAAGGGCTGCGCACCTACGCCGAATTGGTGCGCATGACGGCCGAAATGCTGGTCAGTCATCGTCACCAGCAAGCCGAGCAACAGTGGCGACGCCAACGTTGCGATGATTTGTTGGCATTGCTGCTGGCCGAAAGCGGTGACTCGCCGCGCCTGGTCGACGAGGCGCAACAATTGGGGCTTAAACCCAATATGGCACGCACGCCCTATCTGTTTGAACTGGGCATCGGCCAATCAGCCGAAGCCCTGAGCGCCTGGCTGACCAGCCGCTATCCCGACAGTTGGTGTGTCAGCTCGGCGCAATTTTCGTTGCTGTGGTGCAGGCCTGCCGCCGTGCAAGTGGACAACCCCCGGTTGCTGGAGAAACTCGAAAGCCTGGGCTGGAACGTGCTGCGCGTTGCCGTCGGTGGACAGGCCGATGGCTTGGCCGGACTGCGCCGTTGTTATCGCCGCGTCGGTGATCTGCTGGCCTACGGGCGCGACATCCTCCCGCAATCGAAGTTACTGACGCTCAACCGCTATCGCCTGCCGGTGATGCTCTGGCGCCATCGCAACGACGATGCATTGGACGAGTTACTCAACCCCCTGCGCAAGGTGTTGGCCAAGGACACCAACGGCCAGTTGCTGGCGACACTGCGCAGCTGGTGCGAACACGACGGCCAAAGCCAGGCCTGTGCCGATGCGCTGGGCATTCACCGCAACAGCCTGCGTTACCGCATGGAGCGCATCGCCGAACTCAGCGGTGTCGACCCGCTGACCCTGGATGGCATGCTTGCACTGTATCTGGGTGTACAGCTGTTGCCCCAGGCTTTGTCGGAATGAACAACAAACCTGTCGCGCACTTGTGCATCGGACCGGCGTCATCGGCGATGCCAACTGGCAGCATGGGCCCTATAAAAACCGGAGAAAGCCCATGAAAATCATCATCGCCCCCGACTCATTCAAGGACAGCCTGAGCGCCGAAGGCGTGGCCCAGGCCATTGCAGCAGGGCTGGCACAGGTCTGGCCGCAGGCCGAGTTGGTCCAATGCCCCATGGCGGACGGTGGTGAAGGCACGGTTGAGTCAGTACTCGCCGCGTGCAATGGCGAGTTGCGCAGCCAATCGGTTCGCGGCCCATTGGGTGCAACCGTTGAAGCCCGCTGGGGCTGGTTGGCCGATAGTCAAACCGCAATTATCGAAATGGCCGAAGCCAGCGGCCTGCAACTGGTGCCACCCGGTCAGCGCGACGCGTGCACCAGCAGCACGTTCGGCACCGGCGAATTGATCCGCGCTGCGCTGGACCTGGGCGCCCAACGCATCATCCTGGCGATTGGCGGCAGTGCCACCAATGACGGCGGCGCGGGCGCAATGCAGGCCCTGGGGGTTCAGCTGTTGGACGCCGAAGAGCAAGCGCTGCCACCGGGCGGCCTGGCCCTGGCCAAACTGGCCCATATCAACCTCAAACACCTCGACCCGCGTCTGGCCCACGTGCGCTTCGAAATCGCCGCCGACGTCAACAATCCTTTGTGCGGCCCCCACGGGGCCTCGGCAATTTTCGGCCCACAAAAAGGCGCCACACCCCAGCAGGTGCAACAACTGGACGCGGCCCTCGGCCACTTCGCCGACCACTGCGCCAAGGTCCTGCCCAAAGACGTACGCGACGAACCCGGCAGCGGCGCCGCCGGCGGCCTCGGCTTTGCCGCCAAAGCCTTCCTGGGTGCGCAGTTCCGCGCCGGTGTGGAAGTGGTGGCCGAGCTGGTTGGCCTGGACCAGGCCGTACGCGGCGCCGACTTGGTCATCACCGGCGAAGGCCGCTTCGACGCCCAGACCCTGCGCGGTAAAACCCCATTCGGCGTGGCGCGTATTGCCCAGCAACACGGCGTGCCGGTGATCGTCATCGCGGGCACCCTGGGCGAGGGCTATGAGCAGATGTATGCCCACGGTGTGGATGCCGCATTCGCCTTGCCTGATGGGCCGATGAGCCTGGAACAGGCATGCAGCGAGGCACCGCGTTTGTTGCGCGAGCGGGCAGCGGATATTGCGCGGGTGTGGCGGGTGGCGGCGTTGCGCATGCGATAGGGGCGCCTCTACACTGACCGGCCACGTGTCTTTCAAAGGATGAAACGCCATGCACGCGCCTGAACCCCTTATCGTCATCCAGCGCTTTACCGAGGCTCACCTTGAGGGCGTCGCCGCGCTCTATAACGAACCGGCGGTGTGCCGTCAGGTGCTGCAAATGCCTTTTCAGTCGGTTGAGGCGTGGCGCAACAAGCTGGAGATGGATAACGAACGGCGCCTGCAGTTGGTGGCGGTGCATGGCGGTGAAGTGGTCGGCCAGCTTGGCCTGGAACAGTTACTGCGCGTGCGCCGTAGCCATGTTGGGGCATTCGGTATGGGCGTGGCGCCTGCCTGGCAGGGCAAAGGCGTGGGCTCGCAGTTGCTGGCGGCCGCGCTGGACGTGGCCGACAACTGGATGAACCTGCGTCGTGTCGAACTCACGGTGTATGCCGACAATGAAGCCGCGCAGAAGCTGTACCGCAAGTTTGGCTTTGAGGTGGAAGGTCGAATGCGTGATTACGCCGTGCGTGACGGCCGGTTTGTCGACACCGTGAGCATGGCGCGCATTCGCACGCCGGCTTAATCCTGCAATGCAAACGCCACCGCCGCGTGCGGCCAGGGACTCGATCACGCGTTGGTAGACTTTGCGAGGCATCGCAGCGGGTTGTTGGTTTGTTGCCGTTCCCGTTGGTCGAATATCGACGAAACCTGTTATTTCTGACAGTAGATTTTCGAACTGCTCTAGCGCCAAATCGATCTGTCGCTACCAGTTTACGGTGACACTTCGATATTTCTAGGCGGAGCTAGCAACCATGAAATCACATACAGAAGACAGATTCGTTATTTCCATTACTCAAATAACTCCCAATTCTGTAAAGTTTGAATGGAACGGCATTAAGGGTTATGAGTACGTCATCAGTTTTGAAGAATGGCTCACCGGAGAGGGGGGCACCTATACCACGACCAACACATCGAGCGTCATCAATGGTTTGGAACTGGGGCGTAGATATCGTTTAAGTATTTTTGAGACGTTCACTGGAAAAAGAGCAGGCACCACATTTGTTCCATATGACGCAAACCCAGGAGAGCCGGGCAATCCTAAGAAAATACAATATTTAATTTTCAATTATCCTTCGCAGACGCAACCTCAGAATTTTATTCGCGCTAGCTGGGCCAAATATGGTGACAAAGGGACTGTGTATACCCTGAGTTATTACATGGTAAGTGCGCCTGGGATCGTTAAAGAAGTAACGATCACCGAAAATGAATACACCGCGTCGGATCTGCAGTCGGGTCAAGACTACGTGTTTACTTTGCGGGCTGATTCAGGCACAGGCCCAACAGAACCGCTTCAGGGCAAAGCATCCACTGATGTAACTCGACGGCCTGACGTAACGTCAGGTCTAAGGGTTTTAGCGAAAGACAAAACATTTATAGAAATGGGCTGGTACCCCGATGCACGTGCTGCCTATTACGAAGTAACCCATAACCAAAAAGAAAGGACTGACACTCAAACCGAAACGACCGTCCGTTTTGAAGGGCTGACACCCGCTACACGGTATATGGTTCTTGTTTTTCCCGTCAGTCAAGAAGGTATTTCCGGTGGAGGTTCTTTTGCGGAAGTGTTCACCACCCCGTAACGTTGAATATGCTGGAGCCTTCCCTAACCGGCTTAATCCTGCAACGCAAACGCCACGGCCGCCTGCGCATGCAATTCGGTGGTGTCCAGCAGTGGCAGGTCGCTGTGTTCCGGTTTGATCAGCAAGCCGATCTCCGTACAACCCAGGATGATCGCCTGGGCACCGCGTGCGGCCAGGGACTCGATCACGCGTTGGTAGACCTGGCGGGAGGCATCGCTGATCACACCGACGCACAACTCCTCATAAATGATCCGGTGCACGGCCTGGCGCTCATCTGCGTCGGGCACCAGCACGGTCAGCCCATGGTCGGCCAGGCGCGACTTGAGAAAGTCCTGCTCCATGGTGAACGCGGTGCCGAGCAGGCCCACCGTCAGTGTGTGCGCCTCGACAGCAGCCAAACCCGCCGCGTCAGCGATATGCAGGAAGGGGATCGACACCGCCGCCTCGATACGTGGCGCCACCAAATGCATGGTGTTGGTACACAGCACCACACACTCGGCGCCGCCGGCTTGCAAACGGCGTGCGGCGTCTTCGAGGATCAGCGCGGTGTCGTCCCAGCGTCCGGCATGTTGGGCCTGTTCAACCGGGCCGAAGTCCACGCTGTACATCAAAATTTGCGCCGAACGCAGCGGGCCGAGCTGATCGCGCACACGCTGATTGATGATGCGGTAATACTCGGCGCTGGACTCCCAGCTCATGCCGCCGATTAGGCCGATGGTGCGCATGCAATGCTCCGGACAAGGAATGTCGCCTCACCTTACCCATTGACCATGGATTAGTCATACGCAGTTGCTGGCGAAAAGACCAGAGCAGTTCTGATCGGTCCATCACGCCACGGGAAATAGCGGCTATTTCCCAGGATGCGGCTATACCTACAGCTCAATGTTTCAGTGATGACCGCCAGGGAGTTCAATGATGAAACTAAGGCTAACGATCAGCGCACTGTGCATCGCCTCAATCGCAGGCTGTGCCAGTCACGTTACGCAACCTGATGAGTACTCCGGTTTTCTGTCGGACTACAGTCAGCTCAAGGAAGCCAAGTCACCGTCGGGTGCCGCGGTGATGCGTTGGGTTGATCCCAAGCTGGATCTGAGCCGCTACACCGCCGTGTATGTCGAGCCCACTCAGTTCTATCCAAAGCCACAGGCCACTGCAAAGATCCCCGACAGTACCCTCAACGGCATCAATACCTACTACAACCAGGCGCTCAAGCGTGAGCTGGAAAGATCCCTGCCGCTGGCCAACGCGCCGGGTCCCGGTGTGATTGTGGTGAGGGCGGCGATCACCGCTGTCAGTAGCAAGACCGAAGCCCTTGCGCCGTACGAATACATTCCCGTTGCGCTGGTCGTGGCGGCCGCCAGTACTGCGACTGGCCATCGTGACCAGGAAACCACCCTGGGCACCGAGGCGCAGTTCCTCGACGGCGCCAGCGGCAAAGTGATCGCTCAAGTGGTGCGCAAAGGCACTGGCAAGCCGCTGTCAAACGACGCCCAGGTGATGCAGGCCGACGATGTGAAAAGCGTGATCGACGGGTGGGCATCAGACTTGCACCAGTCGTATGTGAAGCTTAAGAAGCACTAGAACGTATTGCGCGCCTGCCGGTTGTAGTAGCTGAGCAGGACGTCGTAGCAGCGGGTAACGAGATCATAGTCGTCACTCAGCTGTTGCGGCGCAGCGCGCGCCCGCCAATCGTTTTCCAATGTGCGTAACGCCGCCAGGTACGCCTCGGCTGCAGGCGTGATGACGGACCACATGTACTCGGCTGCCTCGTCCCGCTCCGGGCGCGTGGGTTTGCGGATATAGGCCTTGGCGCCATCGGCGGCTCGTTGCAGCGCATCGGCCAGGGTGGCGACCGTCTGCGGCGTGAGGCTCGCATCCCGCATGCCGTGCTCGATCTGGTTCACGGCCTGACGCGCGGCGATCATGTAGTTGAGCATGTGCCAATGCACGTCGCGACCAAACCGTGACTCCAGCAGCGCCAGTTGTGCAGGCCGCATGTGCAGGTCTTCCAGCGCCAACGGGTTGCGCAGCTCGGCGGAAACGCGCCAGTAGTCCGCGCCTTTTATCTCAAGTTCCTGCGCCAGGTGTTTGTTCATCACCTGCGCGACCAGTTGTTGAGTGCTCGGCGGTATACCGTTGGCGCGATAGCCCGGCAAGACGGTGTCAGCCAGTGACGTGTATTGATTCAACTGAGCGGAATAGACGCTGGCCAACTCGACCATACGACTGCCCGGGTCCTGGCGTTCAAGCTTCAGGGTATAGAGCTGCGAGCAGACAGCCGCCTGGATCAGGCGCGGTTCGGGCTCCGTGCGGTCGCCATAGTCAACGGTGTCAGGCGCTTCGGGCTGGGCCGATCGCTTGCGGTAATAGGCCAGGCGCGTATCTCGGTCGATACGGTTCACACAATCAATGATCGGCGCCAGGGCGCTGGCGGCTGCGGTGTGGGGGCTGTCACGCTGGTCCAGCCACAATTGCACCCGCTGCAAGGGCTTGGTGGCGCCGGCCATACCGAGCAATCCCAAGCCCAACAATAGGCCGATGGGGAATAACCATTTCGGATTCATCGCGTGGCCTCCTGGCCGTACCACTGCGCCTCGGTGGCGGGCGCCTGGCATTCGGTGGCCGTGCGCGGCATGCGGCTGCACAGGCGTTCGGTCCACTGTTGCAGGCCTTGGTTGCGGGTGACCAGGTGCTGCCGGTCGAGCAGCACCAAACCGCCGTAGAGTGCAATCACAGCAAAGACTGCCAGCACCATGCCGCCCGCAGTCCAGCGGGGATGGCGGATCGTCCAGGGGGTGGGGTGGTTGCTCAATGGCCGCTTGATCAGGCCGATCAACGCCAGAGTGCCCACCAGCGTCACGCTGGCAACAGGACTGAAGACATACCCCAGTGCGCCTGCCAGGACCACTCCAGGCACCACATCGCGGATCGGCAGTAACTTCAGGGGCATGCGTGCGCCAAGTCGTTCATCCAGCACACGGTATTGATGGGCGAGTGGTCGCCAGACCTGCCAGGCCAGCCCTGCACCGACCACGGCGGCCAGCGCCCAAAGCATCCCGTAGCCCAAGGTGGGTATTACCTGACCGGCCAAGCGCTCCGCCTTGACCAGCACGCCCACCAGGCAACCCAGCACCAGCGCAACGATCCACGGCCAGGTGTCCGTGGCCGTGTCCCAGCCTTGCCAGAAATACACGGTGCCGCCGGGCATTGCTTCTGCGATAGCCACGTGGTCGGCATAGATATCGGCGCTGAGTGCCTGGCAGGCTTTCCAATCGTCTTGGTCCAAGCGCTGGGCGAAGGCGCGGCGTTGACTCAGGCTCATTGGCGCGAGCAAAAGGCGTGCGGCGCGCTGTTGCGCAGTGAAGGGCGGTTCAGCGGCCAATGCACGTTGGCGTGCAATGAAGATCGGCCCCTGCTGGCGCCGTAGCAACAGCGCCCAGTCGCCGGGTGGGCAGTTATGGTCGGCACCACCGTGCCAATCCTGGCCGACACAGACCGCGTCGAACACGGTACCGGACCAATAATGACTCTGGGCCAGCAGCCGGGCCAACCATTGGTTAAACCACGCGGCATGAGGATGGTTGTGTACCCAGGGCAGTTCATCGCGCGCTGCATAGGCGGCCAGGAACGCCGCTTCATCCTTTTGCTCAAGGGCTACGCGCAAGGGTAGCTGCAAGGCGGCACGGTGTTGACGTTCAAGTTTCTCGATCAGCTCGACGGGCAGTTCAAGCCGTTGCCAGGCCGTGAGCCAATTGAAGGTTTCGAAGGCCCATCGAGTGTCTTCGGCGCTGAGGTCACCTTCGATGCTGCGATGCAGTAGATGGACCTCGAAGAACAACGCGGTGCCATCCAGCATGGCTGCCTGATAGCGTTGGTCGAGGGTTTCACCCCGATGTGCGATCACGACTTCGACGGTTTGCCGGGGTTGCCCGCACCCTTGCAGTGCTGCCTCATAGGCTTCCCGCAGGCGCTGGAAACCCTCGGGATCGTCGTCCGGCCGGGTCTTCTTCAACAGCGCAGCGTATTGACGCTTGATCGTGCGGCTATCGGCATCCGGCGCCAGGCCAAGGACATTCCAGCAAGTCATGTGCGGTGCAACTCCCTAAACAATCGGGCGCACCTTACCTGTTTTAGGGGGGGATAAACCAGGGGTCGTACGTGCCCGGCCTAACCCTGCTGCGGCCGGGCACGTGCTGTCACTTGAGCGGCGTCAACGGTGGCAGCTTCCATTGACCGCTGCCCACTTCGGGCTTGGGCAGGTAGATACGCAGCACGGCATAAAACGGGCCCGTCGGGGCCGGTAACCAGTTGCTCTGTTCCGCTTTGGGCGGTTCGTGGTGCTGCAACGCCAGGGTCAGGCCGCCGTCGGCGTCCAGCTTGAGGTTGGGCAGCATGCGCGAATTGATCAGGTAGCGTTTCTTGTGGTTGGGCACCAGTTGCTTGGTCTTGGCGTCGTACATGGTCAGCGACCAGAACGCGTCGGTCGGCGGCAGTTGGTCCTTGGCGAAATGCACGGTGTAGCTGTGGCGTGCGCCGTTGGCCGGTTTGCCCTCGCTGTCGACGAAGTAGGTCTTGTAGATGGCTTCGTCAGTGGAATTGCCGAAAATGCCCAGGTCGGCACCGGCGTAGCGGTACAGATAGTTGTTATTGAGGTGATCACGGCTGCCGAACAAATCGCCGCTGGACACTTGATGGGTATCGATCTTGTCTTTCTTGAAGGCGGTAAACTCGGCACGGCCATCGGCAATCCCGTCTTCCAGAGCCTTGCGCTGTTCAGTGGTCAGTTGGTTGACCTTGAACGGGGCGCCAGGGGCAATCCCGATCTTTGCAAAGCGTGCCAGCAGGTCTTTTTCGCTGTCCTGGGGCGCAGCGAAAGCCAGCATGAAGTTCAGGTAACGGAACAACTGCGGGCCTTCGGTCATGGTGGCCATCGGTTTGGGCCATTCAATCTTCGGCTTGGCAGCCGGCGCCGGCTGTTTGACGTAGCTGCTCAGCGGCTGGACCTTGTAGCCGCTCTGGATCTGTTTGACCTTGCTCAGGTCTTTATCATCGAACAACTGTGTGCGGTACAGCGCGTAGGCAATATTGCTCTCGCTGTACACCACGCGGTCGATGTCCACCGGTTGCTGACCTTTCCAGTCCGGCCCGGCGATCATGTAGTGGCCGCCGTTGTTGCCCGTGCTGCGGGTGCCCAGGTAAGCGATGTTCTGCGTGTAAAGGTCGATCAACTGCACCGAGTAGTAACGGTCGTCCTCGATCTTGGGCAGGGTCAGCACCAACGGTTCCTTGCGCAGGTCCATCCACACGAACGAATACGGCGTATCCGAGTTGGGGGTGATCACCGCAGTGTCCTTGGGTGTCAGCACCTGGGCGGTGTTGGCGATGTGGTTGAACGGCGCCTTGTAGTGGGCGCCGCCTTTATCAACGGCCTGGGTGTAGAGCGTCTTGTACATCGCGACCACCGGGTAGCCATACAAGTAGGCTTCCTTGGCGATGGCCCGGGCTTCGGCAGGGGTGGCCGTGAAATCGGCCAGGGCACCGGTACTCATCACAATCGAGAGGCTCGCCAACAGCAGGCGCGTCGGTTTTCCAATCATGTTGTTGCGTCCTTCCAAAAAATCTGTGGGGCGTGGGAGATGAAAGCGCCGAGTTAACCGGTTTATTTGCCGTACGTCACGTTAATCCCTGCGAGCACCGTAGGGGAGCAGGGCATGTGGGTTGAAGTTAGCAGCTAAATACAGGGGCGCTAGGCACAATGCCAGTCAGTTAAGGGTTAGAAAGAGTAAAAGCTAACCTGTGGCGAGGGAGCTTGCTCCCGTTGGACTGCGCAGCTGTCCCATTTTTGGGGCCGCTACGCGGCCCAGCGGGAGCAAGCTCCCTCGCCACAAGTACTGTGTTTGCCCTTAACTGACTGGCATTTCGAGAGAGGGACAGGGCAAGGCGAAAATTGCCACCCCGGCTGGGCGGCGCTACGCAAAACAATCCATCAGGCGCAAAGCATCCCTTTCACTTTGTCGCGCAGTTGATCGATAGAAAATGGTTTCGCGATGACCTGCATACCGACAGGCACGTCAATGTTCTCGGCATAACCGCTGGCAAACAGGATCGGCAGCGCGGGCCGCAACTCGCGCACCAACGTTGCCAATTGCTTGCCGTCCATGTCCGGCAGGCCGACGTCGGTCATCATCAGGTCAATGACTTGATCCACCTGCTTGACCATAACCAGCGCCTCTTCGGCATCAGCCGCTTCCAATACGCTGAATTCCAACTCCTCTAGAACATCGACGATAAGCATACGCACGATGGCATCGTCTTCGACGACAAGGATGGTGGAGGCGACTGCGGACATAATTCGAAAATTCCCAAGAAAGACGAGGTTTACAGGCAGCGGTACAGAGCGGCCTCTTCCATGAGTAAGCGCGGACTCCCGACAAGTTCCCGCTGGCTGTAAAAACAATGCAAGACAAAAGAACAGAGAGAATAGCCTGTTCTACTGTAGGAATCTGTACAAAACCGTTCCAGAAAAATGGTCTTGCCTGTCGCTTTGGGGCAAACTCCCGGTTTTTCCACACTTGGCCAAGGCATGCCCATGACTCCTGCGTCGTCCATCGATGAAAAGAGCTTTCGTAACCTGTTGAGCCGCAATGTCGCGCTGCCACTGGGTGTGGGCGTGCTCAGCGCGGTGTTTTTCGGCTGCCTGATCACCTATTTGTTGTCAGTGATCCAGTGGGTGGAACATACCGACCGGGTTATCAATAACCTCAATGAATCGTCCAAGCTGACGGTGGACCTGGAAACCGGCATGCGTGGTTTCCTGATCACCGGCGACGAGCATTTTCTCGACCCGTACGAAGTGGCCAAGCCACGCATCATTGCCGACTTGCGCAATTTGCAGGGGCTGGTGGCGGATAACCCACAACAGGTAGATCGCCTGAAGCGCCTTGAGGCCCTGCAAGAAGAGTGGAACAAGTACGCTCAGTCCATGATCGATTTGCAGCGCGAGAGCGGTGATTACCGCAGCGCGGTCAAGGCCGGCCGTGGCAAGCGCCTGACTGACGAAATTCGCAAGGAATACGACGATGCGGTGGCCATGGAGCAACAGTTCCGGATTACCCGCAATGAAGAAGTCACGCGTACCACGGTGATCAGCGTCACGTTGTACCTGGCCTTCGTGCTGGGGTTGAGTGGTTTCCTGGCCTACATCGGTCGCAAGAATTTAATTTCACTGTCAGACAGTTACAACGCGAACCTCGCGTCACAACAAAGGATCGCGGGTCGCCTGGAGCAGCAAGCCTGGCTGCGTACCGGCCAGACCGAACTGGCTGAACAGGTACTGGGCCAGCTCACCTTGAACATGTTGGGGCGCAATATCCTGCAATTCTTCGCCCAGTACATGGGCTCGGCCGTCGCCGCGCTGTATGTGCGTGAAGAACATGGCGGCCTCAAGCGGGTGGCCACCTATGGCTTCTCCCGCGAGCAGGAACAACAGGAACAATCGATCTACAGCGACGAGGGCATCGTTGGCCAGGCTGTGCACATGAATCGCCTGATTCGCCTGGACGGTGTACCGGTGGACTACTTCAAAGTCAGCTCCGGCCTGGGCGAAGGCGTTCCGCACAGTGTGTTGGTGATGCCCACCAGTGATGACGGGCGCATCAACGGTGTGATCGAGCTAGGGTTCCTACGCACATTGGACGAACGCGATGAGGCGCTGATGGAACTGATTGCCGGCAATATCGGCACGTCCATTGAAGCTGCTCGCTATCGCCAGCGCCTGCAGGAAGTGCTGGCCGAAACCCAGCAGCTCAACGAAGAGCTGCAAGTGCAGCAGGAAGAACTGAAGACCGCCAACGAGGAACTGGAAGAACAGTCGCGCATCCTCAAGGAGTCCCAGGCGCACTTGGAGACCCAGCAGGCCGAGCTTGAGCAGACCAATGAGCAGTTGGCCGAGCAGACCGAGACCCTGGCCGAGCAACGCGACGCCATGGACCGTAAGAACATCGAACTCAACCAGGCTCAACTGGAGCTGGAAGACCGCGCCGAAGAGCTGCAACGCTCCAGCAAATACAAGTCCGAGTTCCTCGCCAACATGTCCCATGAGCTGCGCACACCGCTGAACAGCTCGTTGATCCTGGCCAAGTTGCTGGCGGAAAATCCCCAGGAAAACCTGAGCGGCGAACAGGTCAAGTTTGCCGAGTCGATCTATTCCGCCGGCAACGACCTGCTCAACCTGATCAACGACATCCTGGATATTTCCAAGGTGGAGGCCGGCAAACTGGAAATGCGTCCCGAGAACTCCAGCGTGGCGCGCCTGGTCGACGGTTTACGCGGGATGTTCGAACCACTGGCAGCCGACCGTAAACTCGGCTTCCACGTAGACGTCCAGGAGGGCGCGCCGGGCATGCTGTTTACCGACCGCCAACGCCTGGAGCAGATACTCAAGAACCTGCTGTCGAACGCGGTCAAGTTCACCGAGCAGGGGCAAGTCAGCCTGTCGGTCTCCCGTGCGCCGGGGGAGGGCATTGCCTTCGCTGTGCGCGATTCGGGGATTGGCATCGCGCCTGATCAGCAAGAAAGCATCTTCGAAGCCTTCCGCCAGGCCGACGGCACCACCAACCGTCGTTACGGCGGCACCGGCCTGGGCCTGTCGATATCCCGCGACCTGGCGACATTGCTGGGCGGTTACATCAGCGTCAGCAGCGAGCCGGGCAAAGGCAGCATTTTTACCCTGGTAATACCGGAACACTATGTTGAGCGCGACGAAGACGCAGCAGCAGTCGAACTCGCGCGCCAAGTAGTCGTGGCGCCGGCCCCGGTGCCGGTGGTGCCGGTGGTGCCGGCGCTCCCCGCGGCAGATATCGAGCTGATTCCGCGCTTTGCCGATGACCGCGACAAAGCACCGTTCACCACGCGCTGCATCCTGGTGGTGGAGGACGAGCCGAACTTCGCACGTATCCTCTTCGACCTGGCCCATGAGCTGGGCTACAACTGCCTGGTGGCCCATGGTGCGGATGAGGGCTACAGCCTGGCCGAAGAGTTCGTACCCGACGCGATCCTGCTGGACATGCGCCTGCCGGACCATTCCGGTTTGACCGTGTTGCAACGCCTCAAGGAACACGCCAGCACCCGGCATATCCCCGTGCATGTGATTTCCGTGGAAGACCGTGTCGAAGCCGCCATGCACATGGGCGCCATCGGTTATGCCGTGAAGCCGACCACCCGCGAAGAACTCAAGGACGTTTTCGCACGCCTGGAAGCCAAGCTGACCCAGAAGGTCAAGCGCGTGCTGCTGGTGGAAGACGATGACCTGCAACGCGACAGCATTGCCCGCCTGATTGGCGACGATGATATCGAAATCACTGCGGTCGGCTTCGCCCAGGAAGCCCTGGACTTGCTGCGCAATAACATCTACGACTGCATGATCATCGACTTGAAGCTGCCGGACATGCTTGGCAACGAGTTGCTCAAGCGTATGGCCACCGAGGATATCTGCTCGTTCCCACCGGTGATCGTCTACACCGGGCGCAACCTGACCCGCGATGAAGAGGCCGAGCTGCGCAAGTATTCACGCTCGATCATCATCAAGGGCGCACGCTCGCCGGAGCGCCTGCTGGATGAGGTGACACTTTTTCTGCACAAAGTCGAATCCCAGCTGTCCCATGAGCGCCAGAAGATGCTCAAGACCGCCCGCAGCCGCGACAAGGTCTTCGAGGGGCGCAAGATCCTGCTGGTGGACGACGATGTGCGCAACATCTTTGCCCTGACCAGCGCCCTGGAGCACAAAGGCGCGGTGGTGGTGATCGGGCGCAACGGCCGTGAAGCCATCGACAAGCTCAATGAAGTCGAGGACATCGACCTGGTGCTGATGGACGTGATGATGCCGGAGATGGATGGTTACGAGGCCACCGCCTTGATCCGCCAGGACCCGCGCTGGAAGAAACTGCCGATCATTGCAGTCACTGCCAAGGCCATGAAGGACGACCAGGAGCGCTGCCTGGCAGCAGGTTCCAACGATTACCTGGCCAAGCCGATTGACCTGGACCGGCTGTTCTCGCTGATTCGCGTATGGCTACCGAAGATGGAACGTATTTAAGTGGAGCAGTGTTTTTTGGACAAAAGCAGCGATATTGAGCTGCGCCTGCTGATCGAGGCGATTTACCTCAAGTACAGCTATGACTTCCGGGATTACTCCGGGGCGTCGGTCAAGCGCCGCGTGGCCCACGCGCTGCGTCAGTTCGACTGCGCAACCATCTCCGCACTGCAGGAGAAGGTGCTGCACGATCCGACGGCGTTCATGCAGTTGCTGCAATTTCTCACCATTCCGGTGAGCGAGATGTTCCGCGATCCATCGCACTTCCTGGCCATCCGCCAGGAAGTGGTGCCGCTGCTCAAGACTTACCCGTCGATCAAAATCTGGATTGCCGGGTGCAGCACGGGGGAGGAGGTCTACTCCATGGCCATCCTGCTGCGCGAAGAGGGTTTGCTCGATCGCACGATCATCTACGCCACGGACATCAACCCGGCCTCCCTGGAAAAAGCCAAGCAAGGGATCTTCTCCCTGGAAAACGTGCGCGCATATACCGCCAACTATCAGCAGGCCGGCGGCCAGCGCTCATTTGCCGACTACTACACGGCGGCATACGATTACGCGATCTTCGATAAGACACTGCGGGAGAATGTGACCTTTGCCGACCACAGTTTGGCGACCGACAGCGTATTCTCAGAAACTCAATTAATTTCGTGCCGTAACGTACTGATTTACTTCAATAAAAAATTGCAGGACCGAGCATTTGGATTGTTCCACGAGTCGCTGTGCCATCGCGGCTTCCTGGTGCTGGGCAGCAAGGAAACCCTGGATTTCTCTGCCTACAGCAAACAGTTCGAACCCTTGGTCAAGCAGGAACGGATCTACCGAAAATCATGAGCGCCGCCGCCACCAGCCCGGTCAACGGGATTGAAGCCATCGTCGTCGGCGCCTCTGCCGGCGGTGTGGAGGCGTTGTTGACGATTTTTGGCGAGCTGCCTGCGGACTTCGGCCTGCCGATCATCGCCGTGTTGCACCTGCCGGACGAGCGCCGTAGCCAGTTGGCGGAAGTCTTTGCGCGGCGCCTGCACATCCCGGTACGCGAGGCCCGCGACAAGGAAGTGATCGAGGCCGGTACGCTGTATTTCGCCGGGCCCGGTTATCACCTGTCGGTGGAGCACGATCGCAGCCTGTCATTGAGCCAGGAAGACCGGGTGCACCACTCACGTCCCGCCATTGACTACCTGTTTGCCTCGGCCGCCGACGCGTATGGCGCCAGCCTGCTGGCGATCCTGCTGACCGGGGCCAACCAGGACGGTGCCCACGGGCTGGCCCACGTCAAGCAATCCGGCGGCACCACCGTCGTACAGGACCCCAAGGAGGCGCGCATTGCCGTGATGCCCCTTGCGGCCCTGGCCCTACAGACACCTGACCACATTCTGCCTTTGAGCCGTATCGGCTCATTGCTGGCTTCGCTGGAATATTCCCCATGTTAAGTACTGTCCAGGCCAAACTGCTGATCGTCGATGATCTGCCGGAAAACCTGCTGGCCCTCGAAGCGTTGATCAAGCGCGAGGATCGGCAGGTATTCAAGGCATTGAGCGCCGACGAGGCCTTGTCCCTGTTGCTGGAGCACGAGTTCGCCATGGCGATTCTCGATGTGCAGATGCCCGGCATGAACGGCTTCGAGCTGGCTGAGTTGATGCGCGGCACCGAAAAGACCAAGAACATCCCGATTGTGTTTGTCAGCGCCGCCGGCCGCGAACTCAATTACGCCTTCAAAGGCTATGAAAGCGGCGCCGTGGACTTCCTGCATAAGCCGCTGGATATTCACGCGGTTAAGAGCAAGGTCAATGTGTTCGTCGACCTGTACCGCCAGAGCAAGGCGGTCAAGCAACAAGTGGAAGCCCTGGAGCGCAGCCGTCGTGAACAAGAGTTGTTGCTCGCACGCCTGCAGGCTACCCAGTCCGAGCTGGAACAAGCCGTGCGCATGCGTGATGACTTTATGTCCATCGTCGCCCACGAAGTACGTACGCCGCTTAACGGCCTGATCCTGGAAACCCAACTGCGCAAGATGCACCTGGCCCGGGATAACGCCGCCGCGTTCACCCTGGACAAGATGCACGCCATGGTGGACCGCGATGAGCGGCAGATCCAAAGCTTGATCCGCCTGATTGAAGACATGCTCGACGTATCACGTATCCGTACCGGCAAGTTGTCGATTCGCCCGGCGCGCTTTGACCTCGCCCAACTGGTGCGCAACCTGGTAGAGAACTTCGCCCCGCAAGTGGCGGCGGCGGATTCGTCCATGCACTTGGTGGCCGAGGGGTTGGTCGAGGGCAACTGGGATGAGTTCCGCATTGAGCAAGTGGTCACCAATCTGCTGACCAACGCGTTGCGTTACGGGGCCAAGAGTCCCGTAGATGTGCGGGTGTACAGCGAACACGGCGAGGCGCGGGTTGAAGTGCGCGACCACGGCATCGGCATCAGCGAAGAGAACCAGAAGCGCATTTTCCAGCAGTTCGAGCGCGTCTCGGCCAGCCACGTCGCGGCCGGCCTGGGCCTGGGGTTGTTTATTTCCGAGCAGATCGTGGCGGCCCATGGCGGCACCATCGAAGTCGAGAGCCAGATAGGCGAGGGCGCGCTGTTCCGGGTGTGCCTGCCCCTTGAAGCTGCGGTATGAAATCAATCGTCAGCTCGACGCAACCTCTGCGTGACCCCATGGTCGTAATTGCAGCTATTGACCGGACAAAGGCTTCCCATGAGTGAAGATGCACAAGATGTCGTTCTGATCGTCGAGGACGACGAATCCATTATGTTTGTGCTGGGTGAGTACCTGGCAGGCCTGGGCTATCGGGTATTGAAGGCGATCGATGGGGAGCAGGCCTTCGAAATCCTGGCGACCAAGCCGCACCTGGACCTGATGGTGACTGACTATCGCTTGCCTGGTGGCATTTCCGGCGTGCAGATCGCCGAGCCTGCGGTGAAATTGCGCCCGGAATTGAAGGTCATCTTTATCAGCGGTTACCCGCAGGAAATTCTCGACTGCAACAGCCCGATCACCCGTAACGCGCCCATCCTGGCGAAGCCGTTTGACCTGGATACGCTGCAAGAGCATATCCAACGCCTGCTGGCCTGAACGCGGACATTGCCAGGGCCGCAAAAGTAAGCCCTGGCAGAACGAGCGCCCACTCAGTCTTTTGCAAAATCCAATATGTCCCTGACCTTCTTCTCGTCGAACACGCCCGCGCCGGCATCATCACGCAGCGTGAATGAGCCATTCGGGGAAACGTCCACACCACCGGAACTGGCGTAGGTCACGGATACGTCTTTCCTTTGCAGCAGCTCCAGAAGAGGTTTTTTGCCGAGACTGTCTTGTTGACCAATGGCTGTCGCGACACCTACTACGCTGCGTGTCTCGGTGCCTCCGACAAAAATGATCTTGCCGCCGTTAGCCAAATTCTCTTCCATCTCTCTCACCCAGGCGAACCCGTTGCGCCCATTATTGACCGGTTGTTCCAGATTGCTTCCGGTCAAGTGAACGAGCGTGCGTTTCTGATAGACCCCATCCTTCAAGTCTGACAATACGATCACCGCAGAACAGTCGCTCAGGCTGTTAGTGCTTAGATGAGACGTTTTGTCTGTAAGTGTCTGGGACTGCCCCATCAAGACCTCTACTTTCGCGGGTTTGATCACCGAGACCTGCTTCGAACGCGGTAAGGACGGGGGAGTGATCCGCGCGGGCTCGATCACCAAAGGCACCTCCGTGAGGTTTTTGACCGTTTTGTCCGACACCTCCGTGGTTTTCTTCCATGCGTTGTCATACTCGCTGACTTCGAACTCCAACTTATTGGGGTCTTTGCTGTGGGTCACGTACTGGACCGACAGTTTTTTGTCGGTAAAGACCTTCTCCAAGCCACGTTTCAGCGCTCCCGGGCTGGAGAATGTAGCGAGGCCGAAATTAGGGTCATAAAAAAAGAATTTTTTGTTCAGGCCTTCACCCACGGTTCCCGCCACCATTGCGTGTTCGGGCGTGCTGATCATGAGGGTCTTTGGGCCGCTGGCATTGGTCAGCTCATCCATCATGGCTTTGTAGCTCATTTGCGGGCGAGGCTTGGCCGCGTGGAACAACGTGGGGCTGCCCAGTTGCTTTTGCACCCCCGCCAATTGAGTGATGAACTCCCGTGAACCCGGTGCGGTCGGGTTTGCGGCGGCCGTGAACATGTTGGCGATAAACGTCTTCTCTGTGCCTTGTTCCATGGCGCTGGCCATCAATCGTGACATGGCTGCGCATTGCCCCTTGGACAGAGGATTAGTCTGGCTGAGGTAGAACACTTGGGGGACAGGTACGAAGTTGCCACCCACCGCACTGATGTGCTCATAGACTTGGCTGACGCCCTTGAAACCATGCTGTACTGCCAGCCTTTCCGTCTGGCGAACCAGGCTGCCAATTTCTGCTGGCGTGAATTGACCGCTGGTTGCAAGTTTCATCACCTCTTCGGATTTCATCGTTTTGCGATAGCCGTGAACGTTCATCGGATCGCCTTCACTGTAGCCGCGCTGGAATTCGGCGCTGTCAGTAGCCGTTTTATGTTGCTCCACCAGCTCGGTCCACTGCTTGCGCAGGGCGTTTGACTCAGGCAAATGATTGGGCGTGGCCGTTGCCCATTCGCCCAGTCTCGGTTGGCTTGATCGAAGTGACGGCACAAAGTCATCCAGCGCCTTGCCATAGGCTTGCCCGCTGGCCGCATCGAAGGCATGCCATTTACCCTGGGTCAGCACCGCCGGGCCTTCGACCAGAGTGCCCTGCAGTTTGAAGGTCCCAGAGGCGCTGGCATCAAAACGCTTGCTGGCTTTTACCAAGTCATAACTGTCGAGGCTGCCACATAGCCAGCGGTAGGTATTGACCGAGCCTTTGGCGCCGGCCTTGGCCACTGTCGTGAGCAACTGACCGACGCCGTCCAGAGGGTTGAGCGAGCTGATCGCGGCGCGTCCGACAATCTTCCCCCCAAAGGCCACTTTGTTCGCTATAGACGCGCCTACCTGGAGTGCCTTGGCGCCTTTGGCTGCTACGTGCAAGCCCATCAGGAAGCCGAAGGCATCCATTGTCATGTCCACGATTCCTTCACCATAGTGATCTTCGCTGAAGTTTTTGATCGCGGACCTCAGGGGAATCAGGTTCAACATGAACTCAACAGCGGCCTTGTAAAAGGGCGCTTCGGTATCAAATGTGGTCTGTCCTTTGGCGGCCAGTTTGTACCCGTCGATATTCGCTTCTTTTACCATCGCGTCGGCGATGTAGGCCGTACGTTCACTGTTGAAACTTTTGGGGACACCCGATGCGTCTTCGCGCTCACCACTGATACCGGTGGAATATGTTCCAGAGGGCACAATCTCTCGGTATTCAATAGATGGCTCTTTTAAGTCGCTCTTATAAAAGTCATTCAGGTCATCGCGATGCAGGATCTTGTTCTGCTTAATATCGATCTCATAGATGTTGATTTTGCCTTCGAGCTCGGTTTTCACCAGCAAGCTTTGACCTTCAGAGACGATGCTGCTTGTTTTGACCCTGCTGTAAGGTGAGTACTGATTGATAACCTGTTTGGCCAGGGTGACTTTGCCAAACTCGAAATTTTTCCGATGCTCCAGGCTCTGCGTTGAAATCAATTGTTTGACTTGGGTAGCGATGCTCTTGTTGTACGCATCTGTGTAGAGGGGAAAAGCAACCCGGAAGTACTCTTTCAGGTTTGGCAGATCGACCAGCGTGGCGTGTATTTTATTGAAGTCGACATCGGCTGAAGTCGATATCCACTGGTTTGCGCTGTCGGCTGTGTCCCTTGTAATCCCGTCATAAAAACCCGGCGTCCCGCGTGCACCGTCGTGCATGTACAGATCAAGGATCGAGTAAGGCCCGGGGAAATCCAGGTGCTGGCGCTTTAGCTGAATGCATTTTTTCTTAAAGAGAGCGGGGTCCATGTCTGGAAAGGCATTCTTCAGTTCTTGCAGTCCCTTTGCCTCGACATTCGGCATTTCCATGGATTGAGCGGCGGAAGCTGAACGCAACTCTTGGATGGTTTTATCAAATGCGTTGCGGACTTCCAGTATCGCAGCCTCGGTCAGTGGATAGCCCATCCCGTTGACCACTGCCCAGTCTTTGAGCGCGACTTGTTGGGCCCGGTATTCGACCTCACGTTGCTCAGCGGTGATGGGTGCAATGTCCGCCGCGAGCATGACTTGGGCATAGGTCATGCGTGCCGTGGCGCCTGGTGCATCTGCCTCGACCCGTTCGACGGCCGTTGCAAAGCTGACCCAGCTGTGGGTGCCGAACCTCACCGCATCAGGAATGGCCTGAACCAGAAATTCCGGCGCCTGGGATGACAGTTGCAGGTACGCTTGAAGTTGGGCTTTTTCGAAAGAGGATGACCTGCGGGTGTCGAGTAGATGATTAGTCAGACTCGAAACAATATCCGCGGCTGTTTGGCCTCCATTTCTGGCATCCGTGAGGAGAAAACCCGCCACCTGGCGTTTTTGGCCCGGCTGCGTGTGTTGCGGGTCGACACTCATGGCCGCCAGCAACCAATCATTCACGCTGCCCTTTATGGCTTTGGCATCAAACCGAGCCTGAATCGCCTTGCCCAGTGCCTGGCCCTTTGGTGTGTTGATCAGCGTATTGAACAACTCACGCGGATTTTTTAGCGCAGAAGGCTCAATGAACTGATTGTGCAACAGGTACTCAAGCACATTCGAAAACGCGCGGGTGTCGATGCCATCAAAAGCGCCGTTGCGCAGGTCGGCCATCAGTTGAATCTGCGTGGTGTTTTCAACCGGTATGGACCACGCCAGCGCGCCACCGTAGTTACCGTGCTCAAGGCTAGCCGGACGTGGGGTTGCCAAAGCCCTTACAAGGTTCTCCAGCTCAGCCTGATCGGCGGGGATATCCCAGCCATTGCTGTCGAAGAGTTGTTTGAGGCTGGGGGTCGTGCCGGCGTACTCTGAATGACTGTCACGATGAACCGATACATGATAATCCGCCAGGTACGTTGGGATATCGGCAGTGCCCGATTTCAGCCCGTTGATCAGCGTATTGAGCGTTTCAACAACCGCGTGGAGGCTATGCACATCGCCCAGCATGGCCTTTTGATTCAGTAACGCTTCTTCGTTGCGCTGCTCGCGTAAATAGGTAAATACAGGGTCATTGATGGTCTCGAAGCCTTTTCCCGCGGCGAACGCGGCTGTGAGCTCCTGAGTAGTCAGTTGGCGACCACTATTGTTGACCCCATTGTGAACCCTGTAAAAATGGCTGATCAGCTTCAAGGGCGCAATGTCCCTGTTTTTTGCCTGGGCCGGCTTGAACGTCGAGAAAAACGAGCCCGCTGCAATGATCCGACCGGCCGCCATCAAATGACGGCTGGCGGCGGCCCACTGAACATCATCCTGACCTACCGTCCGCTGTATCCTGCGCGGGTCGAGTGCGTGTTTAAGGCGGAAGATGATCTTGCCCGAGCCAGGATTGATTTCTACCGAGTCAGGATCGATGCCGCGATCATTCATCCATTGAGTGATATCCGGTGCTTGGAAGGCGTGCCTGAGTTGCGCCCACCACTCACCGAATGTCGAATGGGCCGCGATGGGTGAGACACTGATGTCTCCTTCATGGCCGTTCAGTGTTTTGGCCAAGGACAGTCCGTACTGTCTTGAAAGCTCCAGGTCGCCTTGGCTACGAGGACTTCCAGTGACTATCCCGGGCCCGGCACTCTGATCTTCAGGAGCCTGTTGTGCGTTCGTCCGTTGTTGTAGCTGAGGAGTCATCAGGCTGCGAGAAGATGGCTGGATTAGAGATATCGCCGTCATAGGGTCACTCATCAGGAGGTTATGAATACTTGGCCGTTTGTATTCATAAGCCCGCTCGCGGTTCCAATCGCCCTGCGTCCAACTGTATCGGGACATCTCGCGCTTGATTGCCTGATCATCTCCCGCGCTTTCGCCGTCAGCAGATCAACGGTGAACCGCTTGGTTTAGAGACCTTGCTGTAATCCAGGACCCGAAGGAAAGGCCCTGGGTGTCCCGCTCACCACACGTCCCGGATCATTTCTCGGACCTTGGCCGTCAGCAGGTCGAACGTGAACGGCTTGGTGATCAGTTGCATGCCTGGGTCGAGAAAACCACCGCGCACCGCCGCGTGCTCGGCATACCCGGTAATGAACAACACCTTGAGACCTGGCCGAATCTGACGGCCGATCTCCGCCAACTGGCGTCCGTTCATGCCGGGCAGGCCGACATCGCTGATCAGCAAGTCGATGCGCTGCTCCGACTCGATGATTGGCACGGCCGTATCGGCATCACCGGCCTCCACATAGGCATAACCCAATTCCTTGAGCACTGCGCTGACCAGCACCCGTACCGCGGGGTCATCTTCGACGATCAATACCGTCTCGCCTGTCTCGGCAAACGGTAGAAGGGCGGGATCAGCAACTTGCGCCGCGACGACTTCGCCGACATAACGGGGCAGGAACAGGCTCAAGGTAGTGCCTTTGCCGACCTCACTGTGAATGGTGACATGGCCATGTGACTGACGGGCAAACCCGTAGATCATCGACAGCCCCAGGCCTGTGCCCTGGCCAATCGGCTTGGTGGTGAAGAACGGGTCGAACACCCGGCCCATCACGCTCTCAGGGATGCCGCAGCCGGTGTCGCTGACGCTCAGTTCCACATAGTCGCCCGGCTGCAAGGTGCCATAGGCGGCGGTAAACACGTTATCCAAGTGGCGGTTGGTGGTTTCCACCGTGAGCTTGCCGCCGCCAGGCATGGCATCTCGCGCATTGATCACCAGGTTGAGCAGGGCGCTTTCCAGTTGATTGGGGTCGGCTTCGGCCGTCCACAATGCGTCGGCGAGGCGCATATCCAGCTCGATGCTTTCGTTGATGCTACGTTGCAGCAGCTCCCCCATGGAGCTGACCAGTTGATTGATTTCCACTGGCTTGGCATCGAGGGACTGGCGCCTGGAGAAGGCTAACAGCCGGTGAGTGAGACCCGCCGCTCGGTTGGCCGAGGTGACGCCCAGGTCGATCAGACTGTCCAGGTCGTCCAGCTTGCCCCGGGCGACGCGCCTGCGCAGCAACTCCAGACTGCCGATAATCCCGGTGAGCATATTGTTGAAGTCGTGAGCGATACCGCCCGTCAACTGGCCGACCGCTTCCATTTTCTGCGATTGGCGCAAGGCGTCTTCGTTATGACGCAGTTGGGCAGTGCGTTCTTCGACTTGCTGTTCCAACGTCTCCAGCGTGCGTTGCAGGCGCAGTTCGCTTTCACTCAGGTCGATCAAGCGGTCTCGCGCTTCGTACTGCCGACGACGGCCGCGCAGGGCGGCGCTGACCAGGCTGATCAAGGTTACCGGGTGGAAGGGGCGTTCGAGGAAGGTCACGTTGCCGAGCAAGCCACTTAACTGTGATGAGCCGTTCTGCTCGCTGCCACCGTGGTGGGTCATCAGCACGATGGGCAAGTCCGACCAGGCCGGCTGCTGGTGCAGATACACCAACAGGGGGTCAAGATCGACGCCACGCAAGGCCTCGGCGGCAATGATCAAGAGGCCGACGCCGTGTTCCAGCGCTTCACAGAGCGCGCTCAGGTTCTGCGCCACGATGCCGTTGTACCCGGCTTCATTGAGCATCATCAACGCCAGAGAGCTGTCGCGTCCAAGCGGCGCCAGGATGATAGCGCGCTCGAAGACGGGAGCAAGGTCGCTCACGGCACATCATCCTTAAGTAGCGGTGAGCCAACACCCAAGTAAGTGGGGACGCCGCGCAACACGCCCTGAAAGGCTTCCAGCGGCTCGCCGATAGTCATGCCTTGGCTGCCGATGCGATATTCACGAATGGTCGACTCGTGGCTGCCGGTCCGTTTCTTGATAATGGAGACAGCGCGCCGAACTTTACCCAACGCCTCGAAGTACCGCAGCAGAATGACAGTATCCGCAAGGTAGGTGATGTCTACCGGCGCCTGCATGTCACCCACCAGGCCATGCTGGGCTACGGTCATGAACGTCGCGGCGCCTCGTCGGTTGAGATACAGCAGCAGTTCATGCATGTGCAGGATCAACGCGTTCTCTTCCGGCATAGCGGCCTGATAACCGTTGATACTGTCGATGACCACGGTCTTGATGCCCCCATCATCCACGCACCGCCGTACCCGATGTGAGAATTCGCCCGGAGACAACTCGGCGGCGTCGACCTGCTCAATCAGCAGGTTGCCGGTTGCTTGCAGGGCCTGCAGATCGATACCCATGTTCTTCATGCGCTCGAACAGCAAACCCAATTCTTCGTCGAAAATAAACAGCGCCGCTTTTTCCCCCCGTGCCACGGCAGCGGTCGCGAAGATCATCGATATCAGCGACTTTCCAGTGCCTGCAGGGCCGAGTATGAGGCTGCTTGAACCCGTTTCTATACCGCCACCCAGCAGGGCATCCAGTTCGGGGATTGCGCTGCTCAACGTCTGCCGGAGATAACCGCTACGGTGTTCCGCAGCCACCAACCGAGGAAACACGTGCACGCCGTCTTCCAAAATAGTGAAGTCATGGAAGCCACCGCGGTATTTTTGGCCGCGGTATTTCATCACGCGCACTCGTCGACGCTCTGCGCCATAGGCAGGTGTCAGCTCTTCCAAACGAATCACACCATGGGCCACACTGTGCACTGTCTTGTCGAGCGACTCGGTAGTCAGGTCGTCCAATAGCAAGACCGTCGCGTCGTAGCGTACGAAGTAATGCTTGATCGCCAGAATCTGTCGGCGATAACGCAGGGAGCTCTGAGCCAGCAATCGGATCTCTGACAGACTGTCAATCACCACCCGGGTGGGTTTGACCCTTTCCACCACTTCAAAAATCTGCTTGGTCGCTTCGCCTAGTTCCAGGTCGGAGGAATACAGCAAGCTTTGCTGATGATCTGCATCGAGCAGGTTCTCAGGTGGGGTCAGTTCGAAGATATTGATCGCATCGACCAGGTCCCAGCCATGGGATTTGGCGCCCTGGCGCAATTCCCGCTCGGTCTCGGAGAGGGTGATATACAGCGAGGTCTCACCATTTTTCGCCCCAGCCTGCAAGAACTGCAAGGCGACGGTGGTCTTGCCGGTACCCGGTTCCCCTTCCAGCAGGAATAGATGACCGCGTGATAGTCCGCCGGACAGAATGTCATCAAGACCTTCGATGCCGGTGGCCGCCTTTTCACTGATCAGCTCGTTGGATGTAGTCAAGGAGTGCCCTCAGGTCACGTACAAAATGGAAGGACGCACCGCCTTGGGCGCGCCATATTCACTTGACCGTAGTGGCCCGAAGCCGTTCCCCGTTTCGTAAAAATTGTACAAGGCAACTGGGGACGTCAAAGGCCCTGCTGCAGCGCCGGATCATCCGGATTTTGTTGCTCAAGTTGCGCCAACAGCACTTGGACATTCTGCAATTGGCCGCTTTCTTTCCAGTAGTTGACCAACAACACCCGCGCCTTGCGGTTGGCCGGATGGCGCTGGATGATTTCCTCCAACTGACGCTGGGCCGCTTCCAATTCAGCCTGGGCATGCAGGGTAGTGGCCAGGTCGTAACGGTAATCCTGATTGTCCGGCTCCAGCTCCACCGCCTTGGATAAGCCAAGCAGCGCATAGGTACGCTCGCCATGGTGCAGCAGCCACATGCCCAACGCGTGTTGCAGGTACGCCGATTCGGGGTGGGCCGCCAGTTGCCGGGCCAGCAATTGGCGGGATTCTTCAGTCTTGCCTTGTTTATCCAGCAATTCGATTTGCGCGACCACGGCTTGCAGGTTGTCCGGTTCCAGGCGCATGGCCTGTTCCAAGGCAAGCTGGGCATCCGGCAGTAGGGAGCTGTGGATGTACAGGCGTGCCAGTTGAATCCAGCTTTCGGCGGTTTCGGGCTGGGCCTTGAGGTATTTCACGAACTCATCGAGTACCTGCTGCAAGGGTCCGAAGTACAACCCCAGGGTGTCCGGTGACAAACCCAGCAAGGCATTGGCGGCGGCAAAGCGCACGCCTTGTTCAGGGTCATCCAATACCGGGCCCACCAACAAGGTGCGCTGGCCGGAGGGCACCAGGCCAACGATGCTGTGGATCGCAGCTTCACGCACCAACGGTGAGTCGCTGGCCAGGTCCTTATCGGCGAGTTTCAGCGCCTGCGGGCTGGGATAGTTGGGCAACTCGGCGTGCAGCGCAGCGCGGCGCTCCGGGGAAAGGTCCGGACGGCCCAACTGCTGATACAGCACCCGTGCAGCGCCAGGCTCGCCATTACGCGCCTGTTTCAGGGCTTTTGAGTAGCCATGGGCAATCGCCGGCGGCACCGGCGGCGTCGTGGACCGGGTGAAATACCAAGCGAGCACTACGATAAACAACAGGGCGCACAGGCCGATGATGGAGTAACGGCGTGACTTTGACATGCAGGCGTCCAAGCGGGTGCAAAGCGCCAAGCTTCGACCAGCGCACGGCGAGTGTCAAACCCGCGTCAGGTGAGCACGTACTCCACAGGCTCCAGGGCAGGCGGCAGCGGCTCGCCGAGGGCCGCGAGGATTTCCCGCTCCAGGGTTCGCACGATGGCGTTGCACGGCAGATCGTTTTCGTCGAAGCCGAACGGGTCTTCCAGGTCGTCGCCAATTTCATCGAGGCCAAAGAAGGTGTAGCTGACGATGGCCGTAAAGATCGGCGTAAGCCAACCCAGGGGTTCGGCCATGGCAAACGGTAGCAGGATGCAGAACAGGTAAATGGTGCGGTGCAGCAGCAAGGTGTAGGGGAAGGGCAGTGGCGTGCTCTTGATGCGCTCGCACGAGGCTTGCACCTGGCTCAGGCTCACCAGCCGCGTCTCCAACTGGGTGAAGCGCCATTCACTGATCACGCCTTGCTCCGCCAACTCGGAAAAGCGTGCACCGATTTTTTGCAGCACGTTGTCCGGAAGGTTAGGGTGGTTGGCCTCGACGTCAATCCACGGCTTGATCGCCCGGGCCTCATCTTCAACGCGCAAACGTGCGATCAAGCCATGGGCAAAGCCGCACAAGCCGCGCAGCAGGCCTGCGCGCTCCACTGGATCACTGAGTATCTGGGTCTCGCGGATCAGTGAGCGCACATCGATGATCATCTGCCCCAGTTGCTTGCGGCCTTCCCACCAGCGGTCATAGCAGGCGTTGTTGCGAAAGCTCATGAAGATCGACAACGACAGGCCGAGCAATGTGAACGGTGTGGCATTGACCTTGGAGAAGTACGCGGGGTGCAGGGTTTCCACCAGCACAATCACCGAGGCCAGCAGGGTGACCAACAGGCTGCGCAAGGCGATGCGCTTGGCAATCGACCCCTTGAGGGAAAACAGGATGCCCAGGAGGTTGGGCTTGGGACGGACAATCATCGCGGGGAGGACTTCTTTGGTGGCGCAGGCCCTCAGGTTAGAAGCTCGTACCCAAGGCGTCCAATCGCTTGGACTGACCAACTGATCAGCGGGATCGATGACTGGCCAAACCAGTCAGCCATCTTGATGGCTTTGACCATTGCTGGGAGGGCTCGTCGGGGCGATTATCGGGGAGATTCGGATAGCCCAAGGAAAACAATAATGCAGATTCAAAATAAGGTGTTCCTGGTCAGCGGCGGGGCCTCGGGCCTGGGTGCGGCCACGGCTGACATGCTGGTCGCTGCTGGCGCCAGGGTGATGCTGGTGGACTTGAACGCCGAGGCGGTCGCGGCCAAGGCCGAGCAGTTGGGCGACAACGCCCGCAGTGCGGTCGCCGATATCAGCCAGGAAGCCGCCGCCGAAGCAGCGGTACAGGCGACTGTCGCGGCGTTCGGCGGCCTGCACGGCTTGGTCAACTGCGCGGGCGTGGTGCGCGGCGAGAAAATCCTTGGCAAGAACGGCCCCCATGCCCTGGCGAGCTTTGCTCAAGTGATCAACGTCAACCTGATCGGCAGCTTTAACTTGCTACGTCTGGCCGCTGCGGCCATCGCCGAGACCGAAGCGAATGCCGACGGCGAGCGCGGCGTAATTATCAACACCGCCTCGGTGGCGGCCTTTGACGGTCAGATCGGTCAAGCAGCGTATTCGGCGTCCAAAGGCGCCATTGCCAGCCTGACGTTGCCCGCTGCCCGTGAACTGGCGCGTTTCGGCATCCGTGTGATGACCATCGCCCCCGGCATTTTCGAAACCCCGATGATGGCCGGCATGACCCCGGAAGTGCGCGACTCCCTGGCGGCTGGCGTGCCGTTCCCGCCACGCCTGGGCAAACCGACTGAGTACGCGGCGCTGGTGCGCCATATCATTGAAAACAGCATGCTCAATGGCGAGGTGATCCGTCTCGACGGCGCCTTGCGCATGGCGGCCAAGTAAGGAGTATTGCCATGAACGACCCCATCGTCATCGTCAGCGCCGTGCGCACCCCCATGGGCGGGTTCCAGGGCGACCTCAAGGGCCTGACCGCGCCGCAACTGGGCTCCGCCGCCATTCGTGCCGCCGTCGAGCGCGCTGGCATTGCCAGCGATGCCGTGGATGAAGTGCTGTTCGGCTGTGTACTGCCCGCCGGTCTCGGCCAGGCGCCTGCACGCCAGGCGGCGCTGGGGGCCGGGCTGGACAAGTCCACCCGTTGCACCACGCTGAACAAAATGTGCGGCTCCGGCATGGAAGCGGCGATTTTGGCCCACGACTCACTGCGGGCCGGCAGTGTCGACGTCGTGGTCGCCGGCGGCATGGAAAGCATGTCCAACGCACCCTACCTGCTAGACCGTGCGCGCAGCGGCTACCGCATGGGCCACGGTCGCGTGCTGGACCATATGTTCCTCGATGGCCTCGAAGACGCGTACGACAAAGGCCGCCTGATGGGCACCTTTGCCGAAGACTGCGCCTTGCACCACGGCTTTACCCGTGAGGCCCAGGACGCTTTCGCCATTGCCTCCCTGACCCGTGCACAGGAAGCGATCACCCACGGTAGTTTCGCCGCCGAAATCGTGCCGGTGCAGGTCACGGTCGGCAAAGAACAGAAAACCATCCAGCACGACGAACAGCCGCCCAAGGCCAAACTGGACAAGATCACCACTTTGAAGCCCGCTTTCCGCGAAGGCGGCACCGTCACGGCAGCCAACTCCAGCTCCATCTCGGATGGCGCGGCTGCGCTGCTGTTGATGCGCGAGTCCGAGGCTGTGAAACGCGGGCTAAAGCCCCTGGCGGTGATCCATGGGCATGCGGCCTTTGCCGATGAGCCTGGCTTGTTCCCGGTGGCGCCGGTCGGCGCGATCCGCACGCTGATGACCAAGACCGGCTGGAAGCTCGATGAAGTCGACCTGTTCGAGATCAACGAAGCGTTTGCCGTGGTCAGCCTGGTGACCATGACCCAGCTGGAGATTCCCCACAGCAAGGTCAACATCCACGGCGGTGCCTGCGCCCTGGGCCACCCGATTGGCGCCTCCGGTGCACGGATCCTGGTGACCTTGCTCTCGGCCCTGCGCCAGAAAGGCCTCAAACGTGGCGTAGCAGCCATCTGTATCGGCGGTGGTGAAGCCACGGCCATGGCTGTCGAATGCCTGTATTAAGGACGAATCACCATGCTGCCCAATGACGAACAACTGCAAATCAGCGAAGCCGCCCGGCAATTTGCCCAGGAGCGCCTCAAACCCTTCGCCGCCGAGTGGGACCGCGACCATCGCTTCCCCAAGGAAGCCATTGGCGAAATGGCCGAGCTGGGTTTTTTCGGCATGCTGGTGCCGGAACAGTGGGACGGTTGCGACACCGGCTACCTGGCCTACGCCATGGCCCTGGAAGAAGTTGCCGCCGGTGACGGCGCCTGTTCCACCATCATGAGCGTGCACAACTCGGTGGGCTGCGTGCCGATCCTCAAGTTCGGCAATGACGACCAGAAAGAACGCTTCCTCAAACCCCTGGCCAGTGGCGCCATGCTCGGCGCCTTTGCCCTGACCGAGCCCCAGGCCGGCTCGGACGCCAGCAGCCTGAAAACCCGTGCGCGCCGTGACGGTGACCACTACGTGCTGAATGGCTGCAAACAGTTCATCACCTCCGGGCAAAATGCCGGGATCGTGATTGTGTTTGCCGTCACCGACCCGGCGGCAGGCAAACGCGGGATCAGCGCCTTTATCGTGCCGACCGATTCACCGGGCTATAAGGTGGCACGGGTCGAAGACAAGCTCGGCCAGCATGCCTCGGACACCTGCCAGATCCTGTTTGAAGACGTGCAGGTGCCGGTCGAAAATCGCCTGGGCGAAGAAGGCGAGGGCTACAAGATCGCCCTGGCCAACCTTGAGGGTGGCCGCGTGGGCATTGCCGCGCAAGCGGTGGGCATGGCCCGTGCCGCCTTTGAAGCCGCCCGCGACTATGCCCGCGAGCGCGAGAGTTTCGGCAAGGCCATCATTGATCACCAGGCCGTGGCCTTTCGCCTGGCCGACATGGCCACGCAAATCGCCGTCGCCCGGCAGATGGTGCATTACGCCGCCGCCCTGCGTGACAGCGGCAAGCCCGCACTGGTCGAGGCGTCCATGGCCAAGCTGTTCGCTTCGGAAATGGCGGAAAAAGTCTGTTCTGCCGCCTTGCAAACCCTGGGCGGTTACGGTTACCTGAGCGACTTCCCCCTGGAGCGCATCTACCGCGACGTGCGGGTCTGCCAGATTTACGAAGGCACCAGCGATATCCAGCGCATGGTCATCTCACGCAATCTCTAAGGAGCCGATACATGAGTTACGAAACTATTTTGCTCGAAGTCCAGGGCCGCGTCGGGCTGATTACCCTCAATCGCCCGCAAGCCTTGAACGCCTTGAATGCGCAACTGGTCAGCGAACTGAACCAGGCGCTGGATGGTTTGGAAGCCGACCCCGAGATTGGCTGCATCGTCCTGACCGGCTCGAAAAAAGCCTTCGCTGCCGGCGCCGATATCAAGGAAATGGCCGAGCTGACCTACCCGCAGATCTACATGGACGACCTGTTCAGCGACAGTGACCGCGTGGCCAATCGCCGCAAGCCGATCATCGCTGCGGTCAACGGCTTCGCCCTTGGTGGCGGCTGTGAACTGGCGTTGATGTGCGACTTCATCCTGGCGGGCGACACCGCCAAGTTCGGCCAGCCCGAGATCAACCTCGGCGTATTGCCGGGCATGGGCGGCACCCAGCGCCTGACCCGTGCGGTGGGCAAGGCCAAGGCCATGGAAATGTGCCTGACCGGACGTTTTATTGATGCGGTGGAAGCGGAGCGCTGCGGCATCGTTGCGCGTATCGTGCCAGCCGATGAACTGTTGGAAGAAGCGCTGAAAGCCGCCACGCTGATCGCCGGCAAGTCGGTGCCTATCAGCATGATGGTCAAGGAAAGCGTTAACCGCGCGTTTGAAGTGAGCCTATCAGAAGGCGTGCGCTTTGAGCGTCGGGTATTCCATGCGGCGTTTGCGACGCAGGATCAGAAGGAAGGCATGGCAGCGTTCGTGGCCAAGCGCGCGCCTGATTTCAAAGACCAGTAACCCAATCCCAAAAACACCAGTGTTCAAATGTGGGAGGGGGCTGTGTCAGTTAGAGTGGGTAGTTTTTCAG
>NZ_QUZT01000015.1 GCF_004682045.1 Pseudomonas nabeulensis
CTGGCATTAGGGCAAGCCCCCTCCCACATTGAGTCCGTTTAAATCAGAAAATAATCGCTGCCTTCGACCTGCCCCCGGCGCAGTGGGTTGCGTGTGCAATACGGCGCATACCCCGCGTCCACAAAGCGATACATCAGATGCTCATCACGCCCGCTCGGAATGCCCAGGCGGGTGGTCTGGATAATCTGCGAAGGCGTTTTGCCCACGTCTTCAACATAGAGCCGTTCCTGGTCAAAACGCTTGGCATCCCACACCGGCACCTTCAACCCCAGCGCCTTGCACAGCAACGTCTGGCCCGCACACAGCTTTTGCGACGGACGCGGCCGGCCGCTGGCATCGGGATTGTTCAACAGCATCTGCGCCAGGCTCGCCGGGCCCGATACTTCATCGACCCACGGATAGCCCGATTTGATCAATACGGCATTGCCCGGCCCCTGGGCACTGAAGTTCAGCGAATCCCCACCGCGGGCGTAGTACATGTAGATGTGGCCACCGTCCAGAAACAAAGCCTTACGCTTTTCTGTGTAGCCCAATGAGGCGTGGCTGCCTTTTTCGGCCACGTAATAGGCTTCGGTTTCAATAATTCGCGCGGAAAGCCAGATTTCGCCGACGCGATGACGGATGACTTTTCCGAGCAAGTCGCGCGCGAGGATTTGTGCATCCCGGTCGAAGAAGCAGTCGGGCAGGGCGCTGGCGGGAAGTTGGGGCGCTGAGCTAGGCATGGCAGGAAGGGTTAATACGGCTAAATGTGACGGAATAATAACAACTCCCAGCTTAATTACGGCTGAACCCCAAGTTTTTACAGTTCATTTCGACCATCCGCCCCTCACCGCTGTCAGTCGGGCGGCGTCACAGCTATAATCTGCCGCTTTCCTCTCTGCCAAGACTCCCTGACCATGACTGAGTCCGTTCTTGACTACATGACCCGCCTGGGTCGCGCTGCCCGCCAGGCTTCGCGATTGATCGCCCGTGCGAGCACTGCGCAGAAGAATCGCGCCCTGCTGGCGGCCGCCGACGCTCTGGATGCCTCGCGCTCCGAGCTTACCGCCGCCAACGAACAGGACTTGGCCAACGGCCGCGCCAATGGCCTGGAGCCGGCCCTGCTGGACCGCCTTGCGCTGACCCCGGCGCGTATCGACGACATGATCGAAGGCCTGCGTCAGGTGGCCAAGCTGCCTGACCCCATCGGTGAAATCCGCGATATGCGCTACCTGCCGTCCGGCATCCAAGTGGGCAAGATGCGCGTGCCCCTGGGCGTGATCGGCATCATCTATGAGTCGCGCCCGAACGTGACCATCGACGCTGCGAGCCTGTGCCTCAAGTCCGGCAACGCCACCATCCTGCGTGGCGGTTCCGAGGCGATCAATTCCAACCGTGCCATTGCGGCTTGCATCCAGCAGGGCCTGGCCGTGGCCGAATTGCCGGCCGAAGTGGTGCAAGTGGTGGAAACCACTGACCGCGCCGCCGTCGGCGCGCTGATCACCATGCCGGAGTTCGTCGACGTGATCGTGCCGCGCGGTGGCAAGAGCCTGATCGAACGCGTCAGCCGCGATGCCAAGGTGCCGGTGATCAAGCACCTGGACGGCGTATGCCACGTGTACATCGACATCGCCGCCGACCTCGACAAGGCGATCCGCATCGCCGACAACGCCAAGACCCACCGTTACGCGCCGTGCAACACCATGGAAACCCTGCTGGTGCACGCCGGCATTGCCGAGCGCGTGCTGCCGCCGCTGGCTGCCATCTACCGTGACAAAGGCGTAGAACTGCGCGGTTGCGTGCGGACCCGTGCGCTGCTGGGGGCGGACGTGATCGAGGCAACCGAGCTGGACTGGTACACCGAATACACGGCACCGATCCTGTCGATCAAGATCGTCGACGATTTGGACGAGGCCATCGAACACATCAACACCTACGGCTCCAAGCACACCGACGCCATTGTCTCCGAGCATTTCAGCGATGCGCGGCGTTTCCTCAACGAAGTGGACTCCGCTTCGGTGATGATCAACGCCTCGACACGTTTTGCCGATGGCTTCGAATACGGCCTGGGGGCGGAGATCGGTATCTCCACCGACAAGCTCCACGCACGCGGTCCGGTTGGCCTGGAAGGCCTGACCAGCGAGAAGTACGTGGTGTTCGGCGACGGTCACGTGCGCACTTGATGGCTAAACGCATCGGGCTGCTCGGCGGCACCTTCGACCCCGTGCACATCGGCCATTTGCGCAGTGCCCTGGAAGTCGCGGATGCCCTCGCGCTGGATGAGTTGCGAGTGATGCCCAACGCGCGGCCGCCCCACCGTGATACGCCGCAAGTGTCGCCGCAGCAGCGCCTGGAAATGGTGCGCCTGGCGGTGGAAGGCATTGCGCCGTTGGTGGTGGACGACCACGAGCTCAAGCGTGATAAACCGTCCTACACTGTCGATACCCTGGAAGTGATGCGCGCTGAAATGGCCGCGGACGACCAGTTGTTTCTGCTTTTGGGCTGGGACGCATTTTGCGGCCTGCCCTCTTGGCATCGCTGGGAGGAACTCCTCCAGCATTGCCACATCCTGGTTTTGCAACGCCCGGATGCCGACAGCGAACCGCCGGATGCCTTGCGCAACCTGCTGGCCGCGCGGTCGGTAAGTGACCCCTTGGCCCTGACCGGGCCGAACGGGAATATTGCATTCGTCTGGCAGACCCCGCTTGCGGTGTCCGCCACCCAGATCCGTCAACTGCTGGCCAGCGGTAAGTCGGTACGTTTCCTGGTGCCTGACGCGGTCCTGGCCTACATCGATGCGCACGGACTTTACCGTGCGTCGAACTGAAAAGGCGCGCTTGAACGTACGCACATTCGTACAGCGAGCGCCCGAACATACGAGCAAAACGAGTTTTATATGACGAACAAAGACGTAAGCAAAGTTAAGCGCAAAGGCACCTTCAAAAGCGCCCCGCTGCCAGTAGAAGCCCATACCGGCCCTGAGCTGGCTGGCGAAGAACTGGTGAAAGTCGCCGTGGCGGCCCTGGAAGACGTTAAAGCCCAGGACATCCAGGTGCTGGACGTGCGCGACAAGCAAAGCATCACCGACTTCATGATCATCGCCACCGGTACGTCGAACCGCCAGATCGGCGCGATGCTGGACAAGGTCCGCGAAGCCGTCAAAGCCCAAGGCGTCAAGCCGCTGGGTGAAGAAGGCAAGGGCGACAGCGACTGGGTGCTGCTGGACATGGACGACGTAATCGTTCACATGATGACCTCCAACGCCCGTCAGTTCTACGACCTGGAGCGTCTGTGGAAAGGCGCCGAGCAGAGCCGTGCCGCTGATGGCAAGCACCACAGCCCGGAAGTGGGCCACGCGCACTTCGACAAGCTCAACAAAGACCAGGAATAAGGAACGGCTGTGCGCCTGCGTCTGATTGCTGTCGGTTCACGCATGCCCAAGTGGGTGGAAGAAGGCTGGCACGAGTATGCCAAGCGTCTGCCTGCTGAGCTGTCGCTGGAATTGGTAGAGATTCCGCTCAATACCCGGGGCAAGAATGCCGACGTGGCGCGCTTTATCCGTCAGGAAGGCGAAGCCATGTTGGCCAAGGTCGGCCCCAACGAGCGCATCGTCACCCTCGAAGTGCACGGCAAACCCTGGAGCACCGAGCAGTTGGCGGTGGAACTGGACCGCTGGCGCCTGGACTCGCGCACCGTCAACTTCATGGTCGGCGGCCCCGAAGGGCTGGCGCCGGAAGTGTGCGCGCGGGCGGACCAGCGCTGGTCGCTGTCGGCGCTCACGTTGCCGCACCCGTTGGTAAGGATTCTGATCGGTGAACAGCTGTATCGCGCCTGGACAGTCCTGTCCGGGCACCCTTACCACAAATAGTCTGCGCCTCTCCCGATGACCCAGCCGATCCGCATCAAGGACCACGAGAAAGACGCACGTCTGGTACGCGCTCGCGTGGTGTTTGGTGCGGTGCTGGTGGTGGCCCTGCTCGGGGTGCTGATCGCCCGCCTGTATTTCCTGCAAGTGATCCAGTACGACTATCACTCTACGTTGTCGGAAAACAACCGGGTGCATGTGCAGCCGATTCCGCCGACCCGTGGGCTGATTTTCGACCGCAATGGCGTGGTGGTCGCGGATAACCGCCCCAGTTTCAGCCTGAGCATGACCCGAGAACGCTCCGGCGACTGGCAGCAGATCCTCGATGTGATTGTCGAGGTGTTGCAGCTCACACCGGAAGACAGGGTGATCTTCGAAAAGCGCATGAAGCAGGGGCGCCGGCCGTTTGAACCGGTGCCGATCCTGTTTGAGCTGACCGAAGAACAGATCGCGCGGATCGCGGTGAACCAGTTCCGCTTGCCCGGTGTGGAGGTGGTGGCGCAGTTGGTGCGGCACTATCCGCAGGGGCCGCACTTTGCCCACTCGGTCGGTTACATGGGGCGGATCAACGAGAAAGAGCTGAAAAGTCTCGATCCGGTGAACTACAGCGGCACCCACCATATCGGCAAGACCGGCGTCGAGCGTTTCTACGAGCCCGAATTGCACGGCCAGGTGGGTTACGAGGAAGTCGAGACCAACGCCCGTGGCCGTGTGCTGCGGGTGCTCAAGCGTACCGACCCGGTGCCGGGCAAAGATATTGTGCTGAGCCTGGACATCAAGTTGCAGGAAGCGGCGGAGATGGCCTTGGGCGGTCGTCGTGGTGCGGTCGTTGCGCTGGACCCGAAAACCGGCGAAGTACTGGCCATGGTCAGTCAGCCCAGCTTCGATCCCAACCTGTTCGTGACCGGTATCAGCTTCAAGGCCTACGCCGAGTTGCGCGACTCCATCGACCGGCCACTGTTCAACCGCGTACTGCGCGGCCTGTATCCGCCGGGGTCGACTATCAAGCCGGCGGTGGCGATTGCCGGCCTGGACGCGGGCGTGGTCACGGCTTCCAGTCGGGTCTTTGACCCGGGCTACTACATGCTGCCCAACTACGATCACAAATACCGGAACTGGAACCGCACCGGTGACGGCTTTGTCGATTTGGACACCGCGATCATGCGCTCCAACGACACCTATTTTTACGACCTGGCCCACAAGCTGGGGATCGACCGCTTGTCGGCTTATATGGGCAAGTTCGGCCTCGGTCAGAAAGTCTCCCTGGATATGTTCGAAGAATCCCCTGGCCTGATGCCATCGCGGGAGTGGAAACGTGCGACCCGTCGGCAGGCATGGTTCCCGGGTGAAACCCTGATTCTCGGCATTGGCCAGGGCTATATGCAGGCCACACCGTTGCAGTTGGCCCAGGCCACGGCGCTGGTGGCCAACAAAGGCATCTGGAACCGTCCGCACCTGGCCAAGACCATCGAAGGCGAAAAACCGGTGGATGACAACCCGATCCCGGACATTGTGCTGCGCGATCCTTCGGACTGGACCAAGGTCAACCACGGCATGCAACAAGTGATGCACGGCGCTCGCGGTACTGCACGCAAAGCCGCCGTCGGCGCGCAATACCGCATTGCCGGCAAGAGCGGCACGGCCCAGGTAGTAGCGATCAAGCAGGGCGAGAAATACGACCGCTCCAAGGTTCAGGAGCGCCACCGCGACCACGCCTTGTTTGTCGGCTTCGCCCCGGCAGATGACCCGAAAATCGTCGTAGCGGTGATGGTCGAGAACGGCGAGTCCGGTTCCGGCGTCGCCGCGCCTGTGGTGCGCCAGGTCATGGACGCCTGGCTGCTGGCCGACGACGGCAGGCTCAAACCCGAATATGGCGGCCCCCCTTCAAGCACCGAGGTTACGGCCAGTGAAGAGTAATTTTGACCGCATCCTCTCCAGCGAGGATGTGATGCGTCGTCGTGCGACGTTACTGCAACGCATGCACATTGACGGCCCGCTGCTGATCCTGTTGCTGACCCTGGCGGCGGGTAGCCTGTTCGTGCTGTATTCGGCCAGTGGCAAGAACTGGGACCTGCTGATCAAGCAAGCGTCGTCGTTCGGCCTGGGCTTGTTGTCGATGGTGGTGATCGCCCAGCTGGAGCCGCGTTTCATGGCGCGCTGGGTGCCGCTGGGTTATGTCGCCGGGGTGTTGCTGCTGGTGGTGGTGGACGTGATGGGCCACAACGCCATGGGCGCGACCCGCTGGATCAACATTCCGGGGGTGATTCGCTTCCAGCCGTCGGAGTTCATGAAGATCCTGATGCCGGCGACCATCGCCTGGTACCTGTCCAAGCGCACGTTGCCGCCGCAGCTCAAGCACGTGGGCATCAGCTTGATTCTGATCGGCATACCGTTTGTGCTGATTGTGCGTCAGCCGGATCTGGGCACCTCGCTGCTGATCCTGGCCGGCGGTGCCTTCGTGCTGTTTATGGGTGGCCTGCGCTGGCGCTGGATTCTCAGTGTGCTCGCCGCCGCCGTGCCGGTGGCTGTGGCCATGTGGTTCTTCTTTATGCATGACTACCAGAAGCAACGGATTCTCACGTTCCTCGATCCTGAGAGCGACCCGCTGGGCACCGGCTGGAACATCATCCAGTCGAAAGCGGCCATCGGTTCCGGCGGCGTATTTGGCAAGGGTTGGTTGCTGGGCACCCAGTCGCACCTGGACTTCCTGCCGGAGAGCCACACCGACTTCATCATCGCGGTCATGGGTGAAGAGTTCGGCCTGGTGGGCATTTGCGCGCTGCTGCTGATCTACCTGCTGTTGATTGGTCGCGGCCTGGTGATCACCGCCCAGGCGCAGACGCTGTTCGGCAAACTGCTGGCCGGCGCGTTGACCATGACGTTTTTTGTTTATGTTTTCGTCAACATCGGTATGGTCAGTGGCCTGCTGCCGGTGGTGGGGGTGCCGTTGCCATTCATTAGCTACGGCGGAACTTCGCTGGTGACATTGCTGTCAGCGTTTGGGGTTTTGATGTCGATTCATACGCATCGCAAATGGATCGCACAGGTTTGAATAAGGTGAAGATGTCAATGCAAGTAATGCGCGGCTGGGCGACTCGGCATGCGTCCTGGATGGGCCTGATTGGCCTGCTGGGCGCGACGCAAGAGGCGCAGGCCGGTGACTACGATGGTTCACCCCAGGTCGCCGAGTTTGTCGGTGAAATGACCCGCGACTACGGTTTTGCCGGTGAGCAACTGATGGGCGTGTTCCGCGAGGCCCAGAAAAAGCAGGCGATCCTCGACGCCATCTCCCGCCCCGCCGAGCGCGTTAAACAGTGGAAGGAATATCGCCCGATGTTCCTCACCGACGCTCGCGTGGCTCGCGGTGTGGACTTCTGGCGTCAGCACGAGGCCGTGCTGGCCCGCGCCGAGCAGGAATACGGCGTGCCGGCCCAGGTGATTGTCGCGATCATCGGCATCGAAACCTTTTACGGGCGCAATACCGGCAGTTACCGGGTGATCGACGCCTTGTCGACCCTGGGCTTCGACTACCCGCCACGTGCCGACTTCTTCCGCAAGGAACTGCGCGAGTTCCTGCTGCTGGCTCGCGAAGAACAGGTCGACCCGCTGAGCCTCAAGGGGTCCTACGCCGGTGCGATGGGCTTGCCGCAGTTTATGCCCAGCAGCTTCCGCGCCTACGCGGTGGACTTTGACGGCGACGGCCACATCAATATCTGGAGCAATCCGGACGACGCCATCGGCAGTGTGGCCAGTTACTTCAAGCGCCACGGTTGGGTAGGCGGCGAACCGGTGGTGGTTCGCGCCGATGTTGCCGGGGATCGCGCCGATGAAGGCCTGACCCAGGGTATCGAGCCGGTCAAGACGGTCGGGGAGTTGCGGGCGCTGGGCTGGTCGAGTCAGAATGCGCCACGCGATGACATGCCAGTGACGGCGTTTCGCCTTGAAGGTGAAAATGGCCCGGAATACTGGATGGGCCTGAAGAATTTCTACGCAATCACGCGTTATAACCGCAGTGTGATGTACGCCATGGCCGTGCATCAGCTGTCAGACATGCTGGTCCAAGCACGGGGCAATAAGTAATGCGGGCATCGCCGTTCAATCAACCGCTCAAGCTGGTGGCGTTCGTCGCATTGTCCCTGCTGGTCGTCAGTTGCTCCACCAGCCGCGGCCCGGCGCAGAAGGGCGGCACTGCCGTCCGCTCGCAGCCCGGCCTGGACATCAACCGCGCGCACAAAGACGGCGCGCCGTGGTGGGATGTGGATGTCTCCAAGATCCCGGACGCCACCCCAACCCTGCATACCGGTGCCTACAAGGCCAACCCGTATACCGTGTTGGGCAAGACCTATTTCCCGTTGCAAGAATCCAAGACCTACGTGCAATCGGGCACCGCGTCCTGGTACGGCACCAAGTTCCACGGCCAGAACACCGCCAACGGCGAAGTGTATGACCTGTACGGCATGAGCGCGGCGCACAAGACCTTGCCGCTGCCCAGCTATGTGCGGGTAACCAACCTGGACAACAACCGCACGGTGATCCTGCGCGTGAACGACCGTGGGCCGTTCTATTCGGACCGCATCATCGACTTGTCCTACGCGGCGGCGAAGAAACTCGGTTACGCCGAAACCGGCACCGCTCGCGTGAAAGTTGAAGGCATCGACCCGGCGCAGTACTGGGCCCAGCGTGGCAAACCGGCGCCGTTGATGCTCAACGAGCCGCAAACACCACAACCGCAAATCACCGCTTCGGCTGGCAAGGTCGAGCAGTGGACGCCACCGCCACAACAGCATGCACCGGACACCGTGGCCGTGCCTCAGGCCGCGCAAGGCAGTTCGATGGCGGGCGGGCAATACCTGCAGGTCGGCGCATTTGCCAACCCGGATGCGGCAGAACTGCTAAGGTCGAAACTCAGCAGCATGGTCAACGCGCCGGTGTTCATCAGTTCCATCGTGCGTAACCAACAAACCCTGCACCGCGTGCGGATGGGGCCGATTGGCTCGCCAAGCGAAGTCGCACAAGTGCAGAACAGCGTGCGCCTGGCCAACCTGGGGCAACCCAGCGTGGTCACCGCCGAATAATAAAAGATTGAAGGTTCAGGCCCGGAGATGGGCTTGAACCCTGGTTGTTGGCTCGTTGAACAATAAAAACCCAGGGGCAAGGGGTGAGCGGGCAACCGAACACGTGACAGTCTGGTAGCGGGCTGTCTGAATAGTTTTGCCCGCGAGGGCAAGTTTCCATTAGCAATTTCGAGAGACGGATGAACATCACCACCTTAGCCAAACGCACGTGCCTGCTTCTTTCGCTGATCATCACCCCGGCCGCCTGGGCGGTTGAAATGGTGCCGGCTTCCCCGCAACTGGCTGCCAAGGCCTGGGTCCTGATGGACGCTGCCAGCGGCAACGTGCTGGTGGAGAACAACGGTGACCAGCGCCTGCCGCCTGCCAGCCTGACCAAACTGATGACGGCCTACATCGCGACCCTGGAAATCCGTCGCGGCCAGATCGGCGAGAACGACCCGGTCACCGTCAGCGAAAACGCCTGGCGCACCGGCGGTTCGCGGATGTTCATCAAGGTCGGTTCGCAAGTGACCGTGAGCGACCTGCTGCACGGCATCATCATCCAGTCGGGTAACGACGCCAGCGTGGCCCTGTCCGAGCACATCGCCGGCAGCGAAGACGCGTTCGCCGACATGATGAACAAAACCGTGACTGACCTGGGCATGACCAACAGCCACTTCATGAACCCGACCGGTCTGCCGAACCCGGAGCACTACTCGTCGGCTCACGACATGGCGATCCTGGCGCGCGCGATCATCCGCGTCGACCCGGTGCACTACGCGATCTACTCCCAGAAAGAGTTCTTCTGGAACAACATCAAGCAGCCTAACCGCAACCTGTTGCTGTGGCGTGACAAGACCGTCGACGGTCTGAAAACCGGCCACACCGAAGAGGCCGGCTACTGCATGGTGTCGTCCGCCGTACGTGATGGCCAACGCCTGATCGCCGTGGTCTTCGGCACCAACAGCGAGCAGGCCCGTGCGGCCGAGACGCAAAAACTGCTGACCTACGGTTTCCGCTTCTTCGAAACCCAGACCTTCTATCAGAAGGGTGCTGAGCTTGCGACCGCTCCGGTGTGGAAAGGCGCGACCTCCCAAGTCAAGGCCGGACTGGCCGAAGACCTGACCCTGACCATGCCTAAAGGCCAGCTGAAAAAGCTCGCGGCCAGCATGACCATGAACCCGCAGTTGGTGGCGCCAATCGCCAAGGGTGACGTGATCGGTAAGGTCGAGGTGAAGCTGGAAGACAAAGTGGTTCACAGTGCCGACCTGATCGCTCTGGACGCCGTCGACGAAGGTGGTATCTTCCGCCGCGTGTGGGATAGCATCCGTCTATTCTTCTATAGCTTGTTCAACTGATAGTGTGCACCTGCAAGGCCCCGTGTTGATCCGACACGGGGCTTTGCCCGTCGCCACGGCTTACGCTTACGAGGCCGTTACGCCATGACCGATAAAGAAGTAGAAGTAAAGGCGCCTAAGATCGAATTCCCTCAGACCGACTATCCGATCAAAGTGATCAGCGATACGGGTGTAGGTCGGGAAGCCGAGGTGATCGCCATTGTGTCCAAACACGCGGAGATCAACCTGGGCATGACCGTGGAGCGTCAAAGCAGCACGGGTAAATACACCACGACCCAGCTGTATATCCTGGCCACCGATCAAGACCAGCTCTACAACATCAACAGTGAACTGCGGGCCACCGGCTTCGTGCACATGGTGTTGTGATGTCACAGGTCCTGGGCTTTCGCGAGCTCGGCCAGATGGACTACGAGCCCGTCTGGCACGCCATGCAGCGGTTCACCAACGAACGCGGCACCTCGGCCCCTGATGAAATCTGGTTGGTGGAACACCCGCCGGTATTCACCCAGGGCCAGGCCGGCAAGGCCGAACACTTGCTGGTTCCGGGTGATATTCCGGTGGTGCAGGTCGACCGAGGTGGCCAAGTGACTTACCATGGCCCCGGACAACTTGTCGCATACCTATTGCTGGACGTGCGCAAGCTCGGTTTTGGCGTGCGCGATCTGGTCAGCCGTATGGAGGCTTGCCTGATCGAGCTATTGGCCAGCTACGGCGTGACCGCTGCGGCCAAGCCCGATGCCCCCGGTGTGTATGTCGATGGCGCGAAAATCGCCTCCCTGGGGCTGCGTATTCGCCACGGGTGTTCGTTTCATGGCCTGGCCCTGAACGTGGACATGGACCTGGCGCCGTTCCGACGGATCAACCCATGTGGTTATGCCGGGTTGGCGATGACCCAACTGAGCGAGCACGCGACACCGATTAAATTTGCCGAGGTAAGTGCCCGGCTGCGTGAGCAGCTCGTCAAACACCTCGACTATGCTGAGCAGACGACCCTTACGGGCGGAATCGACTGATTATGACTACTGATGCAGTGCAAACCATGATCCCGACGCTGGACGTTACCGACCGTCCGGCCCCGGCCCCGCGTGCCAAGGTGGAAGCCGGCGTCAAGCTGCGCGGCGCCGAGAAGGTTGCACGCATCCCGGTGAAGATCATTCCGACCACCGAACTGCCGAAGAAACCCGACTGGATCCGCGTGCGTATCCCGGTTTCGCCGGAAGTCGACCGTATCAAGGCCCTGCTGCGCAAGCACAAGCTGCACAGCGTGTGCGAAGAAGCTTCCTGCCCGAACCTGGGTGAGTGCTTCTCCGGCGGCACCGCCACCTTCATGATCATGGGTGACATCTGCACCCGTCGTTGCCCGTTCTGCGACGTCGGCCACGGCCGTCCGAAACCACTGGACGTCAACGAGCCGGAAAGCCTGGCCATCGCCATCGCTGACCTGCGCCTCAAATACGTAGTGATCACCTCGGTAGACCGCGACGACCTGCGTGACGGCGGTGCCCAGCACTTTGCCGACTGCATCCGCGAAATTCGCAAGCTGTCGCCGAACGTGATGCTCGAAACCCTGGTGCCGGACTACCGTGGCCGCATGGACGTGGCACTGGAAATCACCGCCGCCGAGCCGCCGGATGTGTTCAACCACAACCTGGAAACCGTACCGCGCCTGTACAAGGCTGCGCGTCCAGGTTCGGATTACCAGTGGTCGCTGACCCTGCTGCAGAAATTCAAGCAGATGATGCCGCATATCCCAACCAAGTCCGGCTTGATGCTCGGCCTGGGCGAGACCGACGAAGAAGTGATCGAAGTCATGAAGCGCATGCGCGAACACGACATCGACATGCTGACCCTGGGCCAGTACCTGCAACCGTCCCGCAGCCACTTGCCGGTGCAGCGTTTCGTGCACCCGGACACCTTCGCCTGGTTTGCCGAGGAAGGTTACAAGATGGGCTTCAAGAACGTGGCCTCGGGCCCGCTGGTGCGTTCCTCGTACCACGCAGACGAGCAGGCCAAGCTGGTCAAGGCAAGCCTGGTTTCCTGATGGAAATCTAAGCAGCACCGCAGGTCCAATGTGGGAGGGGGCTTGCCCCCGATAGCGGTGTGTCAGTCAGTAGAACTGTTGCTGACACACCGCCATCGGGGGCAAGCCCCCTCCCACATTTGGTTTGATGCTAATAGGGAGAGTTGTGTATGTCTGTCGCCGTACCCGCATTGCGTGCCGAGGGCACCATCGCCCTGATCGCTCCCGCCGGCCCTGCCGCACTGGACGTCGAAAAAGCCGGACAGTGGATGCGCACTCGTGGCTACGACCTGCGCATCTTCCCCGGCGTCTACGAACGCGACGGCTACCTCGCTGGCAGTGATGAAGTACGCCTGCGCGACCTGCACGCCGCTTTTGCCAACCCTGAAATCGACGCCATCTTCTGCCTGCGCGGCGGCTATGGCACACCCCGCTTGCTTGATCGCCTGGACTTCGACCTGCTGCGGGCCAACCCCAAGCCGTTCGTGGGCTACAGCGACATCACCGCCTTGCACCTGGCCATCAGCCGTTACGCGGGGTTCGTGACCTTTCACGGCCCCATGCTCAATGCCGACCTGCTCGGTGACAAACAACCACCTACCGAGTCTTCATTGCTCAGCCTGCTGCGTGGCCAACTGGGCGCTGGCAGCGTATTGACGCATCCAGTGGCCTACCCGTTGACCACAATTGCGCCTGGCATCGCCTGTGGGCGCTTGCTGGGGGGCAACCTGTCGATGATCGCAGCGGTGATGGGCACGCCTTACGAAATTGATGCAGAAGGCATCATCCTGTTGATCGAAGACGTCAACGAACCGATCTACCGGATCGACCGTTTGCTGACGCACCTGCGGCTGGCGGGCAAGTTGGCGCAAGTTGCCGGTGTGTTGGTGGGGGATGTGGCGGGTGTGGATTCGGCGGCCTTGGAGCGGTTGCTCAAGCAAACCTTCGAACCGTTGTGTATCCCGGTACTGGCGGGGTGGCGCAGTGGGCATTGTGATCCGAACCTGACGCTGCCGATGGGGGCGTTGGTGAGGTTGGATGCGGGGGAGCAGAGGGTGGTGTTGGAGCAGGATGTGGTCTTTAAATAGTTGTTGCCTGTGATGCAGTCATCGGGAGCAAGCCCCCTCCCACATTTGACTGCATTCCAAAGTTGGAACTCGGTCAACTGTGGGAGGGGGCTTGCCCCCGATAGCAATAGCCGCCATAACCAGATTCAACGGCTCTGCAACGACTCCAACAGCCTCACCGTCGGATACCCATCCGCCGGCCACCCCAGCGACTGCTGCGCCGCCCGAATCGCCTTACGCGTATTGGCCCCAATGATCCCATCCGGGTTGCCCGCGTCATAACCCTTGGCACTCAACGCCGTTTGCAACTCAATGCGCTGGGAACGACTCAACGGCAGCTCATCTTTCGGCCAATCACCGCGAATCACACCGCCACCGGTAAACCGCTCCGACAGCAGGCCAACCGCCAGCGCGTAGGACGACGAGTTGTTGTACTTGAGGATTGCGCGGAAGTTATCCAGCACCAGGAACGCCGGGCCACGGTAGCCCGCCGGCAGCAGCAGGGCGGCAGACAGTTGGTCGACGTTCGGCGGCATGGACGCGCCTGGCGGCAGCTGGATGCCCAGTTTCAGCCATTCCGCGACTGTCTTGCGCGTGCCGCCATCGGCCAGGGCGTAATCGAAATTCGCTGGCAGTTGGCGCACTTCGAAGCCCCACGGCTGGCCTTTCTGCCAGCCGGAGCTTTGCAGGTAGTGCGCGGTGGAGGCGAGGGCGTCGGTCTGGCTGTTCCAGATGTCGCGGCGACCGTCGCCGTCAAAATCCACGGCGTGGGTGTTGTAGGTGGTCGGGATGAATTGGGTCTGGCCCATGGCGCCGGCCCAGGAACCTTTCATCTGCTCGGCAGCGATATCGCCATGTTGGATGATCTGCAGCGCCGCCAGCAATTGCGCCTGGGCGAACGCCGGGCGACGGCCTTCATAGGCCAGGGTCGCCAGGGAACGGATCACCGAGTTATTGCCCTGGAACTGGCCGAAGTTGCTTTCCATGCCCCACACCGAGACCAGCGCCTGGCGATCAACGCCATAACGGTCCTCGATACGCTGGAGAATGTCGGCGTTTTTCACCAACAAGGCCTGGCCATTGCGCACGCGCAGTGGCGAGAGGGCGCCGTCGAGGTACTCCCACACCGGGCGGGAAAACTCCGGTTGGCTGCGGTCGGCGCGGATCACCGCCATGTCCGGGGTGACATTGGCGAAGGCGTTATCGAACACGGCAGCGGTGATACCTGCCTGCAGGGCTTGCACACGGAAACCGGCCTGCCATTCGGCAAAGGTCTGGGTCGGTTGGATATCCAGGTTGTCCACGGCCAATGGGGCCACGACGGCGGGGGCTGCAACCGGTGCGGTCTGGAGCGGCGGCAGGGGTTGTGCGTCGGCGGCGGTGGGTTTTTCCGCGCAGGCGACTAGCAGAATGAGGCTGGAGGCAGCGATCAATTGGCGAAGGTGCCAACGACGAGAAAGACAAGAGGGCATGCACAGGTCCAGGGATTACCAATCAGGTGCAGACCTTATCATGCCAGAGGGGCGCTTGCCTTCAGGCAGCCAGAAAGTAAGAAGCCTCCCAGCTATTAGACTGGAAGGCTTCGCGGCGGTAGCTGCCTTTGCCCTTGCCGGCTCGTTCCTGACGGCTGCGGAACAGTGGCTGGGCGATGATGGATTTGGCCTTGTTGGGGCCATGCTTGGATGGCTTTTTGCTCATGGTGGTTACTCTCTGGGTGGGTTTAAGCGGTGCAAATGATCTGCCGAAGTTTGGCGGCTGTAAAGTCCAGCAAGTTTTTAGAAATGTAAACACGGTCAAACTGTGGGAGGGGGCTTGCCCCCGATAGCAATCTGTCAGTTAGCACATCTGAGACTGGCACACTGCTATCGGGGGCAAGCCCCCTCCCACATGGGATTTACAGTGTGCTGAGAGAGGGTTTATTCGGCAGGCAGGCTCAGGCGCTGGCCAGCCATCAACAGCGACAAACGGCTCAAGCTCATCCATGGCGAACCCACCGCCTGGCCCTTGATCTGCGCATCGATGCGCTGGGCTTCCAGCAACAGTTGCGCCCAGCGTTGCGCCGAATGCCGTTGCAGGGCTTTGCTCATCAAGGGTTTGCGCTTGTCCCACACCGGCGGCCGTGCCTGGCTGAAGCATTTATCCAGCGGCGTGCCCTGGCTGTATTGCAGTGCAATATTGGCCAGCACCCGCAGTTCCCGGGCCAGGGCCCACAGGATCACTGGCGGCTCCACGCTTTCGCCGCGCAAGCCTTCAAGCATGCGCAGGGCGTGGGCGGGTTCGCCGTTGAGGATCGCGTCCACCAGCCCGAACACGTCAAAACGCGCACTGTCAGCCACCGCACCTTGCACGGTTTCGACAGTGATCTGCCCGTCCTCGGCCATCAGTTTGAGCTTTTCGATTTCCTGGGCGGCGGCAAGCAAGTTGCCTTCGACCCGAGCGGCGATAAGCTCCACTGCGTCCTGGGTAGCCGACAGCCCCGATTGGGACAGGCGCTGACGAATCCACTGCGGCAACTGGTTGCTGTCCACTGGCCAGATCTGGATGAACTGGGTCTGAGTCCCTTCCACCAGGGCCTTGCCCCACTTGGTTTTCTGCGCGCTGCCATCGAGCTTGGGCAGGCTGATCAGCAGCACCGTGTCTTCGGCAGGCCGCGAGCAGTATTCCATCAAGGCGGCCGCGCCTTTGTCGCCGGGCTTGCCCGAGGGCAGGCGCAGTTCCAGCAGGCGTTTTTCGGCAAACAGCGACATGCTCGCACCGGCTTGCAGCAGCGTACCCCAGTCGAAACTGGCGTCGGCGGCGAACACCTGGCGTTCATCGAAGCCTTGCTGGCGTGCGGCAGTGCGAATGGCGTCGGCGGCTTCCTGGCACAGCAGCGGGTCATCACCGCTGACGATATACACAGGCGCGAGGCCACCTTGCAGGTGTTTGGCGAGTTGGGCAGGGGCGAGTTTCATAGGCAGGATAAACGGGGCGCTTGCGGCGCCCCGTCTGGCTTACTCGACTGGGACTTCAACAGGCGATTGTTTCGGCGTGTTGTCTTCGTACTCTTGCGCGGCCTTCGCGGCGTCGGCGTCAGCCTTGGCCTTGTCGTCTGCGCGTTGTTGCAGAGTTGCGAGTTGTTCCGGGGTCAGCATCGACAGGCGCAGGACCATGCGTTGTACCAGCTCGCGGCGCATTTCCTTGCGTACCTGGGTGACTTCGGAGTCCGAACCCACCAGGTTGTTGCCGTCGTGGCTCACGACTTTCTGCACCTGGATCTTGTCACCCATCAGCGGCAAATGGTCGCGGCCCTGGATTTCGAAGTTGAGCGTAGTGGCCAATTCGATATCGGAGGAGCGGCCAGCACTGGCGTAGCTCAGGTTACGCTGGGTTTCTTTTTCATCCGCCAGGAACAGCTTGTAGGTCGCGCCGGTGTAGACGTGTACGCCACTGTTCTCCAGAACCTGACGCAGCTGGGTCACGGTTTGGCTGTAGGCGTCGCGGGCGCTGACGTCCAGTTCCTTGATCGCCAGTTCGTTGGTGCCGGTGCCGCGCAGCTGGAAGCCGCAAGCGCTCAGCAGTACGGCAAGGCCCATCACCAGCAGATTGCGTTTGATCATTTTGTTGCTCCCCTTGAAACCATGTGGGCCTTATCGAGGCCCTGAAGGCTTTGTTCGGCACGGGGCTTTGGCCCCGCGCCCGATCCGATTAGCTAGCGACGATATTGACCAGTTTGCCAGGCACCACGATCACTTTGCGGATCGTCAGGCCTTCGGTGAAGCGCAGCACGTTCTCATTGATACGTGCGGCAGCTTCGACTTCCTCGCGGGTCGCGCTGGCAGGCATGTCGATCTGGCCACGCAGTTTGCCGTTGACCTGGATCACCAGTTGCAACGTGTCCTGGACCAGGGCGCTGTCATCCTGCACCGGCCAGCGCGCGTCGATGACGGCACCGGTGTGGCCCAGGCGGTTCCACAGGTCGTGGCTGATGTGCGGCGTGATCGGTGCCAGCAGCAGGGTGACCGTTTCCAGGCCTTCCTGAATCAGCGCGCGATCCTGTTCGGTGGCTTGCGGGGCTTTTTCCAGCACGTTCATCAGCGTCATCACTTGGGCGATGGCGGTGTTGAACTTGTGGTTCTGGCCCACATCCTGGCTGGCTTGCTTGATGGCCAGGTGGGTGCTGCGGCGGATGACTTTCTGCTCGTCCGTCAGGCCGGCCACGTCCAGTTTGCCCGGCAGGCCCTGGCTGATATGAGCGTGAGCCAAACGCCAGACGCGCTTGAGGAAACGGTGCGAACCTTCGACGCCGGAGTCGGACCATTCGGCGCTCATGTCCGGCGGCGAGGCGAACATCATGAACAGGCGGCACGTGTCGGCGCCGAACTGGTCGATCATCGATTGAGGGTCAACGCCGTTGTTCTTCGACTTGGCCATCTTCTCGGTGCCGCCGATTTCCACCGGCAGGCCGTCGGCAATCAGTTTGGCGCTGATGACCTTGGCTTTGCTGTCGCGCTCAAGCTCGACGTCGGCCGGGTTGAACCAGGTGTAGGCGCCATTGGCTTCGCGACGATAGTACGTATCGGCGACCACCATGCCCTGTGTCAGCAGGTTCTTGAACGGCTCATCGGAGCTCACCAGGCCTTCGTCGCGCATCAGCTTGTGGAAGAAACGCGCGTACAGCAGGTGAAGAATGGCGTGCTCGATACCGCCGATGTATTGGTCAACTGGCAACCAATGGTCGGCGGCGGATTTTTCCACCAGACCACCCTCGTAGTGCGGCGAGGCGTAGCGCGCGTAGTACCACGAGGACTCGACGAAGGTGTCCATGGTGTCGGTTTCGCGCTTGGCCGGCTGGCCGCATTTCGGGCAGTTGCACTCGTAGAACTCGGGCATGCGCGCCAGCGGCGAACCGGCGCCGTCCGGCACCACGTCTTCCGGCAGCACGACCGGCAATTGGTCTTCCGGTACAGGCACGTCGCCACAGCTGGCGCAGTGAATGATCGGGATCGGGCAGCCCCAGTAGCGCTGGCGGCTGATGCCCCAGTCGCGCAGGCGGAACTGGGTACGCGAGGCGCCCAGGTTCTTCTTGATCAGCGCCACTTCCATTGCGTCGAACGCGCCCTGGAAGTCCAGGCCGTCGAATTCGCCGGAGTTGATCAGCGTGCCGTGTTCGCCGTAGGCGTCTTGCCACGGGGCCGGGTTGGTTTCGCCGGAACTGGTACGCACCACCGATTTGATCGGCAGGCTGTACTTGGTGGCGAATTCGAAGTCGCGCTCGTCGTGAGCCGGCACTGCCATTACGGCGCCATCGCCGTAGTGCATCAGCACGTAGTTGGCGACCCACACCGGCAACTTCTCGCCGGTCAACGGATGCTCGACGAACAGGCCGGTCGGCAGGCCTTTTTTCTCTTGGGTAGCAACGTCGGCTTCGGCCACGCTGCCGCCTTTGCATTCGGCGATGAACGCCTGCAGCTCAGGGTTGTTCTGTGCAGCTTGGGTGGCGAGCGGGTGCTCGGCGGCCACGGCGACATAGGTCGCGCCCATCAAGGTGTCTGGACGGGTGGTGAAGACTTTGAGTGCGCCGGCAACGCCAATGGAGTCGACGTTGTACGGGAACTGCACTTCCATGCCCTTGGATTTGCCGATCCAGTTGCGTTGCATGGTCTTGACCTGTTCAGGCCAGCCCGGCAAATCGTCGAGGCTCGACAAGAGCTCATCCGCGTAGGCGGTGATCTTGAAGTAGTACATCGGGATTTCGCGCTTTTCGATCAGCGCGCCGGAACGCCAGCCGCGACCGTCGATCACCTGTTCGTTGGCCAGTACGGTCTGGTCGATAGGGTCCCAGTTCACGGTGCCGCTTTTCTTGTAGATCACGCCTTTTTCGAACAGGCGAGTGAACAGCCATTGTTCCCAGCGGTAGTAGTCCGGCTTGCAGGTGGTGACTTCGCGGGACCAGTCCACCGCCAGGCCCAGGCTGCGCAGCTGGGTCTTCATGTAGGCGATGTTTTCGTAGGTCCACTTGGCGGGGGCCACGTTGTTTTTCATCGCGGCGTTTTCCGCCGGCATGCCGAAGGCGTCCCAACCCATGGGTTGCAGGACGTTCTTGCCTTGCATGCGCTGGTAGCGGGAAATCACGTCACCGATGGTGTAGTTGCGCACGTGCCCCATGTGTAGCTTGCCGCTGGGGTAAGGGAACATCGATAGGCAGTAGTAAGTCTCCTTGCCTGGCTGTTCACTGACTTCAAAGGACTTTTGCTCGTCCCAGAAAGTTTGGGCGGCGTTTTCTATTTCACGGGGCTGATATTGTTCGTGCATGGCTACTTTTGAACTGAATAGGGGTGGCCTAATCCTCTTCGGTGCAACATTCAGGTTGATCGACACCAAACAGCGGCGCGTCCGTGCCCAAACCCTGCGGGAAGTGGAGTTACAGGAAGCGCCGTAGCATACATGACCCCACTCTATCGAGGGAAACCCTGATTGCACGGCCAGGGCCGTCTGTCGCGGCGCCGGGCAGGTGCAGCCATGGGGGCTACGCTGTTTATTGGGGAGCAAGTCTTTCTTCAATGAGGTGAGGGGATGGTTGAATCGCAGCGAACTTTAACGAAACCGCAGTTGTATGAAGGGTTGATCGACCGTTTGGGTCGGGCATTGGATGCAGCAAGAACCGCAGGCCGATTGTGTAATGAGCGGCCTCAGGAGCTGGAGTTGCGAGGCTTGAGCCAGGCAGAGCTTGAACTGATCAAGGTCTACCTGGAATTGCATCACCCCCGCGCTTCTCCTGGGCAGGCCTCCCCGCCTGCGCAAGAGTCGACGCGTTCGGCCAAGGTGATCTGGCTGAGGGACTTGCCAACCGGTCGAGGCCCGGAAAAGCTTCGAGCTGTACGGTGCAAGTGAAACACAACGTTATCCGAAAACCTTCTCGAAATATGCTGGTAAAGATTGTCGCTAAATCCCGTTGCATCTAGGCTTCGGGCATCTTTGGAGATGCCCGATGCCTTTTCGTTATTTCATTAAACAAGTGTTGTTGCCGCCCGGCATTTTTTTGCTGCTGCTGGCGCTTGCCTGGTGGTTTCGTCGAAGCCGTCCGCGTCTTGCTGGAGCGTGTTTTGCATTGGGGTTCGGCGGGATGTGGTTGATGAGCCTACCGGTGATGGTGGAGTGGAGCGCACGCGCTTTGGAGACCGAACCCGCGTTGGCGCGGGAAAGCTGGGCGACGTTGGCCCAGCGCGCGGATGCCATTGTGGTACTCGGTTCGGGACGTGAGCGCGGTGATCCCGCCTGGGGCGCCGACCAGCCCACTGGTGTCGGCCTGGAGCGCCAGCGTTACGCCGCACGCCTGGCCAAGGCCTCCGGGCTGCCGGTGCTGACGTCGGGTGGCTTGCATTACGGCACGCCGCCCAGTGAGGCCGAGTTGATGGCGGTGTCGATGCAGGATGACTTCGGCGTGACCGTGCGCTGGAAGGAAGAACGAAGCCGCACCACGTGGGAAAACGCGCAGATGAGCGCCGCGATTCTGTTGCCCGAAGGCATCAAGCGCGTGGTGGTGGTGACCCAGGCGTGGCATATGCCGCGTTCGGTGTGGAGCTTCGAAAAGGCCGGTTTTACTGTGGTGCCGGCGCCGGTGGGGTTTCTCGGCGTGGACAATGCCCGACCGCTGGGTGGCTGGATGCCGGAGTTTGTGTCGGTGTGGCGCAGCGGGCAGTTGATCAATGAGGCGGTGGGGCAGGTGGGGTACCAGTTGTTCTACCGCTGACCCCCGCTGATTGAAATGCAGATTAAATGTGGGAGGGGGCTTGCCCCCGATGAGGGCGTGTCAGTGATATATCTTTGGCTGACACACCGATATCGGGGGCAAGCCCCCTCCCACATTGGTTTTTTGTTGTTCTTTAAACCGTTTTGGCCATCCGACTCGCCAACAGCGCCCAACCAAACAGCAGCACACACACAATGATCAACGGCCACGACCGCCATTGCAGGTACGGCGTGAGGTTATGCATCGGCACCACTTCGCCATACAGAATGCCGCGTTCGAACTGCGGGATCTGCACGGTGATCTGCCCAAACGGGTCGATCAGGCCGGTCACGCCGTTGTTGGTGGCTCGGATCATCCAGCGGCCGGCCTCCAGTGCACGCATCTGCGCCATTTGCAGGTGTTGCAGCGGGCCGATGGAGCGGCCGAACCAGGTGTCGTTGCTGATGGTCAGCAGCAGGTCGCTCTGGGCCGAAAGGCTGGCGGCGAACTCCGGGTACACCACTTCGTAGCAAATAAACGGCGCGATGTGATAGCCCTTGGCCTGGAGCATCGCCTGGTCGGCAGGGCCACGGGCGAAGTCGGACATCGGTAGGTCGAAGAAGGCGATCAGCCCGCGCAGCATCTCTTGCAGCGGTACGTATTCACCAAATGGCACCAGCTTCTGTTTCAGGTAGGTGCCGTCGCCTTCGCCCAGCACGGTAATACCGTTGAAGAAGCGTTTATGGTGGTGCACTTCCTGGCGGATCGGCACCCCGGTGATCAGCGCGCTGTGCCGGTCGGCGGCGAACTTGCCCATCATGCCCAAGTAGCCCCCAACCGATTCCATCAGCACTGGCACCGCCGTTTCCGGCCATACCAACAGATCAACCGGCTTGGAGCTGAAACTCATGTCGCGGTACAGCGCCAATTGCGCATTGAGCTGTTCCGGGTCCCATTTCATGCTTTGCTCGACGTTGCCCTGGATCGCGGCCACGGTCAGTGGTGCGCCGGAGGGCGAGGTCCACGCGTGATGCTTGAGCGCCAGGCCGATGGCCCAAGGTGCAACCAGCAACACCAGGCCTGCGCCGATAAACCCGTTGCGCTTGCCGGCCAGCAGGCGCGGCAGGTTGCACAGCAGGGCGGCGGTCAAGGCAATCGCAAATGAAATCAGCCATATCCCGCCCACTGGCGCGAGCCCGGAAAGGGGGCCGTCGAGTTGGCTGTAGCCTGAGTACAACCACGGGAAACCGGTGAGGAACCAGCCGCGAAACGCTTCCTGGCCCACCCACAGGGCGGCAAAGGTCAGTGCATCCGCCAGCGGCGCCTCATTGCGGCGCAACCAGCGCGCCCATACCCAGGCGGGCAGGGCAAAGAACCAGGCGATAGCGGCGGTGAACAGCAGCATCAGGAAACCCGCCAGCAGCACCGAAGCGCCGCCGAAGTGGTGGATGCTGTAGTAGATCCAGCTGGTGCCGGCGCCAAACAGGCCGAAACCGAAACACCAGCCACGGCCCAGGGCCTGGCGTGGGGTCAGGTCTCGCAGCCCGAGATAGAACACGCCGACGGCTAGCAGCGCAAAGGGCCACAGGTCGAACGGCGCCAGCGCCAGGGTGGTGATAGCACCGGCCACCACGGCCAGCAGATTACCGGGCCAGCCGGGAGTGGTGAGACGGCGCATTTCAGTCCTTAACGGGCAATAGGTGTCAGGCGAATCAAGTGAATCCGGCGGCTATCGGCATTCAGGATGCGGAAGCGGTACGCGCCGATCTCGGTGGTTTCGTTACGCTTTGGCAAGTGCCCAAACGCACTCATCACCAGGCCGCCCACGGTGTCGAACTCATCGTCGGAGAACTCGCTGTCGAAGAACTCGTTGAAGTTTTCGATAGGCGTCAGCGCCTTGACCAGGAAGTCTCCGCTTGGCAGCGGCTTGATGTAGCTGTCTTCTTCGACGTCGTGCTCGTCTTCGATATCGCCGACGATTTGTTCCAGCACATCTTCGATGGTGACGAGGCCGGCCACGCCGCCGTATTCGTCGATCACAATGGCCATGTGATTGTGGTTGGCGCGGAATTCACGCAGCAACACATTCAGGCGCTTGGACTCAGGCACGAAGGTGGCAGGACGCAGCAGGTCCTTGATGTTGAAGCTGTCGCCGTTCTCCTTGAGGATCAGTGGCAGCAGGTCCTTGGCCAGCAGGACGCCCATGACGTCGTCGTGGCTTTCACCGATGACCGGGTAGCGCGAGTGCGCCGAGTCGATCACGGCCGGGAGGAATTCCCGCGGGGTCTGAGTCGCCTTGATGCTGATCATCTGCGAGCGCGGGACCATGATGTCCCGCACTTGCAGGTCAGCCACCTGGATGGCGCCCTCGACGATGGCCAGCGCTTCGCTGTCTAGCAACTTGTTCTGATGGGCCTCGCGCAGCAGCTCCAGCAGCTCCTGGCGGTTTTTCGGCTCGTGGGCAAAAGCCTGGGTCAGTTTACCCAGCCATGACTTTTGCCCGTTGCTCGATCGGTCTTCGCTCATAGCGATTACTCTGAATCCTTTATTGTTACAGTTGAGTGTTTTTTAAGCTTCGTCGTCGGCATACGGGTCCGGATGACCCAATTCTGCAAGCAACGTTTGTTCCAGTGTTTCCATTTCCTCGGCTTCGTCATCGTCTATATGGTCGTAACCCAAGAGATGCAAGCAGCCGTGAATGACCAAGTGAGCCCAATGGGCCTCAAGGTCCTTGCCTTGCTCCTTCGCCTCACGCTCGACGACTTCGACGCAGATCACCAGGTCGCCCAGCAGTGGGATATCCAGTAACTCATCGGGTACGTCGGCGGGGAAGGACAACACGTTGGTCGCGTAATCCTTTTGGCGCCAGGTGTGATTCAGTTCACGGCCTTCGGGCTCGTCCACCAGACGAATGGTCAGTTCCGAGTCGGCGGTGCGCTGGCGCAAGGCCAGGGCGCACCATTGGCGGAACTGTTCTTCACTGGGGGCGGGCGCTTCGGTGGCCAGCTGCAGGTCTAGCTCAAGCATCGCGGCGAACGTCCTTCGACAGCCCATCGTCACGGTGTTCGAAGCGCTCGTAGGCTTCGACGATGCGCTGCACCAGCGGGTGGCGCACCACGTCCTTGGGCGAGAAGTGCGTGAAACTGATGCCCGGCACGTCCTTGAGCACTTCAACCACATGGCCCAGGCCCGACTTGGTGCCCTTGGGCAGGTCAACCTGGGTAATGTCGCCGGTGATAATGGCCGTGGAGCCGAACCCGATACGGGTCAGGAACATCTTCATCTGCTCCACCGTGGTGTTCTGGCTTTCGTCGAGGATGATGAAGCTGTTGCTCAAGGTGCGGCCGCGCATGTAGGCCAGCGGAGCGATCTCGATCACCTGGCGCTCGATCAGCTTGGCCACGTATTCAAAGCCCAGCATCTCGTAAAGTGCGTCGTAGAGCGGGCGCAGGTACGGGTCGATCTTCTGCGCGAGGTCGCCGGGCAGGAAGCCGAGCTTTTCGCCCGCTTCGACCGCCGGTCGCACCAGCAGGATGCGGCGCACTTGCTCGCGCTCCAGGGCATCCACGGCACAGGCCACGGCCAGGTAGGTCTTGCCGGTACCGGCGGGGCCGATGCCGAAGTTGATATCGTTACCGAGGATCGCCTTGACATACTTCTGCTGATTCAAGCCCTTGGGGCGAATCATGCCTTTTTTGGTACGCAGGGCCACGCTGGCTTCGGCTACAGGGTTGTTGACCAGGTCTTGCACGGCCGACTCCTGCAGGTACAGGTGCACGATTTCCGGCGACAGCTCACTACCCTTGGTTTCACGGTAGAGGCGGCGCAGCAGGTTTTCTGCAGACGTGGTGAGCTGGGGTTCACCAATGAGCTCGAACTGATTGCCGCGATTGCGGATCTCAATGCTCAGGCGTTGTTCGATCAAGCGCAGGTGCTCGTCGAACTGTCCGCACAGATTGGCGAAACGGCGAGCCTCAAAGGGCTCGAGGAGAAAACGATGGGGTTCTGCTATGGGTGCGTTCAAGGTCGCTTTTAGCCGCCCTTTGGCTGTTGAGGTGAAAGAGAGAATAACGCCAGTGGCGCGGGTACGAAAGCACTTATCTAACGCTGGTCAAATGTGGGAGGGGGCTTGCTCCCGATAGCAGTAGTTCAGCCAGCACATACAGTGACTGACACACCGCCATCGGGAGCAAGCCCCCTCCCACATTCGAATTGTGTTGTTTACAAAATCAAAGCAATAACGACCCGCGCAACGAATGCGGTTGCGCCGCATCGATGTGCACATCGGCAAACTGGCCGATCAAAGTTGGATTATCGCAGCGGAAGTTGACGATTCGGTTGTTCTCGGTACGGCCCTGCAATTCACCCGGGTCTTTTTTCGAGTAGTCGGTGACCAGAATGCGTTGCGTCGACCCGACCATTTGTCGGCTGATCTCGAAACCCTGCTGGTTCAAGCGATGTTGCAGCGCATTCAGGCGCTCTTTTTTCAGCGCCTCCGGCGTTTCGTCCACTAGATCGGCCGCTGGGGTGCCGGGGCGTTGGCTGTAGACGAACGAGTAGGAGAAGTCGAAACCGACGTCTTCGATCAGCTTCATGGTTTGCTGGAAGTCTTTCTCGGTCTCGCCGGGGAAACCGACGATAAAGTCCGAGCTGATGCAGATCCCCGGGACCGCTGCGCGCAGTTTGCGCAGTTTGGATTTGTATTCCAGGGCGGTGTGGTTGCGCTTCATCGCCGAAAGAATGCGGTCCGAGCCCGATTGCACCGGCAAGTGCAGGTGTTTGACCAGTTCCGGCACTTCGGCGTGGGCCTGGATCAGGCTGTCGGAAAATTCCAACGGGTGCGAGGTGGTGTAGCGAATGCGCTCGATACCGTCCACGGCCGCAACTACGCGGATCAGCTCCGCCAGGTCGGCCAAACGGCCATCGTCGGTCTGGCCGCGATAGCCGTTGACGTTCTGGCCCAGCAGGGTCACTTCTCGCACGCCGTTTTCGGCCAGGTGGATGATCTCCGACAGCACGTCGTCAAAGGGACGGCTGACTTCTTCGCCACGGGTGTAGGGCACCACGCAGAAGGTGCAGTACTTGCTGCAGCCTTCCATCACCGACACATAGGCGCTTGGCCCGTCGATACGCGGCTCGGGCAAATGGTCGAATTTTTCGATCTCGGGGAATGATACGTCGACCTGCGGCAGCTTGCTGATGCGTGCGGCATCGATCATTTCCGGCAGGCGGTGCAGGGTCTGCGGGCCGAAGACCACGTCGACATAGGGCGCGCGGTCGCGGATGGCGGCGCCTTCCTGGCTGGCCACGCAACCGCCGACGGCGATCACCATGTCCGGGTTGGCCAGTTTCAATTCACGCCAGCGGCCCAGCTGGGAGTACACGCGGTCCTGGGCGCGCTCGCGGATCGAGCAGGTATTGAGCAGGATCACGTCGGCATCTTCGGCGCGGGCGGTGACTTCCAGGGCCTGGTGTTCGCCCAGCAGATCGACCATGCGCGAGCTGTCGTACTCGTTCATCTGGCAACCGTGGGTTTCGATATAAAGCTTCTTGGCCATGGGAATCGTCAACTGGTGGTAAAGAACCGCGCATTATAGGGGGCATGCCCATTGGTTCCTAGCGTTGTGCATCGGGTGCCATGCTATAGTTCGCGCCCTCTTTTATAGCGCCGATGTGTTACTCGCCCACCATGACCAAACGTGAAGCTCCAATCTACAAGGTGATTTTCCTCAACCAGGGCCAAGTGTTCGAAATGTACGCCAAGCAGATCTATCAGAGCGATCTGTGGGGGTTCCTGGAAGTGGAAGAGTTCGTCTTTGGCGAGCGCACCCAGTTGGTCGTCGACCCGGGCGAAGAAAAGCTCAAGGCGCAATTCGAAGGCGTGGTGCGCAGCTTTGTGCCGATGCATTCGATTGTGCGCATTGATGAAGTCGAGCGTATGGGCACGCCGAAGATCAGCGAAGCGCGGGGCATGGGCGGGAATGTGATGCCGTTTCCGGTGCCGATGCCTGAGAAATAGGGCTGTTGTGGCTAGGGAGGAAGCTCCCTTTCCACAAAAAGCAGCTTAGGGAAGGGGTGAGAAAGGCGAACGTCCATCCGCACTTTGCAGTTGCTGCAAGTAATTGCGGAAAATCTGCCCCAGCACCTGGGTCGCCACTTCCAGCTCATCACGCTGCATATGCTCGGCCACTTCGTCGGCCGTATCCAGTGCATCCTCGGCGCCGTTGACCGCCGCCATTTTCAGCACGATATACGCCTGGACGTTATTCGCCGGCACACCTTCGCCGTGGAAGAACATGGTGCCCAGCTGGAATTGCGCCTCGGCATGCCCCTGCAACGAAGCTTTCTCGAAGTAACTCAAGGCTTTGTTGAGGTCGTGGGCGGGGTTTTTGCTGTCGTGGTAGTACTCGCCCAACTCGTATTGCGCCTGCGCATCCCCACCGTCGGCCTGTTTCTGGCACGCGCTCAGGGCTTCGGCCTGGCTGTCTGGCTGGGTATTGAGGGTGCAACGACCCATCGCTGGGATTAACAACGAGTTACCGCCTGCTTGTGCATGTGCCAGCAGCGGCTGAAGGAGCAACAGGCAGCCCAGAACCAGGGTGCGGCCGGTGCGTTTCATGGGAATCGACTTACCTCTGACGGGGCACGCGGATCCTCGCGGGATCCAATAAGCGCGCATTATGAAATAAGCAGGCCTCTGCTTACAAAGTCTTTACTCGTTTTTCTGCTGGTTGGGCAAGTTATCTGCCGGATTGCAGGTGATTTCTCGAAAAAACTCGGAAACGTCTGTAGGCAAAGTAGCCCATCAGGCACCGTTCGAGCGGTGCCTGATGGTTTTGGCTGGTTATTTCAGTGCAGCGAATGCGCGTTCGGCGGCATCCAGAGTCAGTTTCAACTCGGCTTCGCCATGGGCGATCGAGGTAAAGCCGGCTTCGAAGGCGCTCGGTGCCAGGTACACGCCGCCTTCCAGCATCAGGTGGAAGAAGCGCTTGAACAGATCGGCATCGCTGCCCATCACGTCATCGAAGGTGACGATGTCGTCGGCGCCGCTGAAATACAGGCCGAACATGCCACCGGCTTGCGTAGTCACGAACGGGATGCCGGCCGCGTCGGCGCGTTGTTGCAGGCCGTCCAGCAGGCGGGTGGTGTAGTCGGTCAGTTCGGCGTGGAAGCCCGGGCGGCTGATCAGGCGCAAGGTGGTCAGGCCGGCGGCCATGGCCAACGGGTTACCGGACAGGGTGCCCGCCTGGTACACCGGGCCCAGAGGCGCGATGTGCTGCATGATCGCGCGTTTGCCGCCGAAGCAGCCCACCGGCATGCCGCCGCCGATGATCTTGCCGAAGGTGCTCAGGTCTGGCGTAACACCGTAGTAAGCCTGGGCGCCGCCGAGGGCCACGCGGAAACCGGTCATCACTTCGTCGAAAATCAGCACCACGCCGTGCTTGTCGCACTGTTCGCGCAGGCCTTCCAGGAAGCCCGGTGCCGGCGGTACACAGTTCATGTTGCCGGCGACCGGCTCGACGATGATGCACGCTACGTCCTGGCCCACTTCATTGAGCATCTGCTCAACGGCGGCGATGTCGTTGAACGGCAGGGTCAGGGTGTGCTTGGCGAACGCTGCCGGTACACCGGCCGAGCTTGGCACGCCTTGGGTCAACAGGCCGGAGCCGGCTTTGACCAGCAGGCTGTCGGAGTGGCCGTGGTAGCAGCCTTCGAACTTGATGATGCTGTCGCGGCCAGTGAAGCCACGGGCCAGGCGGATGGCGCTCATGGTGGCTTCGGTGCCGGAGCTGACCATGCGCACCATTTCCATCGACGGCACGATTGCGCACACCAGGTCCGCCATCTCGGTTTCCATGGCGGTCGGCGCGCCGTAGGACAGGCCGTGTTCCAACTGCTTGCGCACCGCGTCCAGCACGTCCGGGTGGCTGTGGCCGAGGATCATCGGGCCCCAGGAACCCACGTAGTCAACGTAGCGTTTGTCATCTTCGTCGGTGACGTAGGCGCCTTCGGCATGTTTGAAGAACAGCGGCGTGCCGCCCACGCTCTTGAAGGCACGCACGGGGGAGTTAACACCGCCGGGGATGTGTTTCTGGGCGTTGGCAAACAGGGTTTCGGAACGGGACATGATCGGGCTCTCTAAACTGAATATTTAAGAAGGTCATTGAAGGCGCGGGCGCGGCGCGTGACTTCCTGGGTGCTGTCGGCGCCGAACAGGCCATGGACCACGGCCAGCAGGTCGGCGCCGTGGGCCACCAGCGGTTCGGCGTTCTCCAGGGTCACGCCGCCGATCACGCAGATCGGCAGGTTCAGGCGCGCGCGGGCCTGGGCGAGCATTTCGACGGTGGCGGCCGGAGCGCCCGGCTTGGTGCTGGAATTGAAGAAACGACCGAAGGCAACATAGCTGGCGCCTTCCTTCGCGGCCTGCTCGGCCAGTTCGATCTGGCTGTGGCAAGTGGCGCCGATGATCGCCTTGGAGCCCAGCAGTGCACGGGCCGGGGTCAGCGGGCCGTCGGTCTGGCCCAGGTGCACGCCGACGCCCAGGCGCGCGGCCAGTTCGGCGTCGTCATTGATGATCAGCTGAGTGCTGTAGCGCGAACACAGCTCCCGCAGCTTTTCCGCTTCGCGCAGGCGCCGGGCTTCGTCGTTGCTCTTGTCGCGGTATTGCAGCAGGGTCACGCCACCGTCCAGCGCCGCTTCGACGTAGGCGAGGAATTTGCCAGCCAACAGTTGGCTGTCGGTAATGGCGTAAAGGCCACGTAGTTTCATCGGGCAGGCCTCTTTTAAGTCTTACGAGCAGAAATCCAGCGGCAAGCGGCGCGGTACAAACTGGCCCTGGCCGAGTTGTTCGGCGTCACGCAGGGTGCGCCAAGTGTAGTTGAGGGCCGATTGCACGGCGCTCACCAGGCCTTCGCCCTGGGCGATCCGCCCGGCCAGTGCGCTGGCCAGCGTGCAGCCGGAACCGTGATAGCTGCCGGGCAGGCGCTGGCAGGTGAAGGTCTGCTGCGTACCGTCGCGGCTGTATAAACGGTTGTGCACTTCGTGCTCATCGCCATGGCCGCCAGTGATCAACAGATGCTTGATAAACGGCAGCAACTTCTCGGCGCATTCGTCGGCGGTGCCTTCGGGCAGCTCGGCGAGGATGCGCGCTTCGGGCAGGTTCGGCGTGGCGATCAGTGAGCGCGGGAACAGCCGCTCGCGCATCGCGTAACCGACTTCGTCCTTGCCCAGGCTGCCACCGCCGCCGGCCCGCAGTACCGGGTCGCACACCACGGGCAAGTGCGGGTGCGCCTGCAGCAGTTCGACCACGGTGTCGACCATCGCGGTGGAGCCGAGCATGCCCAGCTTGACCGCAGCCACCTCGGAGTCGCCAAGCACGGCATTGGCCTGGGCCAGCACCCACTCGCGGTCGAGCACGCGGAAATCGCTGACGTTGACGGTGTTCTGCACGGTCAGGGCGGTGACGGCCGGAGCCGCATGGCAACCCTGGGCGAGCAGGGCTTCGATATCTGCCTGCAAGCCGGCGCCACCACTGGGGTCGTGGCCGGAGAGACAGAGGACAACGGGGCGGGAGCTGTAGATATTCATGGTGCGCGAGCTTACCACCAAAAGGTTTTGGCGTGGCCGTTGGGCGATGCTTGTATTTTGCCGGTTGTGTGACGATTTTCTGGCGCTTTGCAGAGCTGGCAAATACGTCTGAAAGCCGCGTCCTAGAGCCTTTCAAAAAATTATTTCAGTAGTGTCCAATAGCCTTTAATGGCTATGCTAGAGTGGATCCAAATTACTTACTGTATCGCCGGTGTACGTCTTCTCAAAAGGAATGGGGGGCTTTTTGACATAACCGGACAGGCCACGCTGGGGCTCTATGCGCTATTTGCTGATTTTTTTGTTGTGCGGGCTACCGTTGCTCGCCAGCGCCGTCGAGTTCGATCAAAACACGCGAAGCCTGCCGCTGGGCCGGGTCATGCAAGTGCTTGAGGACCCGAGCGGCACCCTCACCATTGCCGAAGTCAGCTCCCCTGCCTACGCCGCTCAATTCAAGCCTCATGACAAAGCCACCCTCAATGCCGGCTATTCGCGCTCGGTGTTCTGGCTCAAGGTCGACCTGCATTACCTGGCCAAAGACCCTCGCGCCCCGCGCTCTTGGTTCCTGGAATTGGCCTACCCGCCGCTGAACCACCTGGACCTGTACCAGAACGATGGCAACGGCGCCTATCGATTGACCACCCGCACCGGCAGCGCGTTGCCGTTTTCCAGCCGCGAGGTGCGCCAGAGTAACTATCTGTTCAAGCTCAATTTCGTGCCCGACCAGCAGGAAACCGTGTACCTGCGCCTGCAAAGCGAAGGTTCGATCCAGGCCCCGTTGACCCTCTGGGCCGGCACCGCCTACCTGGAACAGCAGCCACTGCGCCTCTACGTACTCGGGGCGATCTACGGCGTGTTGCTCGGCATGCTGATCTACAACCTGTTCATCTACCTGAGCGTGCGCGACACCAGCTACCTCTATTACATCTTCTATATCGCCTCGTTCGGCCTCTACCAACTGTCGGTCAATGGCGTGGCCGTGGAGTACTTCTGGCCCAACAACCCCTGGTGGGCGAATGCGGCGGTGCCGTTCCTGATCGGTTCGGCGGCTCTGTTTGGCAGCCTGTTTGCCCGCAGTTTCCTGCACACCGCGCAGCACAGTCGCTGGCTGGACCGCATTCTGCTGGCGCTGGCGGCCTGTGGTGCTGCCGTAATGGCACTGGCCCTGTTGACCAGTTACGCGGTGGCGCTGCGTCTGGCCACAGGGCTGGCGCTGGTGTTCACCGTGACCATCTTCGTCGCCGCCATCAAGGCCTGGTACTGCGGCCAGCGCATGGCGCGGTATTTCATCATCGCCTGGTCGGCGTTCCTGCTGGGCGGGGTGGTCAACACGATGATGGTGCTGGGTTACCTGCCGAATATGTTCCTCACCATGTATGCCAGCCAGATCGGCTCGGCCATTGAAGTCGCGCTGTTGTCCCTGGCCCTCGCGGACCGCATCAACAGCATGCGCGAACAGCAGGCGCAGATCCTGTTTGACGCCAGCCAGAAGCTCGAAGTGCTCAACCAGCAACTGGCACGCAGCAACCGGCTCAAGGACGAGTTCCTCGCGACCCTGACCCACGAACTGCGCACCCCCATGAACGGCGTGATCGGCTCCCTCGAACTGATGCAAACCGTGCCCCTGGACGCCGATCTCGCGCAGTACCAACAAACCGCCGCCGGCTCGGCGCGGGACATGATGCGCATGGTCAACGGCATCCTCACTCTCACCGAATTGCAGGCCGGGCGCCTGAGTGCCCAGCCCCAGGTGTTCAGCCTGCGGGGTGTGCTCGACACCTTGCGTCAGCAGTTCGGGGCCAGCGCCCTGGCCAAGGGCTTGGCGTTTTCCATCGATGTGGCAGTTGAGCTGCCAGACCGTGTGATCGGCGATTCGACCAAGCTGGTCCAATGCCTGGATTGCCTGTTGGACAACGCCGTGAAGTTCACCCACGAAGGCTCGGTGCGCTTGCGTGTGGTGGGGGTGCCCCACAGTGATGGCGGCCTGCGCCTGAGCTTTATCGTGACGGACACCGGTATCGGCTTCGCATTCCTTGATGAAGCTGCGCTGTACCAGCGTTTCTTCCAGCTCGATGGTTCTACTACCCGCGAATACGGCGGCCTGGGCATCGGCTTGGCCATCTGTCGGCAATTGACCGAGCTGCTGGGCGGGCGTCTCACCCATCATTCCGAGCCGCGCAAGGGCAGTCGCTTCCAGCTGGAAATGGAAGTCAGCCCGGTGCCGGCACAGCCCCAGCAAGCGCTTGATAAACACAGGGCCCCGCAGGAGTGTGCGGTGCTGCTGGTGGATGACAACAGCGTCGGCCAACTGGTGGTGCGCGGTATGTTGCTCAAACTCGGTTATCGGGTGAAAACCGCCGACAGCGGGCCGGACGCATTGGCGGCCTTGCAGGGTGAGCGTTTCGACGCAGTCCTGTTGGATTTACCCGAGGGCGGGTTCTCGCTGTGTTGTCAGATCCGTGCCTTGCCCGGCTGCGGAGAGCTGCCGGTAATTGCCTTGAGTGCCTCGTTGAATACATCGGAACGCGAGCAATGCCATGGCATTGGGGTGACTGATCGCCTGGCCAAACCGGTGCGTTTCGAGGCGTTGCAAGCGGTGTTGGAACGCCGGTTGCTGCATTCGCTAGAGGGCGAAAGCGCCGGACATTAGGCGCGTATGTCGCTTTTTTAAGGCGGGTGTCGGTGCTTAACTGAAATTCGGGCCTCAAATCAATGCGGCCTTTTCCAGGAGGCCCGTCATGAACCTGCACCAGTTCGCCGAAACCCACGACGTCACCAACCAGCCCCCATCCCTGGACGGCACCAACCTCTATCGCATCGACCTGCCTCTGCAAGAATGGGCGCGGCGTTTTGGCGCCGGTTGGGCAGAAGGGCGCATGGATGCCTACGGTGCACTGGCGGGCGGGCCGCTGATGGAGGCCGGGTTCCTGGCGAACCAGAACAAACCGGTGTTCAGCAGCCATGACCGTTATGGTCATCGCATTGACCTGGTGGAGTTCCATCCGGCCTACCACGAGTTGATGCGCACCGCCGTCGAGCACGGCCTGCCATCGCTGCCGTGGGCCCACCCGCAACCCGGCGCCCATGTGGCCCGCGCTGCGATGACCTACCTGCACAGCCAGGCCGAAGCCGGCAGCGGCTGCCCGCTGACCATGACCTTCGCCTGTGTACCGGCGCTGCGCTTGCAGCCGGACTTGGCCGACATCTGGTTGCCGAAAATCCTCAACACCCAATACGACCCGCGCAATGTCGGTATCGCCCATAAGAGCGGCGCCACCATCGGCATGGCCATGACCGAGAAACAAGGCGGCACCGATGTGCGCGCCAACACCACCCGCGCCTATCCGGTGGGCGCCGGTGGCCCAGGCCAGGCCTATGAGCTGGTGGGCCACAAATGGTTCTGTTCGGCGCCGATGTGCGATGCCTTCCTGACCCTGGCCCAGACTGACAAAGGCCTCACCTGTTTCCTACTGCCTCGGCATCGTTCGGATGACACGCGCAACGAGTTCTATATCCAGCGTCTGAAAAACAAGCTCGGCAACTGCTCCAATGCCTCCAGCGAAGTGGAGTTCCGTGGCGCCCTGGCCTGGATGATCGGCGAAGAAGGCCGGGGCGTGCCGACCATCATCGAAATGGTTGCCATGACCCGCTTCGATTGCATGGTGGGTTCCAGCGCCCTGATGCGCCAGGCGTTGACCCAGGCCAGCCATCATTGTGCCCATCGTTCGGTGGGTGGCCGGGTGCTCAGTGAGCAACCGCTGATGCAAAATGTGCTGGCCGACCTGGCGCTGGAAAGCGAAGCCGCGCTGGCGCTGAGCATGCGCATGGGCCGCGCGCTGGACCACTTGGGCGATGAGCAGGAAGCCAAGTTCGCCCGGCTGGTGACGGCGGTGGGCAAGTATTGGATCTGCAAACGCGCGCCGGCCATGATCAACGAAGCCGCTGAATGCATGGGCGGCGCGGGGTATGTCGAGGACAGCATCCTGCCGCGCCTGTACCGCGAGGCACCGGTGAATTCGACGTGGGAAGGTTCCGGCAACGTGCAGTGCCTGGACGTGCTGCGGGCGCTCTCGAAAGAGCCCGGGGTATTGGAAGCATTATTCGTGGAATTGGGGGATGGGCACGGCGACCAGCAACTGGCGCGGCATATCGAGCACTTGAAGTCGGCGTTTATGGACACCCAGGACATCCAGTACCGGGCGCGGCAATTGACCGAGGATATTGCGCTGGCGTTGCAGGCCAAGTTGTTGCTGGAGGCGGGGAATGCAGCGGTGAGTGATGGGTTTATTGCCAGCCGCCTTGGAGAGTCGTCGGGGCGGGTGTATGGCACCTTGCCGCGTGGGGTGGATGTGGAGGCTATCGTCACTCGCTCCACCCCCAATCCACTGGTGTAAATACAGTCAAAATGTGGGAGGGGGCTTGCCCCCGATGGCGGTGTGTCAGCTACCCATATGCTGACTGACACTCAGCTATCGGGGGCAAGCCCCCTCCCACAGTGTTAATCGCATTCCAATTTCACTGTTTCGGTGAACTCTGGTTACAGGCAAGATAAAGCCCTGCACGTCAGAACACAGGATGCTTACCGTGACCGAAGCTTTTGTTGTCGTTCAATCCGCCGAAGAGGCCGTCGACCGGCTGGCGGCTCTGCATGAGCGTGCTACCGGCGCGCTCAACCAAGCCCTCAAGCAATACCTCAAGGACCGCGTCGAGCCTGACGCCGAACAACGCGCGCTGTTTCGCTACCCGGAACTGCGCCTGACCTACCATTGCCACGGCGAAGTCCCACAGACCACGCGGGCGTATGCCAAGGTTCAGTTGCCGGGGACGTACAGCGTCACCGTCACCCATCCTGCGGCGTTCCGTAAATACCTGCTGGAGCAACTGGTGCCGTTGATGCACGACTTCACCGTGACGGTGGAAGTGGGCGTCAGCCAGCAGAATATCCCGTACCCGTACGTGGTGGAGCAGGGCGACGAGCTCGCCGGTTCCGGCGTCACCGCCGCGACCCTGGCCCGTGTATTCCCCAGCACCGACTTGTCGGCCGCCACCGATGGCATCGCCGATGGCCTCTACGATTGGGAAAACACCGACCCGCTGCCCCTGGCGCTGTTCGACGCGGCACGCGTGGACTTTTCCCTGCGTCGCCTGGTGCATTACACCGGCAGCGACTGGCGCCATGTGCAGCCGTGGATCCTGTTGACCAACTACCACCGCTACGTTGACCAGTTCATCCTGCATGGCCTGGAACAACTGCGCAGCGACCCGCGTTTTGTGCGCATGGTGTTGCCGGGCAACGTGGTGATCGACAAGGCTATGGACCACGGCGAAGCGTCGGCCATTGCCGCCGGCGTGGTGTGGCACCGCTATCAGATGCCGGCCTATCACCTGCAAGCCAGTGACGGCCACGGCGTGACCCTGGTGAACATCGGCGTCGGCCCGTCCAACGCCAAGAACATCACCGATCACCTTGCCGTACTGCGTCCGCATTGCTGGCTGATGATTGGCCACTGCGGCGGCTTGCGCCAATCCCAGACCATCGGTGACTACGTGTTGGCCCACGCCTATATGCGTCGCGACGGGATTCTCGACCGCGTGGTGCCGCCGAACATTCCGATCCCGGCCCTGGCCGAAGTGCAGTTGGCACTGCAACAGGCGGCGGCCAACGTTACCGGCGAAAAAGGCGAAGAACTGAAAAAGCGCCTGCGCACCGGCACCGTGTTGACCTACGACGACCGCAACTGGGAGCTGCGTTGGGCTCAGGAACGGCCGTTGATCAACCTGTCCCGCGCCGTGGCGGTGGACATGGAAAGCGGCACCATCGCTGCACAAGGCTACCGTTTGCGCGTGCCGTACGGCACTTTGCTGTGTGTGTCGGACAAGCCGCTGCACAGCGAGATCAAGCTGCCGGGTTCGGCCAACGCGTTCTATGAGCGTGCGGTCAGCCAACACTTGAAGATCGGTATCGAGGCGGTGGATTTGCTGCGCACCGAACTCAACTCGTTGCACTCGCGCAAACTGCGCAGCTTCGACGAGCCGCCGTTCCGCTAAGCGGTTGGGATGGTTATTTAACGGTCAGGCCACTAGCATTGTCGGTCCTGACCGTTAGATGTACCGAAGCCATGTCCCGTCCTACCCGTCCCGATTCGCGCCGTCCTGGTGTGAAACCTCCGTATTCCGCTGCACGTCGCGTTGCCAAGGCACCGCCGGCCGAGCCGAAGTTGATTCTGTTCAACAAACCTTTCGATGTGCTGACCCAGTTCAGCGATGAGGGCGGGCGCGCGACCCTCAAGGATTTTATCGACATCCCCGGCATCTACCCGGCGGGACGCCTTGACCGAGACAGCGAAGGCTTGCTGCTGCTGACCAACGATGGCCAGTTGCAGGCGCGCATTGCCGACCCCAAGCATAAGTTGGCGAAAACCTATTGGGTGCAAGTGGAAGGTGAGCCGACCGAAGAACAGCTGCAACGCCTGCGCGATGGCGTGGAGTTGAACGACGGCATGACCTTGCCCGCCGAAGCCCGGCAGTTGGAAGAACCCACGTTGTGGCCGCGCAACCCGCCCGTGCGCTTTCGCAAAAGCGTGCCCACGCACTGGTTGGAACTGGTGATTCGTGAAGGGCGCAACCGTCAGGTACGGCGCATGACGGCGGCGGTGGGCTTGCCCACATTGCGCCTGGTGCGCGTGCGCATTGGTGATTGGTCGATTGACGGCCTGGATCAAGGCCAATGGAAGGAAGTACCGGCGCGTTTATAAAGCGCCGGACTCGATCAGGCCGATCACCACGCTCTTGATGATGAACGCGGCCACGCCCAGCCCCAGCACGAAGAACAGGATGAACGAGCCAAAGCGCCCGGCCTTGGACTTCTTCGCCAAGTCCCAGACGATAAAACCCATGAAGATGATGAGGATGGTGACCAGGCCGGTCATCATCCATTCTTCGAAGAGGGCGGGGTCGATGTTGTTCATGGGGATTTTTCCGACAGAAACAGGCGCGCAGTATAAGGCAGTGCTACAGACACAACATTGACCTGGATCGAAGTGCAATCCAAATGTGGGAGGGGGCTTGCCCCCGATGGGGGTGTGTCAGTCAACACATGCATCAACTGACAGATTGCTATCGGGGGCAAGTCGAATCGTCGCACCGCCCCTCCCACATTGGGTTTTCATTGGTCTTAAGTGCGCAGGTGAGTCAGGGGCAGTTCAGTGCTATTGAGCACCTGGTTCAGCACAAAACTCGAGCGCACACTGGTCACCCCTTCAATCCGGGTCAAATGCCCGAGCAGCAGTTTCTGGTAGTGATCCATATCCGGCACCACCACTTTCAACTGATAGTCCGCGTCCATCCCGGTTACCAGGCTGCATTCCAACACCTGAGGCAAGGTGCGAATCGCGGCTTCGAAGTTCTCGAAACGCTCCGGTGTATGCCGGTCCATGCCGATCAGCACGTAGGCCGTGAGGCTCAGGCCGAGCATCTTGCGATCGAGCAGCGCAACCTGGCGGGCGATGTAGCCGTCGTCCTCCAACTGCTTGACCCGGCGCGAGCACGGCGACGGCGACAAGCCGATGCGTTCGGCCAGCTCCTGGTTGGAGATCCTCGCATCGCGCTGCAATTCCGCCAAAATACTCAGGTCGTATCGGTCAAGCTTGCTCATTGGGTTGGCCTTTGTCGTAACTATTGCGACGAATTATCCATGAAGGGTTAAAAATTGCGCAAGCACTGTTTATTGACGCAATCTTCGCAATCCTATGTCGGGCGCGGGCGGGTATCGTTACCAACAGAATCACCGCCTGGACAATAGTCCAAAGCAGCTCGCCCAATCAGGCCCGCTGCGGCCGCCACCCCAGCAGGGTTGAGCCGGCCTCCAGGCTGCACACTGTCCACAAGACGGCGTGAGGTGAGCCAACGTCAAAAGCGTTGAGCCAGGACGAAGTTCTCAAGGGGTGGCCGACGGGTCACCCCTTTTCTTTTGCCTGCTGATAACCTGTCCGAGAACCGGGCCGTGGTTTTCCAGTCTCATGTACAGGCCCCAATCCGCAGTGAGGAATAGCATGAAGCGCATCTGGCGTTTGGCAGGTGTTGGTTTGCTGATGGTCACCGTTGGCGCCCACGCGGTGGCCGACGAACGTGATAACGCACCGCGTCCTGAAGGCGGTGGGCAACATGAACGAGGGCAGGGCGGCGGTGGGCGACAAGGCAACGAACAACCGCGTCCGCAAAATAACCAGCCGCGCCCGCAGAACCCGCATTTCGAACAGCGGGGGGCGGGCCAATGGCAAGGCAGGCCGCAGGGTAATGAACAGGGTCGACCGGTCCAGCAACCGCAGCCGTCGAACAACCTGCCGATCCAAAGTCGCCCGGACACCGTGCGCCAGACCCAGGAGCCGCGCCAGGGCAACTACCGTGATATTCCGCGCCGTAACGACGGCAATCAGCACTGGGAGGCCGGTGGCCCAGGCTCGCGCCCTGGCGACAATCGCTGGCCAGGCCGCCCCGACGGACACGGCAATGGCTGGGGGCCTGGCCCACAACATCGCCCCGGTTATGTGATCGACCGCTTCCCCGACCGCAACTACCGCGTGCCTTACCGTGGCCAGGATTACTTCTATTCCGGCGGCTACTGGTATCGCCCGCAAGGCCCGCGTTATGTGGTGGTGAGGCCTCCTTATGGCATACGCGTGCATTACTTGCCGGATTACGCCCGTGAAGTGTGGATAGGCAGCGCGTTGTTCTTCCTCGCAGCGGGCTCTTATTACACCTACGAAAGCAGCACCCAGCAGTACGTGGTGGTGCAACCGCCGACCGAAGTCCCGGTGGCCCAGCCTGCGCCGCAAGGCAATGGTTATGACGTGGTCGCTTACCCGGCCAACGGTCAGTCACCGGCCCAGGTGCAACAGGATGGCTACGACTGTTATCGCTGGGCCGTGCAGCAAAGTGGCTTCGACCCACAGCAAGTCACCTATGCCCCGGACCCGGCGGTGGTGCAAACCTACCGTCAGGCCCAGGGCAATTGCCTGGCCAGTCGTGGCTACCAGGTGCAGTACTAGGCCTTGTTACCCGTGACCACTTCCCGCGGGTCGGCGTGCACCAGCACTTCGGCGCGCGGGTAGGCCTGGTGAATGGCATCGGCGGCCTGGTCGCTGATGCCGTGGGCGACTGACAGGGTCAACTCGCCCGGCAATTCCAGGTGCAACTGCACAAACCAGTGGTTGCCCGAAATGCGCGTGCGCAGGTCATGTGCACCCAACACCCCCGGCACGCCACGGGCCAGTTCCAGCATATGCTGGCTAACCTCCGCTGGCAGTTCCTCGTCCATCAATACCGCGAAACTTTCCCGTGCGATCTGCACCGCGCTCCACAGAATGTAGGCGGCGATACCCAGGCCGAACCACGCATCCACTTGATGAAAGCCCATGCCCGCCAGTACCAGCGCCACCAGGATGCTGCCATTGAGCATCAGGTCCGAACGGTAATGCAGCGAGTCCGCGCGCACGGCGTTGGAGCCGGTTTCGCGGATGACCCGGTGTTGCAGCATCAGCAAGGCGACGGTCAGCACCAGGGAAAAGATGATCACGCCAATGCTCAACCACGGCGCGCCCACCGGTTCCGGGTGTTGCAGGCGCTCATAGGCCTGGAAGGCGATCAACACCGCGCTGCCACCGATAAACAGCGCCTGGGCCATGCCCGACAACGATTCCGCCTTGCCATGCCCATACCGATGATCGTCATCGGCGGGGCGCAGCGCGTAGTGCACCGCGAGCAAATTCAGCAACGAGGTCACGCCGTCCAGCAACGAGTCGGTCAACCCGGCGAGCATGCTCACCGAGCCGCTGAGCCACCAGGCGATGGCCTTGGTGATAATCAGCGCACAAGCCACGCCCACCGAGGCGCGAGTGGCCAGGCGCAGGAGCCTGGCGTGTTCGGGGCTGCTGGTCATGGATCAGGCCGCCGGTTGCAGGCCGAGGGACGCCAGTTGCTGCACGCTGCCCTTGAACTGGATCAGACGCGGGTCGTCCAGCGGCAACGTGCGGCCGGTTTCTTTCTGGATGATGGATTGCAGCTTGGCGTTATCGACCTTGCCGTCAGCGCCAATGGCTTCGTGGAGTTTCGCCGGGTCGACCTGGGCGGTCTTGCCCGGTTCGAAGTAGATGGCGCCAGTGGCGAAATCCACACCAAAGGCGATCAGGCCGGGGATCACATAGAACAGCAGGCCGATGGCATCGAGCACGGCGATGGTCGGGTCGATCTTGCCGTCGATCTGGCCACGGCGGTCGGGGTAGAAGATCGAACCGCAGGCCGTCAGTTGACTCAACAGGGTGACGGCGAGGACACCGCCGATGACACGGGAAGCGATACGCATGGGGGAATCTCCAGAACATGTTTAAAAGTGACTATAAGCCAGATCGACCAGGCGACAATGAACCAATGTGGGAGGGGGCTTGCCCCCGATAGCAATCTGTCTGTTGGTGCATGTGTTGACTGACACACTGCCATCGGGGGCAAGCCCCCTCCCACAGTAGACCGTGTCCACAGTCCAAGTGGTGGTGCCTTTGAGACCATCATCGGCACTCAGCCGTTCGCCGTTATACTCGCCGCTCTGCTTTGGAGCCAGTATGAATTCGTTGCCGATCGATGATGTTTTACCCGCCCTGCGTGACGCCTTGGCGACGCGCCATGAAGCCGTGCTGGAAGCGCCCCCCGGCGCGGGTAAAACCACCCGCGTGCCCTTGGCGTTGTTGAACGAGCCATGGCTGGCCGGGCAGACCATTTTGATGCTGGAACCGCGTCGATTGGCCGCCCGCGCAGCAGCGGAACGACTGGCCAGTGAGCTGGGGGAAAAGGTCGGCGAAACCGTCGGCTATCGCATTCGCCTCGACAGCAAGGTCGGGCCCAACACCCGTATCGAAGTGGTCACCGAGGGCATTCTCACCCGCCGCTTGCAGGATGACCCGGCGCTGGACGGCGTAGGTTTGCTGATCTTCGACGAGTTCCACGAGCGCAGCCTCGACGCCGATCTCGCGCTGGCCTTGAGCCTTAACGGCCGCGACCTGTTTCGCGATGAACAGCCGCTGAAAATCCTGCTGATGTCCGCCACCCTCGAAGGCGAGCGCCTGGCGGGCTTGCTGGACAACGCACCGATCCTGCGCAGCGAAGGGCGCATGTTCCCGGTGCAGATGCGCTGGGGGCGGCCTTATCAAGCCGGCGAATTTATCCAGCCGCGTTTGGTGCAAACCATCCTCGAAGCCCTGCATGACGAAACCGGCAGCGTGCTGGTGTTCTTGCCTGGGCAGGCGGAAATTCGTCGAGTCAACCAGCAACTGGCCGACGCCCTGGGTGATCGCAACGATGTGCTGTTATGCCCGCTGCACGGCGAACTGGACCTCAACGCCCAGCGCGCCGCCATCGACCCGGCCCCCGCCGGCAAACGCAAGGTGGTACTGGCCACCAACATCGCCGAGACCAGCCTCACCATCAACGGCGTGCGCGTGGTGATCGACGCCGGGCTGGCGCGGGTGCCGCGTTTCGACCCCGGCAGCGGCATGACCCGCCTCGACACCCAGCGCATCTCCCGCGCCAGCGCCACCCAACGTGCCGGTCGGGCAGGGCGGTTGGAGCCTGGCGTGTGTTATCGGTTGTGGTCCGAGGACCAGCATGAAGGCTTGGCGGCCTACAGCAGTGCGGAAATTCTTGCGGCCGATCTGGCCGGATTAGCCTTGCAGTTGGCGCGCTGGGGCGTCACCCCTGATCAATTGGTGTGGCTGGATGTGCCGCCAACCGCCGCCTATGCCCAAGCCCAGGAGTTGCTGGTGCGCCTTGGCGCCTTGAATGACGACACACTCACCGCCCATGGCCAGAAAATGGCCGAACTGCCGGCTCACCCGCGTATCGGCCATTTGCTGCTGCGTGGTCAGGAACTGGGCTTGGCGGCGACAGCGTGTGATGTGGCCGCGCTGTTGGGTGAGCGCGATATCTTGCGCGGTGGCGGCGCGGATTTGCACAGCCGCCTGGCGCTGTTATCGGGCGAAGAACGCGCACGCGGCACCCAAGGCGGCGTACAGCGGGCCAGGCAACTGGCACGGCAGTATCGAGGTTATCTGCGGGGGCAGGCGATGCAACCGGTGGCCGATCCCGATCACCCGCGCTGGCTCGGCGCCTTGCTGGCGCTGGCTTACCCGGATCGCGTTGCCCGGCAACGTCGCCCAGGCGGCGCCGAATATCGCCTGGCCAATGGCCGTGCCGCGCTGTTCGCCGAGGCCGACAGCTTGATGAAACAACCGTGGCTGGTGGTTGCCGATCTGGGTAGCCGACAAGGCCAGCGCGAAGAACGCATCTACCTGGCGAGCGACCTTGATCCGACGCTTTTCGAGGATGAGTTGGCCGACCTGGTGCGCTCGGTCGATGAGGTCGATTGGGATGAAAAGGAAGGCGTGCTCAAGGCCGAGCGGCAGTTGAAGGTGGGGCAGTTGGTGCTGTCCACCGCGCCTCTGCCCCACCTGGATGAGCACACCCGTTCGCTTGCGCTGGTCAACCTGGTGCGACGCAAGGGCCTCGAACTTCTGCCCTGGAACCCTGAATTGCGGCAATGGCAAGCGCGGGTGGGGCTGCTGCGTCAGTTGGATATTCAACAAGGCCAGGGCGAGAGCCAATGGCCTGATCTGAGCGATGCCCATCTGCTGGAGACGCTGGAGGACTGGCTCACGCCGTACCTGGGCAAAGTCACCCGGCTCAGCCACTTCAGTCAGCTGGACCTGTCTTCCATCGTCAGGAACCTACTGCCATGGCCGCTTCCACAAGCGTTGGAGGCCCAGGCGCCGCAGGCGATTCAAGTGCCGTCCGGGTCGAACATTCGCATCGACTATTCACAGTACCCTCCCGTCCTGGCGGTGCGACTGCAGGAGCTGTTTGGCCTGGCGCAAACACCGCGCATAGCCCAGGGCCGACAGGTCCTGACGTTGCACCTGCTGTCCCCGGCCCGCAGGCCGGTGCAGGTCACCCAGGACCTCGCCAACTTTTGGCGCAGCACCTATGGGGACGTGAAGAAAGACCTTAAAGGCCGATACCCCAAACACTATTGGCCCGAAGACCCATTGGTGGCCGAGGCGACCGCACGCGCCAAGCCAAGGGGGACGTAGCGCTTCGTTTCAAGGTTTCCAGGTCGGAAGACGCATGTCGTTCGATTACCGAACAGATAATCGAGCACCGGGTTGTACGGGCCTGACCCCTTGGCTACCGTGCTGTCGTCCTGCGCGCCGAGACTGGCGACGCGGCTTGACCTGACAGAAAAAAAATAAAACGGAGTCATCATTGAACAAACTCACCGGGTTTTTCACGGAGTTGATGCGTCGCTACCTGCCTGATCCCTTTGTCTTCGCCATCGGCCTGACCTTATTGACGATGGCGCTTGCGGTACTCGTCGAAGGGCAGAACCCGGTTCAGACGCTGCAAAGCTGGGGCGATGGTTTCTGGAGCCTGCTGGCGTTCACCACCCAGATGGCCGTGATCCTGGCCATGGGTTATGCGTTGGCCGCCTCGCCGTTGATCGACGGGCTCCTCGAGAAGATCGTCAGCCGCGTCAAAAGCCCACACGCGGCGATCATTGTTGCCACCCTGGTCGGCGGTATCGGCAGCTACCTGAACTGGGGCTTCGGCCTGGTGATCGGCGGCATCGTGGCGCGCAAGCTCGCGCTTCGCGTACGCGGGGTGCATTACCCCCTGATCATTGCCGCGGCGTACAGCGGTTTTACCCTTTACGGCCTGGGGCTTTCCGCGACGATTCCGGTGCTGATCTCCACGCCTGGGCATCCACTGGAATCGAAGATGGGCCTGATCGGGCTCAGCGAGACGATCTTCTCACTGCCCATGCTCCTGACGGCAGCAGCCGTGCTGATCACCATGCCACTGCTCAATGCCTGGCTGCATCCTCGACGGGCGGAAGACATCGTTGAAGTGGACCGCACCCTCGACGAGCGCCAGGACAACAAAGGCGCCGCCAAGGTCGATGAGTTGTTCGCCGACGGCACCCTCGCTTCGCGCCTGAACAACAGCCGTCTGCTGAGCCTGTTGATCGGTGTGCTGGGCCTCGGCTATCTGGTCATGCACTTCGTCAATGGCGGCAGCCTCGACCTCAACAAGGTCAACTTCCTGATTCTGTTCCTCGGCGTGCTGCTGCTCGGCACGCCGGCCAACTACATTGCCAAGCTGACCGAAGGGATCAAAACCATCAGCGGCATCATCCTGCAGTACCCGTTCTATGCGGGCATCATGGCGATGATGCACAGCTCGGGACTGGTCGACAGCATCTCCCGGGTTTTCGTCGAGATTTCCACTGCGCAAACCCTGCCGTTCTGGGGGTTGCTGAGCTCGTACGTGATCAACTTCTTCGCGCCATCGGGTGGCGGTCACTGGGCCATCCAGGGGCCATTCATGATCGAGGCCGCGAAGTCGCTGAACAGCTCGCTGGCCCAGACGTCCATGGCCGTCATGCTGGGCAATGCCTGGAACGACCTGGTTCAACCGTTCTGGATTCTGCCGGCGCTGGCCCTGTCACGTCTCAAGCTCAAGGATGTGATGGGCTACACCGTGATCATCATGCTGTGGGTCGGCCTGATTTATATCGCTGCGGTGCTGCTGTGGGGCTACCTGAGCCACTGATGCCACTGCCATACAGACAATAGAAATAGGTACGCCAATGCTTTTTCTGGTCCAGATGCACGTGAACATTCCCTCGACATTCGATCCGCAGGAAGCGGCCAGGCTTATCGCCGAAGAGAAGGCTTTTTCACAGGAGCTGCAGCGCGATGGCCGCTGGCGGCATTTGTGGCGGGTGGTGGGGCAATACGCCAACTACAGCGTGTTCGACGTTGCCAGCAACGATGAGCTGCATCAGTTGCTCAGCGCGCTGCCGCTGTACCCGTTCATGACGATCCAGGTGACGCCGCTGGCGCAACACCCATCTGCCATTAGTGCCAATTGAGGGCTGCCGATGCCGTTTCTGATCGAGACCTGGGATAAGCCAGGCAATCAACAGCTGCGCCGCGACACCCGCGATGAGCACCTGGCGTTTCTGGCGCAGCACAAGGCGTTGCTGCTGGCCTGCGGTGCCAAGCTTCACGACGACGGCACTGACCAGGGCGGCGGGCTGTATGTGGTTGACCTGGCTACACGGGAAGAAGCCGAGCAGTTCATTGCCTCGGACCCGTTCCACCGGGTCCAGCTATTTGAACGGGTGGCGATCACGCGCTGGCGCAAAGCCTACGTGGCGGGTGAGTGCCTGCTTTAACTTTTGTAGCGGGAGTACTTCATGTCCAATCCACGCTGGGCGCGTCGCCCCGAAGGGTCCAACTGGGGTGACTTTGGGGCTGACGATCAACTCGGTCGCCTGAACCTCATTACCCGCGAAAAAACCCGCCAGGGCATCGCGCAGGTCATTGAGGGCAGGACGTTCTGCTTGAGCCTTCCCCTGGATTATCCCGGTGGCAACGGGCTCAACCCCAACCGGCACCCACCGGTTCTGCGACCCACGTTGCGACGCGGCCAGGTCAATTTCAATTGCCTGCTGGGCGAACTGGAACCCGGCCGGCCCGACGTACTCAGCGATGACTTGGCGATCCTGCATTTGCAGTACTCGACCCAATGGGACGGCCTTGCCCACGTTGGCTCGCTGTTCGATGTTGACGGCAGCGGCACAGCCAAAGCGGTCTACTACAACGGCTTTGCGGCGGGTGAGCATGTGGTGGGCCCCACCACGGCGGACGACTGTGGCATCCAGGATCACATGCGCGATACCAGTACCTCGGCCGCCACGGCATTGGGTATCGAGCAAATGGCGCAAAGCTGTGTGCAAGGTCGTGCTGCACTGATCGACCTGCGCGCGCACCTGGGTGACGCCCGTACCCTGGTCGGCTACGACACGCTCATGCGGGTATTGGAGGCTGATCGGGTGGAGGTCGAAGCGGGCGATATCGTCTGCCTGCACACCGGTTTCGCCGACGTCGTGTTGGGCATGCAACGCAAGCCCGATGCCCAGCGGCTGAGCGACAGCTGTGCGGTGCTCGATGGCCGTGATGAGAAATTGCTGCAGTGGATTACCGACAGTCAATTGGCGGCGATTGCAGCCGACAACTATGCCGTCGAGGCACACCCCGCGACGGGAGGCGATGCCTGCTGTGCGGCGCTGCCGTTGCACCAGCACTGCCTGTTCAAACTGGGCGTGCATCTGGGCGAGTTATGGCACCTCACCCCTCTGGCCAACTACCTGCGTTCGGTGGGCCGCTATCGATTCCTGCTGACCGCGCCCCCACTACGACTGCCGGGTGCTGTTGCGTCACCGTTGACGCCGGTGGCCACCGTTTAAAGGCACTTGTAGTGAGCGGGCTTGCCCCGCGCTGGGGGGCGAAGCCGCCCCAAATCCATACACCTCGGTCTGGCTGAAACACCGCGGTGCCAGGGTTTAGGGCGGCTTCGCCACCCAGCGCGGGGCAAGCCCGCTCACTACAGAGTTTCCAGTCACAAGGTGAATCAGTTCAGGTGCGCTTTCAACTCACCCGCCGCCTGACGCATCGCTGCTTTCACTTCCGGGATATTGCTCAGCGGGTTGAGCAAACCATAGTCATGGATCATCCCGTTGTAGCGCACCGCCGTCACGTCCACACCGGCTGCGTCGAGCTTGCGGGCATAGGCCTCGCCTTCATCGCGCAGTACGTCCAGGCCAGCGGTTTGCACCAGCGCCGGTGGCAGGCCAGTCAGTTGCGCCGGGGTTGCCCGCAGTGGCGATGCGTAGATCTCGGCGCGTTGCTTGGCGTCGGTGGTGTAGCTGTCCCAGAACCAGCTCATCATGTTTTTGGTGAGGAAGTGGCCTTCGGCGTACTGCTTGTACGACGGGGTGTCGAAGTTCGCATCGGTCACCGGCCACAGCAGCAACTGGAAGCGCAGTTTCGGTGTGTTCTGCTCCTTGGCTTTCAGGGCCACCACCGCCGCCATGTTGCCGCCGACGCTGTTACCGGCCACTGCCAGGCGGGTGCTGTCGACGTTGATCTGCTTGCCATGCTCGGCCACCCAACGGGTCGCGGCGTAGGCCTGGTTGAAGGCGGTCGGGTAGTGCGCTTCCGGGGACGGCGTGTAGTCCACGTACACCGCTACCGCGCCGGAGCCAACCACCAAGTCACGAATCAGACGGGCGTGGGTCGGGTAGTCGCCGAGCACCCAGCCACCGCCGTGGAAGTACATGAACACCGGCAGCTCACCCTTGATGTTGGCGGGACGCACGATGGTCAGCTTGATGTTCTGGCCATCCACCTTGATGGTCTTGTCGCTGACTTCAATGCCGGACATGTCCACTTTCACCGAGTTCTGCGCGCCGGTCAGGACCGCACGTGCATCCTTGGGGCTCAGTTGTTCAAGCGGGCGACCGCCGCCGGCGGCCAGGGCGTTGAGAAACGCCTGGGTCTGATGCTCGGGCACTGCGGTGTCGGCGGCGTAGGCGCTGCCGATGGACAGGGCGAGGACGGTGGCGGTCAGGGCTTTTTTGAAAGTGTTCATGTCGTTTGCGCTCACTTGAAGTATTGGAATTGGAGGGCCGCTTCAGCGCCTCTGGCTGTCTGCGTGCTGGCTTGGGAGTGAATTTACGGCCTGATCGAGTGAGAGACAATTAGGCTGAATCGAGATTAATTGTCCCCTTTGCGGGGACAATTCTGTGAGCTACTGCGCGGCGGGCAGCAGGAAGCGTGCAATCACCGGCAAATGGTTGGAAATACGCAGCGTGTCGTCCTGGCGCACCTTGGCCTCTACCCGCTTGATACGCGGGCTGTAGAACAGGTAATCGAGTGTGCGATCCGGGCCCTCCACGCTCGGGTCATTGGGAAAGTTCGTCAGCCATTGCTCACGGTCGATACCGCTGGCTTGGCTGTTGCTCGGGATCATCGGGTATTTGTCCCACAGCAGGTGCAGCTCGCTGTCTGGCGAATACTGCCCGCGTTTGCTGGCATCCAGGCGTAGGAATTGCCCCAGGGGCAGCAGGTTGAAATCCCCGCCGATCAGCCACGGCGTGCCGCGACCTTCGAATTTATCCAGCAGTTTGACCGTGGTGTGTACCTGTTCCTGCACCGCGCTGCGACCGGGAGCGTCACCGTCCAGGCGGGTATTGAGTACCGCCAGTTGACCACCGTCGCTCAGGGGCAGATAGGTCAGCAACAGGGCCGGCTTGGGTTGAAACTGACGACTGATGAAGTTGGCGGGCGACACCGGCAATTGCAGGCGCTCGGCGTGTTCGATCTGGTAGCGGCTGAGGGTTGCGAGTTTGCGCCCGACGCTGCCAAAGATGTGCCAGTCGGGCACGAAGTCGGCCTTCCAGTCGAAGGCTTGGGTGCTGCACGGGTAGAGGTCGGCCAGGCGCTCTTGCAGCAGGGCGAGTTGGTCCTGGTAGTGGGAGGGCTTGGCGTTTTCGTCGAGTTCCTGCAGCAGCAGAATGTCGGGTTGTTCGTCGCGAATCACCCGCGCCACTTCGTCGAGGCTGGCGGCCATGTCTTCTACGGTGGGGCGCTCGTCGGGGCCGGAGCCATCGGCGGTGTCGTACCAGAACACATAGTTTTTGCCGGCCAGGTATTGCACGTTCCAGGTCATCACCTTGAGCGCCTGCCCCGGCAACAGCGTCGGTGCACGCGGTGCTACGCAGCTGACGGGCAGGGTTTGCTTGGGTTCCGGGCGCCAGGTCAGGCTGTAGATCAGGGTGGCGAGCAGGCCTGCGATGATCAACAGGCCCAGCAGGGTTATGCGCAATAAACGGGTCATCGGCTCGGCTTATAGCGTTTCAGAGGAGCCACGGAGCATATCACCGCGCGTCGGCATCGCCACCGATCAGCATGAATAAACGGAACAGGACGACGCTGGTAAACAGTTGCAGGAAGCTGTGGGCACTGTCCATCAGCAAGCCCAGCAGCGGCGCCGGGTCTGGATAGGCCGCAACGCTGGCGCCCTTGAGCAGCCACAGCGGCGTCATCACGCACAGCAGGCACAGCAGGATTCGCCAGAAATGCCCGCGGGTCAGGCGCAGGCTTTCTTTCATCGCCTCCAGCGCCGACATGCCGCGCAACACCAGCAGGTATTCGGCAAAGGCCAGCAGCACCATCAGAATCAAGCCCGGCAGGAAATACAGCGACAGCCCCAACAGAATCAGCAGCGTGCTCATGGCCGTCAGCAGGGCGAAGCGCGGCCACAGGGTCAGGGCCATGGCCCACACATCCTTGGTGCGCGGCGACTCGCCTCGAGTACGGGCATCGAGAAACAGGATCAACGCGCCGGTGTACAGCGGGTACACCAACAATCCCACCACCACGCTGTAACCGGGGAAGGCATCCGGGCCGACGGCGTGGTTGAGCACCTGTTGCAGCAGGGCTTCGAGAATCACCAACGGCAAGCACAGCTGCACGATGGCGCCCAGGTTGCGTTGGGTGAAACGGAAGGAGTCGCGCAGTACGTCTAACGGATTCATCAGGTTCATCGCAGGCCTAAAAGCAAGGGCGACACTTTAACCGATCAGGAGCTTCGGCACGCAAACGTAAACCTTGAGTAAAGACCATTGAAACAACTGGTAACAGCCCCATAACTAGCGCGTACTCACGATTTCTACCGGCAATCTAACGAGGTCGCCATGAACAGCGAAGAGCAAACCCTGATCGATGGACTGTTTTCACGGTTGCAGCAAGCCGAAACGGATTCAGCCCCCCGCGACGCCCAGGCCGAGGCGCGGATCAAGGAGCATATGACTCGCCAACCGGCGGCCGGGTACTACATGACCCAGTCGATTCTGGTGCAGGAACACGCGCTCAAGAGCCTCGACGCGCAGAACAAGCAACAGGCGCAGCAGATCCAGCAGTTGCAGGATGAATTGCAGCAGGCCAGGTCCGCGCAACCGGCGCCGTCGAGCGGCGGAGGGTTTTTGTCGAGCATCTTTGGTGGCGGTTCCCGTGATCCGCAACCGGCACAGGCTGCCCCGTCGTCTTCTGGCGGCTGGCGTGAACCGGCTCGCCCGGCATTCAATCAACCGGCACCGCAGCAGAATTATCAACAGCCACCGGCCGCACCTGCTGGCAGCGGCTTCTTGGGCGGCGCGATGAAAACCGCTGCGGGCGTGGCCGGGGGTGTATTGCTGGCCGAGGGCATCAGCAGCCTGTTCCATCACAACCAGCAGCCGCAGATTGTCGAAGAAATCATCGAGCAACCGGCACCGGCCAGTGACCAAGGCGGTTGGGGCAACGATGACCAACGCTTTGCCGGCAATGACAGCTGGGGCAGCAACAACTCGGATAGCTTTGCCGACAGCGATTATTCCGACGACTCCTCTTCCTTCGGCGACGACGATTCCTTCGTCTGACCCACCTCAAACCCGGGGCGCATCGTCGCCCCGGTCTGATTTTTCCCGGCAACCGGCTCGCGGCTGGCATACTGGCAGCCTTTTCGGGCCCTGATGCCTGGCTGTTATGAGGGAAAGCGCGGTGAAGAAAATTGCAGTATTTGCCGATGTGCAAAACCTCTACTACACCGTTCGCCAGGCCTATGGTTGCCACTTCAACTACGCCGCGCTGTGGGCTGACATCAGCTCGCGCGGGCAGATCGTCGAGGCGTACGCGTATGCCATCGACCGTGGCGACAGCAAGCAGCAGCAATTCCAGCAGATCCTGCGCAACCTGGGCTTTACGGTAAAACTCAAGCCTTACATCCAGCGCAGCGACGGCTCGGCCAAGGGCGACTGGGACGTGGGCATCACCATCGATATCATGGACGCCGCCGACCACGTCGACGAAATCGTCCTGGCCTCGGGCGACGGTGACTTCGACATGCTGCTCGACCGGGTTATCCACAAACATGGCGTGCAGGCTGTGGCCTATGGCGTACCGGGGCTGACGGCGAACTCACTGATACGCGCCGCCAGCCGCTACGTGCCCATCGAAGGCGCGTTGCTGCTCAAATAATGGCTTGAACGGAGTTGGAACAGGTTTGGAACGTATAGCGGTCATCGACTTTGAAACCACCGGCATCACCCCGAGCAGCCACTGCCGGGCCACGGAAATCGCGGTGGTCATCCTTGAGCGCGGCCAGATCGTGGACCGCTACCAGAGCCTGATGAACACCGGCGTGCGCGTCCCCGCGTTCATCGAACAACTCACCGGCATCAGCAACGCCATGCTGCGCAGCGCGCCACCGGCCGAGCGGGTGATGAACGAAGTGAATGAGTTCGTCGGCACCACGCCACTGCTGGCGCATAACGCTGCGTTCGACCAGAAATTCTGGGACTACGAGTTGGGCCTGATCCGCCGCACCCGTTTGCAGAAATTCGCCTGTTCGCTGTTGCTGGCGCGGCGGTTGATGCCTACGGCGCCGAATCACAAACTCGGCACATTAAATGCCTTCGCCCAACTGCCACACACCGGCAAGGCTCACCGGGCGATGGCGGATGCAGAAATGGCGGCCAACCTGACCGCCCATCTGGCCCAGGAACTGCGCAGCACCCACGGCTTGCGCGAACTGTCCCATGACCTGCTGTGTACGTTGCAGAAAGTGCCGGCGGCGAAGATCAACGAGCATTTGAAGAAGCATCGCGGGTTCTGAGCCCGAGCCCGGCTTTCAATATCAATGAAATTCAAATGTGGGAGGGGGCTTGCCCCCGATAGCGGTGGATCAGCCAGCTTATTTGTAGCTGACACACTGCCATCGGGGGCAAGCCCCCTCCCACATTAGTTATGTGGTGTTCATCGAGACTGTGTGCAATCCAGAGCCTGATCCACCACCACCTTCGCCATCTCCACCAAATGCATCACCGCCCGTTGCTGCGCGCTCAGCACTTCCCCCGACGCCTGCACCGTCTCCACCGCGCAATGCAGCAAATCCGCCGCATCCATCGGGGGCAAGCCCTAATGCCAGTCAGTTAAGGCAAAGACTGTACCTGTGGCGAGGGAGCTTGCTCCCGCTGGGCCGCGAAGCGGCCCCAAAAAATGGGCCTGCTGCGCAGTCCAGCGGGAGCAAGCTCCCTCGCCACAGGTTACTTTTTATCCTTCCGATCTCTTAACTGACTGGCATTGGGGCAAGCCCCTCCCACAGTTGACCGGGTTCCAACATGAGAATGCGGTCAAAATGTGGGAGCAGGCTTGCCTGCGATAGCGATAGGTCAGCCACCATTTTTCCCATTGCCCTCCAGTTGCCCCAACGGCACCCGCCGCTCTATCGCGCTCGACAAGATGATCGAGGTCTTGCTGAACCCGAACTTCGCCACGCGGTTGATCAGGTTCTCAAGCTCCGGCATCGAGCCCACCGCCGCTTGCATGATCACGCACGGGTCACCGGTTACGCGGTGGCATTCGGTCAGTTCGGGGATTTCCGCCAGGGCGTCGTACACCTTCTGGCTGCCATGGTTGGTCAGCCTCAGTTCGATCATGCATTGGATCGGCAAACCGACTTTGGACAGGTCCACCTTGGCCTGGTACCCGGTGATCACGCCACTGGCTTCCAACTTGGCGACTCGTTCAGCCACGGCCGGGGCCGAGAGGTTTACCTTGCGTGCCAGTTGCGCGTAGGACGCGCGGCCGTCTTCGAGCAGGGCGCTGAGGAGCATGCGGTCGTATTTGTCCATGATAAGGCTCCTGTTGCACGTGGCTTTCGAAAGCACGGTTTATAGCCTTCATAACCATGCTTTGAAAAGTGTATGGGCGGTTTAAACAGGTTTTGTAACTTATGTTCAGCAGGCCGCTTTTCTAGAATAAGCGTCCTTCCTCCTGCCATAGAGCCACCCAATGCCTGGCCCACGTCGCTTTCCCTTACCGTTGATCGCCGCTTTTTTTGCGTTGTATGTGATTTGGGGTTCCACCTACCTGGTGATCCGCATTGGCGTGGAGTCCTGGCCGCCGTTGATGCTCGGCGGGATTCGCTTTTTGGCGGCGGGGGCGGTGATGTATGGCTTCTTGCGCTGGCGCGGGGTGCCGGCGCCGACCTGGGAACAGTGGAAGGCCGCGGCCAAGATCGGCATTTTGCTGCTGACCTTCGGCAACGGTGGGGTGACGTTGGCCGAGCACTCGGGTGTGTCGTCCGGGGTGGCCGCGCTGGCCGTGGCGACGGTGCCGTTGTTTACCTTGCTCTGTGGGTTTTTCTGGGGGGCGCGTAATACCCGTCTGGAATGGGCCGGTGTGTTTTTGGGGATCGCCGGGATTGCCATGCTCAACATGGGCAGCACCTTGCAATCGAGCCCGACCGGCGCCGCGTTGCTGTTGTTCGCAGCGGCGTCGTGGGCCTTTGGTTCGGTGTGGAGCCGGCGCCTGCCGTTGCCCCAGGGCGCCATGGCCAGTGCGGCGGAAATGCTGGTGGCCGGTGTGACGCTATTGATCGGCAGCGCCCTCTCCGGTGAGCGCCTGCACGCCATGCCGCCGATAGAAGGTTGGCTGGCCCTGGCGTATCTGGCGGTGTTCGGCTCGATCATCGCCTTCAACGCCTACATGTACCTGCTCAAGCACGTGCGTCCGGCGGCGGCGACCAGTTATGCCTATGTGAACCCGGCGGTGGCAGTGTTGCTGGGGATTGTCTTCGTCGGCGAGACCATTGGCCTGGAAGAGGCCCTGGCCATGCTGGTGATCATCAGCGCCGTGCTGTTGATCAGCCTGCCCCAGTGGCGCAAGCCCAAGCCGGAAATAAGGTAAACTGCGGCCCATTGCGTTCCTTGCGCTGAATTTTCCTACGGTAACTACATGACTTTCGCCACACTTGGCCTGATCGAACCCTTGCTGCGCGCCCTTGAGACGCTCGGCTACCAGACCCCGACGCCGGTGCAGGCGCAAGCCATTCCGGCGGTGCTGGCCGGTCGCGACCTGATGGCTGCGGCCCAGACCGGCACCGGCAAGACCGCCGGTTTCGCCGTACCGCTCCTGCAATTGCTGACGATGGAAGGGCCGAAAGTCGCGCCTAACTCGGCGCGTGCGCTGATCCTGTGCCCTACTCGTGAACTGGCCGAGCAGGTTCACGCCAGTGTCGCCGAGTACGCGCAAAACCTGCCGCTCACCACCTACGCGGTGTACGGCGGCGTGAGCATCAACCCACAGATGATGAAGCTGCGCAAGGGCGTCGACATTTTGGTCGCCACCCCTGGCCGGCTGATCGACCTGTTCCGCCAGAACGCGCTGAAACTCAACCAGCTGCAAACCCTGGTGCTGGACGAAGCCGACCGCATGCTCGACCTGGGCTTTTCCGAAGAGCTGGCGAACATCTATCGCATGCTGCCGAAGAAGCGTCAGACCCTGCTGTTTTCCGCGACCTTCTCCGATGACATCCGCCAGTTGGCCGGGCAGATGCTCAATGACCCGCTGAGCATCGAAGTCAGCCCGCGCAACGTTGCCGCCAACACCGTGAAGCAGTGGATCGTGCCGGTGGACAAGAAGCGCAAGCCGGAGCTGTTTGTGCACCTGATGCGCAAAGGCCACTGGAAGCAGGTGCTGGTGTTCGCCAAGACCCGCAACGGTGTGGACGCGCTGGTGGATAAGTTGCAGGGCCTGGGCGTCAATGCCGATGGCATCCATGGCGACAAACCGCAGGCTACGCGCCAACGTGCGTTGGACCGTTTCAAGTCGAGCGATGTGCAGATTCTGGTGGCTACGGATGTGGCGGCGCGTGGTTTGGATATCGAAGACCTGCCGCTGGTGGTCAACTTCGACCTGCCCATCGTTGCCGAGGATTACATCCACCGTATCGGCCGGACTGGCCGAGCAGGCAACACCGGTGAGGCGATTTCCCTGGTGTGTGCCGATGAGGTGAACATGCTCTCGGCCATCGAGATGCTGACCCGTCAGACCCTGGCGCGCCATATGGAACAGGACTTCGAACCGGAACACCGCGTGCCGGAGACCGATGCCAGTGGGCAAGTGGTGAAGAAGCCGAAGAAACCGAAGAAGCCGAAAGCGTCCGGCGGTGGCGGTAAGCGCAACCTGGGCAAGTGGGTGGACAGCGGCGAAGTGGCGCCGGCGGAGCCTTCGATCAAGCCGGTGCGCAAGGTGCCGGTGTTTAATACCGGGCCGCGTAAGAAGAAGTGATTTTGTGTTGTAGCTGAGGGCCTCATCGGGGGCAAGCCCCCTCCCACATTTTTGACCTGTGAATACATTTAAAGTGTGGGAGGGGGCTTGCCCCCGATGGCGGCCTTGAACTCAACAAAGACCTCAGCCCTTAAGCCACTCCACCATCCCCCGCCCAGCCGCCCGCCCACTGGCAAAACACCCGGTTAGCAAGTAGCCGCCCGTCGGCGCCTCCCAGTCCAACATCTCCCCGGCACAAAACACCCCCGGCATTTGCTTGAGCATCAACCGCTCATCCAACGCCTCGAACGGCACGCCGCCCGCCGTGCTGATCGCCTCATCCATCGGCCGAGTCTTAACCAGGGTCAAGGGAAGCGCCTTGATATCCACCGCCAATTGCGCCGGATCACTGAAATGCCCAGCAGGCGCCAACTCCCGCAACAACGCCGCCTTCACCCCATCCAACCCCAATTGACTGTGCAAATGCTTGCTCATCGAACGTGAGCCACGGGGCTTGGCCAGCGCGGCTTGCACCTTGTTCAGCGGCTTGCTCGGCAGCAAGTCGATATGCACCGTGGCCGAGCCGTCGCGGTTGATTGCTTCACGAATCGGCGCCGACAGCGCATAGATCAAACTGCCTTCGATGCCGGTGGCGGTGATCACGCATTCACCGAGCCGGGGTTTGTCATCCCCTAAGCCAATGGCGACATTTTTCAACGGTGCGCCAGCGAATTTGCTGACCATCAATTCGCTCCAGGCCGACACCTCAAACCCGCAATTGCTCGGTTGCAGCGCAACGTAAGGCACGCCCTGGTCTTCCAGCAGCTTGAGCCAGGCGCCATCTGAGCCCAGGCGCGACCAACTGCCACCGCCGAGGGCCAGCAGCACCGCATCGCTGTGGACAACTTTTTCGCCGTCGGGGCTGTGGATAACTAACCCACCGTCATCCGCCCAGCCCGTCCAGCGATGTCGGGTGTGGATAACCACGCCCTGGTCCCGCAGGCGCTTGAGCCAGGCGCGCAGCAGTGGGGCGGCTTTCATGTCGGTAGGAAATACACGGCCGGACGTGCCGACAAAGGTTTCGATCCCCAGCCCGTGTATCCATTCGCACAACGCCTCGGCGCCAAACGCCCGCAGCAACGGCGCCATGTGCGGCGCACGTTCGGCGTAGCGCGACAGGAACGCCGGGTAATCTTCGGAGTGGGTGATGTTCATGCCGCCCACGCCGGCCAGCAGGAACTTGCGCCCCACCGATGGCATGCCGTCGTACACGTCGACCCGCACGCCCGCCTGGCTCAGGACTTCGGCGGCCATCAGCCCGGCGGGGCCGCCGCCGATAATGATGACGTGGTGAGGAGCGGTCTGGGACATGGCAAAGGCTACGGTCGAATAAACAGGCCGAGCATTCTACCCGACGACGACGCAAACGCCTGATCAAAAAACGTACAGCTTCCTACAGGCCATACAGATAGTGTCTCTCAGACGCTTACGCTCAAGTTATCCACAGGCCGTTCCACAGCCATTGTGGGTAAGGTTCACAACTCAATGACAACCTGATGACGTCCACACCCGTTGTGCGCTGTGGTGCAGGATGCCGTGGCGGCGGGCCAGGGCCGGGCGGTCTTTGCTGTAGCCGCCGCCGATCACGCCCATTACCGGGATATCGCGGCCCAGGCAGTGGCGCATCACGCTTTCATCGCGGGCGGCCACGCCTTCGTCTGTCAGCTTGAGGTAACCGAGGGCGTCGTCCTTGTGCACATCCACACCGGCGTCGTACAGCACCAGGTCGGGCTGGTACAGCGGCAGCAGGTAGTTGAGCGCGTCGTCCACCACCTTGAGGTAGTCGCCATCGCCCATGCCCATGGGGAGTGGGATGTCCCAATCGCTCTGGGCCTTGCGCGCCGGGAAGTTTTTTTCACAGTGCAGCGACACGGTGATCGCCTCTGGCGTGTCGTGCAGGATGCGTGCGGTGCCATCGCCCTGGTGCACATCGCAGTCGAAGATCAGTACGCGGTTGACCCGGCCGCTGGCCAGCAGGTAGTGGCTGATCACCGCCAGGTCATTGAAGATGCAAAAGCCCGCCGGGTAATCGTAGTGCGCGTGGTGGGTGCCGCCGGCCAAGTGGCAGGCCAGGCCATGTTCCAGGGCTTTTTCGGCGGCCAGGATCGAACCACCCACCGCCCGTACGGTGCGTCGGGCCAGGGCTTCGTTCCACGGCAGGCCGAGGCGGCGCTGGTCTTCGCGGGACAGTTCGCCGCCCATGTAGCGTTCGATGTAGTCGGGGGCGTGGGCCAGGGCCAGGATCTCCGGCGGGCACAGCTGTGGGCGCAGCAGTTGGCTGTCCTCGGTCAGCCCGCTGGACACCAGGTGGTCACGCAACAGGCGGAACTTGTCCATGGGGAAGCGGTGGTCCGCCGGGAACTCGGGGCTGTAGTCGTCGTGGTAGATCAATGGCAAAGGCATGGGATTTTCTGACGGGAACCTGCGACGCATCTTACCCGCGTTGTACACTCTCGCACATGGCAAGGGGAGGGGACCCATGGAGCCGATACTCGAACTGGAAAGTGCACGCCTGGTGCTGCGCCAATGGCGCGACAGCGACTTGCCGGAATTTGCGCGCATGTGCGCCGACCCGCAGGTGATGCGTTATTTCCCGGCCATGTTGAGCCATCTGGAGAGCGCCGCCATGATCGGGCGCATTCGCGGGCACTTCGCCGAATACGGTTTTGGCCTGTGGGCCTTGCAGCGCAAGGACACCGGCGAATTTATCGGCCTGACCGGGTTGCTGCATGTCGGCTTTGATGCAGCCTTCACCCCAGCGGTGGAAATCGGCTGGCGCCTGGCCCGTGAACATTGGGGCCTGGGTTACGCCAGTGAAGCGGCGTGGACCGCGCTGCGCTGTGGGTTCGACCGCGTGCAGTTGGACGAGATCGTCGCCTTTACCACCGAAGCCAATCTGCCATCACAAAAAGTCATGCAGGCCATCGGTATGCATTACGATCCCCAGGCAGATTTTGAACACCCCAAGGTCGCAGCCGATGACCCGCTGCGCCATCATGTGTTGTACCGCATCTCCCGCGCCCAATGGTTGGACACGTTGCACGGATAAGCAGCCCGGAATGCCCCATCGATTGTAGGAGTTGCTCTATGAGCCAAGTATTGGAAGATCTGGTGGACTTGCTGACCCTGGAGCCGATCGAGGAAAACCTCTTTCGCGGCCGCAGCCAGGACCTGGGTTTTCGCCAACTGTTCGGCGGCCAGGTGCTGGGCCAGTCGCTGTCGGCTGCCAGCCAGACTGTAGAAGACGCGCGGCACGTGCATTCCCTGCACGGTTATTTCCTGCGTCCAGGTGATGCCGCGTTGCCCGTTGTCTACTCGGTGGACCGCGTGCGCGATGGCGGCAGTTTCAGCACCCGTCGTGTCACGGCGATCCAGAAAGGCCATCCGATCTTCACCTGCAGCGCTTCGTTCCAATACGACGAGCAAGGCTTTGAACACCAGAGCACCATGCCCGTGGTGGTCGGCCCGGAGAACCTGCCGTCGGAGCTGGAACTGATCCAGCAACGCGCGCACCTGATCCCCGAGCACATGCGCGACAAGCTGCTGTGCCCCAAGCCGATTGAAGTGCGCCCGGTCACCGAAAAAGACCCGTTCAACCCGCAGCCGTCCGACCCGGTCAAGTACGTGTGGTTCCGCGCCGACGGCGCCCTGGCCGACACCCCGGCGCTGCATAAATACCTGCTGGCCTACGCCTCGGATTTCGGCCTGCTGACCACGTCGCTGCTGCCCCATGGCAAGACCGTGTGGCAGAAAGACATGCAAGTCGCCAGCCTTGACCATGCGCTTTGGTTCCACGCCGACCTGCGCGCCGACGACTGGCTGCTATATGCCATGGACAGCCCATGGGCCGGCAATTCCCGCGGGTTCTCCCGTGGCAGCGTGTACAACCGTGCCGGGCAACTGGTGGCGTCGGTGACCCAGGAAGGTTTGATTCGCCATCGCAAGGATTGGGCATGAGCCTGTCGGACGTTAAACATTGGGTGTTCGACATGGACGGCACCTTGACGGTGGCCGTGCATGATTTTGCGGCGATTCGCGTGGCCCTGGAGATTCCGCCAGAGGACGACATCCTCACGCACTTGGCGGCGTTGCCGGCGGACGTGGCGGCGGCCAAGCATGCGTGGTTGCTGGAGCATGAGCGCGAGCTGGCGGTGGGTTCCGTGGCCGCCGAAGGTGCGGTGGAGTTGGTACGTGAATTGGCCGCCCGTGGCTATCGCCTGGGCATCCTGACGCGCAATGCGCGGGAGTTGGCGCATATCACCCTGGAGGCGATTGGCCTGGCGGACTGCTTTGCCATCGACGATGTGTTGGGGCGGGATGATGCGCAACCCAAGCCGGATCCGGATGGTTTGTTGAAGTTGGCGGCGGCTTGGGATGTGGCGCCAAGCGAGATGGTGATGGTGGGGGATTATCGCTTTGACCTGGATTGCGGCCGGGCGGCGGGGACGCGCACGGTGTTGGTCAACTTGCCGGAGAACCCGTGGCCGGAGTTGGTTGACTGGCATGCCGAAGACTGCTCGGCCTTGCGCCGGATGATCCAGCCCAAGCAATGAGGTCAAATGTGGGAGGGGGCTTGCCCCCGATAGCAGAGTGTCAGTCAGCTAATCTGTAGCTGATACACTGCAATCGGGGGCAAGCCCCCTCCCACATTTGAACCGAGTTCGTCCAGTGACTACTGGGGGAACAACACCCTCTGCCCCTCAGGCGACGTAAACATCCCATCCCCGTTATGCCCCACCCCTGGCACTTCCACCAACTGATGCCCCAGCTGCGGATGCCGCTGCTTGAGGTAGTCGAAGTAGTTGTGCCCACGAATCAGCCGATACGCGCCCTGAGCCTCCGCTTCACAGCCAATATCCAGCGCGTGATGTTTCGGGTCGATGTCCTGTTGGCCCAACAGGTAGGTGATGTCGCGTGACACATAGGTCTGCTCAACTTGCACTGCGCCTTTGGCGTAGGCCGGCAGCTTGTTCAGCCCGTATTTCCAGTCATTGAAGCCGGGGCAGGTGGCCGGGTCGAACTTAACCGGGCGTTGCGGGGTGAAGTAGGCGTAGGACGAAGGATTGGCCACCACGTAACGCAGGCGGATGGCTTCGGCTTGCAGTTTCGGGTGGTCGTGGCTGAGGAGGGCAAAACGCTGCACCACCTGGCCACCGCCGGAATGCCCGGCCACGACGATTTCTTTCAGCGCCGGGAACAGCTTGCGATTGCCCAGATGCTTGATGATTTGGTCGAGTGCGCCGTAGGAACTGATATGGCCTGGGGCGGTGGAGGGTTCACCGGCCATCCAGCCGTTGTCGGTCCAGCGCAGCACTTGATCGTCCACATGCTCGTGACGTGCGTCCGACTCAATCAGGAAGCGTGGCGCGATCACCAGGGTGTTGGCGCCTTGCCCGGCATTCGCGGCAGCCTTTTCGCCGCTTTCCAGATAGGTCTGCGCATCGCGAAGGCGACCATGCACGATGATCAGCGCACGCGTAACGCCGGGCAGGGGTTGGCGCCAATCCTGGCTCAAGCCGACGCTAAGGTCGCCGGCGTTCAGGTGAAATCGATCCAGGTCAGCAGCCAACGTTGAACAACTGACCAGCAGTCCCAGCAGCCATCCCCATCGTTTAGTCATTTAAAGGCTCTTGGCGGAAAAGGTGTCGCATTGAGTGATCTGGCCCTGGGCGAAGCCGGTCTTGAACCAGCGCACGCGCTGTGCCGAGGTGCCGTGGGTAAACGAGTCGGGCACCACACGGCCTTGGCCCTGTTGCTGCAAGCGGTCATCGCCAATGGCGTTGGCGGCATTCAAGGCTTCTTCAATGTCGCCGGGTTCCAGCCAGTTCAGGCGTTTTTGCGCTCGGTTGGCCCATACGCCGGCAAAGCAGTCGGCCTGTAGCTCCTGGCGGACCAGCAGGCCCCCATCGCCTTGCATCTGGCGACCTTGCTGGCGTGCGGACTGGATCTTGGCCGAAATGCCCAGCAGCGTCTGCACGTGGTGCCCGACTTCGTGGGCGATCACATACGCCTGGGCGAAGTCGCCGGCGGCCTGGAAGCGTTGGGACATTTCGCGGAAGAAATCCAGGTCGAGGTACACCTGTTGGTCCGCCGGGCAGTAGAACGGGCCGCTGGCCGAGGTGGCGCCACCGCAGGCGGAGTTTACGCGGCCGCGGAACAGGATCAGTTTCGGGTTCTGGTACGCCACGCCGTTTTCCTTGAACACCTGGGCCCAGGTGTCTTCGGTGTCGCCGAGGATCGCCCGCACGAAATCGGCTTGCTCATCGTTGGCCGGCGGCGCCTGGCGCGTCTGGGTGCTGACCGACGGTGCCTGTTCCATCTGGCCGCTGAGCTGGCCGAGGATCTGCAACGGGTCTTGGCCGGTGATCCAGCCAATGCCGACGATCAGCAGAATCGCGCCCAGGCTCAGGCCCTTGCCGCCGCCGAAGCGCATGCCACCGCCACCACCGCCGCTGTCATCGCGGGCATCCACTACGTTGTCGCTGCGTCGGCCTTTTTTCCATAGCATCGTGGCGGTCCTCTTTGTGAGCTGTGTGTAACTGTGGCGAGGGAGCTTGCTCCCGCTGGAGTGCGAAGCGCTCCCAAGCTTTTGGGGCTGCTGCGCAACCCAGCGGGAGCAAGCTCCCTCGCCACAAGGATTGAGTATGGACGTTATTGGCGGCAGTAACCTTCGCCGCTCACCACGATCAGGCAGTCCTTTTTATCCGCCAGCCATTTCAGGCCAGTGTCTGCGCCGTCACCAGCACGCAGCAGTTGCGGGCCGTCCGGGCGGTTGAAGGCGATGCCGTCTTCGTTGGCTTCACCCTTGAAGGTGCCCGCATCGTCGGCGTCGAGGCCGTATTGCATGGTGAGGAGGTAATGCCCGCGGCCAATGCTGTCGTCCTTGGCGATGGTCAGGTAGAGGCCTTCGACGCCGATCCATTTACCCACCCATTGGTCGGTGGGCGGGGTTTCTGGCACCAGGGTCGCCTGCACCGAGGCCGGTGCAGGTTTGGGGGCGTCCTTGGTCTCTTGATTACAGGCAGTCAGCAGGGCAAGGGCAGAAACAACAAAGAGGGCTTTTTTCATAGCAGCAAGGCCTTGGTTAAAAAGTGTACAACACCGGGTCAACGTGCAGCGTTGGACTCAAATCCCGTGATTTAGTGCGCTGTTCGCACGGTGTTTGGTTATGCTCTTGGGGCAGACGCAGGCCCGGCTGCTAGATTACCGGGTTGAATGCCACCGCGCGCCCCGCACGAGAACTCAATGACCGTCAGTACCCCCCTTTCCGGCGTCAACCATCCCTTCAAAGGCATTCTGTTGATTGTGGTGGCGACGTTCCTGTTCTCCAGCCACGACGCCTTGTCCAAATACCTCGCCGGGTTTTACCCGATTGTGATGGTGGTGTGGGCGCGCTACCTGGTGCACACCTTGCTGATGGCCGGGATCTTCCTGCCGCAGTCGGGCCTGCGGGTGCTGCGCAGCAAGCGGCCGGGGATGCAGGTGGTGCGGGCGCTGTGCCTGCTGGGCACCAGTTTGTTTTTCACCGCGGCGTTGCATTACATCCCGCTGGCGGAAGCCACGGCGGTGAACTTCCTGGCGCCGATCCTGGTGACCGCGCTGTCGGTGCCACTGCTTGGTGAACACGTGACGCGCGGCCAATGGCTGGCGGTGATCAGCGGGTTTATCGGCGTGCTGATCATCATCCACCCCGGCGGCGAACTGTTTACCCCGGCGGTCTTGCTGCCGCTGTGTTCGGCGCTGTTCTTCTGCTTCTACCAACTGCTCACGCGCATCCTCAGCCAATACGACACACCGACCACCAGCAACTTCTTTGCCGGGTTGTGCAATACCTTGGTGATGAGTGCGTTGGTGCCGTTCTTCTGGCAGATCCCGACGCTGTGGCATGCCGCGCTGATGCTGGCGCTGGGCACCTGTGGGATGACCGCGCACTTGATGCTGACCCAGGCGTTCCGCTTTGCGGCGCCAGCGTTGCTGGCTCCGTTCGGCTATTGCCAGATCGTGTTTGCGGGGTTGTTGGGCTGGCTGGTGTTCAGTCATACCCCCGACTTGACCACGGTGGTCGGCATCGGGGTGATCTGCATGAGCGGGTTGGCCGCTGCCTGGCAGCAGCGGCGCAGGTAAGTTACAGGTCTACGGTAGGAATCTTGCGCGGCGCCATGAAGTACATCCAGGTCAGCGCGAGGAAGTACATCGCCGGGATCAGCGTGAACAACACGGTGTAGTTGTTGTTCGTCACGGTGAGGATATGGCCGACGATCTGGGTCATGAACATGCCGCCGATGGCCGCGCACATGCCGCCGAAACCGAACACAGTGCTCATCATGTGCTTGGGCGTGTAGTCCATCACCAGGCTCCAGATATTCGCGGTCCAGGCCTGGTGCGCACCGATGGCCAGGGAGATGGCGAACACCGCGACCCACAGGTGGCTGGAACCGGCCGCCATGACCACGCCAACGATGCAGCAGGCAAACAGCAGCATCGACAGCAACCGCGCCTTGATCGAGTTCATGCCACGGCCGATCAGGAATGACGACAGAATCCCGCCCCCCACGCTGCCGAAGTCGGCGGTCAGGTAGATGATGATCAGCGGAATGCCCATCTGGGTCACGTTGATGCCCAGGTTGTATTGCTGGTTCAGGAACGGCGGCAGCCAATACAGGTAGAACCAGAACACCGGGGCGGTCAGCGCGTAGGCAATGGCGAACGCCCAGGTGCCGCGCATGCGCAGGATACGGCTGAACGGCACGCCCGGTTGTTCCGGTTCGGCTTGCTGTTGCACGTAGTCCAATTCGGATTGTTTAACGGTAGGGTGGTCTTCCGGGTTGTAGTACTTCAAGCCCCAGCACACCAGCCAGATCAACCCCAGTGCCGCCATGCACAGGAACGCCGCCTGCCAGCCCCATACGTGCAGGATCAGCGGCAGCAGCATGGGCGTCATCATCGCGCCGACGTTGGTGCCGGCGTTGAAGATCCCGGTGGCCACTGCGCGCTCTCCGGCAGGGAACCACAACCGCGTGGTCTTGACGCAGGCCGGGTAGTTGGCGGCTTCGGTCAGCCCGAGGATAAAGCGACAGACCATAAAGCCCACCGCCGAGGTGGCCAAACCGTGGGCGCCGGTGGCCAGGCTCCACAGCAGCACGGCGCAGAAGAACACGCGCTTCACGCCGATGCGGTCGATCAAGCGGCCTTGCAGCACAAAGCCAATGGCATAGCCGACCTGGAACCAGAAGTTGATGTTGGCGTAGTCCATCGCCGTCCAGCTCATTTCCTTGGCGAGGATCGGCTGCATCACGCCCAGGGCTGCGCGGTCGATGTAGTTCAGGGTGGTGGCGAAGAACACCAGGGCCAACATGCCCCAGCGAGTTTTACCCACGGCCAGGGCGCCGCGGATTTTATCGCCGATGCCGGCGTGCGGGGTGCCCGGGCGCGCGGCCAGGACGGTGTTTTGCAGAGGCATGAGGTCGTACCCGTTTTTGAAATTTTTATGGTGTGTTCTGGGTCTTGTTACTGAATCGATGGTGCGCAGCGGTTAAAAAATCGTCAATTCGCCAAATCGGCAAAGTGTTCGATAATCGCACCAAAAACTAACCGGTTCGTACATTTTAATTGCTGCCACTAGGCTGGGGGCGATAATTTGCCACAAACAACAATTGCCGGGAGTCGTCCATGCAACGTTCCATTGCCACCGTTTCCTTGAGCGGCACCCTGCCGGAAAAACTCGAAGCCATTGCCGCCGCCGGGTTCGATGGGGTCGAGATCTTCGAAAACGACTTGTTGTATTACGACGGCAGTCCGCGAGAAGTTAGGCAGATGTGCGCCGACCTGGGCATTGCCATCACCTTGTTCCAGCCGTTTCGCGACTTTGAAGGCTGCCGCCGCGACCGCCTGGCGCGCAACCTGGAACGGGCCGAGCGCAAATTTGACCTGATGCAAGAGCTGGGCACTGACCTGGTGCTGGTGTGCAGCAATGCGTCGGCCGATTGCGTCGGCGATGAACGGATTTTGCTGGATGACTTGAGCCTGCTCGCCGAACACGCAGGCCGCCGTGGCGTGCGCATTGGCTATGAAGCGCTGGCCTGGGGCAAGCATGTGAACACCTGGCAACAGGTATGGAGCCTGGTGCGGCAGGTTGATCACCCGGCGCTCGGCGTGTTGCTCGACAGCTTCCACACCCTGTCCCTCAAGGGCGATCCGAGTGGGATTGCCCAGATCCCCGGCGACAAGATCTTCTTCGTGCAAATGGCCGACGCGCCGATTCTGGCCATGGATGTGCTGGAGTGGAGCCGGCATTTCCGCTGCTTCCCCGGCCAGGGTGAATTCGACTTGGCGGGCTTCCTCGCGCCGATCATCAAAAGTGGCTACACCGGTCCGCTGTCCCTGGAAATTTTCAACGACGGTTTCCGCGCTGCGCCAACCCGTGCCAACGCGGCAGATGGCCTGCGTTCCTTGTTGTATCTGGAAGAGAAAACCCGCGAACGTTTGCAGCAGGAAGCGCCCGCGCAACCGGTCGAGGTCCTGTTCGACACCCCGGCCGCCAGCGAGTACGACGGCATCGAATTCCTCGAATTCGCCGTGGACGAAAGCCTCGGCGCCAAGCTGACCCACTGGCTGGAGCGCCTGGGCTTCGTCAAGGCCGGGCAACACCGCTCCAAGAGCGTGAGCCTGTTGCGCCAGGGCGATATCAACCTGATCCTCAACTGCGAACCTTATTCCTTCGCCCACAACTTCTTCGAAGCCCACGGCCCGTCGTTGTGCGCCACGGCGGTGCGGGTCAAGGACAGCGCCAAGGCCCTGGAGCGGGCGGTGGCGTACAAGGGCCAGCCCTATCGCGGCCTGGTCGGGCCCAACGAGCTGGAGTTGGCCGCCGTGCGTGCACCCGATGGCAGCCTGATTTACCTGGTGGACCAAAACGAGGGCGGCCTGTACGACACCGACTTCAACTTGCAGGCGAGCACGGCCTCCAGCGGCGGCCTGCTGCGCATCGACCATATGGCCATGGCCCTGCCGGCCGACAGCCTCGACAGTTGGGTGCTGTTCTACAAGAGCCTGCTGGATTTCGAAGCCGATGACGAAGTGGTGCTGCCTGATCCCTACGGCCTGGTGAAAAGCCGTGCGCTGCGCAGCCGTTGCAGCTCGATCCGCCTGCCGCTGAATATTTCCGAGAACCGCAACACCGCCATTTCCCACGCGCTGTCGAGCTATCGCGGCTCGGGTGTGCACCACATTGCCTTCGACTGCACGGACATTTTCGCCGAGGTGCGCCGGGCCAAAGAGGCTGGCGTGCCGCTGCTGGATATCCCGCTCAACTATTACGACGACCTGGCGGCGCGCTTCGATTTTGACGATGAGTTTCTCAGCGAACTGGCGTACTACAACGTGCTGTACGACCGCGACGCCCAGGGCGGTGAGTTGTTTCACGTGTACACCGAGCCGTTCGAAGGGCGGTTTTTCTTCGAGATCATCCAGCGCAAGAACGGTTATGCCGGTTATGGCGCGGCCAATGTGGCGGTGCGCCTGGCCGCCATGGCCAAATCCCGCAGCGGCGCGGTTCGCCAGGCACGTTTATAAGGGCAGGGGAGGTGCTTCCTTCGGGGAGCATCGCGGCCCATAATCACCGCCTGCATAACACTGGCCGTGAGCGCACCATGACCTCCGAGGCACCCCGCAAGAGTCGTAAGAACAATCCGGAAAAGACCCGCGAAAACATACTCCAGGAAGCCATCGTCGAGTTTGTCCAGCAGGGCCTTTCCGGCGCCCGCGTGGACGCCATCGCCGAGCGCATCCACACCTCCAAGCGCATGATCTATTACTACTTCGGCAGCAAGGAGCAGTTGTACGTCGAGGTGCTGGAGAAGCTCTACGGCGATATCCGCAACACCGAAACCCGCATGAACCTCACCGCCCTGGAGCCCCGCGAAGCGATCCGGCGCCTGGTGGAATTCACCTTTGATCACCATGACCAGAATGTGGATTTTGTGCGCATCGTCAGCATCGAAAATATCCACAATGCCGAGTACGTAAAGCGCACCAACACCATCAAGGCGATGAACAGCAAAATCCTTGAAGGGCTGGGGGAAACCTTGCGCCGTGGCGCCGAGCTGGGCTTGTTCCGGGAAGGGCTGGAACCGTTGGACGTGCACCTGCTGATCAACTCATTCAGCTTTTACCGGGTGTCGAACCGGCATACGTTCAGTGAGATCTTTCAGATCGAACTGTCGGATGAGGCGATCAAGCAGCGGCATCGGGAGATGATTTGTGAGTCGGTGATGCGGTATCTCCAAGCCTGAGACCTCAAGTTGGAATGCATTCAAAATGTGGGAGGGGGCTTGCCCCCGATAGCGGTGGATCAGTCAGCTTATCTATTGCTGACCCACTGTCATCGGGGGCAAGCCCCCTCCCACATTTTAAATTTCATTTTGCCAGTCAGGTATTCATGCTCTGAAAGTGCGCCAGCATCCTCTGCGCATCCGCCACTTCCCCACTGAACAACTCAAACGCCTTCACCGCCTGGAACACCGCCATATTCCCCCCATCCAGCGTACGACACCCCAACGCCCGCGCGTCGCGCAGCAGTTGGGTCTCCAGCGGGAAATACACGATCTCCGCCACCCATAACTCAGCGCGCAAAAAGCCCGCTGGCACCGGCGTACCCGGCAACTTGGCCATGCCCATCGGCGTGGTGTTCACCAACCCATCGGCCTCGGCCATGGCGTTTTCCAGGTGCTTGCCGACTTGAGCGCGGCCGCTGCCAAAACGCTGTGCAAGGTTATCCACCAGGTCGTGGGCGCGGGCCAGGTCCACGTCGAAAATACTCAGCTGCTCCACACCTTCGGCCAACAGGGCATGAGCCACCGCCGCACCCGCACCGCCGGCGCCCATCTGCACCACGCGTTGGCGGGCTGCATCATTCAAGTTGCGCCGAAAACCTTCGGCAAAACCCAGGCAGTCGGTGTTGTGGCCGATACGTTTGCCGTCCTTGAACACCACCGTGTTGACTGCACCAATGCCCCGCGCCTCGTCGGACAAGTCATCCAACAACGGTAGGATCGCCTGCTTGCATGGGTAGGTAATGTTCAGTCCGGTAAAGCGCATCAACTCGGCGGCGTCCAGCAGGTCGGGCAGGGCGTTGAGGTCCAAGTGCAGGGGCTCAAGGTCGATCAGGCGATACAGGTAGCGCAGGCCTTGGGCGTCACCTTCCTGTTCATGCAGGGCGGGGGTGCGGGACGCCTGGATGCCGGAGCCGATCAGGCCCGCGAGAATGCGCGGCTTCATGCCTTCAACACCTGGCTGAAATGCTCCAGGGCGAGGTGGTAGCCATGACTGCCGAACCCAGCCAATACGGCTTTGGCGATAGGCGACACAAACGAGTGATGCCGGAACGCTTCACGGGCATGCACGTTGGATAAATGCACTTCGATCACCGGCACTTCACTGGCGACCAGCGCATCGCGAATGGCGACGGAGGTGTGGGTCCAGGCCGCCGGGTTGATCACGATACCGGCGCATCGGCCGCGGGCGCCGTGGATCCAGTCCAGCAATTCGCCCTCGTGATTGGTCTGGCGAAATTCGATTTTCAGGCCGAGTTGCTCAGCACTGCGACCGCACAGGGCGGCGACATCGGCCAGGGTTTCATGGCCGTAGGTGGCGGGTTCGCGGGTGCCGAGCAGGTTGAGGTTGGGGCCATTGAGTACCAGCACGATTGGCGGCATTGAGGGATCTCCACAGTTCTTGTTAGTTGTGCGGATAAAATGTACTGAATGGTTAATTTGGTCAATTGGCCCAGGAATATCTGTTCGATTATCGAACCCTTATCAAGGGCGCGGATCGGATTAGATATCAATTGAAAATCATTCTCGACAACGCTTAAGATGCCCGCCTGTTTCCTTTACATTCCAGGGAGTCGGTTTGTCGGACGTGGATCTCAAAGGCCTGTTTCTCAAGCATGCCGATACCCTGCGCGGGTATCTGGCGCGCAAGGTACGGGACCCGCAGTTGGCCGCAGACCTGGTGCAGGAGAGCTTCCTGCGCCTGGCGGAAAAACCGGCCGGCGAGCGCATCGACAACTCCCAGGGCTATCTCTATCGAACGGCGAGCAATCTGCTGATCGACCATATTCGCCAGGAAGCGCGGCGCAAGACAGACTCCGTGCCCCACGAGGCGCTGGCCGAGATTGAAGATGAAGTGGCCGGGTTGGAGGCTCAGGCAATGGCGCAGCAACAGCGACTGGCATTGAAGCAGGCTCTGGCGGAATTGCCGGAACGCACCCAGCAGATTTTCCGTCTTAACCGCATCGAAGGCATGACCCACGCCCAGGTCGCCCGGCACCTGGACATTTCCGACAGCTCCGTGCAAAAGCATCTGGCCAAGGCCCTGGCCTATGTGATGCAGCGCCTGCAGGACGGCGAGGTGGCATCATCCGACGAATGAATTACCGAAATACGCCAGGTCAGACGTCACAGCGTTACATAACGAAAAATTCGAGATTCACACGTGAATAGCCAGGGTCCGCAACAGCACAGCATTACCGAGGCGGCCGCCGACTGGGCGGTGCGCCTGCACGCCGGTGCCCTGACCGACCAGGAGCAGGCCGAGCTGCGCCAGTGGATCGCCCGCGACAGCCGCCACGAAGCCGCGTTGCGCTTTGCCGAGCAGACGTGGGCGGCGTTGGGCGAAGTGCATAAAGACGAACCGGTGCACCGCCGGCGCCCGGCGTCCACGGTGATGCCTGTGCGTCGCTCCAAGCGGCGAAGGCCCTGGCAGCGGGCAGCCGCCGTGGCGTTGGTCGTGGTGGTGGCGGGCGTTGGCTGGCTGCGCGGCCCGGACGTGGTGCTGCGCCTGCAAGCCGACTACGTCACCCAGAAGGGCGAAGTGCGCACGGTGCAGTTGGCCGATGGCAGCCAGGTGGAGCTGGATTCCGACAGCGCCATCCGCCTGGAGTACGACGGTGTGCAGCGGCGCGTCAGCCTGATCCAGGGCTCGGCGATTTTTGACGTGGCGCCCATGGTCGGCCAGGAAACCCGGCCGTTCGTGGTGCAGAGCGCCGGCGGGCAAACGCGTGCGCTGGGCACCCGATTTGTGGTGGCGCGCGAGGACGACAGCCAGGCCTGGGTCGGCATGTTGGCGCACAGTGTCGAGATTTCACTGCCTACCCAACCGAAAAAAGGCGCGGCCGCCCGCGTGCTCAAGGAAGGCCAGGCGGCACGCTACAGCCCGCAGGAAGGCATCGTGCCCCTCGATCAATTCGATGTGGAACGTGCCACCAGTTGGCGGCGTGGTGTGCTGATTTTTGATCGGCAACCGCTGGCCAAGGTGGTCGAGCAGCTTAATCACTACCGCCCCGGACGCGTGGTGTTGACTGACTCGGCCCTGGGCGAGCGTGAAGTCAGCGGCGTGTTCCGCCTGGACATGCTCGACACCGCCCTCGCGACCCTGACCCAGGAACTCCAGGTGCAACGCCTGGACCTGGCCGGCCTCAGCCTGATCTATTGATTCTCCCCTGTAGGAGCGAGCTTGCTCGCGAAGAACCTCAACGATAACGCGTACATCCAGGATGAGCGCGTCGTCTACGAGTTCTTCGCGAGCAAGCTCGCTCCTACAGGTATTTAAAAAACTTTCAAAAAATTCTTACTGACTTCCTGCGCGTCGCACGTCTTGCTAGGTGAGAAGCATTCGCATAAACAAAAAATCGCTTAGCGCAGGGAAACCAGCAATGTCAGCACTCAACAAGGGGCGCATCACCGGTAGTCGGTTGGCCCTGGCCATTCACTTGGGACTGTTCGCCGCCGTGGCGCCCGTGTATGCCGCACAGCCTCAGGTGAAGGCTGCCCAACCTGCGGTGCTGATGATCGACATCCCTGCGCAATCCTTGGGCAGTGCCGTGCTGACCTTCGCTGACCAGGCGGGCCTGCAAGTGCTGTTCGACAGCCAGCGCCTGGCCGGTTTACAGAGCACGACGGTGAAGGGGCAGTACGGCGTGCAGGAAGGGCTGGCGCGGTTGTTGGGCAATGCGCCGGTGGAATATCGCTTCACCGGCGAGCGCCAGGTCACCCTGACCCGTGTCGAGCAGGGCGACGCCGCTTTGGCGTTGGCGACCACTACGATTACTGGCTTGCACCCCAATGACTGGGTGTATTCATCGCCGCACTCGGTCAGCGTGGTCGGGCGTGAGCAGTTGGACCGCAACCCGCCGCGCCATGCCGCCGAGATGCTTGAAGAAGCTCCGGGCGTCTACTCGGCCGTCAGCCAGCAAGACCCCGGCTTGTCGGTGAACATCCGCGGTCTCCAGGACTATGGCCGGGTCAACATGTCGGTCGATGGCATGCGCCAGAACTATCAGCAAAGTGGTCACCAGCAACGCAACGGCACGCTGTATGTCGATTCGGAGTTGCTGTCCGAAGTCGTGATCGAAAAGGGCGCGACATCCACAATGGGCGGTGCCGGTGTGATCGGTGGCGTCGCCAACTTTCGCACCATCGAGGCCGCCGACTTGCTTAAAGACGGCAAGGAAATCGGCGGGCGCGTCCGTGTGACCACCGGCCTGGGTGGGCGCAGCAACGGCACGCACTTTATCGGCAGTGCGGCGTTTGCCGTGGGCACCGATGTGTGGGACATGCTGGTGGCGGCCAGTGAGCGGCACCTCGGTGATTACAACCCAGGCACCAAGGGCAGCATCGGCGATCTGCGTACCGGCAGTTCTTTCCTGCCGGCCAGCCAGGACCGGATCAAGAACTCCACCGTCGAATACACCGGCTCGGTGATGCGTTCCCGCCTGCTCAAGCTGGGCATCAACCTGCCGCAGGATCAGCGCCTGCAACTGAGCTACCTGACCACCGAAGTCGACTATGACGACGTCAACATGATGACTGCCGAAAAAGCCCAACTATGGGAAAAACTCGGTAGCAGCAACGTCACCGCGCAGAACTTTGCGCTGGACTACAGCTACACCCCGGACAACCCACTGATCGACTTCAAGGCCAAGCTCTACCACGTCGACACGCGCAATGATCAGACCACGCTCACCCGTGGTAGCACCAAGGGCTACGAGGTCACCTACCAGACCAATACCTACGGCTTTCAGGGCCAGAACACCTCGACGTTCGGCTTGAGCGAGCTGTCCGTGCTCAAGGCCAATTACGGGCTGGAGTTTTTCTACGACAAGGTGCGACCGGACTCTAACCAGGCGGTGGCCGCCGACTCGGCAGTGGAGGCCACGGCGGCGGAAAGCATCACGCCCAAAGGTGATCGGGCGATGGCCAGCCTGTTCGCCCGCCTGGATTACGATTACGACAACTGGCTGAACGTTAACGCAGGCCTGCGCTACGACCGCTATCGACTGCGCGGCAAAACGGGTTTGAACACCCGCACGTTCGTCATCGGCACTACGCGGCAAATCGGCTTGCCCATAACCTATGACGTGGATCGGGAAGAGGGGCATTTCTCGCCCACCTTCGGCTTGTCGATCAAGCCGGGCGTGGATTGGCTGCAACTGTTTGCCACGTACGGCAAGGGTTGGCGCCCGCCGGCCGTCACCGAGTCGCTGGTCAGCGGTCGGCCCCATGGCGGGGGCTCGGAGTCGATTCTTCCTAACCCCTACTTGAAGCCTGAGACGTCCACGGCCTGGGAGCTCGGTTTCAATGTGTTCAAGGAAGACCTGCTGTTCACCGATGACCGTGTGGGCATGAAGGTGTCCTACTTCAATACCCGCGTGGATGACTTCTCTTACATGGCCCTTGGCGTGCAGCCGCCGGGTTATGGCATTGCCAATATCGGCAACGCGGCATACGTCAACAACCTGGAGACCACCCGTTTTCGCGGCCTCGAATACCAATTTGATTACGACGCAGGCTTTGCCTACGGCCAGTTGAACTACACGCGCATGCTCGGCAGCAATAAGTTCTGCAGCAAGACGGCGTGGCTGGGCGGTGTCACCAAGATTCAGAGCGGGACAGGCTCCCGTCCTCCGGTGGTCGCGATGGTGCCGGATGATGTGGCCAATGGCGCCCAGAGCTGCAACGCCATCCTGGGCTCTTCCGAACACATGCCGATGGACCGTGGCACCGCAACGCTGGGCGCGCGGTTCTTTGAGCGCAAGTTGGATGTCGGCGTTCGTGCCCGCTACAGCGCCGGTTATTACGTCAAAGGCGGCGTCGGCGTGACCACTTCCCAAACCGGCGTCTACCCGGCCGACTGGAAGCCCTACACCGTCTACGACCTCTACAGCAGCTACCGCGCCACCGACCAATTGACCCTGCGCCTGGCCATGGAAAACGTCACTGACCGCGCCTACCTGGTGCCGTTGGGGGACGTGTTGGCCTTCACCCTGGGCCGTGGCCGCACTGTGCAGGGCACCGTTGAATATCAGTTCTGACCGATTTTGCCCAGTGACGGGCAAAACCACAGCAGGCACAGGCTTGCTGCGGAGATACCACCCCATGACTTGGAGTTTTGCATGAGCATTTCTATTTCATACAGCACGACCTACGCCGCCAATACCGTTGCCGAGTACCTGAGCGACTGGTCGGCTTTCTTTGGCGACCTGAACCACCGTGAAGGTTCGGTCAAAGAGGGTACTAACACTGGTGGTTTCAACCCTGGCCCGTTCGACGGCACCCAATACGGTGTGTCGAGCACGGTCAGCAACGCGGCCGTCGTTGCTGACGGCGACCTGCATTACACCCTGTTCAACCCGCCAGCACACACGCTGTGGGGTTCGCTCGACGCCCTGAACCTGGGCAGTGTTTTGGCGGGCGGCGCTACCAGCGGCGGCTACACCATCACTCATCAGGAAGTCAGCTTCACCGACCTGGGCCTGTCGAGCCTGCAATCGGAAGGCCAAAATGGCCAGGTGCATCAGATCATCTACGGCCTGATGAGCGGCGACAGCACCGCGCTGGCCTCGGCTATCGACTCCCTGCTCAAGGACATCGACCCAAGCCTGTCGATCAACTCCACGTTTGACCAACTGGCCGCTGCCGGTGTGGCGCATGTGGATTCGGCGTCGGTCGCCGCTGCCGACGTGGCGCTGGTGGGCGTGCAAGACGTGCCTCAGGACTTCGCGCTGGCGGCCTGATGTCATGAAAAAAGCGAATGGAAGATCACTCTCCCATTCGCCGCATTACACCGCCGTCGCCCAAGCCTTCTAATTCTTCAGCGACGGCGGTGCCAAATTCTGCGCAGCGTCGTATCGCCTGTCAACGCGGCGAGGCTGCACGCTTAACCCTTCGAGAATCCCCAGATGCGCCACGCCGGCAACGAAACCCTGGCCGCCCTCACGGCCTATAAAAGTGGCTTCTTCAACATCGGCCTGTTCTCGGCGGTGATCAACCTGCTGATGCTGGCTCCGGCGCTGTACATGTTGCAGGTGTACGACCGGGTGCTGGCCTCAGGCAATCAGATGACCCTGTTGATGTTGACGCTGATGATCCTCGGCCTGTTCGGCTTGATGGGCGCGTTGGAATGGGTGCGCAGCCAGGTGGTGATCCGTCTTGGCACGCAGATGGACATGCGCTTGAACCAGCGGGTGTACGACGCCGCGTTCGAAGCGCAACTCAAGGGCGGCACCCAGGCGGCGGGCCAGGCCCTGAATGACCTGACCACCTTGCGTCAGTTCGCCACTGGCCAGGCGCTGTTCGCGTTTTTCGATGCGCCGTGGTTTCCGGTATACCTGCTAGTGATCTTTATGTTTCATCCATGGCTTGGCCTGTTGGCGTTGGGCGGTGCGGTGCTGTTGATCGCGCTGGCCTGGATCAACCATCGCGTAAGCCAGGCGCCGATGGCCCTGGCCAGCCAGTTGGCCATCAGCGCCAGCCAGCAGGCCACCACCAACCTGCGCAATGCCGACACCATCGAAGCCATGGGCATGCTCGCCACGTTACGCGCGCGCTGGTTCGGCCAGCATCAAGCGTTCCTGGCCCAGCAGAACCTGGCCAGCGAAAAGACCGCTGCCGTCACCGCGTGGTCCAAGGGCGTGCGGCTGGCGTTGCAGTCGTTGGTACTGGGGCTGGGCGCGTTGCTGGCGGTGCAGGGCGATATTACGCCGGGGATGATGATTGCCGGTTCGATCCTGATGGGCCGGGTGTTGAGCCCCATCGACCAACTGATCGGCGTGTGGAAACAATGGGGCTCGGCGCGCCTGGCGTTTGAGCGGTTGTCGCAATTGCTCGAAGCCAATCCAGCGCGCGCGGTACGGATGAGCCTGCCGGTGCCAAAGGGCCAACTGACGCTGGAGCACATCAGCGCCTGCGCACCGGGTAGCCGTCGACCGGCGCTGGCGAATTTGGGATTCAACCTGCCGGCGGGCGAAGTGCTGGGGGTGATCGGGCCGTCGGGCTGCGGCAAATCCACCCTGGCCCGAATCGTGGTGGGTGCCTGGGCGCCGTTGTCCGGCAAGGTGCGGCTCGACGGCGCCGACCTGGCCCAGTGGGACAAACAGCAACTCGGCCCACACATCGGCTACCTGCCCCAGGACATCCAACTGTTCGCCGGCAGCATCGCCGATAACATCGCGCGGTTCGCCGAGGTGGACGCCGATAACGTCCTGGCCGCTGCACAAATGGCTGGCGTGCACGAGATGATCCTGCAACTGCCCCAAGGCTACGACACGATGCTCGGAGAGGGCGGCGCCGGTCTGTCGGGCGGCCAGAAGCAACGCGTGGGCCTGGCCCGGGCGCTGTACGGTTTGCCCGCGTTGATCGTGCTGGATGAACCCAACGCCAACCTTGATGAGGTGGGCGAGCAGGCGTTGCTCCAGGCCATCGCCCAGCTCAAGCAGCAGCGCCGCACGGTGATTCTGATTACCCACAAACCCAACGTACTGAGCCTGACCGACCAGTTGCTGATCCTCAAGGACGGCCAGTTGCAGGCCTTCGGGCCGACGGCGCGGGTGTTGGAGGCGCGGCAGAAACCGGCACCGGCCAAGCCGGTGTCGACCATGAGCATGAGCTACCGCCTCGGTGAAGGAAAACAGGCATGAGCGTGAGTAAACCGGTGTTGGCCAGCGATCAGCCGAATAACGTGTTGGCGCTGGATGACAAAAAGTATTCGCGGCTGGGGTGGTGGCTGGTGTTGGGCGGCTTCGCCGGTTTTATCGGCTGGGCGGCGCTGGCGCCGTTGGACAAGGGCGTGGCGGTGTCGGGCAAGGTCATGGTCTCGGGGCATCGCAAGACGGTGCAGCATCCGGCGGGTGGCATTGTCGAGCGTATCGAGGTGCGTGATGGCGATGTCGTCAATGCCGGTCAGGTGTTGCTGCGTTTAAAGGAAACCCCATTGCGCGGGCAGATGCAGTCCCTGCGCAGCCAGTACCTGGCGTCCCTGGCCAGCGAAGCGCGTTTGAGCGCGGAAAGTGAAGGGTTGTCGGCGATCACTTTCGGGCCGGAACTGCTCAATGATCCGGAAGCGGCGGCCACGTTGAGCCTGCAACGCCAACTGTTCAGCAGCCGCGCCCAGGCATTGGCCACCGAGCAACAAGGCTTGCGCGAAACCATCGCTGGGGCCGAGGCGCAATTGCGTGGCACACGGGATTCCCAGGCGAGCAAGGTCCAGCAACGGGCCGCTTTGAATGAGCAACTGCACGGGCTGCGGGAACTGGCGCGTGACGGCTATATCCCACGCAATCGCCTGCTGGACAGCGAGCGTTTGTACTCCCAGGTCGACGGCAGCATCGCAGAAGATTACGGGCGCATCGGCCTGCTGCAACGCCAGGTCATGGAGCTGCGTCTGCGCATCCGCCAACTCGGCGAAGACTTCCAGAAAGACCTGCGCGGCCAGTTGGCCGAGGCCCGTACCCGCAGCGATGACCTGCGCAATCGCCTGGCCTCCGCTGAGTTCGAATTGGCCAACAGCCTGGTGCGTGCACCCGCGTCCGGGGTCGTGGTCGGGCTGGAGGTGTACACCGAGGGCGGCGTGATCAAGCCCGGCCAGGCGCTGATGGACATCGTGCCCCAGGGCGAACCGCTGCTGGTGGAAGCACGAGTGCCGGTGCAGATGATCGACAAGGTGCACCCCGGCTTGCCGGTGGAGCTGATGTTCCCCGCGTTCAACCAGGCCACCACGCCACGGGTGGCGGGCGAGGTAACGCTGGTGTCCGCCGACCGCCAAGTGGATGAACGCACCGATGAGCCGTATTACACCGTACGCGCCCAGGTCAGTGCGGCCGGTATGCAACAACTGGAGGGCGTGCAGATTCGTCCGGGCATGCCGGTGGAAACCTTCGTCAAGACCGGCGAGCGCTCGATGCTCAACTACCTGTTCAAACCGCTGCTGGATCGTACTCACATGGCCTTGGTGGAAGAATGAAGGCGCTGTTTTTTACCCTGTGTTTGAGCTGTGCACCGGTGGCGCATGCCATGGGTTTGCTGGATGCCTACGACTTGGCCCTACGCAATGATCCGACCTTTCAGGCAGCCATCCAGGAACGTGAGGCGGGCGAAGAGAACCGCGTGATCGGCCGCTCGGCGCTGCTGCCGAACCTGTCATGGAGCTACAACAATTCGCGCAACGAGTCCGAAGTGACGGCGGGAGATGTCACCAGCGACCGCGATTACCGCAGCTATGCGTCGACCCTGACCTTGCAGCAACCGTTGCTGGATTACGAAGCCTACGCACGCTTTCGTCAGGGCACGGCCCAGGCGCTGATGGCCGATGAACGTTTTCGCGGCAAGAGCCAGGAACTGGCGGTACGGGTGCTCAGTGCCTACAGCCAGGCCTTGCTGGCTCAAGAGCGCATCGAATTGAGCCGGGCGCAGAAACGCGCGTTTGCCGAACGCCTGCAACTCAATGACCGCTTGCTCAAAGGCGGTGAAGGCACGCGCACCGATGTGCTGGAAACCCAGGCCCGCCTGAGCCTGGCCCAGGCCGAAGAGATTGAGTCACTGGATGCCCAGGACAGTGCTTTGCGCGAGCTGGAAGCCATTGTCGGCCAACCGTTGCAGGTCGAAGCACTGGCACCGCTGACCCGCCAGTTCGACATCCCGCCCCTGGAGCCCAACCGCTTCGAAACCTGGCGCGAGATGGCCATGGCCAACAACCCGGAACTCAAATCCCAGCACCATGCGTTGGATGTGGCGTCGTATGAGGTTGAGCGCAAACGCGCCGGGCATCTGCCCAAGGTCAGCCTGTACGCCACCAGCCGCCAGACCAGTTCCGATTCGGAAAGCAGCTACAACCAGAAGTACGACACCAACAGTGTCGGCATCCAGGTCAGCCTGCCGTTGTTTGCCGGTGGCTCGGTGTCGGCGTCTACACGCCAGGCGGCGAACCAGTTGTCCCAGGCCCAGTACGAACTGGACGCCCACACTTCGGCGACGCTGGTGGAGTTGCGCAAGCAGTTCAACCTCAACACCAGCGGCGCGGCGAAAGTGCGCGCCTATGAGATGGCGGTCAGCTCTGCCACGGCCTTGGTCACCGCCACCCAAAAAAGCGTCACGGGGGGCGAGCGGGTCAACCTCGACGTGCTCGACGCCGAGCAACAACTGTTCAGCGCCCGCCGCGACCTGGCCACTGCGCGGCATGCGTATTTGCTGGCGAGGATTCAGTTGAAGTATTACGCGGGGTTGCTGAGTGAGCAGGACTTGCGGGCGTTAGCGGGGTATTTCCAGCCGTCGGCATGATGCCAGCACAGAGATCCACTGTGGGAGGGGGCTTGCCCCCGATGGCGACGGGTCAGCTTGCGCGTGTGTTGACTGACACACCGCCATCGGGGGCAAGCCCCCTCCCACATTTGGATCTACTGTGTCCTGAGGACTTAGCGCCGGGTCAGCAACACCCCAGACTCCATATGATGCGTCCACGGAAACTGGTCAAACATCGCACACTGGGTAATGCGGTGCGTGTCATGCAGTTGCGCAATGTTGGCCGCCAACGTCTCCGGGTTGCAGGAGATGTACAGGATGTTGTCGAAGCGCCGGGTCAGTTCGCAGGTGTCCGGGTCCATGCCGGCACGCGGCGGGTCGACGAACACGCTGCCGAACTCGTAGCTTTTCAGGTCGATGCCATGCAGGCGACGGAACGGGCGCACTTCGTTCAGCGCTTCGGTGAGTTCTTCGGCGGAGAGCCGCACCAGCGTGACGTTATCCACCGCATTTTCATCGAGGTTGCTGAGCGCGGCGTTGACCGAGGTCTTGCTGATCTCGGTGGCCAGCACTTTGCGCACACGGGTTGCCAACGGCAGGGTGAAGTTGCCGTTGCCGCAATACAGCTCGAGCAAGTCATCCGGGCGATCGCCCAGCGCTTCATAGGCCCAGTTGAGCATCTTCTGGTTCACCGTGCCGTTGGGCTGGGTGAACGCGCCCTCGGGTTGGCGATAACTGAACGTGCGGCCGCCGACCTCGAGTTTTTCCACCACGTAGTCGTGGCCGATCACATCACGCTTGCCCTTGGAGCGGCCGATGATGCTCACGTTCAAGTCCGCAGCCAGTTTGTTCGCGGCAGTGTGCCAATGCTCGTCCAGCGGGCGGTGATAGCACAGCGTGATCATCGCATCGCCGGCCAGCGTGGTAAGGAACTCCACCTGGAACAGCTTGTGGCTCAGGGCGGCGCTGGCTTGCCAGGCGGCCTTGAGCTGCGGCATCAACTGGTTGATGCGCAGGCTGGCGATGGGGAATTCTTCGATCAGGATCGGCGTGCGTTTGTCGTCCTGGGAGAACATCGCGTAATGGCGCTCACCGCCTTCGCGCCACAGGCGGAACTCCGCGCGCAGGCGGAAGTTCTGCAACGGCGAGTCGAATACCTGCGGCTCCGGTGCATCGAACGGGGCCAACAGGTCACGCAAGCGCGTGACCTTGTCTTGCAGTTGAGCGGTGTAGCGTGCGGCGTCAAAAGTCATGCGTTGAACCAGCCCAGCTTGATCACGAACAGAATCGACAGAATCACCAGCGCCGGGTTCAGCTCACGGTAGCGGCCCGAAAGCAGCTTGATGGCAGTCCACGCGATGAAGCCGAAGGCGATGCCGTTGGCGATGGAGTAAGTGAAGGGCATCGCCAGGGCGGTGATCACCACCGGCGCTGCCACAGTAATGTCGTCCCAGTCGATTTCGGCCAGGCCCTGGGTCATCAGCACGGCCACGAACAGCAAGGCCGGTGCAGTGGCGAAGGCGGGAACGCTGGCGGCCAATGGCGAGAAGAACAACGCCAACAGGAACAGGATCGCTACCACGATGGCAGTCAAACCGGTACGGCCGCCGGCGCTCACGCCCGCAGCGGATTCGATGTAGCTGGTGGTGGTCGAGGTGCCCAGCAGGGAGCCGGCCATGGCGGCGGTACTGTCGGCGATCAGCGCACGGCCCATCTTTGGCATGTGGCCGTCCTTGCCCATCAGGCCGGCGCGCTTGGCCACGCCGATCAGGGTGCCGGAGTTGTCGAACAGGTCGACGAACAGGAAGGCGAAGATCACGCTGACCAGGCCGATATCCAGCGCACCCTTGATATCCAGTTGCAGGAAGGTCGGCGCCAGGGACGGCGGCATCGAGACCACGCCGCCGAACGGGGTCACGTTCAGGGCAATGGAGACGATGGTCACGGCCAGGATGCCGATCAGCACCGCGCCACGCACGGCCAGGGCTTCCAGCGCGACGATCAGCACAAAACCGAATGTGGCCAGGATAGGCGCGGCTTTGGTGAGGTCACCCAGGCCCACCAGCGTGGCCGGGTTCGCTACCACGATTTCGGCGTTATGCAGGGCGATCAGCGCCAGGAACAGGCCGATACCGGCGGCAATCGCCGAGCGCAGGGGCAGCGGAATGGCGTTGATGATCCACTCGCGAATGCGAAAGATCGACAGCAGGAAGAACAGCACCGCCGAAATGAATACCGCACCCAGCGCCACCTGCCAGGTATGGCCCATGTGCAGCACCACGGTGTAGGTAAAGAAGGCGTTGAGGCCCATGCCCGGCGCCAGCGCGATCGGGTAGTTGGCGATCAGGCCCATCACGGTCGAACCGATGGCGGCGGCCAGGCAGGTCGCGACAAAGATCGCGCCCTTGTCCATGCCGGTCTCGCCGAGGATGCTCGGGTTCACGAACAGGATGTAGGCCATGGCCAGGAACGTGGTGATACCCGCGAGAATCTCGGTGCGCACATTGGTGTTGTGGGCTTTGAGTTGAAACAGCTTTTCCAGCATGCCGGCTCCCTGTGACGCTATCTTGCGTCGTGATTTGTTGACCTCTAAGTCAAAGCACAAACTGCGCCAAGCGCCTGTGGATTCAGAGAGGATCGGAAAAAGCGGCGCATCATACCAGCAGCCGAGGCTGTGTGGCGCATGGCCTTGAGGCATACTGCGCCGACGTTTAAACGAAGGTCACCCGCCCCATGAAAAAAGCCAACGCGTGGAGTCTAGCTCTGATCTCCTGTATCAGCCTGTGGCTCGCTGCAGCACCGGCCTGGGGCGCGACTGCACCGGCCTTGAGCGAGGTGCGCGTGTTCAAGGTCGAATCGGCGCGCTGCACCGAAACCATCCCGGAGCGGGCGCAGGGCACGCAAATGTGCACCCATCGCGGGCCCACCAAGGTCTCGGTGATGGAAGTCGGCCTGGGTAACAACCCCATGGGCCGCTTCGACGGCGCCGAATTGAACGGGCAACGCACGCCGGTGTGCCAGGTCGGCAACATCAGCCAGGTGTGCAGTGGCGCGGGCACGGTGATGGGCTACATCTATGTGTTCGACGTCAATGTCGAGGCCCCGGGCTGGTTTGAATACACCAACTCGTCGATCAACGGCCCGCAGAACACCTTGAAGACGCTGCTCAATATCCGCTGATCAATCCCCTTGAACGCTCAAAACCCCGGGCAGTCGTACCCCTGAGACGGCGACTTTCCTGAACGCCGCGGACGTACACCAACCCGTGAGGTGTTTATGAGCGCAACTCCCAATGGCGCGGCGGTTCAACCGTTCGTCAGCCACCCGATTCGCCTGCGCCTCAATGGCCAGGACCGCCAACTGGATGTGTTGCCCTGGACCACGCTGCTGGACCTGCTGCGCGAACACCTCGACCTGGTCGGCAGCAAAAAGGGCTGCGACCACGGTCAATGCGGCGCTTGCACCGTGTTGCGCGATGGCAAGCGGATCAATGCCTGCCTGACCCTCGCCGTGATGTGCGACGGCGCCGAGTTGACCACCATCGAAGGCCTGGCCAGCGGTGACGTGCTTCACCCAATGCAACAGGCGTTCATCAAGCACGATGCTTTCCAGTGCGGTTACTGCACCCCCGGCCAGATCTGTTCCGCCGTGGGCCTGGCCAATGAAGGCCGCGCCCAAGACAGCGCGCAAATCCAGGAACTGATGAGCGGCAACCTGTGCCGCTGCGGTGCCTACAGCAATATCCGCGATGCAATTGAAGATGTTGTAGGAGGTGAACGATGAATCCCTTCCATTACAGCAAACCGGCCAATGTACACGACGCCGTGCACCTGAGCAGTGCCGCATCGCGATTCATTGCCGGGGGCACCAACCTGCTGGACCTGATGAAAGAAAACATCAGCCGCCCCGAACACCTCATCGACATCACCGGCCTGCCCCTCAGCGATATCCAGCAAACCGACGCCGGCGGCCTGATGATTGGCGCCCTGGTGAGCAATGCCGACCTGGCCTGGCACCCGCTGATCGAACAGCGCTACCCGTTGTTGTCCCAGGCCATCCTCGCCGGCGCCTCGCCACAATTGCGCAATATGGCGAGCACCGGCGGCAACCTGTTGCAGCGCACCCGCTGCTATTACTTCTACGACGCCGCGGTGCCGTGCAATAAGCGCGAGCCCGGCAGCGGCTGCCCGGCGCGCACGGGCTTGAACCGCATCCATGCGATTCTCGGCGCCAGCGAGCAGTGCGTCGCGACTCATCCGTCAGACATGTGCGTCGCCCTGGCCGCACTGGACGCACGCGTGCATGTGGAAGGGCGCGGCGGTGCGCGGGTGATCGAGTTTGCCGACTTCCATCGGCTGCCTGCCGATGCGCCGCAACGTGACAACCAATTGGCCGACGATGAGCTGATCACCGCCATCGAACTGCCCGCCAACCCGCTGGCGCAACACAGTCACTACCTGAAAATCCGCGACCGCGCTTCCTACGCCTTTGCCCTGGTCTCCGTGGCGGCCGCCCTTGAGTTGGACGGCGAGCAGATTATCGATGCACGCCTGGCCCTCGGCGGCGTGGCGCATAAACCCTGGCGGGACCGCGCAGTGGAAGCTGCGCTGATCGGTCAGGCGGTCAGCCGCGAAACCTTCAGCCACGCCGCCGATGCGCTGCTGCAAGACGCCGAGCCGTTGGCGCACAACGGTTTCAAGATCAAGCTGGCCCGCCGCGCGATTATCCGCGCCTTGAGCGACGCCGCCGTCGCAGGAGAACAGCCATGAGCGCCCTCGGCAAACCTCTGGACCGGGTTGACGGTCTGCTCAAAGTCACCGGTCAGGCGCGCTACGCCGGTGAGTTTGCCGAAGCAGGCCTGCTGCATGGCAGCGTGGTCTCCAGCACCGTGGCCAAGGGGCGGATCACCAGGATTGATGCCTCCAGGGCCCTGGCGCTGCCGGGTGTGATCAGCGTTATCGATCACCTCAACCGCCCGAAAATCGCCAGCTACGACGCCGCCTTCGAAGACGCCGACGCCGCCGATGGCTCGCCGTTTCGTCCGCTGTACAACGACCGCGTGCTGTACAGCGGCCAGCCGCTGGCCCTGGTGATCGCCGATAACCTGGAGTTGGCGCGGCATGCCGGCTCCCTGATCGACATCGAATACGCCACCGAGGCCTTCGACACCGACCTGCTGGCGTTGCAGGACCAGGCCCATGCCTCACCGCAGGCGCCACCCGAGCCGCGTGGAAATTTCCAGGCGCAATGGGCTGGGGCGGCGGTCAGCCTGGATCTGCACTACAGCACTCCCATCGAACACCACAATCCCATGGAGCCCCATGCCAGCACCGTGCTGTATCAGCCGGACGGCACGCTGCATATCCATGACAAGACCCAAGGCCCGCAAAACTGCCAGGCCTACGTGCAAAAGGTATTCGGCCTGGATAAAAGCCAGGTGCGGATCTTCGCGGCGTTCGTGGGCGGCGCTTTCGGCTCCGGGTTGCGCCCGCAATATCAGCTGCCTTTGGCGGTGATGGCGTCGTTGGCGCTTAAACGTTCGGTGCGTGTCACGCTCACCCGCCAACAGATGTTCACCTTTGGCTACCGCCCGCGCACCTTGCAGCGTTTGCAAATGGGTGCCGCCGCCAACGGCAAGCTCATGGCCATCGGGCATACCGCCATTGGCCAAACCTCGCGCTTCGAGGATTTCAGCGAACACGTGGTGGAGTGGAGCGGCATGCTTTATCACTGCGACAACGTGCAATTGACCTACAAACTGGTGCCGCTGGACGTGTTCACGCCGCTGGACATGCGCGCACCGGGCGCTGCCCTCGGGGTGATCGGCCTGGAGTGCGCCATGGACGAACTGGCCTGCGCGCTGGGCATCGACCCGGTGCAACTGCGTCTGATCAATTACGCCGAACGCAACCAGAACGAAGACAAACCCTGGTCGAGCAAGGCTCTGCGCGAGTGTTACCGCGAAGGTGCCGAACGGTTCGGCTGGAGCGCACGCAACCCGGAACCGCGCAGCATGCGCGATGGCCGTCAGTTGATCGGCTGGGGCATGGCCGGTGGTGTGTGGGAAGCCATGCAGATGAAGGCCAGTGCCAAGGCGCGAATCGATGCACAGGGCAAATTGACGGTGAGCAGTGCCACCACCGATATCGGCACCGGCACATACACGGTCATGACCCAGATCGCGGCGCAGGCCAGTGGCGTGGCGGTGGAGGATGTGAGCTTTCTGCTCGGCGATTCGTCATTGCCGACAGCACCGTTACAGGGGGGCTCATTTACCGTTTCGTCGGTCGGGACGGCGGTGCAGCAAGCCTGTGAGGCGCTGAACGCCAAGTTGCTGGAAGTCGCCAGGCAAACGTATCCGGTGTTCAAGGAGGCCGAGGCCGTGCGCTTTGAAGACGGTCAGCTCCATACCGGTGACGTGGGTGTGTCATTGGCGCAGTTGGTCAAGGACGCGGGCGAAGAGGCGCTGGAAGTACAGGTCGACAGCGAGCCCGACAAAAAGCGCGAAGGTTATTCAACCGCGACTCACTCGGCGGTGTTTGTCGAAGTGCGGGTGGATGAAGACCTGGGCACCGTCAAGGTCAGCCGCGTGGTCAGTGCGATTGCCGCCGGGCGGGTGGTCAACCCCAAGATGGCCCGTAGCCAGATCCTCGGTGGCGTGGTGTGGGGCATCGGCATGGCCTTGCATGAAGAAACCCAGATCGACCATCAACTAGGGCGCTACATGAACCACAGCCTGGCCGAGTATCACATCCCGGTAAATGCGGATATCGGCGACGTTGATGTGGTTTTTGTCGAAGAACACGACGAGATTGTTAATGCGTTGGGGTCCAAGGGGGTCGGTGAGATTGGCATTGTCGGCGTGGCGGCGGCGGTGGCGAATGCGGTTTATCACGCCACTGGGAAGCGGGTGCGAGATTTTCCCGTCACCCTGGATAAGGTGCTGTAACTCGATCTTCCAAACGCCGAAGATCCAAATGTGGGAGGGGGCTTGCCCCCGATGAGGGAGTGTCAGTGATATATCTTTGACTGACACACCGCTATCGGGGGCAAGCCCCCTCCCACATTGGCCTTATTGCCAAATTGGGCTAGGCGGCGGACTTGATGTTTTCTTCCACCGGCACATGCATCCGATCCCGATTCGCCAGAGTCGGGAACAACTTGATCCACACGCCCGTGACCACCAGCGTACCAATCCCGCCCATGACCACCGCTGGCACCGTGCCAAACCAGTGAGCGGTAATCCCCGATTCAAACTCACCCAACTGATTCGACGCACCGATAAACAGCCCGTTGACCGCACTGACCCGCCCGCGCATTTCGTCCGGGGTTTCCAACTGCACGAACGACGCGCGGATCACCATGCTGATCATGTCCGCCGCGCCCAACACCACCAGCACGCCCAAGGAAAACCAGAACGAGGTGGACAGGCCGAAGGCGATGGTCGCCACGCCAAATATGCCGACGGCGGTGAACATCACGCGGCCCACGTGGCGATCCACCGAAAACCGCGCCAGCCAAAGCGACATCAACAACGCGCCCACCGCCGGGGCAGAGCGCAACAGGCCCAGGCCCCAGGCCCCCGTCAGCAGGATGTCCTTGGCGAACACCGGCAGCAATGCGGTGGCACCGCCCAGCAGTACGGCGAACAGGTCCAGGGAGATGGCGCCGAGGATGTCCGGGCGGCTGCGGATAAAGCGGATGCCGGCCAGCAACGAATCCAGGGTGGCCTTGCCCTTGTTGAGCGGAGTCTGGCGGGCGGGCAGGTTGAGGGTCAGCACGCAGGCGATGATGTACAGCGCCACGGTGGGGCCGTATACCCAGACGCTGCCGAACGCATACAGCAAACCGCCGAGCGCCGGGGCAACGATGGTGGCCAGTTGCTGGGCCGACTGCGACGAGGCCACTGCACGCGGAAACAGCGCACTGGGCACGATGCTTGGCAGCAGCGCCTGGGTGGTGGGCATTTCAAAGGAGCGCGCGGCGCCGAGCAGGAAGGCGAGGATAAAGATCATCTCGCGGGTCACGTTGCCGGTCAGGCCGCCGATGGCCAGGGACAGGGCGATCAGCGCCTGTACGGTCTGGCAGATGGCCGCTACCTTGCGTCGCTCATAGCGGTCCGCCACATGCCCGGTGTGCAGCATGAACAACACGCGGGGCACGAACTCCACCAGACCCACCAAACCCAGGTCCAGCACATTGCCGGTCAGTTGGTAGAGGTTCCAGCCGATGGCGACGGTAAGCATCTGGAAGCCGCTGGCGGTGAAGATGCGCGCCAGCCAGAAAGCGATGAAAGGGCGGTGATGACGCAACAGCAACACGGGTTCACTAGGCATCGGGCGTTCAGGTCAGGGCCGGAGGGAGCGCCGAGATTATCATCAAGTTGTAACAGATGGTTGCAGGATCTGATCTGAGGCAGTCTGTCACGCGGCAAAAGACCACAACGTCCTACAGCCAAATCCGGACTACTCTTTCAGCAATGCTTGATCCAGATCAACACCTCCCCAGGGATTGGTCTGGCGGCCTCAGGGCCAGATTCCCGACGTGGTTGGTTAAAAAAGAAACGAATTGAAATTCGACAGACTCCATATCCGTGGGGGCAGTGGGTGCAGGCTCCCGCCAGCAGCCGGTATTACCTGACAGAGGAAGACTTATGTTCGGTTTGGAGGCGCTAGATCTCGCCCGAATTCAATTCGCATTCACCATCTCGTTCCACATCCTGTTCCCGGCGATCACCATCGGCCTGGCCAGTTACCTTGCGGTGCTGGAAGGCTTGTGGCTCAAGACCCATAACGACACCTACCGTGACCTCTACCATTTCTGGTCGAAGATCTTTGCCGTCAACTTCGGCATGGGCGTGGTTTCCGGGTTGGTCATGGCTTACCAGTTCGGCACCAACTGGAGCCGCTTTTCGGACTTCGCGGGCGCCGTCACCGGGCCGCTTCTGACGTATGAAGTGCTCACGGCCTTCTTCCTTGAGGCCGGTTTCCTCGGGGTGATGCTGTTCGGTTGGAACAAGGTGGGGCGCAAGCTGCACTTCTTCTCCACCGTGATGGTGGCTGTCGGTACGTTGATCTCCACGTTCTGGATTCTGTCGTCCAACAGCTGGATGCAGACGCCCCAGGGCTTTGAAATCATCGATGGCCGCGTGATCCCGACCGATTGGTTCGCTGTGGTGTTCAACCCATCGTTCCCTTATCGCCTGGCACACATGGCCACGGCGGCCTTCGTGGCGACGGCGTTCTTCGTCGGTTCCTCGGCGGCCTGGCACTTGCTGCGCGGCAAGGACAACCCGGCGATCCGCAAAATGCTCTCGATGGCGATGTGGATGGCGTTGATCGTTGCGCCGATCCAGGCGGTGATCGGTGACTTCCACGGCCTCAATACCTTGAAGCACCAACCGGCAAAAATTGCCGCGATTGAAGGCCACTGGGAAAACATCGGCAACGAGCCGACACCGTTGATCCTGTTCGGCTGGCCGGACATGAAAGCGGAAAAAACCAAATATGCCGTGGAGATCCCGTACCTCGGCAGCCTGATCCTCACCCACTCCCTGGATAAACAGGTGCCGGCCCTCAAGGAATTCCCGCCTGAGGACCGCCCCAACTCGACCATCGTGTTCTGGTCGTTCCGGGTCATGGTGGGCCTGGGCTTCCTGATGATCTTTACCGGTCTGTTCAGCCTGTGGCTGCGCCGGGGCGACAAGATGTACACGTCCAAGCCGTTCCTGTACCTGGCGTTGTGGATGGGGCCGTCCGGCCTGATCGCGATTCTTGCCGGCTGGTTCACCACCGAAATCGGTCGCCAGCCGTGGGTGGTCTACGGCTTGATGCGCACGGCGGATGCGTCTTCCGGGCATAGCCTGGCGCAGATGACCATCACCCTGGTGTTGTTCGTGGTGGTGTACTTCGCGCTGTTCGGCGCAGGTCTGGGCTACATGATGCGCCTAGTCCGTAAGGGGCCTCAGACCCACGAAGGCAGCGAGCCTACCCACGGCGGCCCTGGCCAGAAACGTACACCGGCCCGTCCGTTGTCGGCTGCCGATGATGGCGGCGATGACGACCACACCCACATCCAGCACAAGGGGCATTGAGATGGGTATTGATCTTCCGCTGATCTGGGCCGTGATCATCATCTTCGGCATCATGATGTACGTGGTCATGGACGGCTTCGACCTGGGTATCGGCATCCTCTTTCCGTTTATCCCCGGCAAAGTCGACCGTGACGTGATGATGAACACCGTCGCCCCCGTGTGGGACGGTAACGAAACCTGGCTGGTATTGGGCGGTGCGGCGTTGTTTGGCGCATTCCCGCTGGCGTATTCGGTGGTGTTGTCGGCGTTGTACTTGCCGCTGATCCTGATGCTGATCGGGCTGATCTTTCGCGGCGTGGCGTTCGAGTTCCGCTTCAAGGCCAAGGACCACAAGCGTCACCTATGGGACAAGGCGTTTATCGGCGGCTCGATTGCGGCAACGTTCTTCCAGGGGGTGGCGCTGGGCGCATTTATCGACGGCCTGCCGGTGGTGGACCGCCAGTTTGCCGGCGGCTCGCTGGACTGGCTTACGCCGTTCACGATGTTCTGCGGCGTCGCGCTGATCGTGGCCTACGCGTTGCTGGGTTGCACCTGGCTGATCATGAAGACCGAAGGTTCATTGCAAGAGAAGATGCACAACCTGGGGCGGCCACTGGCTTTCGCGCTGCTGGCAGTGATTGGCATTGTCAGTATCTGGACGCCGCTGGCGCACCCGGAAATCGCTTCGCGCTGGTTCACCCTGCCAAACCTGTTCTGGTTCCTGCCGGTGCCGATCCTGGTGTTGGTGACTCTGTACGGGCTGATCCGCGCCGTGGCACGTAATGCGCACTACACACCGTTCCTGCTGACGTTGGTGTTGATCTTCCTCGGCTACAGCGGCCTGGGTATCAGCCTGTGGCCAAATATCATCCCGCCGTCGGTGTCGATCTGGGATGCCGCCGCGCCACCGCAAAGCCAGGGCTTTATGCTGGTGGGCACGTTATTCATCATCCCGTTTATCCTGGGCTACACCTTCTGGAGCTACTACGTGTTCCGCGGCAAGGTCACCCACGAAGACGGTTACCACTAGGAGGGTCGTTGCATGTCCGGCAAACCTACGTTGCAAGAGATCGAACAGGCCGAGAAGCAGCCGTTGTGGCGGCGTCTGGGGTGGCTGGCGATGATCTGGACGGGCAGCGTGCTGGCCCTGTTTATCGTGGCCAGCCTGATGCGCATGTTCATGAATGCGGCGGGCCTGACCACCCACTGACATCCCGATCCGGGCTTTGCGGCCCGGCTTTCCAACCCTGCCCCTCGCAAGAGCGGCAGGGTTTTTTTATTTGCGCGCTTTGAGGATGACGAATTTCGGCGTGGTGGCCACTTGTTCGACGCCACGAAACAGCCGTGCCAGTTTGGTGTGATAACCCAGGTGGCGATTGCCGACTATATAGAGGGCGCCGCCCACCACCAGGGTTTCGCGGGCCTGCTGGAACATGCGCCAGGCGAGGAAGTCGCCGACCACCTGCTGTTGGTGGAATGGCGGGTTGCACAGCACCACGTCCAGCGAGTGGGGTTCCTGGCCAGCCAGGCCATCGGCGGCGCGCAGGGTGACGTCGCGGTCGCCCAGGGCCGCCTGCCAATTCTCGGCCGCCGATTGCACGGCCATATAAGACTCGTCCACCAGGGTGTACTGCGCGTCGGGGTTTTGCAGTGCGCTGGCAATCGCCAATACGCCGTTGCCGCAACCCAGGTCCGCGACACGGGCGCTGCCGAGGTTGTTTGGCAGGTGCGGCAGGAAGGCGCGGGTGCCGATGTCCAGGCCTTCGCGGCAGAACACGTTGGCGTGGTTGAGCAGTTCGATGGCTGGCGAGTCCAGGGTGTAACGGGTCGGGTAGGGCGAGACCGTCAACGGGCGGTCTTCAACGGTGGCGATCAGCAACCTGGCTTTCTTCACGGCCAATGACGCCTGCATCGGTCCGATATAGCGCTCAAGCAAATCACCGGCCGCCCGTGGTAGGTGCTTGATCATGGCACCGGCGATGACTTGCGCGCCGGGGGCCAGTTGGCCTTGCAGGCGAATCAGCTGTTCTTCCAGCAGTGCCAGGGTCTTGGGCACGCGGATCAGTACCCGGTCGAACGGGCCCGTTGGCACTTGGCTCGCGGGGATGAAGCGCACTGCATCAAAGGCCTTGCCGTTGCGCGCCAGGTTTTTCTCCAGGCCTTGCGCGGCGAGGAAGGAATCGCCGCTCGACGTCACCTGCACCCGGCCCTCCAGGCTGGCGGCCAGGGCACCGAAACTGTCATTCAGCACCAGTACGCGGGTAGTCGCCGTTGGCTGTTGCTCAGCTAAATAGCTGAGCAAGTATTCGTCGGCCGCATCGAACGCTTGCAGCGGATCATTGTGTTGCTCTGGCTGGCGGATCAGATCGAGCTGGGCGAAGGGGCTGTCGAGCAGGGGCATGGCGGGGGAGGCTCTGGGTCATCGTGAGAGGTCGGCAGTCAGCTGCGCGACCCTCTGAGTGAACTGCGAGGCGGCCTTTGGGCTGCATCAACACTCAGAATCGGGCGTAAATGTTACTTTTTTTCCAGAGGGATTACATGCGGTGTTTCTGTGGGGTTAAAAGCAGCCCATTTTAGAGGCCCTGAGTACCGCGGCGATCTTGTTGTTGACCCCCAGTTTCTTGAATGAACTGCTGATATGAAAGCCCACCGTGCGCTCCGACAAGCAGAGAATGGTGGCGATGTCCGATGCGGTCTTGCCCATGGCTGACCACTTGAGGATTTCCGTTTCCCGAGGGGTCAGTTGGCTGACGGGTTTGACGCTAGGCTCATCGGCATATTTCTGCGCGACGACCGCGTGCATGGCGTGACACAACCACAGCACCTGGCCAGCTTTTTCGTACAGTTCCTCCGGGCTGACTTCGCCTTCACCCCGTGCGAGGGTCAGCATACTGAACACACCCTGAAAGTCATGAACGGCCTGGGTCCAGCCCAAGTGCACACCGTGGAGTTGGGCCAGCTCCCATAAATTGGGTGCAGCGCCGAAGACTTTTTTCTCCCAGACCAGTGGTAGTACGCAGCGCTTACAGTGTGTCACTACGGGATCAACGTCGAAAAAGTTTGCTTGCTTATAGAGTGTGTTCCATTCGTTTGGATAGTTATTGAGTCGGATCGGTTTCGTTCGGTTGTTAGGTTGTTGTGAACTCATGGTAAAGGAACAGAATTGAAAGCCGAGTTCTAAGGTTTGGTTGATGACCATTTCAAAAATACTGGTGATCTCGTTCTCGCCTTCCAGTTTGGGGAGTCTAGTGTTGCGCCAGTTGATCATTGGTAACTCTCCATGGGGTGTACGCGGCCTGGGTACGTCCAGAACCCCAAAGCTGCACGGAAATGAGTGTAGGACATTGGCTACGTTACGAGAGGAAATTTTCGTTCTTGCGCGATGAGGTTTAAGAAGTTTTCGGCAGATTTGTTAGTTAGCTTTGTAAATATTAAGTTGGTTTTTTGAGAGTTTTTAATAGGTTGAAGTCGCTGTAATGTTTAACTAACAGTTTGTTGGTAAGCCTGATAAGAGTGTTAATCGCGAATTGATTAAGGGTGCTATTAAATCGCCAGTCTAAGATGCCACTACAAACCATCAGTGTTTCCGTAGGTCACTTTGAGGGACACTAGGGCACCTGTAGAACGGAGCCCCCCATGACGGCCAGTGCTGAGAAATTTACCCGCCAGACCTTGCTCGACGTGCAATCGCTGACCCCCAGCCTGTTTACCCTGCGCACCACCCGTGATCCGGGTTTCCGGTTTACGGCGGGTCAATTCGTGCGCCTGGGAGTGACCAAGGCCGATGGCCGCACCGTGTGGCGCGCCTATTCCTTGGTGTCCTCGCCGTTCGATGAGCATTTGGATTTCTTTTCCATTGTCGTTCCGGGTGGCGAGTTCACCAGTGAGCTGAGCCGTCTCAAGGTCGGCGATACCTTGATGGTGGAACGCCAGGCCACGGGTTTCCTGACCTTGAATCGCTTTGTCGACGGCCGTGACTTGTGGATGCTGGGCACCGGCACCGGGGTGGCTCCGTTCCTGTCGATCCTGCAAGACTTCGAGGTCTGGGAGAAATTCGAGCGCATCGTCCTGGTCTACAGCGCGCGGGAAGCCAAGGAATTGGCCTACCAGTCGCTGATCAAGGAACTGGGCGAGCGTGAATACCTGGCCGAATACGCCCACAAGCTCACCTACATTCCAATCGTTACCCGTGAACAGCACCCGGGCACGCTGAATGGGCGCATTACCACATTGATCGAAAATGGCGAGCTGGAGCGCGCCGCCGGCGTCGAGCTGACCCCGGAGCATTCCCGCGTATTGATTTGCGGCAACCCGCAAATGGTCGATGACACGCGCCAGTTGCTCAAGCAGCGCGATATGAACCTGAGCTTGAGCCGACGCCCTGGCCAGGTGGCGGTGGAAAACTACTGGTAATAAAAAAGGCGCCTCAAACGGGCGCCTTTTTCAAACCGGCTTTGGTTATAACGGTTTGTCGTTCTGTGCCTTGAGCAGATCGCGGATCTCGCCCAGCAACACTTCTTCCTTGGTCGGCACTGGCGGTGCACTGGGTGCCACGGCCTCTTCGCGCTTCAGGCGGTTGATCGCCTTCACACCCATGAAGATCGCAAACGCGATGATCACAAAGTCGATCACGCTCTGGATGAACTTGCCGTACGCCAGCACAACCGCCGGGGCATCGCCCTGAGCCGCCTTGAGCGTAATCGCCAGGTCACCGAAGTCCACGCCACCGATCAACAGACCGAGCGGCGGCATCACCACGTCGCCTACAAACGAGGAAACAATTTTGCCGAAGGCGGCGCCGATGATAATACCGACGGCCATGTCGACCACATTACCTTTGACCGCGAAGGCCTTGAACTCACTGATCACGCCCATAGGTTATTCCTTGTTACAGATGAGAAGGGTGGGGCTCAGTGTAAGTCAGTCGTAGAGGGCTTGCCCGACACAACTGTTAACACTGTTAGTTTTTATCGACACATTAAATCGCAAATAGTTTGCAAAGTGCCATCAATCGCGCGCGAATTACCCATAATTTCAGTGGGTTACCAGACTATTTTCTTTATCGGGTTGGTACTGCTTTTCTATTTATCTTCTGGGCTCCAGCTCACTAGCCTCTGGCAAGCACAACTGAATGTGCATTAGAAAAACCAGAGGAAACCTCGATGAAAAACCCAATGAGCCGTGGGCCAATATCCGCGCGATCCGCGCTGGTTCTGGTAACCGCCAGCCTGCTTTCCCTCTCTGTACACGCCGCCAACCTCACCCGCGATAACGGCGCTGCCGTCGGCGACAACCAGAACTCACAAACCGCCGGTGCCAATGGCCCGGTGCTGCTGCAAGACGTGCAGCTCATCCAGAAGCTGCAGCGCTTCGACCGCGAGCGCATCCCTGAGCGCGTTGTACACGCCCGTGGCACCGGCGCCCACGGCACCTTCACGGTCACCGATAACCTCAGCGACCTGACCAAGGCCAAGGTCTTTGCGGCAGGTGAAGCCACCCCGGTGTTCGTGCGTTTCTCCGCCGTGGTCCACGGCAACCACTCCCCGGAAACCCTGCGCGACCCCCGTGGCTTCGCCACCAAGTTCTACACCGCCGACGGCAACTGGGACCTGGTGGGCAATAACTTCCCGACCTTCTTTATCCGTGATGCGATCAAGTTCCCGGACATGGTTCACGCCTTTAAACCGGATCCACGCACCAACCTGGATGACGATTCCCGGCGCTTCGACTTCTTCTCCCATGTACCCGAAGCCACGCGCACGTTGACCGAGCTGTACTCCAACTCCGGTACACCCGCCAGCTACCGGGAAATGGATGGTAATAGTGTGCACGCCTACAAGCTGATCAACGCCAAGGGCGAGGTGCACTACGTCAAGTTCCACTGGAAGAGCCTGCAAGGCATCAAGAACCTCGACCCCAAGCAAGTCACCGAAGTGCAGGGCAGGGATTACAGCCACATGACCAACGACCTGGTCACCCACATCAACCAGGGCGACTTCCCCAAGTGGGACCTGTACGTGCAGGTACTCAAGCCTGAGGACCTGGCCAAGTTCGACTTCGACCCCTTGGATGCCACCAAAATCTGGCCGAATGTGCCCGAGCGCAAAGTCGGCCAGATGGTGCTGAACCGCAACCCGGCCAACGTTTTCCAGGAGACCGAACAAGTCGCCATGGCCCCTGCCAACCTGGTGCCGGGCATCGAGCCCTCGGAGGATCGCCTGCTGCAAGGCCGGATATTTTCCTACGCCGACACCCAGATGTACCGCCTGGGCGCCAACGCGCTGCAACTGCCAATCAACGCACCACGGGTAACCGTCAACAACGGTAACCAGGACGGCGCGATGAATTTCGGCAAGACCAGCAGCGGCGTGAACTACCAGCCGAGCCGTCTTGAGCCTCGGGAAGAACCACAAACCGCACGCTACAGCCAGTCGGCGCTGGCGGGCAGCACCCAGCAGGCGAAGATTCAGCGTGAGCAGAACTTCAAGCAGGCCGGTGACCTGTATCGCTCGTTCAATAAGAAAGAGCGCCAGGACTTGATCGACAACTTCGGCGGCTCGCTGGCGACCACCGATGACGAGAGCAAGCACATTATCCTGTCGTTCCTCTACAAGGCCGACCCGGAGTACGGCGCTGGGGTGGCCAAGGTCGCCAAGGGAGACCTTGCACGGGTAAAAGTGCTGGCAGACAAATTGACTGACTGATCGCAGGTTTCGGCGAGGCGCCCTTGATCGGGCGCCGCGCTGAGCTATCATCGCGGTTTTTCGGTTGGAGGTTCTCAAATGGCAAAGGCCAAGCGCATGTACGGCTGCACGGAGTGCGGCGCGACCTTTCCCAAGTGGGCCGGCCAATGCGGCGAGTGCGGCGCATGGAACACCCTGACTGAAACCATGATCGAGAGCGGCGGCGCGGCTGCCCCCAGCGGTCGTGCCGGCTGGACCGGGCAACAGGCGCAGATCAAGACATTGGCTGAAGTCAGCGTCGAAGAAATCCCGCGTTTTTCTACCGCGTCTGGCGAACTGGACCGTGTGCTTGGCGGTGGCCTGGTGGACGGCTCCGTAGTGCTGATCGGTGGTGACCCCGGTATCGGCAAATCCACCATCCTGCTGCAAACCCTGTGCAGCATCGCCAGCCGTATGCCGGCGCTGTACGTCACCGGTGAGGAATCCCAGCAACAAGTGGCCATGCGCGCCAGGCGCCTGGGGTTGCCCCAGGACCAGCTGCGGGTCATGACCGAGACCTGCATCGAAAGCATCATCGCCACGGCGCGTATCGAAAAGCCCAAGGTCATGGTGATCGACTCGATCCAGACGATTTTCACCGAGCAATTGCAGTCGGCACCCGGCGGCGTATCCCAGGTGCGTGAAAGTGCGGCGCTGTTGGTGCGCTATGCCAAGCAGAGCGGCACGGCGATTTTCCTGGTGGGCCATGTGACCAAGGAGGGCGCGCTGGCCGGGCCGCGCGTGCTGGAACATATGGTCGATACCGTGTTGTATTTCGAGGGCGAATCCGATGGTCGCCTGCGTTTGTTGCGAGCGGTGAAAAACCGTTTCGGTGCAGTCAACGAATTGGGCGTGTTCGCCATGACGGATCGGGGGCTGAAAGAAGTCTCCAACCCTTCGGCGATTTTTCTTACCCGCGCCCAGGAAGAAGTCCCAGGCAGTGTGGTAATGGCAACGTGGGAAGGCACCCGGCCAATGCTGGTGGAAGTGCAAGCGCTGGTGGATGACAGCCATTTGGCCAACCCACGGCGTGTCACCTTGGGCCTGGATCAGAACCGCCTGGCGATGTTGCTGGCGGTGCTGCACCGGCATGGCGGCATCCCGACCCATGATCAGGACGTGTTCCTCAACGTGGTGGGCGGGGTCAAGGTGCTGGAGACCGCGTCGGACCTGGCGTTGATGGCGGCGGTGATGTCCAGCTTGCGTAACCGGCCACTGCCCCATGATTTGCTGGTGTTTGGTGAGGTGGGCTTGTCGGGTGAGGTGCGGCCGGTGCCGAGTGGCCAGGAGCGGTTGAAGGAGGCCGCGAAGCACGGCTTTAAACGGGCGATTGTGCCCAAGGGTAATGCGCCGAAGGAGTCGCCGGCGGGGTTGCAGATTATTGCAGTGACGCGCTTGGAACAGGCGTTGGATGCCTTGTTCGAATAATCAACAACACTGATAAACCCATGTGGGAGGGGGCTTGCCCCCGATAGCAGTGTGTCAGGCACTTATCTGTCACTGACATACCGCAATCGGGGGCAAGCCCCCTCCCACATTTGTTTTGCCTGTCAGGTAACCAGCAACGCCGCCAACTCTCGGTGCAGCTCCTCCTCATCTCCCAGATTCAGCTCGACAAACCGCCGCAAAAAGCTGATCGAATCCAGATCAATGTGCTGGCACACAAACCCCAACTGTCCATGATCCTCATGGGTCAGCCGCACTTGCATCTTGATGTGGGCCTTCGGGTCCAGGCGAATATCCACATCGAACGGCAGCGCCTTATTCCCCTTCCAGTCTTCGGGCCGTTGCACCAACAACCCCTTTAACGACAAATCCACCAATTGCACCGGCCATTCCCGGCCGTTTTGCCGAAGTTCGGTCTTGGCATCAAAGGCGATCCGGCGAAAACGACGACGGTCAGACGGCTGTTCGGTCATGGTGAAACCCTCTGTGGATAAAGGGATTGTAGCCCTGCGCCATCATTGGGCATTTATTTCGGCTTTTTTCGCCCGGAGAAGGCTCTAGACCAACGTAGGGGGGTGGTCTTTAAAGCCAACAGCGCTAAACTCGGAACGGCTGTCCTTTCTGTCCACCCTGGCTGGAATATAAAAATGAAAAATAATAATAGCCTGCTACGCCACCTACCCTGGCTGGTGCTGGCAATCGTAGGAGCGTGCGCCCTGGGCGTAGTGGCCTTGCGCCGCGGCGAGGCGATCAACGCCTTGTGGATTGTGGTCGCTGCTGTGGCCATCTACCTGGTTGCTTACCGCTACTACAGCCTGTTCATCGCGAATAACGTGATGCAACTCGATCCACGGCGGGCCACCCCCGCAGTGCTCAACAACGATGGTCTGGACTATGTGCCGACCAACAAACACATCCTGTTCGGTCACCACTTTGCGGCGATTGCCGGTGCAGGCCCGTTGGTCGGCCCGGTGCTGGCGGCGCAAATGGGCTACCTGCCCGGTACGCTCTGGCTGATTGCCGGCGTGGTGCTGGCCGGTGCGGTGCAGGACTTCATGGTGCTGTTCCTGTCCACCCGTCGCAACGGCCGTTCCCTGGGGGATATGGTCCGCGAAGAGATGGGCCGCATTCCGGGAACCATCGCGCTGTTCGGCTGCTTCCTGATCATGATCATCATCCTCGCGGTGCTGGCGCTGATCGTGGTCAAGGCCCTGGCCGAAAGCCCGTGGGGCATTTTCACGGTAATGGCGACCATCCCGATTGCGATGTTCATGGGCATCTACATGCGCTACATCCGCCCGGGCCGCATCGGTGAAATCTCGATTATCGGCGTGCTGTTGCTGCTGGGCTCGATCTGGCTGGGCGGGCAGATTGCCGCTGACCCAGTGTGGGCCAAGGCCTTTACCTTCACCGGTATTCAAATCACCTGGATGCTGATCGGCTACGGTTTCGTTGCCGCAGTATTGCCGGTGTGGCTGATCCTGGCACCGCGTGACTACCTGTCTACGTTCCTGAAAATCGGCACCATCATTGCCCTGGCCATCGGCATCCTGGTCACCATGCCAGAGCTGAAAATGCCCGCGCTGACCCAGTTCATCGACGGCACCGGCCCGGTGTGGAAGGGCGGTCTGTTCCCGTTCCTGTTCATCACCATCGCCTGTGGCGCGGTATCGGGTTTCCATGCGCTGATCTCCTCGGGCACCACGCCCAAGCTGCTGGATAACGAAACCAACGCCCGTTACATCGGTTACGGCGGCATGCTGATGGAGTCGTTCGTGGCCATCATGGCCATGGTTGCCGCTTCGGTGATCGAGCCAGGCGTGTACTTCGCCATGAACAGCCCGGCCGCAGTGGTTGGCGGTGATGTGGTGGCTGTGGCGCAAACCGTCAGCAGTTGGGGTTTTGCGATCACGCCAGAGGCGCTGCAAGCCGTGGCCCATGACATCGGTGAAACCACCATCCTGGCCCGTGCCGGCGGTGCGCCGACCTTGGCGGTCGGTATCGCGCAGATCCTGCACAGCGTACTGCCGGGTGAAAACACCATGGCGTTCTGGTACCACTTTGCGATCCTGTTCGAAGCGCTGTTTATCCTGACGGCCGTTGACGCCGGCACCCGTGCCGGTCGCTTCATGCTGCAAGACCTGTTGGGTTCGTTCGTGCCGGCGCTCAAACGCACCGAGTCCTGGACCGCCAACCTGATCGCCACCGCTGGTTGCGTGGCGATGTGGGGTTACCTGCTGTACCAAGGTGTGATCGACCCACTGGGCGGCATCAACACCTTGTGGCCGCTGTTCGGTATCTCGAACCAGATGCTGGCGGGTATCGCGCTGATGCTGGCCACCGTTGTGCTGATCAAAATGAAACGCCAACGCTACATCTGGGTGACCATGCTGCCAGCGGTCTGGCTGCTGATCTGCACCACCACGGCGGGCTTCATCAAGCTGTTCGACGCCAACCCGGCGGTGGGCTTCCTGTCCCTGGCCAAGAAGTACAGCGATGCCCTGGCCAACGGCCAGATCCTCGCCCCGGCCAAGAACATCGACCAGATGCAGCACGTGATCTACAACGCCTACACCAACGCAACGCTGACGGCGCTGTTCCTGTTCGTGGTATTCAGCATCCTGTTCTATGCGCTCAAGGTCGGCGTCGCCGCCTGGGGCAACAAAGAACGTACGGATAAAGAAGCCCCGTTCCAGGCCGTGCCGGACGCGTGATCGAGGATTGCAGCCATGTTCAATGACATCAGTCGCCTCGGTAAATACCTCGGTCAGGCCGCGCGCCTGATGGTCGGCATGCCCGACTACGACACCTACGTCGAGCATATGCAAACCAAACACCCGGACAAGCCGGTGATGGACTACAAGGCGTTCTTCCGGGAACGCCAGGAAGCCCGTTACGGTGGCAAGGGTGGGCCTAAATGCTGCTAACTCGGTAATTTTGAGTCAGTGGTGATCCCATGTGGGAGGGGGCTTGCCCCCGATTGCGGTATGTCAGTGACCGATAAGTGCCTGACACACTGCTATCGGGGGCAAGCCCCCTCCCACATTTGTTTTGTGTTCCTTCAGTTATAAGGAGAACTGTCTTTGTCCTCTCCCATTCCGGTAACGATCCTCAGCGGCTTCCTTGGTGCTGGCAAGACCACCTTGCTGCGCCACTTACTCAAAGCCGAACACGGGCTGAAAATCGCCGTGATCGAAAACGAATTCAGTGACGCCGGTATCGACACCCAGCTATTGGGCGACGAACCGGTGCAAGTCATGACCCTGTCCAACGGCTGCGTGTGCTGCACCATCCACACCGACCTGACCAAAGCCCTGTATCTGTTGCTTGAACGCCTGGACAGCGGCGAAATCGCCTTCGACCGCCTGGTGATCGAAACCACCGGCCTGGCCGACCCAGCGCCGGTGGCGCAAACCTTTTTCATCGACGAGGAACTGCGCGAGCGCTACATCCTCGACGGCATCATCACCCTGGTGGACGCCGCTCACGCCGAGCATCACCTGACCCAGACCATCGCCCAGGCGCAGATTGGTTTTGCCGACCGCCTGCTGGTGAGCAAGCGCGACCTGGTGGATGACGCCACCTTTGACGCGTTGAGCGAGCGCCTGACCCGCATCAACCGCCGCGCGCCGATCCGTGTGGTGGACCACGGCACTATCGACCTGGCTGAATTGCTGGATGTACGCGGTTTCAACCTCAACGCCGGCATGAGCCTGCGCCCGGTGAGTGCCGCGCCGTCCATCGACCGCATTTCCAGCCTGGTGCTGCGCACCGAGCAGCCGCTGGATATTGATCGGCTCAGCGAGTTCATGAATGAGCTGCTGGAAGATCATGGCAAGCAGTTGCTGCGCTATAAAGGCGTGCTGAATATTGCCGGGGAAGATCGGCGGATGGTGTTTCAGGGTGTGCTCAAACTTTACGGTTTCGACTGGGACACCGAGTGGGCCGAGGGCGAGGCGCGGGAGAGTGTGATTGTGTTTATTGCTGATGAATTGCCCGAAGACAAGATTCGCGAGGGCTTCCAGCGGGTCTACCAACCCTGACTTGAAATACGATCAACTGTGGGAGGGGGCTTGCCCCCGATTGCGGTGGGTCAGACAGCCCATCTATGACTGACACACTGCCATCGGGGGCAAGCCCCCTCCCACAGTTGATTGCATTTCAGGTTGAGAAAGCAGTGTCTTCAGGCACAAAAAAGCCCGGCTCAAGAGCCGGGCTTTTCATTCAAGCAACTGCAATCAAGCGCCGTACACCGGCAGCTTCTTGCAGATGGCCTTGACCTTCTCACGTACCGCGTCGATCACGGTTTCGTTGTTCAGGTCAGCCAGGATGTCGCAGATCCAGCCAGCCAGTTCCTTGCACTCTGCTTCCTTGAAGCCACGGGTGGTCACAGCCGGGGTGCCGAAGCGCAGGCCCGAGGTGACGAACGGCGAGCGTGGGTCGTTTGGCACGGAGTTCTTGTTCACGGTGATGAAGGCTTTGCCGAGGGCAGCGTCAGCATCTTTACCGGAAATGTCCTGCTTGATCAGCGACAGCAGGAACAGGTGGTTTTCAGTACCGCCGGACACCACGTCGAAGCCGCGCTCGATGAACACGCTGGCCATGGTCTGGGCGTTCTTGACCACTTGTTGCTGGTAGGTCTTGAACTCAGGTTGCAGCGCTTCCTTGAAGCAGATCGCTTTGGCGGCGATCACGTGCTCCAGTGGGCCGCCTTGGGCGCCTGGGAATACGGCAGAGTTCAGCTTCTTCTCGATGTCGGCGTTGGCGCGAGCCAGGATCAGGCCGCCACGTGGACCGCGCAGGGTCTTGTGGGTGGTGGTGGTCACCACGTCAGCGAAAGGCACCGGGTTCGGGTAGACGCCAGCGGCGACCAGACCGGCTACGTGAGCCATGTCAACGAACAGGTAGGCGCCGACCTTGTCAGCGATCTCGCGGAAACGTGGGAAGTCCAGGATCTGCGAGTAGGCAGAGAAACCGGCCACGATCATTTTCGGCTTGTGTTCAACCGCCAGGCGCTCGACTTCGTCGTAGTCGATCAGGCCGTTGGCATCGATACCGTATTGAACGGCGTTGTACAGCTTGCCGGAGGAGGAAACGCTGGCGCCGTGGGTCAGGTGACCGCCGTGGGCCAGGCTCATGCCCAGGATGGTGTCGCCGCCTTGCAGCAGGGCCAGGTACACGGCGCTGTTGGCTTGGGAACCGGCGTGCGGCTGGACGTTGGCGTAATCGGCGCCGAACAGCTCTTTGGCGCGGTCGATGGCCAACTGTTCAACCACGTCGACGTACTCGCAACCGCCGTAGTAGCGCTTGCCTGGGTAGCCTTCGGCGTACTTGTTGGTCAGAACCGAACCCTGAGCCTCCATGACCGCTGGGCTGGTGTAGTTTTCCGAAGCGATCAGCTCAATGTGCTCTTCCTGGCGCACGGCTTCTTGCTCCATGGCGGCAAAGAGATCGGCGTCGTACTTGGCAATAGTCAAATCACGGCTGAACATGGCGGTCCTCAAGGATCGGGGGCAGAAAAGGAGGGCATTCTAACCCAATGGGTTTTAGATGGCATATGAAAGGACATCATGTCGCGGACAAGTGGGGCTCATCTGGGGATAGGCGGTGACTGTGAGGGCCTCATCGGGGGCAAGCCCCCTCATACATTCGAGCGCATTCCAAGGTGGGAGGGGGCTTGCCCCCGATAGGGCCAGTGGCCTCACCCCAGAACCTCAGTCGAACATGAACAGCGCATCATTGCTGAACTGCGCCTCGAACCGATTCGCCGGCATCGGCCGCCCAAACAGATAACCCTGCACCTCATCGCAACCATGTTCACGCAGGAAATCCAACTGCTCATGGGTCTCCACACCCTCGGCGATCACCGCCAGGTTCAAGCTGTGGGCCATGGCAATAATGGCGCGGGCAATCTGCGCATCCTGCTCGCCGGACGGCAGGCCATCGACAAAGGTGCGGTCGATCTTCAACACGTCGATAGGGAATTGCTTGAGGTAGTTGAGCGACGAATACCCGGTGCCAAAGTCGTCCACCGCAATGCTCAGCCCCAGGTTTTTCAGGCTGTCGAGGATGTGCATGGCTTCGTTGACTTCGCGCATCAGGATACTTTCCGTCAGCTCCAGCTCCAGGCACGCCGGCGGTAGGCCGGTGTCCTTGAGGATGGTGGCGATGCGCGTGCCCAGTTGGCCGTCGGAGAACTGTCGCGCAGAGATGTTCACCGAGACTTTCGGCACCCGCACCTTGTTCTGGTGCCAGGTCTTGAGTTGGCGGCAGGCTTCGCTGATCACCCAGTCGCCCACGTCCACCACCAGGCCCAACTCTTCCAGCACCGGGATAAAGTCCCCCGGCGGCACCAGGCCACGTCGCGGGTGGCGCCAGCGCAGCAGGGCTTCGGCGCCGGTCAGGCGTTTGCCGTCGCCGCTGAACTGCGGCTGGTAATAGAGCACGAACTCGTTCTGGTCCAGGGCGTGGCGCAGGTCGCTTTCCAGTTCCAGGCGTTCCAGGGCGCTGGCGTTCATGTCGGACTGGTAGAACTGGAAGTTGTTCTTGCCGCGTTCCTTGGCGTGATACATCGCCGTGTCGGCGTTTTTCATCAGTTGGCTCAGCTCGTTGCCGTCTTGCGGGCTGAGGGCGATGCCGATACTGGCGGTCACAAAGAACTCGCGGCCTTCCAGCACGAACGGCTTCACCAGGCTGGCGAGGATCTGCTCGGCCACGTGAATCGCGCGGTTCAACGCCATCTCGCGGCTGACCCGTGGTTGCAGGAGCAAGGTGAACTCATCGCCGCCCATGCGTGCCACGGTGTCGTCTTCGGCCACGCAGCCGAGCAGGCGGGTCGCCATCTCCTTGAGCATGCGGTCGCCGGCGGCGTGGCCCAGGGAGTCGTTGATCGGCTTGAAGCGGTCGAGGTCGAGGAACATCAGTACCACCCACGACTTCTGTCGTTCGGCCGCCTGCAATGCTGTATGCAAGCGGTCCTGGAACAGGGTGCGGTTGGGCAAGTGGGTCAGGGCGTCGTAGTAGGCCAGGCGGTGGATGCGCTGTTCGCTGGCCTTGCGCTCACTGATATCGCTGAAGAAACACACGTAGCTGGCCAGGTCGCCTTCGTCGTCGAACACCGCCGTAATGCCGACCCATGCCGGGTAATGCTCGCCGTTGCGGCGCTTGAGCCACACTTCGCCTTCCCAGGTGCTGTGCTGGTGCAGTTGCTTGAGCACGTAGCGCAGGTGGGATTCCTGCTGTTCGTCGACGGTGAGCAGGTTCGGCAACTGGTCCAGCACATCGCTGACCGCGTAACCGCTGACGCGGCTGAATGCCTCGTTGGCCTGCACGATGTAACCCGCAGGGTCGGTAATCAGGATCGCCGAGGTGGAGTGCTCGAAGACCGTGGCCGCCATGCGCAGGTCTTTCTCGGCGCGGCGTTGCTGGCTGATATCGCGGCCCACACCGAGGATGCCTTCGAAGGTGCCGTGTTCGTCCCACACCAGTACCAGGCGTAGCTCAATCGGCACTTTGCGACCATCGGCGCGCAGGCAGTCAAACAGGAACAACTGAGTCTGCATTTCATCGCGCAGCTGGTTCAGCGCCTCGGCATCGCCCAGCGCACGGCTGACTTGCTCCACCAGGCTATAAATGCCGCTCAGTTGCTGCGGGTTGGCAACGATCGACTGCCAGCCGTTCTGGAATACCCAGTCCACGTCATAACCGAGCACCGCATTGACCGAGGGGCTGATGTAGTTGAGGGCCAATTGGCTGTCGGTGGAGCAGATGACGTCGCTGATGCTTTCGGCGAGCATGCGGTAGCGCTGTTCGCTGTCGCGCAGGGATTCGCTGGCTTCGATCTGGTCGGTGATGTCCTTGGCCACGCCAATGATGCGTGTGACCACGGCGGTCTTGTCCCGGGCCAGGGCCTGCTCGCGGATATCGAAGCGGCGCCATTGGTTGTTCCGATGGCGAAAGCGCAGTTGGCATTGCAGTTGTGTGGTGTAGCCGACCTGGCGCTGCTGTTGGCGCAGGTCGTGGTAATGCTCGGCGTCCTCGGGGTGCAGCAGGATTTCCCAGAAGTATTCGCCCATTTGGTGCAGTTCGGCCTTGTTATAGCCGAGGGTGTGGCCCAGGTGGTGGTTGCTGAAAATCATGCGCTGGCTGATCACGTCCTGCACATACAGGTGATCGGGCACGGTGCGCACCACGTCGGACCAGAAACTCTCACGCTCCACCAACGACAATTCGATCAGCTTGCGGCTGGTGATATCGCTGATGCTGAGGATCACCGCCTTGAAGTCATCGCGCTGTTCCGGCAGGCGCATCACCAGCCACAGGTATTGATCGTTGCTGGCGGCATCCTTGAGCTGAATTTCCAGCTCAAGCTGATCCTGTCGGGTCAGGACGGCTTCGAGTATCTGGTAACCAATGGAGGTGGCGTTGCGCGGGCAGTCATCGATCAGGCGCTCCCAGGCTTCTTCGCAGGAACCCACGTTCAACAGGCGTACCGCCACCTGGTTGACCTCGGTGATGCGCAGTTCCTTGAGCAATTGCTGGCGCTCGATGGGGTTGTCCTGCAGCCAGGTGTGCAACTGCGCGCGGGTCTCCAGTTGGGCCTTGGCGAAGAACGCATTGAGGCCCGACAAGTCCAGCACGCACAGCGCCACGCCGGTGCCTTCGAAAATATCCTGATACCGCCGCCGGCCCTCATGCACCTGGCGTTGGCGACGGCGCATGTTCAGCAGCACGATCACCGGGATCAGCGAAAATGCCAGGCCCAGCAGGCACTTGCCGATAAACGCGGGCAGCAGTTGCTCAAGCACTGCGGTGCGGTCGAACAGCCCGCGCAATTGCCAGTCGCTTTTGCTCAGGGGGGTCACCAGCACGCTTTTATTCAGCTCGTCCGGCGTCAGGGCGCTGGCCCATTGGGCTGGCATGCCGCTGTCACGGCTGATGACCTGGTGGTTGAGGCGATTCTCGATGGCCCACATCGGCCGCTGGCCCTGGCCGTCCTGGCGCGTCAGGTTGGCCAGGTAGCTGGGCGCCAGGCGCAGCACCCAATACACCCTGGAGCCGCCGCTGGGCTGGTGCAGTAATAGATAGATGAGGCTGCCGTCGTTGTTGTTGCTCAGGTAATACGACTGGGAGTGGCTGCGCTGCACCAACTCTTCGAGCCAGGCGGCGTCCTGGCTGTCGCTGGCGCTGTCGATGATCATTGCGCCGCTGGGGGCGAGCAGGGCGATGCTGCGCAACTCCGGCAGGGAACGCTGCAAGGTGTGCATCAACGCCTGTTGTTGTTCGCTGTCGTGGGGCGGCTCGACCATCGGCAGCAAGTTCAGGGCGATTTTTGCGCTGAGGGCCATGTTCAGGCTGATCTGTTCAGCCAGATCGGCGCTGTAGTCGATGGTGTATTGCTGCTGGTTCTTCTGGTTTTGCTGTAGCTGGTCAAGCAGTTGCCAGAACAATAACGCGAGCAGCAAAAGGACAAGCGTCGCCAATGCGCCTTTGAGGGTGCCGTGCAGGGGCGCTCCCGGCGCTATATGAGCGGCGCGCAGGGGAGTTGGCGGCGTGACTTTGGACAAGCTGTGATCCTGCGGTTTGGCTGGACTGGCGCGCGACGTGCACTATAAGCCGGGCGCCCGGAGGGCGGCTAGCATGCCTTGACTTGTGGCAAAGTGCCAGCCCCGCTTGGCTGGACTGACCAAGCGCATTCAGGTAGCTTTGCCGGTTACGCGGGGGCGTTCCAGCCCCAGACATTCAGGCTTTTTCCGCACGCAGGCATTGATCACCGTCAACGGCCCGCGCGGCGCATGGCCTGGCACGGGCTTCGCCCGCTTAATTCATCAGTCACTGACGCTAGGTTCACCATGGCTCAATACGTCTTCACCATGCATCGGCTGGGCAAAGTTGTCCCTCCGAAGCGGGAAATCCTGAAAAACATTTCGCTGTCCTTTTTCCCTGGCGCCAAGATCGGCGTACTCGGCCTCAACGGTTCGGGTAAGTCCACGCTGCTGAAGATCATGGCTGGCGTCGACACCGAGTTCGAAGGCGAAGCCCGCCCGATGCCCGAGCTGAACATCGGTTACCTGCCGCAAGAGCCGCAGTTGGATCCGTCCAAGACCGTGCGCGAAGTGGTTGAAGAAGCCGTCAGCGTGATCAAGGACGCTCAGGCCCGCCTGGACGAGGTCTACGCCGCCTACGCTGAGCCGGATGCCGACTTCGACAAGCTGGCCGCCGAACAGGCCAAGCTTGAAGCCATCTTGCAGGCCGGCGACGGTCACAACCTGGAGCGCCAGCTGGAAGTCGCCGCCGACGCGCTGCGCCTGCCGGCGTGGGACGCCAAGGTCGAACACCTGTCCGGTGGTGAGAAACGTCGTGTGGCCCTGTGCCGCCTGCTGCTGTCGGCGCCCGACATGCTGCTGCTCGACGAACCCACCAACCACTTGGACGCCGATTCCGTCGCCTGGCTGGAACATTTCCTTCACGACTTCCCGGGCACCGTGGTTGCGATCACGCACGACCGGTACTTCCTGGACAACGTTGCCGGCTGGATTCTGGAACTCGACCGTGGCGCCGGTATCCCTTACGAGGGCAACTACTCCGGTTGGCTGGAAGCCAAGTCCGACCGTCTGGCCGCCGAATCCAAGCAGCAATCGGCCCACGAAAAAGCCATGAAGGAAGAACTGGAGTGGGTGCGCAAAGGCGCCAAGGCCCGCCAGTCCAAGTCCAAGGCGCGTCTGCAACGCTTTGAAGAAATGCAGTCGCAGGAATTCCAGAAGCGTTCGGAAACCAACGAGATCTACATCCCGGCCGGTCCGCGCCTGGGTGACAAGGTCATCGAGTTCAAGAACGTTTCCAAAGGCTATGGCGACCGCGTGTTGATCGACAACCTGTCGTTCTCCATGCCAAAAGGCGCAATCGTCGGCGTTATCGGTGGTAACGGTGCGGGTAAGTCCACGCTGTTCCGCATGCTGATGGGCAAGGAAACCCCGGACTCCGGCAGCATCGAGATCGGCGAAACCGTGCAACTGGCCTGTGTGGACCAGAGCCGCGACGACCTCGACGGCAGCAAGACCGTGTTCCAGCAGATTTCCGACGGCTCCGACCAGATCCGCATCGGCAACTATGAAATCCCGTCGCGCACTTATGTGGGCCGTTTCAACTTCAAAGGCGGCGACCAGCAGAAGTTCGTCAAGGACCTGTCCGGTGGTGAGCGCGGTCGCTTGCACCTGGCCCTCACCTTGAAAGAGGGCGGCAACGTGTTGCTGCTCGACGAACCGTCCAACGACCTCGACGTTGAAACCCTGCGTTCCCTGGAAGAAGCCCTGCTGGACTTCCCGGGCGCCGCCATTGTGATCTCTCACGATCGGTGGTTCCTTGACCGCGTCGCGACTCACATCCTGGCGTACGAAGACGACTCCCAAGCAGTGTTCTTCGAAGGCAACTACACCGAGTACGAAGCGGACCGTAAGAAGCGCCTGGGCGAAGCCGCTGCCCAGCCGCACCGCGTGCGTCACAAAAAACTCGCCTGATTCTGGCAGGTTTAAAAGAACGGAGCCTTCGGGCTCCGTTTTTTTTTGCATGCTCTCAGGTAGACCGAGTTGGATTCATTCGCGAGCAAGCCCGCTCCCACATTTGATCGGGTTTCCAGATAAGAATGCGGTCGAATGTGGGAGGGGGCTTGCCCCCGATGGCTGTCTCACTGTTGGTGCATAACCCTGATCTGAAATCCCTTATAAGGTGCAAAAAAACCTGTTTATTGGATTTATTTATATCCAATGCACCATTTAAATTCACAAAGGCGACATTTTGCCCTGTCGCAGTGCGAAATGAATTGATAAAGTCCGGCTCAATCTCTGTTAACAACTAAAAATCTGCCGAGACTTTTGATGATCGAATCCGTCGAATCCTTCCTTGCCCGCCTCAAAAAACGCGACCCTGACCAGCCTGAATTCCATCAGGCGGTGGAAGAGGTCCTACGCAGTTTGTGGCCGTTTCTTGAAGCCAATCCCCATTACCTGACCTCAGGCATCCTGGAGCGCATCTGCGAGCCGGAACGTGCGATTACTTTCCGAGTGTCGTGGGTGGATGATCATGGCAAGGTCCAGGTCAATCGCGGTTTCCGTATCCAGATGAACAGCGCCATTGGTCCGTACAAAGGCGGCTTGCGCTTCCACCCGTCGGTGAACCTGGGTGTGCTCAAGTTCCTGGCCTTCGAGCAAACCTTCAAGAACTCCCTGACCTCGCTGCCCATGGGCGGCGGCAAAGGCGGCTCGGACTTCGACCCCAAGGGCAAGAGCGACGCCGAAGTCATGCGTTTCTGCCAGGCCTTCATGAGCGAGTTGTACCGCCACATTGGCGCCGACGTGGACGTGCCGGCTGGCGATATCGGCGTGGGCGCCCGGGAAATTGGCTTTATGTTTGGCCAGTACAAGCGCCTGAGCAACCAGTTCACCTCCGTGCTGACCGGCAAGGGCATGACCTACGGCGGCAGCCTGATCCGCCCGGAAGCCACCGGTTTCGGCTGTGTGTACTTCGCCGAAGAAATGCTCAAGCGCGACGGCCAGCGGGTTGAAGGCAAGCGCGTGGCCGTGTCGGGCTCCGGCAACGTGGCGCAATACGCGGCACGTAAGGTCATGGACCTGGGCGGCAAGGTGATTTCCCTGTCCGACTCCGAAGGCACCCTGTACGCCGAAAGCGGTTTGACCGAAGAACAATGGTTGGCCCTGCTGGAGCTGAAAAACGTGCAGCGCGGTCGCATCAGCGAACTGGCCGAGCGTTTCGGCCTGGAATTCCGCAAGGGTCAAACTCCGTGGGAGCTGGCCTGCGACATCGCCCTGCCATGCGCGACCCAGAACGAACTCGACGCCGATGCCGCCCGCACCCTGCTGCGCAACGGCTGCCTCTGCGTGGCCGAAGGCGCGAACATGCCGACCACGTTGGAGGCTGTGGATATCTTTATCGAGGCGGGCATTCTGTTTGCACCGGGCAAGGCGTCCAACGCCGGTGGTGTGGCCGTGAGTGGCCTGGAAATGTCACAGAACGCCATGCGCCTGCTGTGGACCGCCGGCGAAGTGGACAGCAAGCTGCACAACATCATGCAGTCGATCCACCACGCGTGCGTGCACTATGGTGAAGAAAACGGCCGGATCAACTACGTCAAAGGCGCAAACATCGCCGGTTTCGTAAAAGTCGCCGACGCGATGCTGGCCCAAGGCATCGTCTAAGCCTCGGGCTCAATGCGCAGCACTTCGATCAACTGATCGCCGACGGGGCGCTTCCACAGCACCTCGTCACCGTGCCACGTCGCAAAACGCGATCGTTCCCACGCTCCGCGTGGGAATGCAGCCCTGGACGCTCTGCGTCCGCTTTAGCGATAGGCCCTCGCGGCATCGCGGTCTTTTTCCCGTTGCCAGTCTTGATCCCGCTCATCCCAGTGACGTTGCTTGTAGTCGCGCAACTCTTCGTTCTCACGCATGGCCTTGCACTGGCGAAAACCGTCTTCCCAGCCTTCGGCGTATTCGCGGTCTTTCAGATAGCGCGGCACATTCTTGCGAAACTCCCCGCTGATCACCCCAGCCGCCTGGCGACCGCTGCTGCAACCGTCGTCAAAACCATCGGCAAACGCCGGGGGATAACCCTTGGCCAACAAATCCTGATGGGTTGATTGGCAACCCGCCAGCCACACCACCGCACACAGCATTACCGCATACCGCCACATGGCGTACTCCCTGGCCGTCTACCGGCTGATAGGGAGAAGTTTAGGTCGGGAATTGTCGGGGCGGTGTGAAAGGCAGGTGAGAAAGGTGTTGGATGTGGGAGGGGCTTGCCCTAATGCCAGTCAGTTAAGAGATGACAGGAGCAACACCGCCTCTGTAGTGAGCGGGCTTGCCCCGCGCTGGGTGGCGAAGCCGCCCCCAA
>NZ_QUZT01000016.1 GCF_004682045.1 Pseudomonas nabeulensis
TTAGGGCAAGCCCCCTCCCACATTTGCATTGTGTATGGCCTTAGAACCTCATTATTTGCATTCTGTGAGCCCCACATCAAAACCCATTGATTAATGAGGGCATCTGCTCAGCTATACTCCCCCGCATTTGATCGGCCCTTCGAGGAAACACTGTGAAGAACTGGACCCTGCGCCAACGGATCTTGGCTAGTTTTGCAGTCATTATCGCCATCATGCTGTTAATGGTCGTGGTCTCTTATTCACGGTTGTTGAAGATCGAATCCAGCCAGGAGTCGGTGCGGGATGACGCCGTTCCGGGCGTCTACCTCAGTTCGATGATCCGCAGTGCCTGGGTCGACAGCTATTTGGAGACCATCGATATCATTGGTCTGCGTGAGGATAAAACCTTCACCAATACCGACAAGACAGACTACAAAACCTTCGAAGCGCGCATCGAACAGCAGATGGCCAACTACGAAAAAACCATCCATGGCCAGGCTGATCGCATGGAGTTCGATAACTTCAAGGCGGCACACATCACCTACAACAAGGTATTGGCCGAGTTGCTGGACCGTGTGGAAAACAACGACCTGCCGGCCGCGCGCGTCTTGCTGGAAGAGCAATTGACGCCGATCTGGACCGAAGGCCGCATGAAGCTCAATGACATCATCACCGAAAACAAAAGCGTGTCGGACCGTGCCACCGCCGCCATCGACGACGCGGTCGCTGCCGCGAAAGTCAGCATGTTCGTGTCGTTGGCAGTGGCGATCCTGGCGGCCGGCTTGTGCGGCCTGCTGTTGATGCGCGCAATCATGGCGCCGATGCAGCGCATCGTCGAAATCCTCGAAACCATGCGCGACGGCGACCTGAGCAAGCGCCTGAACCTGGAACGCAAGGACGAATTCAACGCGGTAGAAACCGGCTTCAACGACATGATGACCGAGCTGACCGCCCTGGTGTCCCAGGCGCAGCGCTCGTCGGTGCAGGTCACCACCTCGGTCACCGAAATTGCCGCGACTTCCAAGCAACAACAAGCCACTGCCACCGAGACCGCGGCGACGACCACCGAGATCGGCGCCACTTCCCGCGAAATCGCCGCCACGTCCAAGGACCTGGTGCGCACCATGACCGAAGTGTCCACCGCCGCCGATCAGGCCTCGGTGGCCGCCGGTTCCGGCCAGCAAGGCCTGGCGCGTATGGAAGAAACCATGCATTCGGTGATGGGTGCTGCGGACCTGGTGAACGCCAAGCTGGCGATCCTCAATGAGAAGGCCGGCAACATCAACCAAGTGGTGGTGACCATCGTCAAGGTCGCCGACCAGACCAACCTGCTCTCGCTCAACGCGGCGATTGAGGCCGAGAAGGCCGGCGAATACGGGCGCGGCTTTGCCGTGGTCGCCACCGAAGTGCGTCGCCTCGCCGACCAGACCGCCGTGGCGACCTACGACATCGAGCAGATGGTGCGTGAGATCCAGTCGGCGGTGTCTGCCGGCGTGATGGGCATGGACAAGTTCTCCGAGGAAGTGCGCCGGGGCATGTTCGAGGTGCAGCAAGTGGGCGAGCAACTGTCGCAGATCATCCATCAGGTTCAGGCCCTGGCGCCGCGGGTGTTGATGGTCAACGAAGGCATGCAGGCCCAGGCCACTGGCGCCGAGCAGATCAACCACGCGCTGGTGCAATTGGGCGATGCCAGCAGCCAGACCGTGGAGTCCCTGCGCCAGGCCAGCTTTGCCATTGATGAATTAAGCCAGGTTGCGGTCGGTCTGCGCAGCGGCGTGTCGCGTTTCAAAGTCTGATGAGCGACCTCGCGGCTAAACGCGGTGCCGTTCCGGCAGCGAAAAAGGCGTTGTTCCTGGTGTTCCATATCGGCCAGGAACGTTACGCCCTCAAGGCTACGGAAGTGGCCGAGGTGCTGCCGCGCCTGCCGCTCAAACCCATCGCCCATGCGCCGGGTTGGGTGGCGGGCATCTTTGCCCATCGCGGGGCGCTGGTGCCGGTCATCGACCTGAGTGCGCTGACCTTTGGCACACCGGCCCAGGCTCGTACCAGTACACGCCTGGTGCTGGTCAGTTATCAGCCAGAACCCTGGATCGAATCGCGTTGGCTGGGGTTGATCCTCGAACAGGCCACCGACACCCTGCGTTGCGACCCGGCGGAGTTCCAGCCCTACGGCCTGGACAACCGCCAGGCTCGCTACCTGGGACCGGTGCGTGAAGATGCCCTGGGCTTGATGCAATGGATCGGCGTCAACGACCTGCTGACCGACGACGTTCGCGCCCTGTTGTTTTCCGCCGAGTTGAGCGCATGAGCAACGACCCGCGGTTCTTTGCCTTCCTTAAAGAACGTATCGGCCTGGACGTCGCCTCGGTGGGCGAAGCCATCATCGAGCGTGCGGTGCGCCAGCGTACCCAGGCCGTGCAGGCGCAAACGGCCGCCGAATACTGGCAACATCTGCAAAGCTCCCACGATGAGCAGCAAGCGCTGATCGAAGCGGTGATCGTCCCCGAGACCTGGTTTTTCCGTTACCCGGAGTCCTTCGCGACCCTGGCGCGGCTGGCCAAGGCGCGTCTGGCCGAGATCAAGCAGATGCGTGCTCTGCGCATCCTCAGCCTGCCATGTTCTACCGGCGAAGAACCCTATTCGATTGCGATGGCGCTGCTGGACGCCGGTTTGGCGCCGCATCAATTCAAGGTGCAGGGCATGGACGTCAGCCCGTTGTCGGTGGAGCGTGCCTGCCGTGGGGTGTACGGCAAAAACTCCTTTCGCGGCGGCGAGCTGAGTTTTCGTGACCGCCACTTCACCGAATATGGCGACGGTTACCACATCGCCGACCGCGTGCGCGAACAAGTGCGCCTGCAAGTCGGCAACCTGCTCGATCCGGCGCTGTTGGCCAATGAGTCGAGCTATGACTTTGTGTTCTGTCGCAACCTGCTGATCTATTTCGATCAGCCAACCCAGAAGCAAGTGTTCGATGTGCTCAAGGGCCTGACCCATGTGGACGGCGTGCTGTTTATCGGCCCCGCCGAAGGCAGCCTGCTGGGGCGCCACGGCATGCGTTCGATTGGCGTGCCTCAGTCGTTTGCATTCAGCCGGCATGCCGAACCGGCCAAGCCGGAACCGCTGCCGGTGTTTATACCGGCGCCCCTGCCGCCACGCAGTGCTGCACCGATTCCGGCCAAGCCGCGACCGTTCAGCACCGTCAGCGCCCAGGTGGTGCCGATCAAGGCGCCGGCGTCGGATGCCGATACCTTGTTGAGTCGGATCGCCACGCTCGCCAACGAAGGCAAGAGCGCCGAGGCCCGTGCAGCCTGTGAACAATATTTGAACAACCACCCGCCGGCCGCCCAAGTGTTCTATTGGCTGGGGCTGCTCAGCGATGTGGCCGGCAGCGCCCTGGAGGCCCAGGGGTTTTACCGCAAAGCCTTGTACCTGGAACCGCAGCACCCGCAGGCCTTGATGCACCTGGCCGCGTTGCTCGAGTCCCAGGGCGACACGGCGGGGGCGCGTCGCTTGCAGGCGCGGGCCGCACGTAGCGAGCGAGCTGACAGTGAGCCTAAACGATGAGTAGCCCGGACGTGCTCGACACCGCAGGCCTGGACCTGACCCTGACGGATACCCAAGCCATCGATGACTGCTGGAACCGCATCGGCATCCATGGCGACAAGTCCTGCCCGTTATTGGCAGACCATATCCACTGCCGCAATTGCTCGGTGTATTCCGCCGCTGCCACGCGCCTGCTGGACCGCTACGCGTTGCAGCAGGACGACCGGCGCCCACAGTCCGCCGCCGAAATCAGCGAGGACGTGGCCACCCGTTCGTTGCTGATGTTCCGTCTTGGCGAAGAATGGCTGGGCATCGCGACCCGCTGCCTGGTGGAAGTCGCTCCGCTGCAACCGATCCATTCCCTGCCGCACCAACGCTCCCGTGCCTTGCTCGGCGTGGCCAATGTGCGCGGTGCGCTGGTGGCCTGCCTGTCGCTGGTGGAGTTGCTTGGGCTGGACGCCACCAGCAACGGCGCCACCGGCGGGCGCATCATGCCGCGCATGCTGATCATCGCGGCCCAGGATGGCCCGGTGGTGGTGCCGGTGGATGAGGTTGATGGCATTCATGCCATTGATGAGCGGACCCTGACGGCGGCTTCGGCCTCTGGCACCCAGGCCAGTGCGCGTTTCACCCAAGGTGTGTTGCAGTGGAAAGGCCGCAGCCTGCGTTGGCTGGACGAGGCGCAATTGTTGTCCGCCGTGACCCGGAGCCTTACATGACCCCCGACCAGATGCGCGATGCGTCGCTGCTGGAACTGTTCAGCCTGGAAGCCGACGCGCAGACCCAGGTCCTCAGCGCGGGGTTGCTGGCCCTGGAGCGCAACCCGACCCAGGCCGACCAGCTGGAAGCCTGCATGCGCGCCGCCCATTCCCTCAAGGGCGCGGCGCGTATCGTCGGCGTGGACGCGGGTGTCAGCGTGTCCCATGTGATGGAAGATTGCCTGGTCAGCGCCCAGGAAGGCCGCCTGTACCTGCAACCCGAGCATATCGACGCGCTGCTGCAAGGCACCGACCTGCTGATGCGCATCGCCACCCCCGGCAATGACGTGGGCCCGGCGGATATCGAGGCGTATGTGGCGTTGATGGAGCGTTTGCTTGATCCGTCCCAGGCGCCGGTTGCCAAAGTCACGCCGCCACCTGCGCCCGAGCCCGCACCTATCGTTGAAGAGCTGCCGCCTGAGCCCGAACCCGCGCCGCCGGTGACCGCTGAGCCGGTGCGCCAGAACAAACGCATGACCGAAGGCGGCGAGCGCGTGCTGCGGGTGACCGCCGAGCGCTTGAACAGCCTGTTGGACCTGTCCAGCAAATCCCTGGTGGAAACCCAGCGGCTCAAGCCGTACCTCGCCAGCATGCAGCGCCTCAAACGTATCCAGAGCCAAGGTGCACGGGCCCTGGATACCCTGGACGGCCAGCTCAAGACCCTGGACTTGAACCTTGAAGCCCAGGAAGCCCTGGCCGATACCCGTCGCCTGCTCAGCGAGGCCCAGGCCCTGCTGGCGGAAAAAACCGCCGAGCTGGACGAGTTTGGTTGGCAGGCCGGGCAACGTGCCCAAGTGCTCTACGACACCGCGCTGGCGTGCCGCATGCGCCCGTTTGCCGACGTGCTGGCGGGGCAGGTGCGCATGGTCCGTGACCTCGGCCGTAGCCTGGGCAAGCAAGTGCGCCTGGAGATTGAGGGCGAAAAGACCCAGGTCGACCGCGACGTGCTGGAAAAGCTCGAAGCGCCGCTCACTCACTTATTGCGCAATGCCGTCGACCACGGCATCGAAATGCCCGAGCAACGCATACTCGCGGGCAAACCCGCCGAGGGCGTGATTCGGCTGCGCGCGTCCCATCAGGCCGGCTTGCTGGTGCTGGAACTGAGCGACGACGGCAATGGCGTCGACCTGGAGCGCCTGCGCGGCAGCATCGTCGACCGGCATCTTTCGCCGTTGGAAACCGCCCAGCGCCTGAGCGAAGAAGAGCTGCTGACATTCCTGTTCCTGCCGGGTTTCAGCCTGCGGGACAAGGTCACCGAAGTGTCCGGGCGCGGTGTCGGCCTGGATGCGGTGCAACACATGGTGCGCCAACTGCGCGGCGCGGTGGTGCTGGAGCAGACGGCGGGGCAGGGCAGTCGGTTCCACCTGGAAGTACCGTTGACCTTGTCGGTGGTCCGCAGCCTGGTGGTGGAAGTGGGCGAAGAAGCCTATGCCTTCCCGCTGGCGCACATTGAACGCATGTGCGACTTGGCGCCGGACGACATCGTGCAACTGGAAGGCCGCCAGCATTTCTGGCACGAAGGCCGGCATGTCGGGCTGGTCGCGGCGAGCCAATTGTTGCAACGTCCGCCTGGGCAGAATAACGAAGAGACCTTGAAAGTCGTGGTGATCCGCGAGCGCGATGCCGTGTACGGGATTGCCGTGGAGCGCTTTATCGGCGAGCGCACCCTGGTGGTATTGCCGCTGGATGATCGCTTGGGCAAGGTCCAGGACATTTCCGCCGGCGCCTTGCTCGATGATGGCTCGGTGGTGTTGATCGTTGACGTGGAAGACATGCTGCGTTCGGTGGACAAACTGCTGAACACCGGCCGCCTGGAACGCATCGCCCGGCGCAGCCAGCAAGCCACCGAAGCGCCGCGTAAGCGGGTGCTGGTGGTGGATGACTCCCTCACCGTGCGTGAACTGCAACGCAAATTGTTACTTAATCGCGGTTATGAAGTGGCGGTGGCGGTCGATGGCATGGACGGCTGGAACGCCTTGCGTTCCGAAGACTTCGACCTGCTGATCACTGATATTGATATGCCTCGTATGGACGGTATTGAATTGGTCACATTGTTGCGCCGAGACAGTCGCCTGCAATCGTTGCCGGTGATGGTGGTGTCCTATAAAGACCGTGAAGAAGACCGACGCCGTGGACTGGACGCCGGCGCCGACTATTATTTAGCCAAAGCCAGTTTCCATGATGACGCCCTGCTGGACGCCGTGGTGGAGCTGATTGGAGGCGCGCGGGCATGAGAATTGCGATCGTCAATGATATGCCCCTGGCGGTCGAGGCCCTGCGCCGTGCCTTGAGCTTCGAGCCCGCCCACGAAGTGGTGTGGGTGGCCAGTAATGGCCTGGAGGCAGTGCAGCGATGCGCCGAACTCACGCCGGACCTGATCCTGATGGACCTGATCATGCCGGTGATGGACGGCGTGGAAGCCACGCGCCAGATCATGGCGCAGACGCCGTGTGCCATCGTCATCGTGACCGTCGACCGCCAGGCCAACGTCAGTCGCGTGTTCGAAGCCATGGGCCATGGCGCCCTGGATGTGGTGGATACACCCACATTGGGCGTGGGCAATCCCAAGGACGCGGCGGCGCCGCTGTTGCGCAAGATCCTCAATATCGGTTGGCTGATCGGCCAGCGCGGCAGCCGCGTACGGGCTGAGGCCGCACCGCCGCGTATCACCGGCAAGCGTGAGAGCCTGGTGGCCATTGGTTCTTCCGCAGGCGGCCCGGCTGCCCTGGAAATCCTGCTCAAGGGCTTGCCCCGGGACTTTCCCGCCGCCATTGTGCTGGTGCAGCATGTGGACCAGGTGTTCGCCGCCGGCATGGCCGAGTGGCTGAGCAGCGCCTCGGGCCTACCGGTGCGCCTGGCCCGCGAAGGTGAGCCGCCACAAAGCGGCGTGGTGCTGCTGGCGGGCACTAACCACCATATCCGGTTACTGAAAAACGGCACCCTGGCCTATACCGCAGAGCCGGTAAACGAGATTTACCGGCCTTCGATCGACGTATTTTTCGAAAGCGTGGCCAGCCACTGGAACGGTGACGCCGTCGGCGTGCTGCTGACCGGCATGGGCCGCGACGGGGCCCAGGGCCTGAAGTTGCTACGTGAACAAGGTTATTTGACCATCGCCCAGGATCAGCAAAGCTCGGCGGTGTATGGCATGCCCAAAGCGGCGGCGGCGATTGATGCTGCTGTTGAAATTCGCCCATTGGATAGAATTGCGCCCCGACTGCTGGAGGTGTTTGCAAAATGAGCCATACCTTTTGCAGTGCTGGCTTGCTGGTAGTAATTCAGGTGACTGCACATGAATGATTTACAGATCGACGACATCAAGACCGACGAAAACGCCGCCATGGTGTTGCTGGTCGACGACCAAGCCATGATCGGCGAAGCCGTACGGCGTGGCTTGGCCCAGGAAGAAAACATCGACTTCCACTTTTGTGCCGATCCGCACCAGGCGATTGCCCAGGCCATTCGCATCAAGCCCACGGTGATCCTGCAAGACTTGGTGATGCCCGGTCTCGACGGCCTGACCCTGGTGCGCGAATACCGCAACCACCCGGCCACGCAGAACATTCCGATCATCGTGCTTTCCACCAAGGAAGACCCGATGATCAAGAGCGCGGCGTTCGCGGCCGGGGCCAATGACTACCTGGTGAAGCTGCCGGACAATATCGAGTTGGTGGCGCGCATCCGCTATCACTCGCGCTCCTACATGACCCTGTTGCAACGGGATGCTGCCTACCGCGCACTGCGGGTCAGCCAGCAACAGCTGCTGGACACCAACCTGGTGCTGCAACGCCTGATGAACTCCGATGGCCTCACCGGGCTGTCCAACCGCCGCCACTTCGACGAATACCTGGAACTGGAATGGCGCCGCGCCATGCGCGACCAGACCCAACTGTCGCTGCTGATGATCGACGTGGACTTCTTCAAGACCTACAACGACAGCTTCGGCCACGTCGAAGGGGATGAGGCCCTGCGCAAAGTTGCTGGGGCTATCCGCGAAGCCAGCAGTCGCCCCTCGGATTTGCCGGCGCGTTACGGGGGTGAGGAGTTTGCGTTGGTGCTGCCCAACACCTCGCCGGGCGGCGCAAGGTTGGTGGCCGAGAAACTGCGCATGGCCGTAGCCGGGTTGAAAATCCCGCATATCGCGCCGAGCGAGGGTTCGCACCTGACCATCAGCATCGGTTTGTCGACCATGACGCCGCAGCTGGGCACGGATTGCCGGCAGGTGATATTGGCGGCGGACAAGGGGTTGTATACGGCCAAGCATAATGGGCGCAATCAGGTGGGGATTGAGTGACCCAGAGGTCAGCGCAAATCCAACTGTGGGAGTGGGCTTTTGTGGGAGGGGGCTTGCCCCCGATAGCGGTATGTCAGCCACCTGATGTTTGGCTGACACACTGTCATCGGGGGCAAGCCCCCTCCCACATTTGAATTTCATTGGTCTTGAGATTGCCTGCAACCCCGCCTTTTCGCCAAGCGGGCTGCCGTTTCCCCCCGTTTGCCGTTATACTCGCCGGCTTTCAAAAGTTCGCCAACGAGTGCTGCCCGCCATGGAAATCAACCCGATCCTTAACACCATCAAGGACCTGTCCGAGCGCTCCGAAACTATTCGGGGGTATCTTTGACTACGATCAAAAGCATGAGCGTCTGACCGAGGTCAACCGCGAGCTTGAAGATCCGGCTGTCTGGAACAAACCTGAATACGCCCAGGAACTGGGGCGTGAGCGCGCTGCGCTGGCGCAGATCGTCGAGACCCTCGACGAACTGAACACCGGTCTGGGCGATTGCCGTGACCTGCTGGACATGGCCGTCGAAGAAAACGACGAAGGCGCAGTGGGCGATGTCGTCGCCGAGCTGGCCCGTCTTGAGGAAAACCTCGCCAAACTCGAATTCCGTCGTATGTTCAGCCATGAAATGGACCCGAACAACGCCTACCTGGACATCCAGGCCGGCTCCGGCGGCACCGAGGCCCAGGACTGGGCCAACATCCTGCTGCGCATGTACCTGCGCTGGGCGGATAAACGCGGTTTCGAAGCGACCATCATGGAACTGTCCGCCGGTGAAGTGGCCGGTATCAAGGGCGCGACCGTGCATATCAAGGGTGAATACGCCTTTGGTTGGCTGCGTACCGAGATCGGCGTGCACCGCCTGGTGCGCAAAAGCCCGTTCGACTCCGGCAACCGTCGCCACACGTCGTTCTCCGCCGTGTTCGTCTCGCCCGAGATCGATGACAAGGTAGAGATCGAGATCAACCCGGCCGACCTGCGCATCGACACCTACCGTTCCTCCGGCGCCGGTGGTCAGCACGTAAACACCACCGACTCGGCCGTACGTATCACCCACGTACCGACCAACACCGTGGTCAGCTGCCAGAACGAACGTTCCCAGCACGCCAACAAAGACACCGCCATGAAAATGCTGCGGGCCAAGTTGTACGAGTTGGAGATGCAAAAGCGCAATGCGGCGTCCCAAGCCTTGGAAGACAGCAAGTCCGACATCGGTTGGGGGCACCAGATCCGCTCTTATGTGCTCGACGCGTCGCGGATCAAGGATCTGCGCACTAACATCGAACGCAGTGACTGCGACAAGGTGCTCGACGGCGACATCGACGAATACCTTGAAGCCAGCCTGAAATCAGGCCTGTAACACCCTAATCTGTGATGGAAGATTTAAAGACATGAGCGACCAACAACTCGACCCGCAAGCCCTGCAACAGGAAGAAAACTCCCTGATCGCCTTGCGCAAGGAAAAGCTTGCTGCCGAGCGCGCCAAGGGCAATGCCTTCCCCAACGACTTCCGTCGCGAAAACTACTGCGATGCCTTGCAGAAGCAATACGCGGACAAGACCAAGGAAGAGCTGGCAGAGGCTGCGATCCCGGTCAAGGTGGCAGGTCGCATCATGCTCAACCGTGGCTCGTTCATGGTGATCCAGGACATGACCGGTCGCATCCAGGTCTACGTCAACCGCAAGACCTTGCCGGAAGAAACCCTGGCCGCGGTGAAAACCTGGGACATGGGCGACATCATCGCCGCCGAAGGCACCCTGGCCCGTTCCGGCAAGGGCGACCTGTACGTTGAGATGACCAACGTGCGCCTGTTGACCAAATCCCTGCGCCCGCTGCCGGACAAGCACCACGGCCTGACCGACACCGAGCAGCGCTACCGCCAGCGCTACGTTGACCTGATCGTCAACGAAGACGTGCGTCACACCTTCCGCGTGCGTTCGCAAGTGATTGCGCACATTCGCAGCTTCCTGATGGCGCGTGACTTCCTGGAAGTGGAAACCCCGATGCTGCAAACCATCCCCGGTGGTGCCGCAGCCAAGCCGTTCGAAACCCACCACAACGCGCTGGACATGGAAATGTTCCTGCGTATCGCGCCGGAGCTGTACCTCAAGCGCTTGGTGGTTGGCGGCTTCGAAAAAGTGTTCGAGATCAACCGCAACTTCCGTAACGAAGGCGTTTCGACCCGTCACAACCCTGAATTCACCATGTTGGAGTTCTACCAGGCCTACGCCGACTATGAAGACAACATGGACCTGACCGAAGAACTGTTCCGCGAGCTGGCGCAGCTGGTGTTGGGCAGCACCGACGTGCCGTACGGCGACAAGGTGTTCCACTTCGGCGAGCCGTTCGTGCGTCTGTCGGTGTTCGACTCGATCCTCAAGTACAACCCCGAGCTGACCGCTGACGACCTGAATGACATCGACAAGGCCCGCGCCATCGCCAAGAAAGCCGGCGCCAAGGTGCTGGGCTTTGAAGGCCTGGGCAAACTGCAGGTGATGATTTTCGAAGAACTGGTGGAGCACAAGCTGGAACAGCCGCACTTCATTACCCAGTACCCGTTCGAAGTGTCGCCGCTGGCCCGTCGCAACGATGACAACCCGAATGTCACCGACCGTTTCGAGCTGTTCATCGGCGGCCGCGAAATCGCCAACGCCTATTCCGAGCTTAACGACGCGGAAGACCAGGCCGAGCGCTTCATGGCCCAGGTGGCCGACAAGGACGCTGGCGACGACGAAGCCATGCACTACGACGCCGACTTTGTCCGTGCCCTGGAATACGGCATGCCGCCAACCGCCGGTGAGGGTATCGGCATCGATCGCCTGGTGATGCTGTTGACCAACTCGCCGTCGATCCGCGACGTGATCTTGTTCCCGCATATGCGGCCACAAGCGTAACCGTAGCGAAATCCGAAGCCGCCTTTTATAAGGCGGCTTTTTTATGTGGCGTCTTTAAGCGTCAAGCAAACAGCGCCAGGTTTTGATCAATTCAAGGATGTGTGTCGTGAACCGCGTAATCGCTCAGGAAGGCGCCGCCGGCATTGCTGCTGCCGTGGCTGAAAGCGTCCAGTACCAGGGCCGCAAGGCCAGTCGTCGGGGCAGTGAGCAACGCAGGCAGGACATTCTCGATGCAGCCATGCGCATCGTGGTGCGCGAGGGGGTTCGTGCGGTGCGCCACCGGGCAGTGGCGGCCGAGGCGGGGGTGCCGCTGTCGGCCACCACTTACTACTTCAAGGACATCGATGACCTGCTCACCGATACCTTCGCCCAATACGTCGAACGTAGCGCTGCCTTCATGGGCAAGCTGTGGGTGCGCAACGAGGGGCTGTTGCGTGAGATGGTTGCCTATGGCGATGGCAGCCCGCAGTCGCGCTCCCAACTGGCCGATGATATTGCGCGGCTCACCGCCGACTACGTCCAACGCCAACTGACCAACCGGCGTGACTTCCTGATGGCCGAACAGGCCTTCCGCCAGGAAGCCTTGCTGAACCCGCGCCTGGCCGAGTTGGTACGCTCCCACCAGCAAATTCTATTGCAGGGCACCGGGCAGTTCTTCCAGGTACTGGGCTCGCGCGAGCCGCAACAAGATGCCAAAGTGTTGACGGCGATAATCGGTCGGATGGAATATCAGGGCCTGCTGGGCGGCGCAGAGCCTCTGACCGGTGAAGAGATGCTTGAGATTCTCAAGCGTTATATGCATTTGGTGCTCGCCTCGGTGTAGCCCTGCCTATGTGCGATCCGCTTTATGTGGGAGGGGGCTTGCTCCCGATAGCGGTGGATCAGTCACCTGATTCATCAACTGACAGCCTGCTATCGGGAGCAAGCCCCCTCCCACATACAGCGGTTCCGCCTATATCAACCGTGGAGTACGTGATGAAAACCTGGCGTGTTCTAGCAATCGCCCTATCATTCCTGCTACTAAGCGGTTGCCTTGTGACCTTCAAGGACCCACTGCCGGCCCATGAAGCCGCGCCGCAGGAGTTGATCGGCCAATGGTCCAGCAAAAACGCCTGGGGCGAGCCGCTCAATCTGCACATCACCGCCGCCGGCAACCATCGCTACAAAGCCGTGAGCTACCCTACAGCCAAGCCCGGCCAGCGTGATGAGTACCTGTTTACCGTGTCACGCCATGGCAGCCGCTGGTATTTGTCGGCGCCACTGCCGGCCAAGCTGGGTGGGCATTACATCCTGGCCGGCTTCGAATTCGACAAAAACCACGAACTGGTGGTCTACAACCTGGACCTGGAGCAGATCCACCAGGCCATCGGCCAAAAGACCTTGAGCGGCAGCACCGTGGACACCGTCGAGGGCGCCGGCGTTTTAGTGGACAGCCCCACGGACCAGGTGTTTGCCTACCTGGATGACCCGGCCAATGCCGATGTGTTCGTTGAAGCCGTGCGCTACCAGCGCGCGGGCAAATAACGTTTAAAGAGGAAGCACCGGGTGGACGATTACCAGCAGACGATACGCACCTTGTCTGATCGCATTGTGCTGGCGCAAACACCGATTCGCGTCCTCGACGCCGTGAAGTGGGATGAGAACATTCGCCAGGGATTTCTCAAGGGCAAGGGCAAGGAAATGCCGGCCGTAGACCGCGATTACTACCTCAACCGGCCACTCTCGTTCGACTCCAGCGCGGTGAAGCTGGAATTCCAGAACATCGAGCGTGACATCACCCGTCGCCTCGGCCAGTTCAGCCCGGTGGGGCAGATCATGCGGCGCATGTGCAAGGAATACCGCATGGTGGTGCGCATGCTTGAAGCGCGTGGCACCGAGGACTTCGGCCTGATCTCCCAAGAACTCTACGGCGCGGCGTCCGATGCGTTCCACGCCGGCGACCCGACCCTGGCTGACCTCGGCCTGATGCTCTCCGACTACTTGAATAACATCGACGGCCGTGGCGACTTGAAGGACGAGGCCAAGACCCTCACCGCCAAGGACGCCGTCGCCCTGCTGCAAACCCGATTGAACAAGGTGTTTGGCGAGGCCGAAGAAACCATTCGTGTGTTCGAGTCAGACGGCATCGTCGCCGACGCGGCGGCGGGCGCCGACTACATCAAGATCCGCGCCGACGCGATGTTCAACAGCCGCGATGTGCGCGCCCTTGAAGTGCATGAAGGCCTGGTGCACGTGGGCACCACCCTCAATGGCCAGAACCAGCCGATCTGCACCTTCCTGTCCAAGGGCCCACCGTCGTCTACCGTGACCCAGGAAGGCCTGGCGATCCTGATGGAGATCATCACCTTCGCCTCCTACCCGAGCCGCCTGCGTAAACTCACCAACCGCACCCGCGCCATCCATATGGTGGAAGAGGGCGCCGACTTCCTGCAGGTGTTCGAGTTCTTCCGCGAGCAAGGTTTTGAGATGGCTGAAAGCTACGGCAATGCCAGTCGCGTATTCCGTGGCTCGGTGCCGACGGGTCTGCCGTTTACCAAGGATTTGTCCTACCTCAAGGGCTTTATCATGGTCTACAACTACATCCAGCTGGCCGTGCGCAAAGGCAAGCTGGAACAAGTGCCGTTGTTGTTCTGCGGCAAGACCACCCTGGAAGACATGCGCACCTTGCGCCAACTGGTGGACGAAGGCCTGGTAGTGCCACCCAAGTACTTGCCGGAGCAGTTTCGCGACATGAACGCGCTGGCGGCGTGGATGTGCTTCTCCAACTTCCTCAACCACTTGAGCCTGGATCGGATCGAGGCGGATTATTCCAATATCCTGTAGGGGTTTTGACTGAAGAAACCGGATCCAAATGTGGGAGGGGGCTTGCCCCCGATTGCAGTATGCCAGCTATCGATGTGTTAACTGACCCACCGCTATCGGGGGCAAGCCCCCTCCCACATTTGAATCTCCACCAGTCTGAATATTTTTAGCAAATAGCGAGGCTTCAACGGATGAGAATCCTCGGCATTCTGTGCCTGCTCCTCACTTTGAACGGTTGCAGCTCCCTGCTGTTCTACCCCGAGCCGGGTCTGCCATTCACGCCGGAAAAGGCCCATCTGCACTACCGTGACATCACCCTCACCACCGCCGACGGGGTAAAACTCCACGCCTGGTGGCTGCCCGCCAAACCCGGTGTGCCGCTCAAGGGCACGGTGTTGCACCTGCATGGCAATGGCGGCAACCTGGCCTGGCACCTGGGCGGCAGTTGGTGGTTGCCCGAGCAGGGCTATCAAGTGCTGCTGCTGGACTATCGCGGCTATGGCCTGTCCGAAGGCAAGCCGTCGTTGCCGGCGGTCTATCAGGATGTCGACGCGGCGTTCAACTGGATCGACAAGGCGCCAGAAACCCAGCATCAACCCTTGATCGTCCTCGGCCAAAGCCTCGGCGGCGCGTTGGCGGTGCATTACCTGGCGGCCCACCCCGAGCGTCAAACCCGGCTCAAAGCCTTGGTGCTGGACGGCGTGCCCGCCAGTTATCGTGACGTAGGACAATTCGCCCTGAGCACCTCCTGGCTAACATGGCCATTCCAGGTGCCGCTGTCGTGGCTGGTGCCGGACGGCGACAGCGCGATCCACGGTATGCCCCAACTGACGGGCGTGCCGAAACTGCTGTTCCACAGCCTGGATGACCCGATTGTGCCGGTGGCCAACGGCATCCGACTGTATCAGGCAGCACCGCCGCCAAGAGTGTTGCAACTGACCCGAGGGGGTCATGTGCAAACCTTTGCCGACAAGACCTGGCAAACCGTGATGCTGCGCTACCTGGACGATCCGCAGCACTTCAACGGCCTGCGCCGCCTGGGCGAGATTCCGAATTACCCTATTCCTGAAACTGATTTATCAGAGAGCCCGCAATGAGCGAAGAACGCAACATGATCCCGCTGATCCTCACCGGCATCGGCACCATCATCGGCACCGTCGGTTGCCTGTGGTTTTACGGCTACCTGCACTTCGCCAAGCCGGAAGATGCGTTGTTGCTCAGTGACTTCACCATGCTCAAGACCGTACCGGGCGAGGATTACAAGATCTCCCTGACCCCTGCGGCCCAAGTGGCGCAGTGCGTTGATGGTGTGTTGGTGATGTTCGATACCGAGCAGAAAGGCCTCAGCGGTGTGCTGGTGAACAACAAGAAGCAGGCGGTGCGATGCATGGGGCAGGAAACGCCGCAGCTGCAACAGTAGGAAAGTAGACCAAAACCTGCGGATTCTTCATTCAACGCGTGTCAGCCTCACTGCACGCCGGAACCAATCCGACTCACTCACCACAGATTTTGGACTGATCGGTCTCGCTGGTCGGTTCACTTTCTTATCTGGTCTGGAGTCAAACGATGGATGCAATCAGCGGTTTTTCGGCTATGGGTAACTTGGGCAACTTCGGCAATGCCAGCGGCTCCCAGCAAGGCGGCGGTGCGGAAGCACTCATGAAGCAAATCGCCGATTTGCAAAAACAGCTTCAAGCCAAAGGCGGGGAGGGTTCCGGTGGGGCCCAAGGCTCCGGCGGCGGTGAGGACATCATGGAGCTGATCAAGAAGTTGATGGAGCAGCTTACCCAGGGGGCACAAGGTGGCCAGGGTGGAGGACAGAACGGCGGCGACCAGGTCACGATGGTTGCAGCCCAGAGCAAAGGCTCGATCAACTTCTGAGTAAAGCCCCGTCAACAAAGAACCCCGCCTATTGGCGGGGTTCTTTTTGAAACACCAATCGATCAGTTAGCGACGGAAGACCGTGGCTTGACCGGCTGGTTGTCGTTGGAAATGGTCACTTCCACACGGCGGTTCATCGCACGGCCCGAAGCGCTGCCGTTGTCGGCAACCGGGTATTCCTTGCCGTAACCCTGGGTCACGATGCGCGAAATATCCACGCCTTGCTGAGCCAGTGCACGTTGCACGGAAGCGGCACGACGCTCCGACAGGCTTTGGTTGTACGAATCGGAACCGGTGCTGTCGGTGTAGCCTTCGACGATCACTTTACGATCCGGGTTATCGCGCAGGAACTGCGCGAGCTTGGTGATATTCACCAGGCCGCTGGATTTCAGGTCGGACTTGTTGGTGGCGAACAGCACATCACCAAAGGTCACCAGCGTACCGCGATCCGTCTGCTTGGCGTTCAAGCTGTCTTGCAGTTGCTTGATCTGTGCGTCACGGGCTTCCAGCAGGGCGCGGGCGCGTTCGTCACCGGCGTTTTTCAGCTTGGCTTCGGACTCGCGCAACACGATGGTGTCCTTGGCCACTTCAACGCGCTGGTTGGTCAGGTACGCCAGTTGGTCGACTTTCTTCTCGTCTTCACGGTCGCGGTAGGCCTTGTCAGCCTTGTCCAGCCACTCGCTGGCGTCTTTGGTTTCCAGCGCCGCGACTTTAGTGGCTTGCGGGTTGGCTTGCAGGGCCGAGTAATTGGTCCGTGCGTTTTCCAGGTTCTGGTTGGGCGGGGTGGAGCAGGCTGCCAAGGCAACGCTCATCGCCAACAGGGCAGGGATCATCAATTGTTTACGCATAGTCGTGTCGTCCTTTCAATTCGATATCGGGTGCAATGCAATCAGTGGCGGCGGTTTACTGCTGTTTGATCACAGCGGGGCGCATGCCTTCCTGACGCAGCTCCTGAACAGCTTTCTGGGAGTCCTTCACAGCCTGTTCAGCCTTGGCGGCCTGGGCTTTGCGCTCTGCAACGCGAGCGTCCCACTCAGCCTGTTCGGCCAGGCGACGGGCCTCGTCGTAGTTCTTGTCGTGCATGGCAATTTCGGCTTGTTTGAGCTTGTCCTGGGCCGACTTCATTTCCACGGCCGCGTACTCGGTGCCGCCGGCGCTGACAGCGCTGTTCACCGCAGACTGGGTCACCGCGTACTGTTCGGTCGGAGGGTTGCCGGCGCAACCCGCCAGAACGAAGCTGGTACCGATTGCCAGCGCGGCCAATTTGAGCCCGCGCAGGTGGTTAAACGAGGATTTGGCAGTGCTGGTCTTCATCGTCTTCAACTCCATTGGATAACTCCTGAAAAACTTCAACATCCATCTTGGGAGGTCGGTTGCGGGCCCGGCGGATAAGGCACATGACGCCTGTTCAAACGGCCGTTCCAAGTGATGGCTTACTGGCTGTGACCGGAGGCTTTTTTGAATAGTTCAGAGAAGATGGCGATTTGCCTAAAAAAATATCTGACTGATTGGTCAGCGTAAATAAGATGGAACTTCTGCGTTGCGCAGCGGTACGCCGGGCCTGTGAGAGGCCCGGAATACAGGGGGTTGGTCAGTGTTTCTGTTCGTCGGCGCTGGCTGACAGGTCGTGTAAGTAGCGGCGCGACAGGGTCAGGAAGCGCGGAGTAGGGCCGACATCTTCATACAGCGGATCGCCCTCCTCATCGGTGGCAATCACCTGTTGGCCCTTGATGTAGGGAAAGCTCGCTTCCAGTTCTTCAAGCGCCGCACCGATCAGCTCGCCGAGCAGTTCTTCGGGGTGACGCTTGGGGTACATCTCGGTGATGGCGGCCAGCCTCGCCGCAGACTCCATATCCAAATGGATAGCGTATTCAGTCTTGGTCAGGCGACCCTTGGCGTTTTCTTCCCAATGCTGGGCCAGTTCTCGAATTTTCATGGCAACCTCAGTAAAGCCTGCGATGGCAGGCGGTGATGAGTGACCAGTCGCGTGCATGGATAAACACAGGCGACTCAGTGTTGAGACTAGCTGTTAGCCACAAGGTTTAAAGTCTTGTAAGAAATGAACACTGGCGGCACTCTGGACCCCCTGCGCGTCCCGGATTTCTGGCTGGAGATTGGCTGATGAGTGATATCGATGCACGCTTGCGTGAGGATGTTCACCTGCTGGGTGAACTGCTGGGTAATACGATTCGAGAGCAGTACGGTGATGATTTTCTCGACAAGATCGAGCAGATCCGCAAAGGCGCCAAGGCCGACCGCCACGGTGCTGGCGACGAGCTGAGTGCCAGCCTCAACCAGTTGCAGGAGGACGAACTGCTGCCGGTGGCCCGGGCCTTCAACCAGTTCCTCAACCTGGCCAATATCGCCGAGCAATACCAACTGATTCATCGACGCGACGAGTCGCAACCGGCGCCGTTCGAGTCCCGTGTGTTGCCCGAATTGCTCGCGCGCCTGCAAAGCGAAGGTCACAGCGACGAATCCCTGGCCCGCCAGCTGGGGCGGCTGGAGATTGAGCTGGTGCTCACCGCCCACCCCACCGAAGTGGCGCGCCGCACCCTGATCCAGAAATACGATGCCATTGCCGCCCAGTTGGCCTTGCAGGATCACCGTGACCTCACCACCGCCGAGCGCGAACAGATCCGCGAGCGCCTGCAACGCTTGATCGCCGAAGCCTGGCACACCGAAGAAATCCGCCGTGTCCGGCCCACGCCGGTGGACGAAGCCAAATGGGGCTTCGCGGTGATCGAGCATTCGCTGTGGCATGCCATCCCCAATTATTTGCGCAAGGCCGACCGGGCCTTGCATGCCGCCACAGGCCTGCGCTTGCCCCTGGAGGCCGCGCCGATTCGTTTCGCCTCGTGGATGGGCGGCGACCGTGATGGCAACCCCAATGTCACCGCGCCTGTTACCCGCGAAGTGCTGTTGCTGGCGCGCTGGATGGCCGCCGACCTGTACCTGCGCGATATCGACCATTTGGCTTCCGAGCTGTCGATGCAACAGGCCAGCCCGGCATTGCAGGCCAAGGTCGGCGACAGCGTCGAACCGTACCGCGCCTTGCTCAAGCAACTGCGTGAACGCCTGCGCGCCACGCGCCAATGGGCGCACACCGCGCTCAGCAGCAGCACCCCGGCACCGGGTGAGGTGCTACAGAACAACCGTGACCTGTTGGACCCACTGGAGCTGTGCTACGCGTCGCTGCACGAATGCGGCATGGGCGTGATCGCTGATGGCCCGTTGCTCGACTGCCTGCGCCGTGCCGTGACCTTCGGACTGTTCCTGGTACGCCTGGATGTGCGCCAGGATTCCAGCCGGCATTCGGCGGCCATGACGGAAATCACCGATTACCTTGGCCTCGGCCGTTATGAGGATTGGGACGAAGACGCGCGCATCCGCTTTTTGACCCAGGAGCTGGCGAATCGCCGGCCATTGCTGCCGGGGTATTTCAAACCCTCGGCGGACACCGCCGAAGTGTTGAACACCTGCAAGGAAATCGCCGCAGCACCGGCGGCTTCGCTGGGTTCGTATGTCATCTCCATGGCGGGCGCTGCGTCCGACGTGCTGGCGGTGCAACTGCTGCTGAAAGAGTCGGGCGTGCAACGGCCGATGCGCGTGGTGCCGCTGTTCGAAACCCTGGCCGACCTGGATAACGCCGGGCCGGTGATGGAGCGCCTGCTGCAACTGCCGGGTTATCGCGCGCGCTTGCAGGGCCCGCAGGAAGTGATGATCGGCTATTCGGACTCCGCCAAGGACGCCGGCACCACCGCCGCGGCCTGGGCGCAATACCGTGCGCAAGAGCGACTGGTGGATATCTGCCGCGAGCAACAGGTGGAACTGCTGTTGTTCCACGGTCGCGGCGGCACCGTTGGCCGTGGCGGTGGACCGGCCCACGCGGCGATCCTGTCGCAACCGCCGGGCTCGGTGGCAGGACGTTTCCGCACCACCGAACAGGGCGAAATGATCCGCTTCAAGTTTGGCTTGCCGGATATCGCCGAGCAGAACCTCAACCTTTATCTGGCCGCCGTGCTCGAAGCGACATTGCTGCCACCGCCGCCACCGGAGCCGGCCTGGCGCCATTTGATGGACGAATTGGCAGCAGACGGTGTCAGCGCCTATCGCGCCGTCGTGCGGGAAAATCCGCAGTTCGTCGAATACTTCCGTCAGTCCACCCCCGAGCAGGAGTTGGGCCGCTTGCCGTTGGGCAGTCGCCCGGCCAAGCGCCGTGCCGGGGGTATTGAAAGCCTGCGCGCTATCCCGTGGATCTTCGGCTGGACCCAGACTCGCCTGATGTTGCCGGCGTGGCTTGGCTGGGAAGCCGCATTGAGCAAGGCGCTGGAGCGCGGCGAAGGCGAATTGCTGGGGCAGATGCGCGAACAGTGGCCGTTCTTCCGCACCCGCATCGACATGCTGGAAATGGTCCTGGCCAAGGCCGATGCGGATATTGCCCAGCTCTATGACGAGCGCCTGGTGCAGCCAGACCTGTTGCCATTGGGTGCGCACTTACGCGACCTATTGTCGCAGGCGTGCAGCGTGGTGCTTGGCTTGACCGGCCAGTCGCAACTGCTGGCCCACAGCCCGGACACCCTGGAGTTCATCCGCCTGCGCAACACCTATCTCGACCCGCTGCACTTGTTGCAGGCCGAGCTGCTGGCCCGCTCGCGCCAGCAGGAGGCCACGCAAGACAGCCCTCTGGAACAGGCGCTGCTGGTGTCCGTGGCCGGAATCGCCGCCGGTCTGCGCAACACCGGTTGAAGTTTTTCGCGTGTTCTCAACGGCTTGCGATTAAACCGTGACAGCCGCCCCGAAAGGGGCGGTTCGCGTTTAAAAGTGCAGGGTTGCACTCAGGCATACCCTACCTATGACGTAGGCCAGGCACGGTTCCTGCGACTTTGGGCGGCTTGTGTGGTGAAGGCCTGCTGTGTATCTTGATCAGCCTTTGGCCGTTTGATCGGCCTGAATTTTACGAGATTGGCCCCACGCGGCGAATCCGAGCGTCATCTCTATAAAAAATTGAGGAGCACATCGATGCGCGTCATTCTGCTGGGAGCTCCCGGGGCCGGTAAAGGTACTCAGGCAAAGTTCATCACTGAAAAATTCGGCATTCCACAAATCTCCACCGGCGACATGCTGCGTGCTGCGGTCAAGGCCGGCACCGAGCTGGGCCTGATCGCCAAGAGCGTGATGGACAGCGGCGGCCTGGTCTCCGATGACTTGATCATCAACCTGGTCAAAGAGCGCATCAGCCAGGAAGACTGCAAGAACGGTTTCCTGTTCGACGGTTTCCCACGCACCATTCCCCAGGCTGAAGCCCTGGTGAAGGCCGGTGTTGAGCTGGATGCCGTGGTGGAAATCGCCGTTGAAGATGAAGAGATCGTGCAGCGCATTGCCGGTCGTCGTGTTCACGAAGCCTCGGGCCGCGTGTACCACACCATCTATAACCCGCCAAAAGTCGAAGGCAAGGACGATGTGACCGGGGAAGAGCTGGTGCAGCGTAAAGACGACACCGAAGAAACCGTGCGTCATCGCCTGTCGGTCTACCACTCGCAGACCAAGCCGCTGGTGGATTTCTACCAGAAGCTGTCGGCTGCCGAAGGCAAGCCGAAGTACAGCCACATCCCTGGCGTCGGCTCGGTAGAAGCGATCACCGCCAAGGTGCTGCAAGCACTGAGCTGATCGACCGACCTGCTACACCTATAACGGCCCGCTTGCGGGCCGTTGTTGTTTATACTGGCGCACTTTTTTTCGACTTGGACACCCACACCGATGAGCACCCTGCTGGCCCTGGACACCGCGACTGAAGCTTGCTCCGTTGCCTTGCTGCACGATGGCAAGGTAACGAGCCACTACGAGGTGATCCCGCGCCTGCACGCGCAGAAGCTGTTGCCGATGATCAAGCAACTGCTGGAAGACGCCGGCACCAGCCTGGCTGCCGTGGATGCCATCGCGTTCGGTCGTGGGCCAGGCGCCTTTACCGGTGTGCGCATCGCCATCGGCGTGGTGCAGGGCCTGGCCTTTGCGCTGGAGCGCCCGGTATTGCCGGTGTCCAACCTGGCGGTGCTGGCCCAGCGTGCGTTGCGTGAGCACGGTGCCCACCAGGTTGCAGCGGCGATTGATGCGCGGATGGATGAAGTCTATTGGGGCTGCTACCGCGAAACGGCGGGCGAGATGCGTCTGGTCGGCGTCGAAGCCGTGCAGCCGCCAGAGGCGTCGGCATTGCCACAGGATGCCAGCGGTGACTGGTTCGGTGCGGGCACCGGCTGGGGGTATGGCGAGCGCATCGCCGTGCCGTTGGTTGGCCAGGACGCCGCCATGCTGCCCCATGCTGAAGACTTGCTGGCCTTGGCCCGCTTCGCGTTTGAGCGGGGTGAGGCGATTCCGGCTGACCAGGCTGCGCCGGTGTATCTGCGCGATAAAGTCGCGCAGACTAAGGCCGAACGCGGGATTATTTGACGCCAAAAATGCGGGTAATTTCTGACAAAAGTCGCCAATCGTCAGAATTTGCCCCAGCTTTTAAACCTTTTGCCAATATTGTGTTCTAGTTATCACCAGAGCATTTGCGCGCCATGGAAAGCGCCACTAAAATGCCATCACTGATACCGAGTTCGCTAGTATGCGCATAGACGGCTTTCCCTCACATTCCTACCCCATCAAGCGCAAGCCGCGTAAGGCCAACGCTACGGTGGACGACTCCGTCGAGGATTCGCCGGACTTCATCGAAGTCCAGTCCGATGCGCAGGCCAATGCCCAGGCCCGTATCAACAATCTTCCTGCCCGCCAGCAAGACATGGTCTTCCCGCGTTCCATGAGCAAAAGCGTTGCCACCGCCCTGGCCAGCTACCTGACCACCGCCGGCTTTGTCGAATGGGATATGGAAGTGCTGGGTCTCGATATCCATATCTGATGCGCCTGCCTTACTTTGTCGGTTGCCCGTCCTGGAGTGAAAACGCCTGGCGCGAGTACCTTTACCCCGCCGATGCCCGTTCCAGCGACTACCTCGCCCTCTATTCCCAAGTCTTCAACGCCGTTGAAGGCAATACCACGTTCTACGCTCGACCTTCGGCGGCCACCGTGCAGCGCTGGGCCGAGATCATGCCTGCCGATTTTCGTTTCACCGCCAAGTTTCCCGGTGATATCAGCCACGGTGGCGATCTGCGCGAGCAACTGCCGGCGGCCGAGAGTTTTGTCGGTTTGATGAGCCCATTGGGTGAGCGGGTTTCGCCGCTGTGGCTGCAACTGTCGGCGAACTTTTCGCCGCAGCGCCTGGGCGAGTTGGCCGGTTTTATCGATGGCCTGGAGCGCCCGATGGCCGTGGAAGTGCGCCATCCCGAGTTCTTCGCCAAGGGCGATGCCGAGCGCATGCTCAACCGTTTGCTGCGTGATCGCGGCGTTGAGCGTATCTGCCTGGATTCGCGCCCGCTGTTCAGTTGCACCGCCACCACGGCGGCGGTGCTGCATGCCCAATCGAAGAAACCCAAGGTGCCGCCGCGACCGGCAGCGCTGACGCTGTTTCCCCAGGTGCGCTTTATTGGCCATCCGGAACTGGAAGCCAATGACCCGTTTTTGATCCCGTGGGTAGAAAAAATCGCCGGCTGGATCGAAGAGGGCCGCACCCCTTACGTATTCCTGCACACCTCGGACAACCGCCTGGCCGCCCAACTGGCTTTGCGCTTTCACGAAAAACTGATGGCGCGCCTGCCCGGCCTGCCAGCGCTGCCGACCTTGGATCGGCAACCCGCCGTGGAGCAACTGGGGTTACTCTAAGGCTCCTTTTTTCGCCTGGAGCCCGCCATGGATGCCCAAACCCTTCGCGCCGAAACCTTTAGGGCCCTGCACGAACGTGATCGTGCGTTCGTGATGCCAAACCCGTGGGACGCCGGATCCGCGATCATGCTGGCCAGCCTCGGTTTTGAAGCCTTGGCCACCACCAGTGCGGGGTTTGCCTTCAGCCTTGGCCGGCCTGATGCGGAGGGCGCGTTATCCCTGGAGGATACCTTGGGCAATGCCGGTGCCATCGTTCGGGCAACTTCGCTGCCGGTGGCGGCGGACCTGGAAAATGGCTTCAGCGACACGCCCGACGGCTGCGCCCAGACCATTCTGCGCGCAGCGGCGACAGGCATTGTCGGCGGTTCCATCGAAGATGCCACGGGCATCGCTGCCGACCCGATCTACCCCTTTGATTTGTCTGTTGAGCGTGTCGCCGCCGCCGTTGCCGCCGCCCGCAGCCTGCCGTTTCCCTTCACCCTGACCGCGCGTGCGGAAAATCTCCTGCACGGTCGCCTGGATTTGCCCGACACCATCCGCCGCCTGCAAGCCTACGCCGAAGCCGGCGCCGACGTGCTGTACGCACCAGGCCTGTGCAGTGCCGAGGACATTGTCGCGGTGGTCAAGGCCGTGGCGCCCAAGCCGGTGAACGTGCTGATGTCCGGCGGCTTGAACCTCAGCGTGGCGCAGTTGAGCGAGATGGGGGTGCGGCGCATCAGCGTCGGTTCGGCCCTGGCGTTGGCGGCGTATGGCGAGTTCTATCGGGCGGCGCAGGAGGTGTATGGGTTGGGCACCTTTACCTTCACCGAGCGCAAGATGCCGTTCAATCAGGCCAATCAGTTTTTCAAGGGCTGAACAGTGCGCTTTTTCAACGTGATGGGCGTGTTGATGTTGCTGGTGGGCGCCGCTGCGTTTGGTGTATGGCGCGGTTGGGTGCCGCTTGCGGCGCAATGGAACCCGTGGGCACCGCTGGATGTGCGCGCCAGCCCCAACCTGTTGACGCGCTATAAGCTGGGGCGTTTGCAGGATGACCCGGCGTTGTGCGACCAGGTGCTGGAAACGGCCGGTCTCCGGGTCAGCCGTCAGGCCGATACGCCCGCCGATGCGGCGTGCCCCCTGCGCAATATGTTGCGCGTGCAAGCGGCAGACGTCGGTTTAAGCAGCAGCTTCCTGGCCAGTTGCCCGCTGGCCGTGGCGTTCGCCCTGTTCGAGCGCCACAGCCTGCAACCGGCGGCGCAGGCAGTATTCGGCCAGGCGGTGACGCGGGTCGATCACTTGGGCAGTTTTGCCTGTCGCAATGTGTATAACCGTGCCGAGGGCAGTCTTAGCCAGCATGCGTCGGCCAACGCGCTGGATATTGCCGGATTCCGTCTGGCCGATGGTCGCAGCATCAGCGTGCTCAAGGATTGGCCGGGGGAGGGCGATAAGGCGCGATTTCTGCGACAGGTGCGGGATGGCGCCTGCGATGACTTCAATGTGGTGTTGAGCCCGGACTACAACGCCGCGCACCGTAATCACTTTCACCTGGACATGGGGCGTTGGTGGGTATGCCGCTGAGGTTCAGGCCGCCAGGCGCAGGTTTTGGGTGACCAGCGGGCGCGCCCAGAAGTAGTCGAAGTCCAGGGCTTTCTGTTGTGCCACCAGTTCTTCGGCCGGGTACGGCGTGGCGGCCGGTGGCAGCAGGTCCAGTTCGAACTCGGCAATCGGCAAGTGCAGCGGGCGTGGCTCCGGCGCTGGGCCTGGGTCTGGTAGCGGCTGGCCAGCGGTCAAGACGATAGGGCGAACCCAGCCGCTTTCGAAATTCTGTTGGCGTTGCTGGGCGACGATTTCTTCGTCCGGGAACGGTTCTGCGGCCGGTGGCAGCAACTCGGTCTCGAACTCGGCAATCGGCAGGAACAACGGCTCAGGCGGGGCGATCTCGGTGTCTTTGACGTCGCACTCACGCTGGGTGAGGATTTGCGACAGCAGGTCGGCGCCGGCGCTGGGCTCTACCGCTGGGTCCACCGGTGCAGGCGCCTGGGCGGCGAGTGCGTCCGGCGTGTCGCCGAGCTGCTCGGCCAGCGCCCGGGCGAAGAAGTCCTGCCACACATGACTCACCCCGGCCAGCGCTTGAGTATTGCGCAGGCCGTAGTGGTTGTGGGTCGGCAGTACACCGATGGTTAGGGGAAGAATGTCTGACATTTTTCTCGGTCGACGCTCAGCTCTGGCAAAATACCTGACTGTGATTTTTATCGGCCGATGTTTGCCGATCCTTAATATTTTTGAGCGTAGCGATTGATGAGCGAACAACCAGCGGCCAGCCGCATCCAGGTCGAGGCCTTGGGCGAAGGTTTCCAGGCCCTTGCCGAGCAATGGGCGTCGCGCCTTGGCTTGCCTTTAGCGCTGGCGGATGCGGAGTTTTCCCTGCAAGTCGGGGAGCACGGCCTACAGCTGCAACAGCTCGGGCCTGACGCGCCGGGGCCGGTGCGGGTGGACTTTGTCGAGGGTGGCGCGGCGCATCGGCGGTTGTATGGTGGTGGCAGCGGGCAGATGATCGCCAAGGCCGTGGGCATCGCCCAAGGCGTGCGCCCTCGGGTACTGGACGCTACGGCGGGGCTGGGCAAAGACGCGTTCGTGCTGGCCAGCCTGGGCTGTGAGATGAGCCTGATCGAACGCCAGCCGCTGATCGGCGCCTTGCTCGAAGACGGCCTGGCACGCGGCGCGGATGACTTTGAAGTGGCGCCGATTGTGGCGCGCATGACGTTGCTCAAGGGCAACTCCATCGAGGTGATGCGCAACTGGGAAGGCGAGCCGCCCCAAGTGATCTACCTCGACCCGATGTTCCCGCACCGTGAGAAAACCGCCCTGGTGAAGAAGGAAATGCGCCTGTTCCGGCCATTGGTGGGCGATGACCCGGATGCGCCGGCGTTGTTGGCGGCGGCGCTGGCGTTGGCCAGTCATCGGGTGGTGGTGAAGCGGCCGCGCAAGGCGCCGTGTATTGAAGGGCCGAAGCCAAGTCATGCGTTGGATGGGAAGTCCAGTCGGTATGACATTTATCCCAAGAAGGCACTTAAGGCCTGAATCTTCAGTGGTCTTGAGGGCCTCATCGGGGGCAAGCCCCCTCCCACATTGACTGCATTCACATATTTTGATTTGTGAACACAGTCAGTGTAGGAGGGGACTTGCCCCCGATAGGGCCGGCCCAGACACCACAAGACCTCAGGCCCGATAAGCCCGCATAAACAACCCCACCACATCCTGCACATGCGCCTCGGCGGCCTCTTCACTCAACTGCCCGCCACACCCGTACAGCAAACAGAAATTCGCCGTACCCTTGAGCAGGCAAAAGAAGTGCTCGGCCGCCGTAAACGGCTTGTCGATGCTCAACGCGCCGCTCTGGTGGATCTTGCTGAGCAAGCGCTCCATGCCTTGCAACATGCGCATCGGCCCGGCTTCGAAGAAGATCTGCGACAGTTTCACGTCCTGATTGCCGGTGGTCATCATCAGGCGATGCAGGTTTACCGACTCCTCGCTGTTGATCAGCCGATGGAACCCTCGCGCGATATTCAGTAACACCGTTTCTACGGGCATGCCCGGCGGCAGTTCGAAATACATGACCGGCAATTGTTCCTCGCACGTCGCCACCACGGCGGCGGTGAACAAGGTTTCCTTGTCGGTGAAGTGGCTGTAGACGGTCAGCTTCGACACGCCGGCTTCCAGTGCCACCGCGTCCATGCTGGTACTGGCGTAACCGTTACTCAAAAACAGGATTTTGGCTGCTTCGAGGATAGCCTGGCGTTTTGCCATGTCCTTGGGACGCCCGGGGCTATTGGTGTTTACAGGATTGTCGGACATTTTCACCTTTAATACTGGACTGGTGAGTTTGGTATTAATAACATACTGGCCAGTATAATTATTCCTAGCTCCATTTGCGAAAGGTCCTTCAGCATGCGCAGCACTTTCCTGCCCTTTGCGTTGCCTGTCAGCTTGGCGTTCCTCTTGTCCGCGTGCGGTCATGAAGAAGCGGCCCAGACCACCGTCCGCCCGGCCATGGTGGTGCAACCGCAGCCATCTGCGCAGTCGACGGACAGCTATCCCGGTGAAGTGCGTGCCCGTTATGAGCCGGACCTGGCCTTTCGCATCGGTGGCAAAGTCAGCAAACGCCTGGTGGAGGAGGGCGAGCGGGTCAAGGCCAATCAACCTCTGGCCGAACTGGACCCCCAGGACGTACGCCTTCAACTGGAGGCCACCCGCGCCCAGGTGGCCGCCGCCGAGGCCAACCTGAGCCTGGTGCGCGCCGAGCGTGATCGCTACAAGACCCTGCTGGACCGTCAGATGGTCAGCCGTTCGCAGTACGACAATTCCGAAAACCTCTACCGATCCGGTGAAGCGCGCCTCAAGCAGATCAAGGCCGAGTTCGACGTGGCCAGCAACCAGGCCGGCTATGCGGTGCTGCGTGCGCCCCAGGACGGCGTGGTGGCCAAGCGTGCGGTGGAAGTCGGCCAGGTGGTGTCCGCCGGGCAGACCGTATTCACCCTGGCCACCGATGGCGAGCGAGAAGTGTTGATCAGCTTGCCGGAGCAAGGCTTCGGTCGCTTCAAGATCGGCCAGCCGGTGGCGGTGGAACTGTGGAGCCAACCGGACCAACGCTTTGCCGGGCGCATTCGTGAACTGTCACCGGCGGCTGATCCAAAGTCGCGCACCTTCGCCGCCCGCGTCGCCTTCACCGGCGGCAAAGTCCCGGCCGAGCTGGGCCAGAGCGCGCGAGTTTTCATACAGACCGATGGCGTGATTCCTCTATCGGTGCCGCTGTCGGCCCTCAGTGCAGAGAACGGTGCGTCCTACGTCTGGGTGGTACAAGCGGATGACACACTCAAACGCACACCGGTGCGGATCGGCGCCTTCGGTGAGAAAACCGTGCCGGTGCTTGAAGGTTTGAACCCCACCGATTGGGTGATCGCTGCCGGTGTGCATGTACTCCATGAGGGCCAGCAAGTGCGCCCGGTGGACCGCTCCAACCGTGTGGTGAATCTGGCGGCCAACAAGGAGTAGTCCCCGATGGGTTTCAATCTTTCCGAATGGGCGTTGCGTAATCGCCAGATCGTGCTGTTCCTGATGATCCTTCTGGCAGTGGTCGGCACCTTGTCCTACACCAAGTTGGGACAGAGCGAAGACCCGCCGTTCACCTTCAAAGCCATGGTCATCAAGACCAACTGGCCCGGCGCCACGGCCCAGGAAGTTTCGCGCCAGGTCACCGAGCGCATCGAGAAAAAACTGATGGAGACCGGTGAGTACGAACGCATCGTGTCGTTCTCACGCCCCGGTGAATCCCAGGTCACCTTCATGGCCCGCGACTCCATGCACTCGGCGCAGATTCCCGAGCTGTGGTACCAGGTGCGCAAGAAGATCAGCGATATCCGCCAGACCTTGCCGCCGGATATCCAGGGACCGTTTTTCAACGATGAATTCGGCACCACCTTCGGCAATATCTACGCCCTGACCGGCGATGGCTTCGACTACGCGGTGCTCAAGGACTACGCCGACCGCATCCAGATTCAACTGCAACGCGTCGCCGATGTGGGCAAGGTCGAGCTGCTTGGCCTACAGGACGAGAAGATCTGGATCGAGTTGTCCAACCTCAAGCTGGCCACCCTCGGCCTGCCCTTGGCGGCGGTGCAGCAGGCCTTGCAGGAGCAGAATGCAGTGTCCACGGCGGGCTTCTTCGAAACCCCGACCGAGCGCGTGCAACTGCGGGTGTCGGGCAACTTCAAGCGCGTGGATGAGATTCGCAACTTCCCGATTCGGGTGGGTGATCGCACCTTCCGCCTTGGCGATGTCGCCGACATCCACCGTGGTTTCAACGACCCACCGGCACCGCGCATGCGCTACATGGGCGCGGACGCCATCGGCCTGGCCGTGGCCATGCGTGACGGCGGCGACATCCTGGTGCTGGGCAAAGCCCTGGAGGGCGAATTCGCACGCCTGCAGAAGAACCTTCCGGCCGGCATGGAGCTGCGCAAGGTCTCTGACCAACCGGCGGCGGTGAAAACCAGTGTCGGCGAATTCGTCCGGGTATTGGCCGAGGCCCTGGCGATTGTATTGCTGGTGAGCTTCTTCTCCCTCGGTGTGCGTACCGGCATGGTGGTCGCCCTGGCGATCCCGCTGGTATTGGCGATGACCTTCGCCACCATGTATTACCTCGGCATCGGCCTGCACAAGATCTCCCTCGGCGCGTTGGTCCTGGCGCTGGGCCTGCTGGTGGATGATGCAATCATCGCCGTGGAAATGATGGCGATCAAAATGGAACAGGGTTACGACCGCCTCAAGGCGGCCAGCTTCGCCTGGACCAGCACCGCGTTCCCCATGCTCACCGGCACGCTGATCACCGCCGCTGGGTTCCTGCCGATTGCCACCGCGCAATCCAGCACCGGCGAATACACCCGTTCGATCTTTCAGGTAGTCACCATCGCGTTGTTGGCCTCGTGGGTCGCTGCCGTGGTGTTCGTGCCGTACCTGGGGGAAAAACTCCTGCCGGACTTGGCGAAGATTCACGCGGCCAAACACGGCGCCGACGGGCCAGATCCCTACGGCACGCCGTTCTACCAGCGAGTAAGACGTTTGGTTGAGTGGTGTGTGAGTCGTCGCAAGACCGTGATCGTGCTGACCCTGCTGCTGTTTATCGGCTCGGTGGCGCTGTTCCGCTTTGTGCCGCAACAGTTCTTTCCGGCTTCCGGCCGCCTGGAGCTGATGGTCGACCTGAAACTCGCCGAAGGCGCCTCCCTGAGCAACACTGCCGACCAGGTTAAACGCCTGGAAGGCTTGCTCAAGGAACACGCCGGCATCGACAACTATGTGGCCTATGTCGGCACCGGCTCGCCGCGTTTTTACCTGCCGTTGGATCAACAATTACCGGCCACCAGCTTCGCCCAGTTTGTCGTATTGGCCAAAACCATCGAAGATCGCGAAAGCCTGCGCACCTGGCTGATCGAAACCCTTAACGAACAATTCCCCGACCTGCGCTCGCGGGTCACACGCCTGGAAAACGGCCCGCCCGTGGGTTATCCGGTGCAGTTCCGCGTAACCGGCGAGCACATCGAAGAAGTGCGCGCCCTGGCGCGGAAAGTGGCGACCAAGGTTCGTGAAAATACCCACGTGGTCAACGTGCATCTGGACTGGGAAGAACCGAGCAAGATCGTTTACTTGAATATCGACCAGGACCGCGCCCGCGCCCTCGGCGTGAGCACCGCCAACCTGTCGAAATTCCTGCAGAGTTCGCTCACCGGTTCCAGCGTCAGCCAGTACCGCGAGGACAACGAGTTGATCGAGATCCTCCTGCGCGGCACCGTGCATGAGCGGACCGAACTGTCGTTGCTGCCAAGCCTGGCGGTGCCCACCGATAACGGCAAAAGCGTCGCGCTGTCGCAGATCGCCACCCTCGAATACGGTTTCGAAGAAGGCATCATCTGGCACCGCAACCGCCTGCCCACGGTCACCGTGCGCGCCGACATCTACGGCAAGGACCAACCCGCGACACTGGTCCAGCAGATCCTGCCGACCCTCGAAGGCGTGCGCGCCGAACTGCCCGATGGCTACCTGCTGGAAGTCGGCGGCACAGTGGAAGACTCCGCCCGTGGCCAGAACTCGGTGAAAGCCGGCGTGCCGCTGTTTATCGTGGTGGTGTTGACCTTGCTGATGCTGCAATTGCGCAGTTTCTCACGCACGGCCATGGTGTTTCTGACGGCACCCTTGGGCTTGATCGGTGTGACGCTGTTCCTGCTGGTGTTCCGCCAACCCTTCGGCTTTGTGGCCATGTTGGGCACCATCGCGCTGTCGGGGATGATCATGCGTAACTCGGTGATCCTGGTGGACCAGATCGAACAGGAGATCAAGGCTGGGCTGGCCCCCTGGCAAGCCATTATCGAAGCCACCGTGCGCCGTTTCCGCCCCATCGTGCTGACCGCACTCGCGGCGGTGCTGGCAATGATCCCGCTGTCGCGCAGCGTGTTCTTCGGGCCAATGGCCGTGGCGATCATGGGTGGGCTGATTGTGGCGACGGCGTTGACGCTATTGTTCCTGCCGGCCCTGTATGCTGCGTGGTTCCGAGTGAGGAAGGACGTCGCGTAATCATGTTGGCCACCGTTTCAGCCCTGATGTTGTTATTGCTTGCCCCAGGCCCGACCAACACCCTGCTGTTTCGCGCAGGGGTGTTGTTCGGTTTGCGGGCCTCCTGGAAGCTGGCGTTTATTGAGTGCCTGGCCTATCTGCTACAGGTCTCGGTGTGGGGCGTGGCGTTGTTGTACCTGGCAGCGTATTCGCCGTGGGCGTTGAAGGCCACGCAATTGGCGGCGGCGTGTTACTTGTTGTACGTCTCGTACAAGCTCTGGCAGCGCAAGCACAGCGAGGTCGATCCGAGCCGTGACCGATTTTCCGGGCTGTATTTCTTTTGGCTGACGGTGATGAATCCCAAGGGGTTGCTGATCGTGTCGTTCATCGCACCGGTCGGCACGTTTGCAACGTTGTCAGGCTACGTCGGGTTCATGGCCACATTGGCGCTGGTGGTGATTCCGGTGGGGGCGGCGTGGATTGTGCTGGGCAGTCGCTTCGAGGGGATTCAAAAGGCTTGGCTGACGCCGTTGAAGATCAACCGCGTGACGTCAATTGCGATTGGCTGTTTTGCCACGCTGATGGTGGGGCGGTTGGCTGAGTCGGTGCTGCGTTAGATCGCTCCCCGTTGCAGGGAGCGATCCTTTCAAGGCCTACAGCGCGCCAAACACCTTCTTCGCCAGGCTGGTGGCCGCAGCCGCCGGGTTCTTGCGAATGGTTTCTTCCTGCTGCGCGATCATCTTGAACAAGCCATCCAGCGCTTGCTCGGTCACGTAGTTCTCGACGTTGGCGCTTTTGGCGTCCACGGCACCAAACGCCGCCGCCTTGCCCGCCAGCGCGTTGTACTGCTGGGCCACGCCGACTTTGTCGGTGGCGGCTTTGACGATGGGCAGGAACTTGGCGCGGATTTCTTCGCGGCTGCTTTTGTTCAGGTACTGGGTGGCCGAGTCCTGGCCGCCGCTGAGGATGCCCTTGGCGTCGGTCACGCTCATGTTTTTCACCGCGTTCACCAGGATCGGCTGAGCCTGGGTCACGGCGGTTTCAGCGGCTTTGTTCATGCTGGTTTCCAGTTGCGTGACCTGGTCACCCATGCCGAACATTTTCAGCTTGTCGGCGACTTTGCCCAGTTTGCCGGGCAGGCCGATCTTCACTTCCGGGTTGTTGCTGAAACCACCGGGCACGCCCAGTTGTTTCACGGCGATCTGCGCGCCTTGGGTCAGTGCGTCCTTGAGGCCGGCGCTGGCGTCGCCCTGGGACAGGCTGCTCAGGTCCAGGGCCATGGCGTTGGCGCCGAACAACAAGCCGGCACACAGGGCGGTAAGGCGAAGGGAGTTACGGAGCATGGGCGCTTCCTTTTAATCGAATTCAGTGGGCGACCGCATTCACGCGCACGCGCAGCGGCTGTGGGTCTTGACCGTTAAGCTGCACAGCGTGCCGTTCGGTGGTGATAAACAGTAGCTTGCCATCCACTTCGATGCGAGCACTCACCGCGTAACTGTGGCCGGGCTTGACCTGGGCGGGGTCGTAGCTCAGGTGGAACGGCAGCGGCACCTGGCCTTTGACCGGGCCTTTCTGTTCGGCGAGGGTCACCGCCGGTGCATCGGCCAGGGAGACGTCTTGCAGGCTGACGCTCAGGGTGGCGGTCGGCGGCAAGGCGATGCGTTGCAAGTAGAACACTTCGCCATCGAGGCTGGCCTTGGGTGCGGGCGTCATGGATTGGCAGGCTCCGAGCAGGGCAGTGAGGCCCAGGAGGATGATCTTTTTCATGGTGCAGCTCCTTATCAACGGCGCCAGCATCCAACTGGCGCCTTTTAAATCTAGCGGCTTTCTTCAGGTTTGACGGCTTCAGTTTCGACTGGCGCATCATCAACACGATGCAACGCCACCTGGCGGATCGACAAGCGAATCTCCGCCGGCAACACGCGCTTGGCCGCGCCTTCGGCCAACTCGCCGAGCAAGTCGTGATAGCTCAACTTGCCGGCCTCGTCGCGGCGCAGCACATCTTGCTCCAGCAACGTCTGGATGAAATGTCGGAAAAGACTCTTGTCGAAAAACTCCGGGGCGTTGAGGCCATGCAGGATCGACAGGCGCTGGGCCATGATCGTGCACAGGTCTTCCAGTTCTTCGGCGCTGATGCTGTTCTGGCCGCTGTTGAGCAACAGCGAGATCGCCATATAGAAGCGTTGCAGGGTCTGGGCGATGCTCTTGGACAGCAGGGTCAGCAGCACAAAATGCCGTGAACTCGGCGCCGGGCGCAGGTACACGTTGTTTTCGAAACGCAGCAGGCCTTGTTCGACGAAGGCTTCCAGCCACTGGTCGACCACCGTGTCCAACTCCTCCTGCGACCAGCGGATAAACAGCTCCGATTGCAGGTACGGGTACAGCGCGTGGGTGTAGCGCAGGATCTGCTCGCGACTCATGCGCGAACTGCTCTGGAAGAAGCTCGCCAGCAACGCCGGCAACGCGAAGATATGCAGCACGTTGTTGCGGTAGTAGGTCATCAAGACGGCATTTTGCTCGTCCAGGTACAGAATCTTACCGAGGGCGTCGCTCTGTTCCGACAGCAGGTCCATGTCTTTGACGTGCTTGATCAGCGCCAGACCGTCACCTTCGGGCAGCGTGGTGTGGGGCGAATACGGCACGCGGCGCAGCAACGCCAGGTACAGGTCCAGCTGGCGCGCCATGGCCTGTTCGTCCAGGGCCAGGCGGGTGGTCGACAACAATGCCAGGGCCACCAGGTTCACCGGGTTCACGGCCGCGGCTTCGTTCAAGTGACGCGCCACCTGTTCGCCGAGGCGGTTGGTGGTTTCGTTGAGCCAGGCCGGTTTGTAGTTCGGGCCCAGCTCCTGGGCGCGCCAGTCCGGTTGCTCGGCGTCGAGGAATTCGGCCAGCTTGATCGGTTCGCCGAAGTTGACCGCTACCTGGCCAAAGCGCTGCTTGAGTGCGCCGACCACTTTGAAAATATCGAAGATCGACTCTTTCTTCTTGCTCGCACCGCGCAGTTCGCCGAGGTAGGTGCGGCCTTCGAGCACGCGCTCGTAGCCGATATACACCGGCACAAACACGATGGGCATGCGTGATGAGCGCAAGAAGCTGCGCAGGGTGATCGCCAGCATCCCGGTCTTCGGTTGCAGCATGCGTCCGGTGCGCGAGCGGCCGCCTTCGACGAAGTACTCCACCGGGAAGCCCTTGGTGAACAAGGTGTGCAGGTATTCGTTGAACACCGAGGTGTACAGCGGGTTGCCCTTGAAGGTGCGGCGCATGAAAAACGCACCGCCACGGCGCAGCAGGCTGCCGATCACCGGCATGTTCAAGTTGATGCCGGCGGCGATGTGCGGCGGGGTCAGGCCGTTCTTGAACAGCAGGTAGGACAACAGCAGGTAGTCGATATGGCTGCGGTGACACGGTACGTAGATCACCTCGTAGCCTTGGGCAACCTTTTGCACACCTTCGATGTTATTGACCTTGATGCCGTCGTAAATCTTGTTCCAGAACCAACTCAGCACCACTTCGAGGAAGCGGATGGCGGTGTAGGTGTAGTCCGAGGCGATCTCGTTGCCGTAGCGCAGGGCCTGGGCCTTGGCTTTTTCCGGGCTGATCTTTTCCCGTTCGGCTTCATCGGCAATGGCCTGGCGCACCAGCGGCATATTGACCAGGCCTTTCACCAAGTTGCGGCGGTGGGACAGGTCGGGACCGATCACGGCGGTTTTCAGGTTGCGAAAATGCACCCGCAGGATGCGCTGGGCCATGCGCACGGTGCGTTCGTGACCTTTATTGTGCTCGATCAATTCACGCAGATTGATAGGCGCAGAGAATTGCACACGGGTCTTGCGGCCCAGGATCAGGATGCTCAGCAACCGCCGCAAGCGCCCGGTGACGGCCCAGCTGTCGGCAAACAGCAGTTTCCATGGGCTGGACTCGCTCTCGGGCGACTGGCCCCAGAACACGCTGACCGGAATGATTTGTGCATTCTCTTCGGCGTGTTCGCTCAGCGTGTTGACCAGTCGGGTCAAGGTGGGCGGCGCGCCGCGCTTGTCCTGGCGCCCCAGCCAGTCCGGTTCCGGCGTGAGGTAGAAGAACGCCGCCGGTTCCATCAGCGGGCCGACCGAGACCGGCAGCACCGGGCGCGGCAGGCCCGCCTTGGTGCACTCGGCATCGACCACGGCCAATTCGGTGAGGGAGGGCGATTGCAGGACGTAGAACACCGGCCGGCTGCGGTCCAGGTTGAGGGTTAGGGACGACTGGTTGATCGTCTCCGAGCGAACCCAGAGGTACAACAGTCGGCGCAAGGTGCCAAACACCAGACGGCGGAACGGGGAGCGGGTCATAGGCGTGCTGCTTCAAGTGAGAAAAACCGAGCAGGCGCTCGGGCGGGTAGTGTGCCGTATTCGCCGAAAATCGGCAAAAAAGCAGCGATGTAAACTTGAGTTGATCGTTTTTGAGCCTGTCATATACTCGGCAGTTCAATGCGGCACTCAACAATAAAAATGCAAGTGGGAGTACGACAGATGGCAACGCGCGAAACCGGCAATGTGAAGTGGTTCAACGATGCAAAGGGGTATGGGTTTATCCAGCGCGACGACGGCAAGGATGTGTTCGTGCACTACCGCGCCATTCGCGGTGACGGCCACCGCTCATTGGCCGAGGGCCAGCAGGTGGAATACGCCGTGGTGACCGGCGAGAAAGGGTTGCAGGCGGAGGATGTGGTGGGTCTCTAAGTTCAGCGCAAAACCAATGTGGGAGGGGGCTTGCCCCCGATAGCTGAGTGTCAGTCACTGAATAGGTTGACTGGTTCACCGCTATCGGGGGCAAGCCCCCTCCCACATTGACTGTATTTGCAGCTTTAAATCAGGCAGTTTTCCAGGTGATCTGCTCTTCACCGTCCGCGCTGATCCGAATCCAGGTGTCGGCGCTTTCTTCACCTTCCTCTTCCACCCACGTCCCCGGCGCGCAACGCACTTCGACGTTCAGCGCAGCAAACGCCGCACGCGCGCAGGCGATGTCGTCGTCCCATGGGGTCTGGTCGCTTTCCAGGTACAGGCTGTTCCATTTGCCGACGGCTTTCGGCAGCCAGGTGACAGCAACGCTGCCGGCCTTGCACTTGTAGGTCTGGCCTTTTTGCTGCCACTCGGTGCAAGGGCCCAGGGCTTCGGTCAGCCAGGCGGTGATGGCCTTGTGATCGACGTCGGCGTCTTTGAGGTAAATCTCGATATCGGGTTGGCGCATGGCTATTCCGGTGGGCCCGCAGGCCTGAAAAAAGGTTATTGAAGCACGAAATAATCGTAGCGCATCGATACGGTAACCCGCAGCGGCTCGGCCGCCTCGATCACCGCGGCACGGCGTTCGGCGCTGGCACGCCAGCCGTGGGGCGTCATGGCCAGCAAATTGGCACGGTCTTGCGGCGCGACCAGGTTGAGCTGGAACTCCAGCACTTCACTGTGCGCAAGGCTCATGCCCTCTGGCACCAGGGCCAGGTGTTTGTCGTCGGTGTACTCGCGCACTTCGTCGTAGAGGCGTTCGCGCAACTCCATGAGGTGGCCGCTGGTCGGACCGACCTTCATCAAGCCGCCACCAGGGCTGAGCAAGCGTTTGGCTTCTTCCCAGTCCAACGGGCTGAACACGCTGGCGAGGAACTGGCAGCTGGCGTCGGCCAACGGCACGCGGGCCATGCTGGCGATCAGCCAGGTCAGCGCCGGGTTGCGCTTGCACGCGCGTTTGACCGCTTCCTTGGAGATATCCAGCGCATAGCCGTCGGCGTGGGGCAGGGCGTCGGCGATTTGCGCGGTGTAGTATCCCTCGCCACAGCCGATGTCCACCCAACGCTGCGGTGCACGTTCAGCGGCCAGTTCCGCCAGGCGCCTGGCCACCGGGGCGTAGTGCCCGGCGTTGAGGAAGTCGCGGCGCGCCTCGACCATGGCGAGGTTATCGCCCGGATCGCGGCTGTTCTTGTGCTGCACCGGCAACAGGTTCAGGTAACCCTGGCGCGCGCGGTCGAAACGGTGCCCGGCCGGGCACGCCACGCCATTGTCCACCGCATTGAGCGGGGCGCTGCAAAGGGGGCAGGCGAGCATCAGGCGAGCAACTTGATCAGGGTCTGGTAGTAGATCTCGGTCAGCACGTCGAGGTCGCTGGCCAGGATGCGCTCGTTGACCTGGTGGATCGTCGCGTTGACCGGGCCCAACTCGACCACTTGTGTACCGAGGGTGGCGATGAAACGCCCATCCGAGGTGCCGCCGCTGGTGGAAGCTTTGGTTTCGCGGCCGGTAATCGCCTTGATGCTGGCCGACACCGCATCCAGCAGCGCGCCCGGTTCGGTGAGGAACGGCAGGCCCGACAGCGCCCATTCCACATGCCAGTCCAGGCCGTGTTTGTCGAGAATCGCCGCAACGCGGTGTTGCAGGCCCTCAACGGTGGATTCGGTGGAGAAGCGGAAGTTGAACACTGCCGTCAGGTCGCCCGGGATCACGTTGGTGGCGCCGGTGCCGGAGTTCAGGTTGGAAATCTGGAAACTGGTGGGCGGGAAGAAGGCGTTGCCATCGTCCCAATGCTCGGCGGCCAATTCGGCCAGGGCCGGTGCAGCCAGGTGGATCGGGTTCTTCGCCAGGTGCGGGTAGGCCACGTGGCCCTGTACACCGCGTACGGTCAGGGTGGCGCCGAGGGAGCCGCGACGGCCGTTCTTGACCACATCGCCCACCAGCGTGGTGCTCGACGGTTCGCCGACGATGCACCAGTCCAGGCGCTCCTTGCGGGCGGCCAGGCGTTCGATCACGGCCTTGGTGCCGTGGTGCGCCGGGCCTTCTTCATCGCTGGTGATCAGGAAGGCAACCTTGCCCTTGTGGTCCGGGTAGTCGGTGACAAACCGCTCGGACGCCACCAGCATCGCCGCCAGGCTGCCTTTCATGTCGGCCGCGCCGCGCCCGCAGAGCATGCCGTTTTCGTCGATCAAGGCGTCGAACGGGTCATTCTGCCAGGCCTGCACCGGGCCGGTCGGTACCACGTCGGTGTGGCCGGCAAAGCACAGCACCGGGCCGTCGTGCTTGCCGTGGGTGGCCCAGAAGTTGTCCACGTCTTCGATGCGCATCGGCTCCAGCGCAAAACCGGCGTCGCCCAGGCGCTGCATCATCAGCTTCTGGCAATCGGCGTCAATCGGCGTGACCGACGGGCGACGGATCAGGTCGATGGCAAGTTGAAGGGTCGGCGAAAGGTCGGCATGGGCCGTCATGAAAAACTCCGGAAGCGTGTAATTGGGCGCAGATTCAGTGTGGGAGGGGGCTTGCTCCTGATGGCGGTGTATCAGTCAACCTAAGTATTCACTGATCCGCCGCTATCGGGGGCAAGCCCCCTCCCACATAAGGCATTGGCATTGGCCAAGGCTTGTAAAACGGCCGTTATCTTATAGCAAAACGGCGGCCAGAGGCCGCCGTTTAGTACATCGTGCAGGTTTTTACCCCTGAGGTTCAGCCGCAGGTTTCGGCAGCGACGACAGGAACGCCATGATCAACGCCGCCACATACGGCAGCGATTGCACCAGCAACATCACCACCCAGAAGCGGATGTCATTGCTCGGCAGGCCCTGCACCAGGTAAATCCCCAGTGCCGCGCCCCACAACAGCAGCATGATGAACATTTCTTCGCGAGCTTCGGAAATCGCTACCCAGAAGCCGTGGTTATCAGCGTTTTTCGGTGTACGAAAGAACGGAATACTGCTGGTGAAGAAGCCATACAGCACCGCCTTGGCGATGGTGTGGGACAACGCCAGGCCAGCCAGCGCCGCACAGAACGCATCCTTGAGGTTCACGCCAACGGCGCGACGGTACAGGAAGACGATCTTGCCCACTTTGAACACAAACAGCGCCAAGGGCGGGATTGCGAAGATCAGCAGCGGCGGGTCAACCCGCGTCGGCACGATGATCATCGCTGCCGACCACAACAGCGCGCCCACGGTGAAGAAGATGTTCATACCGTCCGCCACCCACGGCAACCAGCCCGCGAGGAAGTGGTAACGCTGGCCACGGGTCAGTTCGGTGTCCTTGCCGCGCAACAGGCTGGCGGTGTGACGCTTGATGATCTGGATCGCGCCGTAGGCCCAGCGGAAACGCTGCTTCTTGAAGTCGATAAAGGTATCCGGCATCAAGCCCTTGCCGTAGCTGTCGTGGTAATACGCTGCCGACAGGCCTTTCTCGAATACCCGTAGGCCCAGCTCGGCGTCTTCACAGATGCACCAGTCGGCCCAGCCCAGCTCTTCGAGTACCGAGCGACGGGTCATGGTCATGGTGCCGTGCTGGATGATCGCGTCACGGTCGTTACGGGTGACCATGCCGATATGGAAGAAGCCTTTGTATTCGGCGTAGCAGAGCTTCTTGAAGGTGCTTTCGTTCTGGTCGCGGTAGTCCTGCGGCGACTGCACCACGGCGATTTTCGGGTCGGCGAAGTGCGGCACCATGTGCTTGAGCCAGTTCGGCGACACGCAGTAGTCCGAGTCGATCACCGCGATCACTTCGGCATCCTTGGCGGTGTGCGGGATCAGGTAGTTCAGCGCGCCGCCCTTGAAACCGGCCAGGGGCGCGACGTGGAAGAACTTGAAGCGCGGGCCCAGGGTCGCGCAGTAATCACGCACCGGCTCCCACACCGCCGGATCCTTGGTGTTGTTGTCGATAATCAGGACTTCGTAGTCCGGATAATCCAGCGCCGCCAAGGCGTCGAGGGTCTGTTTGACCATTTCCGGCGGCTCGTTGTAGCACGGCACGTGGATCGAGACTTTCGGGCGGTAGTCCGAATCCCCCTCCACTGGCAGGAATTCACGCCGACGCTTGTGGGTCCACACCGCTTCCGCCAGTTCGTGGGCTTCGGTCAGCAACACGATAAACACCCCCAGCGCGCCGAGGGCCAGCAGAATGCCCACGGTGACACTGAACCACGTGCTGTATTGCTGGCTATAGTCGTAGCCGATCCACACCAGCACCGAACCGCACAGAAACGCGATAAAGGTCAGGAAGGTGCGGCCACGTTGGCGCAGGGCCGAGCCGTCGATCATCAGCAAGGTCAGGGACAGCAGTGCAAGCACCACCGAACCGATGGCCAGCACGCGCCATTGCGGGATCGCGACCACGGGGCCTTCAAAGTTGAATTTCTGCTGGCGCGCGGCGTTGTACACACCCCAATACGCGCCGGCCGAGCCTTCGTCGCTGACTTTCCATGGCTGATCGAACGCTTCGATCACGAAGTAGTTGTAGCCCTGGCGGTTCAACTTGTTCACCAGCGTGCGCAGGTAAATTGCCTGGTCGGCCGGGGAGGTTTCATTGCCACCACGCATGCGGCCGTTGCTCGGCCAGCCCACTTCCGACAGCAGCAGCGGCTTTTTCGGGAACAGTTTCTTCAGATCTTTCGCGCGGTCGAGTACGTACTGGCCGGCCTTGTCCATCGGAATGTATTCCCAGAACGGCAGGATGTGCGCGGCGATCAGGTCGACGTGCTTGGCCAGTTGCGGGTTCTTTTCCCAGATGTGCCATTGCTCGGAGGTGGTCACCGGTACTTTCACGGCGGCGCGCACCCGGTCCAGCAACACGATCAGCGCTTCAGGGGTGATTTCCTCACGGAACAAGGCTTCGTTACCCACCACGACCCGCACGACGCTGCGCGAACTGTTGGCGATCTCGATGGCACGCTGGATTTCACGCTCGTTGCGTTCCAGGTCCGGGCTGATCCAGATACCCAGGGTCACCCGCAGGCCGAACTCCTCCGCCAGCTTGGGGATATCTCCCAGGGTGCCGTCGACCGAGTAGGTACGGATGTTGTCCGTCAGCTTGCTCATGATCTCGAGGTCGCGACGCATCTGGTCGTCGGTGGGGTACTGGTCTTTCTGTGGGAACTGGCCTTGTTGGAACGGCGAATAGGAAAAGCCGGAGATCTGTTCAGGCCAGTTGGGAGCAGTGACTGGGCGGTTGATCAGCGCCCAGAAACCAGTGAACAGCGCGGCGATTGCCAGCACGATCACCAGGTTGAGTCCAAATTTACGCGATGCCATGGTTATGTCGGGTTCCAAAGGGTGTGGAACGAAAAGAGGTGTTGGCCTACGCCAAACGGCGCGCATCCTACACTGGCCTTTCCCTGACCGTACAGCAAGCAGGGAAAAACCGGACATTAGTCCGCGAAAGACCCTCTAAGTTCTTTACTTGTAGCTTGTCGTTTCGAACTTGTCGCTGCGTAGTCCATAATGCGCGCCGGTTTTTGGGGTAATGGTCATGAGTACAGAAGATCCACGGTTTGCAGGCGTCGCCCGCTTGTATGGCATTGAAGGCCTGGAACGCTTGAAGGCGGCCCATGTGGCGATCGTCGGCGTCGGCGGCGTGGGCTCGTGGGCGGCGGAAGCCATGGCCCGGTGTGGGGTGGGCGAGATTTCGCTGTTTGACCTGGACGACGTCTGCGTGAGCAACAGCAACCGTCAGTTGCATGCGCTGGACAGCACCGTGGGCAAGCCCAAGGTCGAGGTGATGGCCGAGCGCCTGCGTGGCATCAACCCGGACTGCACGGTGCACGCGGTGGCGGATTTCGTGACCCGCGACACCATGGCCGAATACATCACGCCCAACATTGATTGCGTGATCGACTGCATCGACGCGGTCAACGCCAAGGCCGCGCTGATCGCCTGGTGCAAGCGCCGCAAGATCCAGATCATCACCACCGGCGGCGCCGGCGGGCAGATCGACCCGACGCTGATCCAGGTATGCGACCTGAACCGCACCTTCAATGACCCGCTGGCCTCGAAAGTGCGTTCAACCCTGCGCCGCGACTACGGCTTCTCGCGCACCGTGACCCGTCACTACAGCGTGCCGTGTGTGTTTTCCACCGAGCAACTGCGCTATCCCAAGCCGGACGGCAGCATTTGTTTGCAAAAGAGTTTTGTCGGCGACGGGGTGAAGCTCGACTGCGCGGGTGGGTTTGGCGCGGTGATGATGGTCACAGCCACCTTCGGCATGGTCGCGGCGACCAAGGCGGTGGACAAGATCGTGGCCGGTGTGCGCAGGCCTTCGGAGCGGGTCAAGCCCACCTAAATCTCACTGCCCAGCACAAATCAAAATGTGGGAGGGGGCTTGCCCCCGATTGCAGGGTGTCAGTCACTGAATAAGTTGACTGATCCACCGCTATCGGGGGCAAGCCCCCTCCCACATTTAGCCTTGTGTAAGGCTCAATGCTCGCATGCGCTGCAATACAGCATTCAAGCCATTGCTTCGAGACGGTGACAGCTGGCGGGAAAGCCCCAATTGATTGAACCAGTCGGGTAAGTCCACCGCCTGCAACTCGGCGGCAGAGAGCCCATTCACCCGCGCCAGCAGCAACGCCACCAACCCGCGAATCATCCGTGCCTCGCTGCTGGCGGCGAACTGCCAGTGGCCATCTCGCAAATGCCCGACCAGCCACACCAGGCTTTCACAACCCTGCACCAGGTTGGCATCGACTTTGTCTTCCGCTGCCAGGGCAGGCATGCGCTCGCCCCATTGCATCAGCAGGCGCGCGCGTTGCTCCCAGCTACCGACGGCCTGAAAGGCTTCAAGGGCGTTCACGGCGTCAACCGGCAAGCTCATCGCAGCATATCCAGCGCCTGGTCCAGGGCTTCAAAAAAGCGTTCCAGGTCATCGGAATCGTTATACAGCGCCAGCGACACACGTATCGCCCCCGACAAGTGCATCGCCTTGAGCAACGGCATCGCGCAATGATGGCCGGCGCGTACGGCAATGCCTTGCTCGGTCAGCAGGTGCGCAAGGTCGGCGTTATGCACGCCTTCAACCACAAAACTCACCAGCGCCACTTGGGGTGAGCCCAGCACCTGCACACCCTTGCGCGCCCTGAGGCCGCGCAGCAGGTAGTCATGCAAGGCCGCTTCATGGGCGACGACTGCCGCTGGGTCCAACGAACTCAGGTAATCCAGGCTGGCGCCCAGGCCGATCACGCTGGCAATCGGCGGCGTGCCTGCTTCGAAACCCAGCGGCGCCGGGCGAAAGCTGGCGCTGTGGTAGTCGGCCAGTTGCACCATCTCGCCACCAAACTGCCAGTGACGCAGGTGATGCAGGGCTTCGTTGCGGCCAAACAGCACGCCGACGCCATCCGGGCCGTACAGCTTGTGGCTGGAAAATACATAGAAATCGCAACCCAACGCCTGCACGTCGTGGCGACCATGGACGATGCCTTGGGCACCGTCGACCACGGTCAATGCGCCATGGGGCCGGGCCAGGGCGAGCAGGGCTTCCAGCGGCTGCCAGACGCCGAGCACATTGGACAACTGGCTCACCGCCAGCAGACGCGTGCGCGGGCCGATCAATTCGGCAGCGGCGGCGAGGTCAATCACGCCGTCGTCATCCAGCGGCAGCACCACCAGTTCCAGGGCGCGACGCTTGGCCAGTTGCTGCCAGGGCAGCAGGTTGGCGTGGTGTTCCAGGGCGCTGATGACAATTTCATCGCCCGCATTGAATAGATGCTCAAGGCCGTAGGCCAAGAGGTTCAGCGCAGAGGTTGCGCCGTGGGTGAACACGATCTGCCCGCTGTCACCTGCGTTCAACCACTGCGCGACCTTGCTGCGACTGTCTTCGAAGGCCTGGGTCGCATGGGCGCCCGGCAGATGCTGGGCACGGTGCACATTGGCTGCGCCATTGGCGTAGTAATGGCTGATGGCATCCAACAGGGCCTGGGGCTTTTGGGTGGTGGCGGCGTTGTCCAGATAGGTCTGGTCTTGCCGTTGCAGGGTAGCGATGGCCGGGAAATCGGCGCGCCAGGGGGAGGGTACAAGCATGGTGTTCAAGACTCGTATAAACGAGCCCCAGGAGCGGGGCTCGCTAGTGGCATCGAGTGGCTGCTTAGTTGTGAGCGTGCAGCGCTTCGTTCAGTTCGATGGCCGATTTGTGGGTTTTGCACTCCACGGCACCGGTTACAGAGTTGCGGCGGAACAGCAGGTCCGGCTGGCCGGCCAGTTCACGTGCCTTGACCACTTTGACCAGTTGGTTCTGCTCGTCCAGCAGGGCCACCTTGGTGCCGGCGGTGACGTACAGGCCCGATTCCACGGTGTTGCGGTCGCCCAACGGGATACCGATACCGGCGTTGGCGCCGATCAGGCAGCCTTCGCCGACCTTGATCACGATGTTGCCGCCACCCGACAGGGTGCCCATGGTCGAGCAACCGCCGCCCAGGTCCGAGCCCTTGCCGACGAACACGCCAGCCGACACACGGCCTTCGATCATGCCCGGGCCTTCGGTGCCCGCGTTGAAGTTGACGAAACCTTCGTGCATCACGGTGGTGCCTTCGCCGACGTAGGCGCCCAGGCGAATACGTGCGGCGTCTGCGATACGCACGCCAGCCGGCACCACGTAGTCGGTCATTTTCGGGAACTTGTCCACCGAGAACACTTCCAGCAGCTCGCCACGCAGGCGCGCTTCCAGCTGGCGTTCGGCCAGTTCGCTGATGTCGATGGCGCCCTGGCTGGTCCACGCAACGTTCGGCAGTTGCGGGAACACACCGGCCAGGCTCAGGCCGTGCGGCTTGACCAGGCGATGGGACAGCAGGTGCAGCTTGAGGTAGGCCTCGGGGGTGGAAGTCAGTGCGGCGTCTTCGGCCAGCAGGGTGGCGACCAGCGGGGTGTGGCTTTCAGCCAGGCGATTGAGCAGTGCGGCCTGGGTGGCGTCGACATTCTTGAGGGCGTCAGCCAGTTGCAACGCCTGGCTGATGGTGAACGTGATGGCCTGGTTGCCTTCGGTGTAGCCCAGGATCGGCGCGATGGCGGCGACGATTTCTGCCGATGGGTTGAGCAAGGGTTGTGCGTAAAACACTTCCAGCCAAGCACCTTGGCGGTTCTGAGTGCCGACGCCGAAGCCCAGGCTGAACAGGGAATTGGACATGCTGTTACCTCTACAAAAATGGAAAGGGCTGGCCTACTTGAGGGCCGCCGAATAACTATCTGGCTTGAAGCCAATCAGGGTTCTGTCACCGAGATCCAGCACTGGGCGCTTGATCATCGAGGGTTGTGCGAGCATCAATTCAATGGCTTTCGACTGATCGAGATCGGCTTTGCGTTCGTCTTCGAGTTTGCGAAAGGTGGTGCCCGCACGGTTCAAAACCACCTGCCAACCGTGCTCGTTGCACCATTGGGTCAAGTGTTCGCGGTCGATACCGGCCGTTTTATAGTCGTGGAACTCATAGCTCACAGCGTGCTCATCGAGCCAGGTGCGCGCCTTTTTCATGGTGTCGCAGGCTTTGATGCCGAAAAGGTGCAACGTTTTGCTTGAAGCGGTCAAGGAATTGCCCCCTTTGGACCAATGGAAACGAAAGGTCACGGATTATGCCACGACCAGCCGGCTCTGGTGCCCCTCGTCATGCGGGAGTGCGACTTATGTGCAAATGCCCGCGCTAGCATATGCGACTAATATGGCACTCCAATGGCGAGTTGTTGCCTGATGTGTGCCGTTGCAAGTCGATAGTCTGGGAATCCCGCGTTATGCAAACCGCCTACACCGTTCTAATCCTGCTGATGCTGGTCAGCGTTTCGCGTCTGGTCGGGCGTATCATTCCGTTGCCGTTACCCTTGGTACAAATTGCTGCGGGGGCCTTGCTGGCGTGGCCTACTTTGGGCCTGCATGTGGCGCTGGACCCGGAGTTGTTTCTGTTTCTGTTCTTGCCGCCGCTGTTGTTCTCCGATGGTTGGCGCATGCCCAAGCGTGAGCTGTGGCGCCTGCGCGGGCCGATCCTGACGTTGGCGGTGGGGCTGGTGCTGTTCACCGTGGTCGGCGCCGGTTATTTCATTCATTGGATATTGCCTACGATCCCGCTGCCGGTGGCCTTCGCTTTGGCGGCGGTTTTGTCGCCGACGGATGCCGTGGCGGTGTCAGCCATTTCCCAGAACCGCTTGCCCACGCCGCTGATGCATATGTTGCAGGGCGAGGCCTTGATGAATGATGCGTCGGGCCTGGTGACGTTCAAGTTTGCCCTGGCAGCGGCGTTGACCGGGGTGTTTTCCCTGGCGGATGCCAGCCTCACGTTCGTCCTGGTGGCCGTCGGCGGCTTGGCGGTGGGTGTGGCGTTGAGCTGGCTGGTGGGTCGCTTGCGCGCGTGGATGATCGCGCGGGGTTGGGATGATCCGGCAACCCATGTGGTGTTCATGTTGTTGCTGCCGTTTGCCGCCTATGTACTGGCTGAACGCCTTGGCGCCTCGGGCATTCTCTCGGCGGTAGCGGCGGGCATGATGCAAAGCTGGCTCGACCTGTTGCCGCGCCAGACCAGTACGCGGCTGCTCAATCGCAGTGTGTGGTCGTTACTGGAGTTTTCCTTCAATGGCTTGATCTTCCTGCTGCTGGGCTTGCAACTGCCGGACATTATCAAGGCCGTGGTGAGTCACGAGCCCACCCTGTGGCCGACCCTGTTCTATCGTTGCCTGGATGTGATTGCGATCTTCCTGGTATTGGTGCTGCTGCGGTTTATCTGGGTGCAAAGCATCTGGCGCCTGTCGGGCTTGCTGCGCAGGTTGCGCGGCAAAAGTGAGCTTACGTTGGTGCCGACCGCACGCTCTTGCTGGCTGCTGACCGTCGGTGGTGTGCGGGGTGCGGTGACGCTGGCCGGTGTCATGTCGGTGCCGTTGCTGCTGGCTCCAGGCCAGGACTTTCCCGAGCGTGATCTGCTGATCTTTATCGCCGCAGGTGTGATTCTGTTGTCGCTGGTCGCTGCCTGTATCGCATTGCCACTGCTGTTGCGCGGCATAGAAAAAAGCCCGGATGAGAAGCGTCACAAGGAGATTCGTGAGGCATGGAAAAAGACCGCTGTGGCAGCGATCCATGCTCTGGAAGCCGAAGAACCCACGGAAGCTGAAACCCCGGACGCTGCCCAGGCCGCGTTGGCGACGGAGTTGAAGGCGCGCCTGATGTCGGAGTATCGCCATCAGTTGGAAGTGTTCAACGACTCGGCCGAGGCCCAGGCCCTGGCCCAGCAGATGGATCAACTTGAGCGCAAATTGCGCCTCAAGGCTTTGCGGGCACAGCGCTTGGAGTTGTATAGCTTGAGCCGTCACCACCAGATTGGTGATGACGTTTTGAGGGAGGTGTTGGCGGAGTTGGATATGAGTGAGGCGAATCTGGGGCTCAAGAAATAGTGGATGTCGCTTTGGGATAGGCTTTTTTAGCCCAAGCGATGTCTCCATCGCTCAACGACCAGTTTTCAGACTGGCCCCAGTTGCCGTGTGTCAGTGTGGGACTGATTTCATAGTGCATGACCGAGTCGCCATCGTAGGGCAAGAAGTCGTATTGGTTGGAGCGAGGCAGAGGGAGCACGTCTTTTTGCACCCCTTGCCGGTCTAGCTCGGCGATACGGTTATAGCCCTCATACACTTTGTCCATATCCCACGGAATATTGGCATCAGGGTGTTGATGGGCATGATGAGCGCCGAGCATATGACCGAATTCATGCATCACCACGTAATTGAAACGGGGGTGATTATGGTCCCTTGGCAATGACATGCTGGGGCTTGCGGGATTCATATCGAGCGCCTTTGTCCCTATGGCTGAGCTGCCCCCTCCTTCATTTTTCATATTCTGAGTAATGCGAACGTCGCCTTCCTCTCCAGGCACGAACTCGAACTTCAGATTGATGTGGGGCAGCCATTCGCTGGCGGCTTTCTTGACGGCCAATACGTATGGATCGTCCATGTCGTAGTCATACATGGCGATTTTTATCGTGCTGTTTTGGGGCCAATATTTGGCGGGCTCGCCAATGTTGCGTCGGCTTCTGGAAAGGGGTTGTGCTGAATCGGCAGCATTTTCGCCGGATAAGGCAGCGGGCTGGTAATGAAAAGCGGCTGTCGGGGTGGGAGTTATCATGGTGGTTTGCCTGCGACTAATGAGGACGAATGTATGGATTTATTCGTCCAAGTCGCAGGAGCGTTCCGATCAAACGGTCCGAATCTGTAAGCCCGTGTTTACCTGAGATAAACGCGGGCTGCTGTTCAGTGGCGACGTTGAATAAAGTCGCGAATCCGCTCCGCCGCTTCCACGCACTCCGCCAACGGCGCAACCAGCGCCATGCGCACGCGGCCGGCGCCTGGGTTGAAACCGTCCACTTCGCGGGACAGGTACGAGCCAGGCACTACCGTCACATGTTCTTCCACGAACAGATCACGGCAGAACGCAGCGTCGTCGCCATTCACATTCGGCCACAGATAAAAGCCGCCATCAGGGCTCTGTACATCAAGCACCGGCTTGAGAATTGCCAATACGGCATCGAATTTTTCCCGGTACAGGTCACGGTTGGCCTGTACGTGGGCTTCGTCCTGCCAGGCAGCGATGCTCGCCAGCTGGGTTTGCACCGGCATCGCGCAGCCGTGGTAGGTGCGGTACAGCAGGAAGGCCTTGAGGATGTCGGCGTCGCCGGCGACAAAACCGGAGCGCAGGCCCGGCAAGTTGGAGCGCTTGGACAGGCTGTGGAACACCACGCAACGCTTGAAGTCCTGGCGACCCAGTTCGACGCAGGCGCTCAGCAGGCCGGGCGGCGGGGTTTGCTCGTCGAAGTACAGTTCGCTGTAGCACTCGTCGGCAGCGATTACGAAGTCGTATTCATCGGCCAGGGCAATGAGCTTTTTCAGGGTATCGACCGGGATTAGTGCGCCGGTGGGGTTGCCGGGGGAGCACAGGAACAGGATCTGGCAGCGTTTCCAGATGTCCGGTGTCACCGCGTCGAAATCCGGGTTGAAGCCATTGGCGTCAAGGCACGGCAAGTAGTGCGGTTTGGCGCCGGCGAGGAACGCGGCACCTTCGTAGATTTGGTAGAACGGGTTCGGGCTCACCACCAGCGCGTCATCGCCACGGTTGACCACGGTTTGGGTGAAGGCAAACAGCGCTTCACGGGTGCCGTTGACCGGCAGGATATTGCGCGCCGGGTCGAGCCAGCCTTTAGGCACGTTGAAGCGACGTTCGCACCAGGTGCCGATGGCTTCGCGCAGGGCCGGGATACCCAGGGTGGTGGGGTAGACCGCCATCTGGTCGAGGTTGTCGGCCAGGGCTTTGGCGACGAACTCCGGGGACTTGTGCTTGGGCTCGCCGATGGACAGCGCAATGGGGCGCTTATTCGGGTTCGGCGTGACGCTGCCCAGCAGGGCGCGCAGTTTCTCGAACGGGTAGGGCTGGAGCTGGTTCAGGGCGTTGTTCATGGAAAATCTCGTTCAATTCGGTTGAAAGCATGCGGTCTGCTGGGCTAAGCGATTCTTATGTGGGAGGGGGCTTGCCCCCGATGGCGGTATATCAGTCAAGAAATTGCTGGCTGGCACACCGCTATCGGGGGCAAGCCCCCTCCCACACAAGCCCGCTCACACAGTGAAATCGGGTGTCATATCGTCAGGCGTGTCAATTCGACGCCGGGCTCCTGGGTCACGCTCAACTGCTCGACGATGGCGGCCTGCAAGCGCAAGCACAGCTCAGGGTCGGACAGCGGTTGGTTGTCGGCGTCGGTGATGAAGAACACGTCTTCCACCCGTTCGCCGAGGGTCGCAATCTTGGCGTTTTGCAACGACAGGTCGAACTCCAGGAAAATCCCACCGATACGCGCCAGCAGGCCCGGACGGTCTGGTGCGCTGAGTTCCAACACCGTCACCGGGCGCTGGGCGTCGTTGGAAATGGTCACCTGGGGCGCAAACGCAAAATGCTTGAGCTGGCGCGGCACGCGACGCTGGATGATGGTCGGATAGTCATCCGGGTTGCGCAGAGCGTCGGTCAAGCCTTCGCGGATCTTTTTCACCCGCGCCGGGTTGTCACCGATGGACTCGCCCTCGGTGTCGAGCACGATGTAGGTGTCGAGGGTGAACTGGCTGCTGGAGGTGATCACGCGCGCGTCATGGATGTTCAGGTTGAGCTGGTCCATGGCCGCCACGGTCACCGCGAAGAAGTCGTGCTGGTCCGGTGCGTAGATGAAAATCTGCGTGCCGCCCTCGAACTCGCGCTGGGTGGTTTCCTTGATCAGCACCAACGGGCCGCCATCAGCCGGTTGTTGCAGGATTGCGTCACTGTGCCAGGCCACGTCGCCGGCGGTGTGGCGCAGGAAGTAATCGTCCCCCAGTTGCGACCACAATTGCTCGACGTCGTCCGGGTCATTGCCGCCGCGCACCAGGATGTCCAGGGCCGCGCTTTGGGTGCGGCGGATCTGCTCTTCACGGTCCACCGGGTTTTCCAGGCCACGACGCAGCGCACGCTTGGTCTCGGTGTACAGCTGGCGCAACAGGCTGGCGCGCCACGAGTTCCACAGCGTCGGGTTGGTGGCGTTGATATCGGAAACGGTGAGCACGTAGAGGTAGTCGAGGCGGGTCTCATCGCCAACGATCCCGGCAAAGTCGTGGATCACCTGCGGGTCGGACAAGTCCTTGCGCTGGGCGGTGGTCGACATCACCAGGTGGTTTTGCACCAGCCAAACGATCAGACGGCTGTCCCACACGGGCAACTGATGGCGCTGGCAGAACGCCTCGGCGTCAACGGCTCCGACTTCCGAGTGATCGCCATGCCGGCCCTTGCCGATGTCGTGGTACAGCCCGGCCAGGTAGATCAGTTCGGGCTTGGGCAGCTTGGCCATCAGCTTACTGGCCAGCGGGAATTTCTCTGACACCTGGGTGTACTGCAACTTACGCAGGTGCTTGATCAGGTTCAGGGTGTGGGCGTCCACGGTATAGATGTGGAACAGGTCATGTTGCATCTGCCCGACGATAAAGCCGAACTCCGGCAGGTAGCGCCCGAGGATGCCGTAGCGGTTCATGCGGCGCAGGTTGCGGTGGATGCCGATCTTGCACTTGAACAGCTCGATAAACAGGCTGGTGTTGCGGATATCGTTGCGGAAATCGTCGTCGATCAAGTGACGGTTTTCTCGCAGCAGGCGGATGGTATCGGCGCGCACGCCTTTGATTTCCGGCTGCTGCGCCATCAGTACGAAGATCTCCAGCATGGCGAACGGCGTACGGCGGAACACATTGTCGTTGCGCGCCTCGATATAGCCATCGTGCAGTTGGAAACGCGCGTTGATCGGTTGCGGCGGCGCCTCGTCTTCGGGGGCCAGGATCACTTCTTCGAAGTGCTGGATGATCAGGTCGCTGAGCTGGGCAATGCTCATGACCACCCGGTAGTACTGCTGCATGAAGCTTTCGATGCTGGTCTTCGCGTCCTCGCCTTCAAACCCCAGCAGGGTGGCGATGGAGCGCTGGTGATCGAACAGCAGGCGGTCTTCGGAGCGCCCGGCAAGCATGTGCAGGGCGTAGCGGACTTTCCACAGGAACTCCTGAGAGGAGGCCAGCAGGGCGTTTTCGCTCTCCACCAGGAACCCTTCGCCAGCCAGGGCGCGCAGGTTCAGGGTGCCGTACTGGCGGCGAGCCACCCACAGGATCGTCTGGATATCCCGCAGCCCGCCGGGCGAGCCCTTGACGTTGGGTTCCAGGTTGTACTCGGTGTCGTTGTACTTGTGATGCCGGGCTTTTTGCTCGGCGCGCTTGGCCAGGAAGAAGTCCTTGCTGGGCCACATGTGCGCGGTGCTGGTGACTTCGAGCATGCGCTGGCGCAGACGCTCGGGGCCGGCGATGGTGCGGCTTTCCATCAGGTTGGTGATGACGGTGAGGTCGGCGCGGGCCTCTTCGGCGCATTCATCCACCGAACGTACGCTCTGGCCGACTTCCAGGCCGATGTCCCACAACAGTGTGAGAAAGCGCTCGATGGAATCGCGAAAGATCTCATGATCGGCGCTGTCCAGCAGGATCAGCAGGTCGATGTCCGAGTAGGGGTGCAGTTCACCACGACCGTAGCCGCCGACCGCTACCAGAGCGATGTCGGCGTCTTCGCTCCAACTGAACTGTTCCCAGGCCTTTTGCAGGATGTTGTCGACGAACCAGGCGCGGTCCTCGATCAGCCGGCGGATCTCCCGGCCGCTACGAAAGCGCTCATCGAGCACCTCGCGGGCGTGACGGATAGCCTTCTTGAACGCGGCGATGGGGCTCGCCTTCAGGGCCAGTTCGGCCTGGAACTGGCCACGGTCGAAGAGTTCGGGATCCACCTGGGGCATCGATCGGCTTTCCTTTCTATCTATTCAGTCAGTCATTACACCGTTGGGAAAACCTGTGCAGCCCTTACGCGGAGACGCGGGGAATCGTATCGTCGGCGCGCAGGGTGAAGATCTCGTAGCCGGTCTCGGTGACCAGCAGGGTGTGTTCCCACTGCGCCGAGAGCTTGCGGTCCTTGGTGATGGCGGTCCAGCCGTCGCCCAGCACCTTGGTGTCGGCCTTGCCCTGGTTGATCATGGGTTCGATGGTGAAGGTCATGCCTGCCTTGAGTTCCATGCCGGTGCCGGCGCGGCCGTAGTGCAGGATCTGTGGCTCTTCGTGGAACACGGTGCCAATGCCGTGGCCGCAGAATTCACGGACTACGGAGAAACCGTTCTTTTCCGCATGCTTCTGGATCACTTCACCGATATCGCCCAGGCGGCAGCCGGGTTTTACGATTTCAATGGCCTTGTACATGCATTCCTGGGTCACCTGGGACAGGCGCTCGGCCCAGACCGGCACGTTGCCGACGTGGAACATGCGGCTGGTGTCGCCGAAGTAGCGGTCCTTGATCACGGTGACGTCGATATTCAGGGTGTCGCCGTCCTTCAACGGTTTGTCGCCTGGAATCCCGTGGCAGACCACGTGGTTGACCGAGGTGCAGATCGACTTGGGGAAACCCTTGTAGTTCAGCGGCGCGGGGATGGCGCCTTGCACGTTGACGATATAGTCGTGGCAGATCTGGTTCAGGGTTTCGGTGGTAACGCCGGGCTTGACGTGTTCGGCGATCATTTCCAGTACGTCGGCAGCCAGTTTTCCGGCGATGCGCATGCCGGCGATGTCTTCGGCGGTTTTCAAACTAACGGTCATACAGGCTCTCTCTAGCGCAACGCGCTGAAATCAATTCGGTTTACGGGCGTGCGACAAAAGGTTACAGAATTCGCACAAGCCACAAAAAACGCGATTCTAACAGACGCTGGCGTCAAATCATGAGCCTCTGATGATCGCTTCTCTCTATCGGGTAGGGGCAAGTGGGCTCTATTCAAGGGCTTACACGAAAGCGGTCGACGGCAAATGTGATTGCGGGTTTCGTTTTCGTCGATGCTGTGGTATAAAATGCGCCGCTTTCCGGGGATGCCCCGCGAAGCTTAAATCCACACACGTGTCGACACGATGACCTGGGTGCCGGAGGCCTTGCTGCCGCTGGTTGGTCATTGGGATACGTGGAGGCCAAACCCGACTTATTAAGGAACTATCATGTCCCAAGTCAACATGCGCGATATGCTGAAGGCCGGTGTGCACTTCGGTCACCAGACCCGTTACTGGAACCCGAAAATGGGTAAGTACATTTTCGGCGCGCGTAACAAGATCCACATCATCAACCTTGAAAAAACCCTGCCAATGTTCAACGAAGCTCTGACTTTCGTAGAGCGTCTGGCCCAGGGCAAAAACAAGATCCTGTTCGTCGGCACCAAGCGTTCCGCTGGCAAGATCGTTGCTGAAGAAGCAGCACGTTGCGGTTCGCCGTACGTCGATCACCGCTGGTTGGGCGGCATGCTGACCAACTTCAAAACCATCCGTGCTTCCATCAAGCGTCTGCGTGACCTTGAAGTGCAAGCCGAAGACGGTACTTTCGCCAAGCTGACCAAGAAAGAAGCGCTGATGCGCTCCCGTGACCTGGAAAAGCTCGATCGTTCCCTGGGTGGTATCAAGGACATGGGCGGTCTGCCTGACGCACTGTTCGTTATCGACGTTGATCACGAGCGCATCGCGATCACCGAAGCCAACAAGCTGGGCATCCCGGTTATCGGCGTAGTCGATACCAACAGCAGCCCGGAAGGCGTTGACTACATCATCCCAGGCAACGATGACGCAATCCGCGCTATCCAGCTGTACATGGGTTCGATGGCTGACGCTGTAATCCGTGGTCGCAACAATGTTGGCGGCGGCACTGTAGAGTTCGCTGCTGAAGAAGCGCCGGTCGCTGCAGCTGAGTAATTGACGCCCTGGCGTTGACTCAGTAAGCAAAAAGGGGGCTTGGCCCCCTTTTTGCCACCTCGAAAACCGTTTGTCGGCTCCCACTTGTGGCGGCGCAACCTAGCGCTTGTAACGTGCAGCAGTCTACAAAGGTGATTCGGGAAGAATTGATCGCCCGTTTGATCGGGTGGAATGGTTGAAAACCTATCCAAGAGGATTTTGAAATGGCAGAGATTACTGCAGCGTTGGTTAAAGAACTGCGTGAGCGTACCGGCGAAGGCATGATGGATTGCAAAAAGGCCTTGACCAAGGCCGGCGGCGACATCGAAAAAGCCATCGACGACATGCGTGCTTCCGGCGCCATCAAGGCTGCCAAGAAAGCAGGCAACGTAGCTGCCGAAGGCGCTATCGCTCTGAAGGAAGACGGTAAATCCGCAGTGCTGCTGGAAGTGAACTCGCAGACTGACTTCCTGGCCCTGCAAGACGACTTCAAGGCATTCGTTGCCGAGAGCGTTGAAAAAGCATTCGCCGAGAAGCTGACCACTGTTGAGCCTCTGATCGAAGCGCAAGAAGCTGCTCGCCTGGTACTGGTCGGCAAGGTTGGCGAAAACGTCAACATCCGTCGCCTGGTTCGCGTTGAAGGTGATGTGGTTGGTGGTTACCTGCACGGCAACAAAATCGGTGTAGCGGTTGTTCTGAAAGGCGGCGACGTTGAGCTGGCCAAAGACATCGCTATGCACGTTGCTGCAAGCAACCCTGAGTTCCTGCTGCCTTCGGAAGTGTCTGCCGAAGCGATCGAGCGTGAAAAAGCTGTGTTCCTGCAGCTGAACGAAGAGAAAATCAAAGGCAAGCCAGAAAACATTGTTGAGAACATGGTCAAAGGCCGTATCAGCAAGTTCCTGGCTGAAGCAAGCCTGGTTGAGCAGGCGTTCGTCAAGAACCCTGAAATCAAGGTTGGCGAACTGGCCAAGAAAGCCGGTGCTGAAATCGTTTCCTTCACTTACTTCAAAGTAGGCGAAGGCATCGAGAAGCCGGTCGACAACTTCGCTGAAGAAGTTGCTGCCCAGCTGGCTGCCGCCAAGCAATAAGACAGTTTTCAACTGTCGCCCGAAAGAGGCTGCCCGCTCACGCGCGCAGCCTCTTTTCAAATGGGAAGGCCGATTTTATTTGGTTTCCCTTCGGAACTGGCTTACAAAGCCGTGTTCCGATGGCGCTGTAGCAGCGTCCAGCTAGAGTGAACGCAAGCCGTAAACGGTTCGCCAAGAATTTTTAAAAAATACGCCGCAGGAGAGATTCGCAATGGCTCAGCAGGGCAGTGGTTATCAGGCTCGCTATAAACGCATTCTACTCAAGCTTAGCGGCGAGGCCCTGATGGGCTCGGAAGAGTTCGGGATCGATCCCAAGGTGCTCGACCGCATGGCGCTGGAAGTCGGCCAATTGGTCGGTATCGGCGTGCAAGTCGGCCTGGTGATCGGCGGCGGCAACCTGTTCCGTGGTGCCGCCCTAAGCGCAGCCGGCATGGATCGCGTTACCGGCGATCACATGGGCATGCTGGCCACTGTGATGAACGGCCTGGCCATGCGCGACGCCCTGGAGCGCGCCAATATCTCGGCTATCGTGATGTCGGCTATTTCCATGGTCGGTGTGACCGATCACTATGATCGTCGCAAAGCCATGCGTCACCTCAACTCCAAGGAAGTGGTGATCTTTGCCGCCGGTACGGGTAACCCGTTCTTCACCACCGATTCGGCTGCGTGCCTGCGTGCCATCGAAATCGATGCCGACGTGGTGCTCAAAGCCACCAAGGTCGACGGTGTGTACACTGCAGACCCATTCAAAGACCCGCATGCCGAGAAGTTCGATCATCTGACCTACGATGAAGTGCTGGATCGCAAGCTGGGCGTGATGGACCTGACGGCTATTTGCCTGTGCCGCGACCACAAGATGCCGCTGCGCGTATTTAACATGAACAAGCCCGGCGCCCTGCTGAATATCGTACACGGCGGCGCAGAAGGGACTCTGATCGAGGAAGGCCAACAATGATCAACGAAATCAAGAAAGACGCCCAGGCGCGTATGCAGAAATCCCTGGAATCCCTGAGCCACGCATTCGGTCAGATCCGCACCGGCAAGGCTCACCCGAGCATCCTGGGCAGCGTGATGGTGCCTTACTACGGTTCCGATACGCCTATCAGCAGCGTCGCCAACATCACCGTCAAAGACTCGCGCACCCTGCAAGTCGTCGCGTTTGAACGCAACATGCTGGGTGCCGTCGACAAGGCCATTCAGAGCGCTGGTCTGAACCTCAATCCGACCAACCTGGGCGAGTTGCTGCTGATCTCCATGCCTGCCCTGACCGAAGAAACCCGCAAGGGCTTCACCAAGCAGGCGCGCAGTGCTGCCGAAGACGCTCGTGTTGCCGTGCGCAACATTCGCCGCGATGCCTTGGGTGACCTGAAGAAACTGGTCAAGGACAAGGAAATCAGCGAAGACGAAGAGCGTCGTGCCGTCGCTGATATCGACAAACTGACCAAAGATGCCGAGGCTCAGATCACCAAGGCCACGGACGAAAAAGAAAAGGACCTGATGGCCGTATAAGGGGTCAGGACGCCTTCATGGAAAAGACCAAGCAGACTGTACCCTCTGTGGTGCCGCGCCATGTCGCGATCATCATGGATGGGAATAATCGCTGGGCGAAGAAACGCTTTATGCCGGGTGTTGCCGGGCATAAAGCGGGTGTCGATGCGGTGCGGGCCGTGATTGAGGTGTGTGCCGAGGCCGGGGTCGAAGTGTTGACCTTGTTCGCCTTCTCCAGTGAGAACTGGCAGCGGCCGGCCGAAGAAGTCAGCGCCCTGATGGACCTGTTCTTCAAGGCGTTGCGTCGTGAGGCCAAGCGCCTCAACGACAACAACATCAGCCTGCGCATCATCGGTGATCGCTCGCGCTTTCATCCGGAATTGCAGGCGGCCATGCGTGAAGCCGAGGCCATTACGGCTGGCGCCAACCGTTTTGTGCTGCAAATCGCCGCCAACTACGGCGGCCAGTGGGATATCGCCCAGGCTGCGCAGCGCCTGGCTCGCGAAGTGCAGGCCGGTCATCTGCGTCCGGACGACATCACCCCGGAGTTGTTGCAGACCTGCCTGGTGACGGGCGACCTGCCGTTGCCGGACTTGTGCATCCGCACCGGTGGCGAACACCGCATCAGCAACTTCCTCCTGTGGCAATTGGCCTATACCGAGTTGTACTTCTCCGACCTGTTCTGGCCGGACTTCAAACACGATGCCATGCGCAATGCGCTGGCCGATTTCGCTTCCCGTCAGCGTCGTTTCGGTAAAACGAGCGAGCAGATCGAAGCTGGAGCCCGGGTTTAAATGCTTAAACAACGAATCATCACAGCACTGATCCTATTGCCGATCGCCTTGTGTGGGTTTTTCCTGCTCGATGGTTCCGGTTTTGCGCTGTTTATTGGCCTGGTCGTCACCTTGGGCGCCTGGGAATGGGCGCGGCTGGCGGGTTTCAATGCGCAGTTGCCGCGTGTGGTGTATGCCGCCGTGGTCGCAGTGCTGTTGTTCCTCATGTATACCCTGTCGAGCATTGTCGTGCCTTGGGTGTTGGGGGCGGCGGTGTTGTGGTGGGCGCTGGCGACCTTCCTGGTGCTGACCTTCCCGCGCACCAGTGGCCATTGGTCCAGTGTTGCCAGCAAATTGGTGATTGGTTTATTGATCCTGCTGCCTGCCTGGCAAGGGCTGGTGGAGATCAAGAACACGCCGATGGGCAACTGGCTGATCCTGGCGGTCATGGTGTTGGTGTGGGGCGCGGATATCGGTGCTTACTTCTCCGGTCGGGCCTTCGGCAAGCGCAAGCTGGCGCCGGCCGTCAGCCCGGGCAAGAGCTGGGAAGGCGTGTATGGCGGGCTGGCGTTGACGCTGCTGATCACGCTGGTCGTTGGCATTGTGCGTGAGTGGTCCGTGATGCAGATTTTCCTGGCCTTGCTGGGGACCGCCATCGTCGTGTTTATCTCGGTGGTGGGTGACCTCACTGAAAGCATGTTCAAGCGCCAGGCTGGGATCAAGGACAGCAGTAACCTGCTGCCGGGTCATGGGGGTGTGCTGGACCGCATCGATAGCCTGACCGCCGCGATCCCGATCTTCGCCGTGCTGTTGTGGATGACCGCTTCGTGAGCCGTCTGCAGCAAGTGACGGTGCTGGGTGCAACCGGCTCGGTAGGGTTGAGCGCCCTGGACGTGATTGCTCGCCATCCCGACCGTTATCAGGTCTTCGCCTTGACCGGTTTTACCCGTTTGGCTGAGCTGCTGGCCCTGTGTGTCCGCCATGCGCCGCGCTTTGCGGTTGTACCTGAGGCCGCAGCAGCGCGTGGCTTGCAGGATGACCTGCGGGCTGCCGGGCTCGCCACTCGGGTGCTGGTGGGGGAGGAGGGGCTTTGCCAGGTTTCGGCGGATGCCGAAGTGGATACCGTTGTGGCTGCCATTGTGGGCGCTGCTGGCCTGCGTCCGACCTTGGCGGCCGTGGATGCTGGCAAGAAGATCCTGCTGGCTAACAAAGAAGCGCTGGTCATGTCTGGCGCGCTCTTTATGCAGGCGGTGCGCAAAAGCGGCGCCGTACTGTTGCCCCTCGACAGCGAGCACAACGCAATTTTCCAGTGCATGCCCGGCGACTATGCTCGCGGCCTGAGCCAGGTCGGTGTGCGGCGTATCCTGCTGACCGCCTCCGGCGGCCCGTTCCGCCAGACGCCATTGGCTGAGTTAGAGCATGTTTCGCCTGACCAGGCGTGTGCCCATCCGAACTGGTCCATGGGGCGCAAGATCTCCGTGGACTCGGCGAGCATGATGAACAAGGGCCTGGAACTGATCGAGGCGTGCTGGTTGTTCGATGCGCGCCCTGACCAGGTCGAGGTGGTGATCCACCCGCAAAGTGTGATTCATTCCCTGGTCGACTATGTGGACGGCTCGGTGTTGGCCCAATTGGGCAATCCCGACATGCGCACACCCATTGCCAATGCCCTGGCGTGGCCGGAGCGTATTGATTCCGGCGTGGCGCCATTGGACCTGTTCGCGGTTGCCCGCCTGGATTTCGAAGCGCCGGACGAGCAGCGCTTTCCTTGCCTGCGCCTGGCGCGGCAAGTGGCGCAAGCGGGTGACAGTGCGCCGGCGATGCTGAATGCGGCCAATGAAGTGGCGGTGGCGGCGTTTCTCGACGGACGCATCCGTTTTCCGCAGATCGCGAGTATCATCGAGGACGTTTTGCAGCGTGAGCCCGTCGTGGCGGTGGATGAGCTTGCGGCGGTGTTTGAGGCAGATAGCAAGGCTCGAGCCCTGGCCGAGCAATGGTTGGGCCGCAACGCGCGTTAGTCTGCAGGTGCGTTTGAACCTGGCGGGCACTGGATTGGAATGCGGAGAAATTAGATGAGTGCGCTTTACATGATTGTCGGCACCCTGGTTGCTCTGGGTGTGCTGGTTACCTTCCACGAATTTGGCCACTTTTGGGTGGCGCGTCGTTGCGGCGTCAAGGTACTGCGCTTTTCCGTCGGTTTCGGCATGCCGTTGTTGCGCTGGCATGACCGCCGCGGCACTGAGTTCGTGATTGCGGCTATCCCGCTGGGTGGCTACGTCAAAATGCTCGATGAGCGCGAAGGCGAAGTGCCGGCTGACCAATTGGACCAATCGTTCAATCGCAAGACCGTTCGTCAGCGCATCGCAATCGTTGCTGCCGGCCCAATCGCCAACTTCTTGTTGGCGATTGTGTTCTTCTGGGTCCTGGCCATGATGGGCAGCCAGCAACTGCGTCCGGTCATCGGCGCGGTTGAGCCGGACAGCCTGGCGGCAAAGGCTGGGTTGGTTGCCGGGCAGGAAATTGTGTCCATTGATGGCGAGCCGACTGTGGGTTGGGGCGCGGTCAATCTGCAGCTGGTCCGTCGCCTGGGCGAAAGCGGCACCGTCAATGTCGTGGTGCGCGAGCAGGACTCCACCGCCGAGAGGCCGCGAGCGCTGGTTCTCGATCATTGGCTCAAGGGTGCGGACGAGCCTGATCCGATCAAATCCCTGGGCATCCGCCCATGGCGCCCGGCGTTGCCACCGGTGCTTGCCGAGCTGGACTCGAAGGGCCCGGCCCAGGCCGCAGGTCTGAAAACCGGTGATCGTTTGCTCGCCCTTGATGGTCAGGCGGTGAGCGAATGGCAGCAGGTAGTCGACTGGGTACGTGTACGGCCTGATACCAAAATTGTGCTGAAGATTGAGCGCGACGGTGCTCAAATCGACGTCCCTGTCACCCTGGCTGTGCGTGGGGAGGGCAAGGCGGCCGGGGGTTACCTCGGTGCCGGCGTCAAGAGCCCGGATTGGCCGCCGTCGATGCTGCGCGAGGTCAGTTACGGGCCGGTGGCGGCGATTGGCGAGGGTGCAAAACGCACCTGGACCATGAGTGTGCTGACCCTCGAATCCCTGAAGAAAATGTTGTTCGGCGAGCTCTCGGTAAAAAACTTGAGTGGACCGATAACCATTGCTAAAGTGGCGGGCGCTTCTGCCCAGTCGGGTGTCGCGGATTTCCTGAATTTCCTGGCTTATCTGAGTATTAGCCTGGGTGTTCTGAATTTGCTGCCCATTCCAGTATTGGATGGGGGGCATCTGTTGTTTTATCTGGTCGAGTGGGTGCGTGGTCGCCCCTTGTCAGATCGGGTGCAGGGTTGGGGGATACAGATCGGTATCAGTTTGGTGGTCGGGGTGATGTTGTTAGCCCTGGTCAACGATCTGGGAAGACTGTAACGCTTCGCTGAATTGCGAATCTGCCGCATTTTGCGGCAGTTTGTTTATTGCCAGTTGGAATAAGAAAGGACTTCATGAAACGTCTGCTGCTAACTGCGGTTCTCACCGTATTGATGATCGCCGAAGTTCACGCCGAGTCCTTCACCATCTCCGATATTCGCGTCAACGGCCTCCAGCGGGTTTCCGCGGGTAGCGTCTTTGGTGCCTTACCGTTGAACGTCGGTGAACAGGCTGATGACCGCCGCCTGGTGGAATCCACTCGTGCGCTGTTCAAAACCGGTTTCTTTCAAGACATCCAACTGGGTCGCGAAGGCAACGTCCTGGTTATCACCGTCGTCGAGCGACCTTCTGTCGCCAGTATCGAGATCGAAGGCAATAAGGCCATCTCGACTGAAGACTTGATGAAAGGTCTGAAACAATCCGGCCTGGCCGAGGGCGAGATCTTCCAGCGCGCCACCCTCGAGGGTGTGCGTAACGAACTGCAACGCCAGTACGTTGCCCAGGGCCGCTACTCCGCGACCGTGGAAACCGAAGTGGTGCCACAACCGCGCAACCGTGTCGGCCTCAAGGTCAACATCAACGAAGGCACCGTGGCGGCGATCCAGCACATCAACGTGGTGGGTAACACCAAGTTCGCTGATGAAGACCTGATCGACCTGTTTGAACTCAAGACCACCAACTGGTTGTCGTTCTTCAAGAACGATGACAAGTACGCCCGTGAAAAGCTGTCCGGTGACCTGGAGCGTCTGCGTTCCTACTACCTGGACCGTGGCTATATCAACATGGATATCGCTTCGACCCAGGTGTCCATCACCCCGGACAAGAAGCATGTCTACATCACCGTCAACGTCAACGAAGGCGAGAAGTACAAGGTTCGTGACGTCAAGCTGAGCGGCGACCTGAAAGTACCTGAAGATCAGGTCAAGGCCTTGCTGCTGGTACAGAAAGACCAGGTGTTCTCGCGCAAGCTGATGACCACCACCTCCGAGCTGATCACTCGCCGCCTGGGTAACGAAGGCTATACCTTCGCCAACGTCAACGGCGTGCCGACTCCGCATGATGATGACCACACCGTGGACATCACCTTCGTCGTCGACCCGGGCAAGCGTGCCTACGTGAACCGCATCAACTTCCGTGGCAACACCAAGTCTGCGGACGAAGTGCTGCGTCGTGAAATGCGTCAGATGGAAGGTGGCTGGGCGTCGACTTACCTGATCGACCAGTCCAAGACCCGTCTTGAGCGCCTGGGCTTCTTCAAGGAAGTCAACGTCGAGACCCCGGCCGTACCGGGTGTGGATGACCAGGTTGACGTGAATTACGCCGTGGAAGAACAAGCCTCGGGTTCGATCACCGCCAGCGTCGGTTTCGCACAGAGTGCCGGTCTGATCCTCGGTGGCTCCATCACCCAGAACAACTTCCTCGGTACCGGTAACAAGGTGTCCATCGGCCTGACCCGAAGCGAATACCAGAGCCGCTATAACTTCGGTTATGTCGACCCCTACTGGACTGCTGACGGTGTGAGCCTGGGCTACAACGCCTTCTACCGCACCACCGACTACAAAGATCTCGATGTCGACGTTGCAAGCTATGCGATCGACAGCCTGGGTGCTGGCGTGAACATCGGTTACCCGATCAGTGAGACCTCGCGTCTGACCTTCGGCCTGACCGCGCAACAGGATGAGATCAAGACCGGCGTCTACACCGTGGACGAAATCTTCGACTTCACCCGTAAGGAAGGCGATAAGTTCCTCAACTTCAAGGCGTCGGCCGGCTGGTCCGAGTCGACCCTGAACAAAGGTGTATTGGCGACCCGTGGCCATTCCCAGAGCCTGACCCTGGAAGCCACTACGCCGGGCAGCGACCTGTCGTTCTTCAAGCTTGACTACCGTGGCCAGCTGTTCGCACCGTTGAGCGACAACTACACCATGCGCCTGCACACCGAACTGGGTTATGGCGATGGTTATGGTTCCACCAATGGTCTACCGTTCTACGAGAACTACTACGCGGGTGGCTTCAACTCCGTACGTGGTTTCAAAGACAGCACCTTGGGCCCGCGTGGTACTCCGAGCCGTGGTGTAGGTGTCACCGGTAACCAGGGCACTGTCGCAGACTCTGACAACGACCCGCTGCCGTTCGGCGGTAACGTGTTGATCCAGGGTGGTGCGGAGATTCTGTTCCCGCTGCCATTCGTGAAGGATCAGCGTTCGCTGCGTACGTCGGTCTTCTGGGATGTGGGTAACGTGTTCGACTCCAAGTGCGAACAGGTCACCAACCCAAGTGGTGTGAAGTCCAACACCCAATGCAACGACGTGAGCCTCAGCAACCTGGCAAGCTCCGTGGGTGTGGGTGTGACCTGGGTGACTGCACTTGGCCCGTTGAGCTTCGCTCTGGCCATGCCGATCAAGAAACCGGATAACGCTGAAACCCAGATCTTCCAATTCTCCCTCGGCCAGACGTTCTAAGCGTCTGACCCAAGATAACGACAACGGATTCTGTAGGAGTGCATCGTGCGTAAGTTGACTCAATTGGTACTGCTGGCAACCGTGCTGGTCGCAAGCCCGGCCTTCGCCGAAATGAAAATCGCCGTCCTGAACTATCAGATGGCCTTGCTGGAATCCGATGCGGCCAAGAAATACGCCGTGGATGCCGAGAAGAAATTCGGTCCGCAACTGACCAAGCTCAAAACCCTGGAAAGCAGCGCCAAGGGCATTCAGGATCGTCTGGTTGCCGGTGGCGACAAGATGCAACAAGGCGAGCGCGAGCGTCTGGAGCTTGAATTCAAGCAAAAGGCCCGTGACTACCAGTTCCAATCCAAGGAGCTGAACGAAGCCAAGGCTGTTGCTGACCGTGAAATGCTGAAACAACTGAAGCCAAAACTCGACAGCGCTGTGGAAGAAGTCATCAAGAAAGGTGCCTTTGACCTGGTGTTCGAGCGTGGCGCTGTGATCGACGTCAAGCCTCAATACGACATCACCCGTCAGGTGATCGAGCGCATGAACCAGCTGAAGTAAGCCATGACCGCGACTATCAAACTCGGTGAGTTGGCCGAGTTCCTGGGGGCCACCTTGCGTGGCTCCCCGGAGAAGGAAATCACTGGGCTAGCCACCTTGCAGGAGGCTGGCCCAGCTCAGTTGAGCTTCCTCGCAAACCCCCAATACCGTAAATACCTGGTCGACAGCCAAGCCGCAGCCGTGTTGCTGAAAGCCGCTGACGCCGAAGGGTTTACTGGGGATGCGCTGGTGGTGCCCGACCCGTACCTGGCGTATGCGAAGGCGTCCCATCTGTTCGATCCAAAACCCAAGGCAGCTGTCGGTATTCATCCGTCGGCGGTGATCGCCGATGATGCCCAGGTTGACCCTGCGGCCAGCATTGGTGCCTTTGTGGTGATCGAAAGTGGCGCGCGCATTGGTGCCGGTGTCACGCTGGGTGCGCATTGCTTTATCGGCGCGCGCTGCGAAATCGGCGCCGGCGGCTGGCTGGCACCCCGCGTGACCCTGTACCACGATGTGCGTATCGGTGAGCGTGTGGTGATTCAATCCGGTGCGGTGATCGGTGGCGAAGGCTTTGGCTTTGCCAATTCCAAGGGCGTCTGGAACAAGATTGCCCAGGTCGGCGGCGTATTGATCGGCGATGATGTGGAAATTGGCGTCAACACGGCTGTCGATCGCGGGGCCTTGGCCGATACCGTGATCGGTAATGGCGTGAAGCTCGACAACCAGATCCAGATTGCCCACAACGTGCAGATTGGCGATCACACGGCCATGGCGGCCTGTGTCGGCATCTCCGGCAGCACAAAAATCGGCAAGCATTGCATGCTCGCCGGTGGTGTTGGGCTGGTGGGGCATATCGATATTTGCGACAACGTCTTTATCACCGGCATGACCATGGTCACCCACTCGATTACCGAGCCAGGGGCCTATTCGTCCGGTACCGCCATGCAGCCAGCGGCTGAATGGCGCAAGAGTGCAGCGCGTTTGAGGCAGCTCGACGACATGGCGCGACGGCTCAAACAGCTGGAAAAGCGTGTTGGAGACGTGACCCCTGGCGGTAATGCTTCATCAGAAGGCTGATACCATTTCCATATCAAGTGTGCACAGCCGCTAGACTTGCCTCCTTGATTTGCTAGCGGGGCGTGCGTTTAGTTCGCCCGCCCCCAATCTTTATTACAGGCTTCCCCCCGAAATGATGGACATCAACGAGATTCGCGAATACCTGCCTCACCGTTACCCGTTCCTGCTGGTGGACCGCGTAGTGGACCTCAATGTCGAGGAAAAGCGCATTCGTGCCTACAAGAATGTCAGCATCAACGAACCGTTCTTCAACGGTCACTTTCCCGCGCACCCAATCATGCCGGGCGTGTTGATCATCGAAGCGATGGCCCAGGCTGCCGGTATCCTTGGTTTCAAAATGCTCGACCTCAAGCCTGCCGATGGCACGCTCTACTATTTCGTGGGCTCCGACAAGTTGCGTTTCCGCAACCCGGTTACCCCAGGTGACCAGTTGATCCTGGAAGCCAAGTTCATCAGCTGCAAACGCCAGATCTGGAAGTTCGAATGCCAGGCGTCGGTGGACGGCAAGCCGGTGTGCTCCGCCGAGATCATCTGTGCGGAACGCAAACTATGAGTTTGATTGACCCTCGCGCAATCATCGATCCGTCGGCCGTGCTGGCCGCCGACGTTGAGGTCGGCCCTTGGTCGATCATCGGCGCAGGTGTGGAAATCGGCGAGGGGACTGTCATCGGGCCGCACGTGATCCTCAAAGGTCCGACCCGCATTGGCAAACACAATCGTATCTACCAGTTCTCCTCGGTAGGCGAAGACACTCCGGACATGAAGTACAAGGGTGAAGAGACGCGCCTGGTAATCGGTGATCACAACATCATCCGTGAAGGCGTGACCATTCACCGTGGCACTGTGCAGGATCGTGCCGAGACCACCCTGGGTGACCACAACCTGATCATGGCCTATGCCCACATCGGCCACGACAGCGTCATCGGTAACCATTGCATCCTGGTCAACAACACTGCACTGGCTGGCCATGTGCACGTTGATGACTGGGCGATCCTGTCCGGTTTCACTCTGGTGCATCAGTACTGCCACATCGGTGCCCACAGCTTTTCCGGCATGGGCACCGCCATCGGCAAGGACGTTCCGGCGTACGTCACCGTGTTCGGTAACCCGGCCGAAGCCCGCAGCATGAACTTCGAAGGCATGCGTCGTCGTGGTTTCAGTGATGACGCAATCCACGCCCTGCGCCGCGCCTATAAGGTGGTTTACCGCCAGGGACTCACAGTGGATCAGGCGTTGACTCAACTGACCGAGCCAGCAGCGTTGTTCCCGGAAGTCGCGGTATTCCGTGACTCGATCCAGGCGTCGACTCGCGGCATCACCCGCTGATCATGGCTACTCTGCGTATTGCGCTGGTGGCCGGAGAAGCTTCCGGCGATATCCTGGGCGCAGGGCTTATGCGGGCCCTCAAGGCCCAGCATCCGGCGGTTGAATTCATGGGCGTCGGCGGCCCGTTGATGCAGGCCGAAGGGCTCACCTCCTACTTCCCCATGGAGCGCTTGTCGGTCATGGGGCTGGTGGAAGTGCTGGGGCGTCTGCGTGAGCTGCTGGCTCGCCGCAAGCTGCTGATCCAGACCCTGATCGAAGAAAAGCCGGATGTCTTCATCGGCATCGATGCGCCGGACTTCACCCTCAATATTGAACTCAAGTTGCGTCAGGCCGGGATCAAGACCGTGCACTACGTCAGCCCCTCTGTGTGGGCGTGGCGGCAGAAACGCGTGCTCAAGATCCGCGAAGGCTGCGACTTGATGCTGACCCTGCTGCCGTTCGAAGCCAGATTCTACGAAGAGAAGGGCGTGCCGGTGCGGTTCGTCGGGCATACCCTGGCCGACGCTATTCCGCTGCAGGCAGATCGTGCTGCCGCCCGCGCCGAACTCGACTTGCCAGACGGCCCGTTGGTAGCGCTGATGCCTGGCAGCCGTGGCGGTGAAGTCGGCCGCCTGGGTGCCTTGTTTTTTGACGCGGCTGAGCGGCTGATGGCCTTGAAGCCTGGCGTGCGCTTTGTGTTGCCGTGTTCCAGCCCGCAACGCCGCGCCCAGATCGAAACCTTGCTGGAAGGCCGCAGGCTGCCGCTGACCTTGCTCGACGGTCAGTCGCACCTCGCCTTGGCGGCCTGCGATGCGGTATTGATCGCCTCGGGCACCGCGACCCTGGAGGCTTTGTTGTACAAGCGTCCGATGGTGGTGGCTTACCGCCTGGCACCGCTGACGTTCTGGATTCTCAAGCGCATGGTCAAGAGCCCTTACATCTCCTTGCCCAACCTGCTGGCCCAGCGCCTGCTGGTGCCGGAGTTGTTGCAGGACGACGCGACGCCCGAGGCCTTGGCGCAAACCGTACTTCCCCTGATCGACGGCGGCGAAGAGCAGACCCGTGGCTTTGATGCTATCCATCGCACCCTGCGCCGTGATGCGTCCAACCAGGCGGCGGATGCCGTGCTGACCTTGATCGGCCCAAAACAGGACACCCTATGACGACGCAAATGGGCCTGGATTTCAGCCTGGTCGCCGAAGCTCACGAGCTGGTGGCCGGTGTTGATGAGGTTGGACGTGGCCCGCTGTGTGGCGCGGTCGTCACGGCAGCCGTGATTCTCGACCCGAACCGCCCGATCCTCGGCCTCAATGATTCGAAAAAACTCACCGAAGCCCGTCGTGAAAAGCTGTTCGACGAAATCTGCGAGAAAGCCCTGAGCTGGCATATCGCCCGTGCCGAAGTCGAAGAAATCGACGAGTTGAACATCCTCCACGCCACCATGCTTGCCATGCAGCGCGCCGTTGAGGGCCTGCACATCACCCCGAAAATGGCGATGATCGACGGCAACCGCTGCCCCAAACTGGCGATGCCCGCGGAAGCGGTGGTCAAGGGCGATAGCAAGGTTCCGGCCATCGCTGCGGCTTCGATCCTGGCCAAGGTCAGCCGCGACCGTGAAATGGCCGCTTTCGAATTGATCTACCCCGGCTACGGTATCGGTGGCCATAAAGGCTACCCGACGCCCGTTCATCTGGAAGCGCTGGCGCGCCTTGGCCCGACGCCGATCCATCGCCGCTCGTTCGCCCCGGTCCGCCAGGCTTACGAGGCGCGGGAGAGCCTCAGCGAGGTATAGTCGCGAGGCTGATGTTTTGCTCAAGGCCCGGTACAATCCGGGCCTTGTTGTTTTCCACGTATAAGAGATCACTATGCCGGCTTCATTCGTTCACCTACGCCTGCACACTGAATACTCCCTGGTCGACGGCCTGGTACGGATCAAACCGCTGGTCAAAACCCTGGTGGGCATGAACATGCCTGCGGTGGCGGTGACTGACCAGAACAACATGTGTTCCCTGGTCAAGTTCTACAAGAACGCCATGGGCGCCGGGATCAAGCCGATCTGCGGCGCCGACCTGTGGCTGTCCAACAAGGATCCGGATAACGCACTGAGCCGCATCAGCCTGCTGGCGATGAACGGCGTGGGTTACCGCAACCTCACCGAACTGATTTCCCGCGGTTTTATCGACGGCCAGCGCAATGGCTCGATCATCATCGAGCGTGAATGGGTCGCCGAGGCCAGCGAAGGCCTGATCATGCTGTCGGCCGCCAAAGAAGGCGAGATCGGCCTCGCGCTGCTGGGCGGCAACCCCCAGGAAGCCGAAGTGTTGGCCCGCGAGTGGATGCAGGTCTTCCCCGACCGTTTCTACCTCGAAGTCCAGCGCACCAACCGCCCTAACGATGAAGAGCACCTGCACGCCGCCGTGGCCCTGGCCGACAAGCTCGGCGCGCCATTGGTCGCCACCAACGACGTGCGCTTCATCAAGAAGGAAGACTTCGAAGCCCACGAAACCCGCGTGTGCATCGGCGAAGGCCGGGCCCTGGATGACCCGCGTCGTTCGAAAAACTACAGTGAGGAGCAATACCTCAAAAGCGCCGATGAAATGGCCGAGCTGTTCAGCGACCTGCCCGAGGCCCTTGAAAACTCCGTTGAAATTGCCAAGCGCTGCAATATCGAAGTGAAACTGGGCAAGCACTTCCTGCCCAACTTCCCGATTCCCGATGGCATGACCATCGATGAGTATTTCCGCAAAGTGTCGTTCGACGGCCTGGACGAACGTTTGACCGTCCTGCTGCCCAAGGACACCACCGAAGACTACGAGGCCAAGCGCCAGGTCTACGTTGACCGGCTGAATTTCGAGCTGGATATCATTATCCAGATGGGGTTCCCCGGTTACTTCCTGATCGTAATGGACTTTATCCAGTGGGCTAAAAGCAATGGCGTGCCGGTGGGCCCGGGCCGGGGGTCGGGTGCCGGCTCGCTGGTGGCCTACGTACAGAAGATTACCGACCTCGATCCGCTGGAATATGACCTGCTGTTCGAACGGTTCTTGAACCCGGAGCGGGTTTCCATGCCCGACTTCGACGTCGACTTCTGCATGGATGGCCGCGACCGCGTAATCGAATATGTGGCCGAGAAATACGGCCGCAATGCGGTAAGCCAGATCATCACCTTCGGTTCCATGGCGGCCAAGGCTGTAATCCGCGACGTAGCGCGGGTGCAGGGCAAGTCCTACGGCTTGGCGGACCGTCTGTCGAAGATGATCCCGTTCGAAGTCGGCATGACCCTGGAAAAGGCCTATGAGCAGGAAGAAATCCTGCGTGACTTCATCAAGATCGATGAAGAAGCCGCCGAAATCTGGGACATGGCCCGCAAGCTCGAAGGCGTGGTGCGTAACGTTGGTAAACACGCCGGTGGTGTGGTTATCGCACCCACCAAGCTCACTGACTTTTCGCCGATCTATTGCGATGAAGAAGGCGACGGCCTGGTCACCCAGTTCGACAAGGATGACGTGGAGGCGGCCGGCCTGGTGAAGTTCGACTTCCTCGGCCTGCGCACCCTGACGATCATCGACTGGGCGCTCAAGACCATCAACCGCGACCGCGCCAAGGTCAATGAAGAGCCGCTGGATATCGCGTTTATCCCGCTGGACGACAAACCGACTTACACCTTGCTGCAAAAAGCTGAAACCACGGCGGTGTTCCAGCTTGAATCCCGCGGCATGAAAGAACTGATCAAGAAGCTCAAGCCCGACTGCCTGGAAGATTTGATCGCACTGGTGGCCCTGTTCCGTCCGGGCCCGCTGCAATCGGGCATGGTGGATGACTTCATCAACCGTAAGCACGGCCGGGCCGAGCTGGCATACCCGCATTCCGACTACCAGTACGAAGGCCTCAAGCCCGTTTTGGCGCCGACCTACGGCATTATCCTGTATCAAGAACAGGTGATGCAGATTGCTCAGGTGATGGCCGGTTACACCCTGGGCGGCGCGGACATGCTGCGTCGAGCCATGGGTAAGAAAAAACCCGAAGAGATGGCCAAGCAGCGCGGTGGTTTCATTGAAGGTTGCGCCACCAACAACATCGATGCTGACCTGGCCGGTAACATCTTCGACCTGGTAGAGAAGTTCGCCGGTTACGGCTTCAACAAATCCCACTCCGCTGCGTACGGCCTGGTGTCGTACCAGACTGCCTGGCTGAAAGCCCACTACCCGGCGCCGTTCATGGCGGCGGTACTCTCGGCGGATATGCACAACACCGACAAGGTCGTGACCTTGATCGAGGAAGTGCGCACCATGAAGCTGCGCCTCGACGCACCGGACGTGAACGCCTCGGAGTTCAAGTTCACGGTGAACGACGAAGGCCGCATCATCTATGGCCTGGGCGCGATCAAGGGCGTGGGCGAAGGCCCGGTGGAAGCCATTGTCGAAGCGCGTCAGGACGGGCCGTTCAAGGACTTGTTCGACTTCTGCGCACGGGTCGACCTCAAGCGCATCAACAAACGTACCCTTGATGGCCTGATCCGCAGCGGCGCACTCGACCGTCTCGGTCCGTATTTCCACGATGAGCCGAAGGCCTACCAGGCCAATATCGACCGCAACCGCGCGGTGTTGCTCACCGCCATGGAAGAGGCGATCAAGGCTGCCGAACAGACCGCCCGCACCCACGACAGTGGCCATGCCGACCTGTTTGGCGGGTTGTTCGTCGAAGAAGACGCGGATGTGTACGGCAACCACCGCAAGGCCAAGGAGTTGACCCTCAAGGAGCGCCTCAAGGGCGAAAAAGACACCTTGGGCCTGTACCTCACCGGTCACCCGATTGATGAATACGAAGGTGAAATCCGCCGGTTTGCCCGTCAGCGCATCATCGACCTGAAACCGGCGCGGGACACCCAGACCGTCGCTGGCATGATCATCGCCCTGCGGGTGATGAAAAACAAAAAGGGCGACAAGATGGGCTTTATCACCCTCGACGACCGCTCGGGGCGTATCGAAGCCTCGTTGTTTGCCGACGCGTTCCACTCGGCGCAGTCGTTGTTGCAGACCGATGCCATGGTGGTGGTGGAAGGGGAGGTCAGCAACGATGACTTCTCCGGCGGCCTGCGCCTGCGGATCAAGCGGGTGATGAGCATGGAGGATGCGCGCACCAATCTGGCCGAAAGCCTGCGCCTGAAGGTGAAAACCGAAGGGCTCAAGGGCGATCAGCTACGCTGGTTGGGCGACTTGCTCAAACGCCATCGCGGCGCGTGCCCGGTGACCATGGAGTACACCGGCAGCGATGCCAAGGCCATGCTGCAGTTTGGCGAGACCTGGCGAATTGATCCCGCTGATGGCTTGATTCAAGCTTTGCGTGACCAGTTCGGGCGAGACAACGTCTTCCTCCAATACCGCTGAGGGTCAGGGCGCCTGACCTCGGCTGAACATTTAATCTCGACCTAGACGCGCCTCTCCCTTAAGGTAGGGCGCGAATAGACAACCGGCTGGCCAGGCACGCCCTGGCCGTCGACCCAAGACGGACGCTTATGAACCCGAATTTTCTTGATTTCGAACAGCCGATCGCTGACCTGCAAGCCAAGATCGAAGAGCTGCGCCTGGTCGGCAATGACAATTCGCTGAATATCGGCGATGAAATCTCCCGCCTGCAAGACAAGAGCAAGACGCTGACCGAAGACATCTTCGGCAAGCTGACCAGCTGGCAGATCGCGCGCCTGGCCCGCCACCCGCGTCGCCCGTACACCCTGGACTACATCCAGCACATCTTCACCGAGTTCGACGAGTTGCACGGCGACCGCCACTTCTCTGACGACGCGGCCATCGTGGGCGGTATCGCCCGCCTGGACGACCAGCCGGTGATGGTGATCGGTCACCAGAAAGGCCGTGAAGTGCGCGAGAAAGTCCGCCGCAACTTCGGCATGCCGCGCCCGGAAGGCTACCGCAAGGCCTGCCGCCTGATGGAAATGGCTGAACGCTTCAAGATGCCGATCCTGACCTTCATCGACACCCCGGGTGCCTACCCAGGTATCGACGCCGAAGAGCGCAACCAGAGCGAAGCGATTGCCTGGAACCTGCGTGTCATGTCGCGCCTGAAAACCCCGATCATCGCCACCGTCATCGGTGAAGGTGGTTCCGGCGGTGCACTGGCTATCGGCGTGTGCGATCAACTGAACATGCTGCAATATTCGACCTACGCGGTGATCTCGCCGGAAGGTTGCGCCTCGATCCTGTGGAAAACCGCAGAAAAGGCGCCGGACGCTGCCGAAGCCATGGGCATCACCGCTGATCGCCTGAAAGGCCTGGGTATCGTGGACAAGGTTATCGCCGAGCCATTGGGCGGTGCGCACCGTGACCCGGCGGCAGCTTCTGCGACGATCCGCGCTGAGCTGGCCTCGCAACTGGCGATGCTCAAGAAGCTGGACAACGAAGCACTGCTGGCCCGTCGTTATGAGCGCTTGATGAGCTACGGCCTCTAAAGTCGCACTCGTACTAAATGTGGGAGGGGGCTTGCCCCCGATTGCTGAGTGTCAGTCAAAGCATCTGGTGACTGACCCACTGCTATCGGGGGCAAGCCCCCTCCCACATTTGCTTTGTGTATGCTGGGCCAAGGTCTTTCAAAGATGCAGCGGGAATGTGAGATGAAGCCAACGCTGTCCGCCAGAGTTCTGCAAAATCTCAACCCGTGGCGCAACGCCCCCACCTGGCATATCGCCTTCTCCGGCGGTCTTGACTCCACTGTCCTGCTGCACCTTCTCGCCCACACCGAATACCTTCCGCGCCTGCGCGCCATCCATATCCACCACGGTCTGCAACCTGCCGCCGACACCTGGCCCGCCCATTGCCAGTCGATTTGCGACCGCCTGGGCGTACCCCTGCGCATCATGCGTGTCCACGTCCAGCCCGGCGCCAGCCTTGAGCGTGCCGCCCGTGACGCACGTTATCAGGCGTTTGCCGAGGTGACCGGGGCAGGGGAGGTCTTGCTGACGGGCCAGCATCGCGACGATCAAGCCGAAACCCTGCTGTTTCGCCTGCTGCGTGGAGCGGGAGTGCGTGGGCTGGCCGCAATGCCCGCTCATCGTCCATTGGCGGGCGGCCATCTGGTGCGGCCGTTGCTGGAGGTCTCGCGTGCTGAGTTGGAGGCTTACGCTCAGGCGCATCAGCTCAAGTGGATCGAAGATCCATCCAATGCCGATCCGCACTATTCCCGTAATTACCTGCGCCATCGCGTGCTGCCGGTTCTGACGGATCGTTGGCCACAGGCTGTCTCCAGCCTGTCCCGTGCCGCCGAGCATTTGGGGGAGGCCCAGGGGCTGTTGGACGAGTTGGCGGAGATTGACCTGCGCGCGGCTGATCAGCCTTCCTGCTTTCCCTGGCTGCATTTGCCATCCTTGGCTCTAGCGCCATTGCTTGAACTTTCCGACACCCGCCAGCGCAATGCCCTGCGTCACTGGTTGACGCCGCTCACACGTCTACCCGACAGCGACCACTGGGCCAGTTGGCATTCCCTGCGTGACGCCAAGAGCGATGCGCAACCCCTGTGGCGCCTGGCTGACGGCGAACTGCACCGCTGCGGCGAGCGCATCTGGTGGGTGCCCGCCGCTTGTTCGGAATTTTCCCACGCAACGCTGAGCTGGCCTCATCCGCAAAACCCACTAGAGTTACCCGGCAATGGGCGGCTCGCGCTAACCGGCGAGATCCCCGCAGGCCCCTTGGAAATCCGTTATCGCCAGGGGGGGGAAATCATCGAAGTGCCCGGTCGGGGCCGGCGTGATTTGAAGCGACTGCTGAATGAGTGCGGATTGCCGCGCTTCGTGCGTGGCAGATTGCCGCTGCTGTATCGAGGCGACCAGCTGTTGGCTGTCCCAACCCTGGCCGGGCTATGGGCCAACCCGGCGGATGACTGGCAATTACATTGGATGCCACAGACGTGCGATCAAGGTTTGAGCTGATAGAGCCTTTCCGGTAGACTACGCTCCCTTCTTGATACAACTTCTGTGGATTCTCCAGAATCGCAGCAGTTGCCGATTACCAAGCAGTCTTTGCTGGGCGATTCCAAAAAATGTGTAGCGATCAACGTACCGGTGTTTCATTGCCGGTCTGTCACCACGCGGCGGTTTTTTTGAAAGGTGCACTGTGATTAATGCAGGTGATCGGGGGCTTCGGCCTTCCTTCGCTTTCCCCGGCGGCTCGGACCGCTTTAACGCAGACTTCTAGGGTTTTTCATGACGCGCTACATATTCGTCACGGGCGGTGTTGTTTCTTCATTGGGGAAAGGCATTGCATCGGCTTCATTGGCGGCCATCCTGGAGGCGCGGGGACTTAAGGTCACCATGCTCAAGCTGGACCCGTACATCAACGTCGACCCGGGCACCATGAGCCCGTTCCAGCACGGTGAAGTGTTCGTCACCCACGACGGCGCCGAGACCGACCTGGACCTGGGCCACTACGAGCGGTTCATCCGCACGACCATGACCCAGAACAACAACTTCACCACCGGCCGTGTCTACGAGCACGTGCTGCGCAAAGAGCGCCGTGGTGACTACCTGGGTGCAACCATCCAGGTGATCCCGCACATCACTGACGAAATCAAGCGCCGCATCATCAAGGGTGCAGGCGATGCCGACGTGGCGATGGTCGAGATCGGTGGCACCGTGGGTGACATCGAATCCCAACCGTTCCTCGAAGCCATCCGCCAGTTGCGTTTCGAAGTCGGCGCCAAGCGCGCGATGCTGATGCACCTGACCTTGGTGCCGTACATCGCGACCGCTGGCGAAACCAAAACCAAGCCCACCCAGCACTCGGTCAAGGAACTGCGTTCCATCGGCCTGCAGCCGGACGTGCTGGTGTGCCGTTCCGATCACCCGATCGACATTTCCTCGCGTCGCAAGATCGCGCAATTCACCAACGTTGAAGAGCGTGCGGTGATTGGCCTGGAAGACGCCGACACCATCTACAAGATCCCGGGCATCCTGCACTCCCAGGGCCTGGACGATTTTGTGGTCGAGCGTTTCGGCCTGCAATGCGGTGGCGCGGACCTGTCCGAGTGGGACGCCGTGGTCGACGCCAAGCTCAACCCTGAGCATGAAGTCACCATCGCCATGGTCGGCAAGTACATGGAGCTGCTGGACGCGTACAAGTCGCTGATCGAAGCGATGAGCCACGCTGGCATCAGCAACCGTACCAAGGTCAACCTGCGCTACATCGACTCCGAAGACATCGAGAACCAAGGCACTGCCTTGCTCGAAGGCGTTGATGCGATCCTGGTGCCAGGCGGTTTCGGCCTGCGTGGCGTGGAAGGCAAGATCACTGCCGTGCAGTATGCTCGTGAGAACAAGGTGCCGTACCTGGGTATCTGCCTGGGCATGCAAGTGGCCGTTATCGAGTTCGCCCGTAACGTGCTGGGCTGGAAAGACGCCAACTCCACCGAGTTCGACAGCAAGAGCGGCCACCCGGTCGTGGGCCTGATCACCGAGTGGGAAGATGCCACCGGTGCCGTCGAAACCCGTACCGAAGCCTCCGACCTGGGCGGCACCATGCGCCTCGGCGCACAGGACTGCCTGCTGGAGCCGGGCTCGCTGGTTCACGACTGCTACGGCAAGGACGTGATCGTCGAGCGTCACCGTCACCGCTATGAAGTGAACAACAACCTGCTGCCGCAAATCAAAGAGGCCGGCCTGAAAATTTCCGGTCGCTCCGGTGATGGCGCGCTGGTTGAAGTGGTCGAGGCGCCGGATCATCCATGGTTCGTGGCCTGCCAGTTCCACCCGGAGTTCACCTCGACACCGCGCGACGGTCACCCGTTGTTCAGCGGTTTCGTCAAGGCAGCACTGACGCAACACCAGAAGAAGGCGTAACCCTGATGGCCCAGAAGATCATTCGCGTCGGCGACATCGAGATTGCCAACGACAAGCCCATGGTGCTGTTCGGCGGCATGAACGTGCTGGAAAGCCGCGACATGGCGATGCAGGTCTGTGAAGAGTACGTCAAGGTCACCGAGAAACTCGGTATCCCTTACGTGTTCAAGGCCAGCTTCGACAAGGCCAACCGTTCGTCCGTGACCTCCTATCGCGGCCCGGGCCTTGAAGAAGGCATGCGGATCTTCCAGGACATCAAGCAAGCCTTCGGCGTGCCGATCATCACCGACGTCCACGAGCCTGAACAGGCTGCGGTGGTCGCCGAGGTGTGCGACATCATCCAGTTGCCGGCCTTCCTGTCGCGCCAGACCGACCTGGTCGTCGCGATGGCCAAGACCGGCGCTGTGATCAATATCAAGAAAGCCCAGTTCCTCGCGCCCCAGGAGATGAAACACATCCTGAACAAGTGCGTGGAAGCGGGTAACGACCAGTTGATCCTCTGCGAGCGTGGTTCGAGCTTCGGCTACAACAACCTCGTGGTGGACATGCTCGGTTTCGGCATCATGAAGCAGTTCGAATACCCGGTGTTCTTCGACGTGACCCACGCGCTGCAAATGCCCGGTGGTCGCGCCGATTCCGCAGGTGGGCGCCGTGCCCAGGTGTTGGACCTGGCCAAGGCGGGCATCAGCCAGTCCCTGGCGGGCCTGTTCCTGGAAGCTCACCCGGACCCGGACAACGCCAAGTGCGACGGCCCATGCGCGCTGCGCCTGGACAAGTTGGAGCCATTCCTGGTCCAGCTCAAGCAGTTGGACGAACTGGTCAAGAGTTTTCCGACGGTAGAAACCGCGTAAGCGACGTTTCTCCGGTAGAATTTCCCACGCTTTATGCTCAGGCCCCCGGGCCTGAGCCTTGTCGTCTGCAAGCCTGCCCCGTTGTTCCACCCTTGCGGTCGGTCAAAAGTTTTCCTTCAGCTGCGTCGTTTTCGTCAACTTTGGAGTGTTTACAACAATGGCAAAAATCGTCGACATCAAAGGTCGTGAAGTTCTCGACTCCCGTGGCAACCCCACCGTCGAAGCCGACGTGCTTCTCGATAACGGCATCATCGGCAGCGCCTGCGCGCCGTCGGGTGCGTCTACCGGTTCGCGCGAAGCGCTGGAACTGCGTGATGGCGACAAAAGCCGTTACCTGGGCAAAGGTGTACTCAAGGCCGTAGCCAACATCAATGGCCCGATCCGCGACCTGCTGCTGGGCAAAGACCCTGTTGACCAGAAAGCCCTCGACCTGGCGATGATCAAGCTCGACGGCACCGAAAACAAAGGCAGCCTGGGCGCCAACGCCATCCTCGCCGTGTCCCTGGCTGCGGCCAAGGCTGCTGCCCAGGACCAGGACCTGCCGCTGTACGCCCACATCGCCAACCTGAACGGCACGCCGGGTGTGTACTCGATGCCGGTGCCGATGATGAACATCATCAACGGTGGCGAGCACGCCGATAACAACGTCGATATCCAGGAATTCATGGTGCAGCCGGTTGGCGCCAAGTCCTTCTCCGAAGGTCTGCGCATGGGCACCGAGATTTTCCATCACCTCAAGGCTGTGCTGAAGGCCCGTGGCCTGAGCACTGCGGTCGGTGACGAGGGTGGTTTTGCACCGAACCTGGCGTCCAACGAAGATGCACTCAAAGTGATCTCCGAAGCCGTGGCCAACGCTGGCTACAAGCTGGGCACCGACGTGACCCTGGCTCTGGACTGCGCGGCCAGCGAGTTCTATGAAGACGGCAAGTACAACCTGTCCGGCGAAGGCCAGGTGTTCAACTCCGAAGGTTTCGCTGAATACCTGAAGGGCCTGACCCAGCGCTACCCGATCATCTCGATCGAAGACGGCCTGGACGAGTCCGACTGGGACGGTTGGAAAATCCTCACCGACAAGATCGGCGAGAAGATCCAACTGGTGGGCGACGACCTGTTCGTGACCAACACCAAAATCCTGAAAGAAGGCATCGACAAGAAGATCGCCAACTCGATCCTGATCAAGTTCAACCAGATCGGCACCCTGACCGAAACCCTGGAAGCCATCCAGATGGCCAAGGCTGCGGGCTACACCGCCGTGATCTCCCACCGCTCCGGCGAAACCGAAGATTCGACCATTGCCGACCTGGCTGTGGGCACCTCGGCGGGCCAGATCAAGACCGGTTCCCTGTGCCGTTCCGACCGCGTATCCAAGTACAACCAATTGCTGCGTATCGAAGAGCAACTGGCAGGCAAGGCCAAGTACAACGGTCGTGGCGAGTTTCGCGGCTGAGCTGTAGATGGTAAAAAGTCGGCGGATTGCGTCGGAAAGTTCACGACAGAGTGAATTTCGACGCTAATCTGATGGCTAACAAGCACAAGCCTGGTTCTTCCAGGCTTCGTGCTATCAGTTGCTTCAAAAGTTTTGCATGGCTGTCTTTTTTCACTGGATACCCGATATTCGATGCGCAGTCCCAATTGGTTGTTCCTCGTCTTGCTCTTGTTGCTGGCTGGCCTGCAGTACCGCCTATGGGTGGGTAATGGCAGCTTTGCGCAGGTAAAAGACCTGACGCAGCAAATTGCCGAGCAGCACGCCGAAAACGAGCGCCTGCTGGAGCGCAACCGCGTCCTTGACGCCGAAGTGCTTGAGCTGAAAAAAGGTACGGAGACCGTCGAAGAGCGGGCTCGCCATGAGTTGGGCATGGTCAAGGAGGGCGAGACCCTCTACCAGTTGGCCCAATGAGTAACCGTTTGCCGGCCTTCTGGGCCGTGATTCCTGCCGCGGGCGTCGGTGCCCGTATGGCTGCGGACCGTCCCAAGCAATACCTGCAACTGGGCGGGCGCACTATTCTCGAACACAGCCTTGGCTGTTTTCTCGACCACCCCTGCCTCAAGGGGCTGGTGGTCAGTCTTGCTGTCGATGATCCTTACTGGCCCGGCTTGGCCTGTGCCGGCGACCCGCGTATCCAGCGTGCGGACGGTGGCTCGGAGCGCTCTGGCTCGGTGCTCAATGCGCTGTTGCACCTGAATGCCTTGGGCGCCAGTGATGATGACTGGGTATTGGTGCACGACGCTGCGCGACCGAACCTGAGCCGCGATGATCTCGACAAATTATTAAGCGAACTGGCCGATGATCCCGTCGGTGGCCTGCTGGCCGTGCCGGCTCGCGACACCCTCAAGCGCGTCGACAAACACGGGCGCGTGGTAGAGACCGTTGACCGCAGTCTCATCTGGCAAGCCTATACCCCGCAGATGTTCCGCCTTGGCGCGTTACACCGTGCGTTGGCCGACAGCCTGGTGGCCGATGCGGTGATCACCGATGAGGCCTCGGCCATGGAATGGTCCGGCCAGGCGCCGCGCCTGATCGAAGGGCGCTCGGATAACATCAAGGTGACCCGGCCGGAGGATTTGGAGTGGTTGCGGTTGCGGTGGGCTAACCGTAGGTAGTTACCGAGACCGTGTCGACCCTATCGGGGGCAAGCCCCCTCCCACCCTTGAATCCGTTCACAGATCAAAATGTGGGAGGGGGCTTGCCCCCGATGAGGCCCACCCAGACACCGAAATAATCACCTGCTGTACTCCGGCCTCCCAGCCAACCCTTCCTTCAAGAAATCCACCAACTTCCTCACCTTCGGCGACAAATGCCGCTGCTGCGGATACAACGCCCATACCGCCGTATTTGGTGGCTGGTGCGCCTCCAGCAACGACACCAGCGCGCCGCTGTGCAAATGCTCCAGCACGTAATAGTCCGGCAACTGGCACAACCCCACCCCCTGCAACGCCGCATCCAGCACCGCCTGCCCACTGTTGCAGCGCCAGTTTCCCTGTACCCGTTGGGAAAATTCGCGCCCGTCCTGGGCCAGTTGCCAGATATCCGAGTTACCGATCAGGCAGTTATGCCGACTCAATTCCGACAAACTGTGTGGCCGACCGTACCGCGCCAGGTAGGACGGTGACGCGCACAGATACATGCGGCGTGGCGCCAGGCGGCTGGCGACCATGCGCGAATCCTGCAAGCGCCCGAGGCGGATCGCCAGGTCGAGGCCTTCGTGCACCAAGTCCAACTGACGGTTGCTCAGTTCGATGTCTACGCGCAGTTGCGGATATTGCCCCATGAAGCGCGTCACCAGCGGCACGATAAACCGCTCGCCATAGGCCACGGCGCAGGTCATGCGCAACATGCCCTTGGGCTCACTGGCGAGGTCGCCCACCGCACGCAGCGCCTCTTCGCGGCCGTCCTGCAAGCGCTGGCAATGTTGAAGAAACGTCTGCCCGGCTTCGGTCAGTGTCACCTTGCGCGTACTGCGATACAGCAACCGCGTTTGCAAGCGTTCTTCCAGGCGCGCGACCTGCCGGCTGATATGGGACGACGACACGCCCAGGCGTTCAGCAGCTGCGGTGAATTGGCTGCATTCGGCCACCGCGACGAATTCATCGATGCCTTCCCAGCGGTTTTCCTGCATGACGATTATCCCTGTACAGCAATAAAGTTTTGCTTTTGCCTGGATTATTAATCAATAAGTCATGATTTACACTCACTGCCTTAGTTTTCAACTCCCTGGAGAAACCCGGATGATCAAGTCCCGCGCTGCCGTAGCCTTCGAAGCCAAGAAGCCCCTTGAGATCGTAGAAGTGGATGTCGCCATGCCCAAGGCGGGCGAAGTGCTGTTGCGCGTCGTCGCCTCCGGCGTGTGCCATACCGACGCCTACACCCTGTCGGGCGCGGACCCGGAAGGTATCTTCCCGTCGATCCTCGGCCACGAAGGCGGTGCGGTGGTTGAAGCCATCGGCGAAGGCGTGACGTCGGTGGCGGTGGGCGACCACGTGATCCCGCTGTACACGCCGGAATGCGGCAAGTGCAAATTCTGCCTGTCGGGCAAGACCAACCTGTGCCAGGCCATTCGTTCCACCCAGGGCAAAGGCCTGATGCCGGACGGCACCACGCGTTTTTCCTACAAGGGCCAACCGATTTTCCACTACATGGGTACTTCGACGTTCTCCGAGTACACCGTGCTGCCGGAAATCTCCGTGGCCAAGATTCCTAAAGAAGCGCCGCTGGAAAAGGTCTGCCTGTTGGGTTGCGGCGTCACCACCGGTATCGGCGCGGTGATCAATACCGCCAAGGTCAAGCCGGGCGACACCGTGGCCATCTTCGGCTTGGGCGGTATCGGCCTGTCGGCAATCATCGGCGCGGTCAAGGCCAAGGCCGGTCGCATCATTGCCATCGACATCAACCCGGCCAAGTTCGAAATCGCCAAGCAGCTGGGTGCTACCGACTGCATCAACCCGAAAGACTACGACCGTCCAATCCAGGACGTGATCGTCGACCTCACCGACGGCGGCGTGGACTTCTCCTTCGAGTGCATCGGCAACGTGCAACTGATGCGCGCCGCCCTTGAGTGCTGCCACAAAGGCTGGGGCGAGTCGGTGATCATCGGCGTGGCCGGTGCCGGCCAGGAAATCGCCACCCGTCCATTCCAACTGGTGACCGGTCGCGTCTGGCGCGGTTCGGCTTTCGGTGGCGTACGCGGTCGCAGCGAATTGCCAAGCTACGTGGAAATGGCCCAGACCGGCGAGATCCCGCTGGACACCTTCATCACCCACACCATGGGCCTGGAAGACATCAACAAAGCGTTTGACCTGATGCATGAAGGCAAGAGCATTCGTACCGTCATCCACTTCTGAGGTCGGCCATGAGTCTGGAAAACCTGTCGTGCCAGAAGAGCTTCGGCGGCTGGCATAAACGCTACAAGCATCATTCCGATGTGCTCGGTTGCGACATGACCTTCGCCGTCTACCTGCCGCCGCAAGCGGAGCAGGGCGGCAAGTTGCCGGTGCTGTACTGGCTGTCGGGCCTGACCTGCACCGATGAGAACTTCATGCAGAAGGCCGGCGCCCAGCGCATGGCCGCCGAGCTGGGGTTGATCATCGTTGCGCCGGACACCAGCCCGCGCGGCCCTGGTGTGCCGGGTGATCCGGACAACGCCTGGGACTTCGGCCTCGGTGCGGGTTTCTACCTGAATGCCACCCAGGAACCGTGGGCCAAGCACTATCGGATGCATGACTACGTGGTGCAGGAATTGCCGGCATTGGTTGAAGCGCATTTCCCGGCTTCGGACAAGCGCGGGATCAGCGGCCATTCCATGGGCGGCCACGGTGCGTTGGTGTGTGCGTTGCGCAATCCTGGGCGTTACCTGTCGGTGTCGGCGTTTTCACCGATCAACAACCCGATGGATTGCCCCTGGGGCCAGAAAGCTTTCTCCCGTTACCTGGGCGAGGAGCGTTCGAAATGGCGCGAATGGGACGCCTGCGTGCTGATCAGTGAAGCCTCGGAAAAGCTGCCACTGCTGGTAGACCAGGGCGACCGCGATGATTTCCTGGCCGTGCAGCTCAAGCCAGAAGCCTTGCAGCAAGCAGCGAAGGCGGCGGGTCATCCATTGGAACTGCGCCTGCAGCCGGGTTATGACCACAGCTACTTCTTCATCGCCAGCTTCATCGAAGATCACTTGCGTCACCATGGCCGCGCTTTGCTCGGTTAATGTGAGGCAAAAGTAGGTAGAATCACGCCCTGAATTAAATCGGGGCGTTTTTTTATGCGTATTGGCCACGGCTACGATGTGCACCGTTTCGCTGAAGGCGATTTCATCACCCTGGGCGGCGTGCGCATTGCGCATCACCATGGGTTGCTGGCTCATTCCGACGGCGACGTTGTGTTGCATGCCTTGAGCGATGCCTTGCTCGGCGCGGCGGCGTTGGGCGATATCGGCAAGCATTTTCCGGACACCGACCCGACCTTCAAGGGCGCGGACAGCCGGGTTTTGCTGCGCCATGTGGTCGGCCTGATCCATGCCAAGGGCTGGAAGGTCGGCAACGTCGATAACACCATCGTGGCCCAGGCGCCGAAAATGGCTCCCCATATCGAATCGATGCGCGCGCTGATTGCCGCGGATCTGCAGATTGAATTGGATCAAGTGAACGTGAAAGCCACCACCACCGAAAAACTCGGGTTTACCGGCCGCGAAGAGGGCATTGCGGTGCACTCCGTCGCGTTGTTGCTGCGCGCATGAACGACCTGCAACTGCTGGGCCCACGGGCCTACGGCGAGGCCTTGGGCAGCGCCGTACTGAAAGCCACGGCCGAAGACTTCCAGGTCGATGAAGTGCTGGATATCCCGCTGACCGGCGAGGGTGAACACCTGTGGCTGTGGGTGGAGAAGCGTGGGCTCAATACCGAGGAGGCCGCACGGCGTATCGCCAAGGCTGCCGGCGTGCCATTGCGCACCGTCAGCTATGCCGGTCTCAAGGATCGCCAGGCGCTGACCCGCCAGTGGTTCAGCGTGCAACTGCCGGGCAAGGCCGATCCGGACATGAGCGCTGCGGAAAACGACACCCTCAAGATCCTCAAGACCGCCCGTCACAAGCGCAAATTGCAACGCGGTGCGCATTCGGCCAATGGTTTCACCTTGCGCCTGACTCAGTTGGCCGGTGATACCGCCGCCATCGACGCGCGGTTGCAACTGATTGCACAGCACGGCATTCCCAATTACTTCGGCGCACAGCGTTTTGGCCACAACGGTGGCAACGTGGTTGACGCCCGCGAGTGGGCGGCCCGCAAGGCCTTGCCGGAGCAGCGCAATGTGCGTTCGCGCCTGCTGTCCACCGCCCGTAGCTTCTTGTTCAACAAAGTGCTGGCGGCACGGGTTGCCGATGGTTCGTGGCAGCGTGCCCAGGTCGGCGACCTGCTGGCGTTCACCGACAGCCGCAGCTTTTTCCCGGCGGGAGAGGCTGAGTGCAGCGACCCGCGCCTGGCGATTCTGGACCTGCATCCGACCGGACCGCAGTGGGGCGAGGGCGACTCCCCGGCCAGCGGTGCAACCCATGAACTTGAACAAATGATCGCCGCCGGTGAAGCCGACCTGCGCGATTGGCTGGTGAATGCCGGCATGAGCCAGGAACGTCGCATTCTGCGACTGCCCATTGGCGGGTTGACGTGGCATTATCCCGGTCCTGACATTCTGCAATTGGAATTCGTCCTGCCGGCCGGATGCTTCGCCACTGTCTTGGTGCGCGAGCTTGTTGATCTGGTGCCGGTGGGGCAGACGGACAGCCCATGCGTATTCTGATATCAAACGATGACGGTGCCACCGCACCCGGTCTTGCCGCGCTCTATGGCGCGCTGCAGGATTACGCCGAGTGCGTGGTGGTTGCCCCCGACCAGGACAAGAGCGGCGCCAGCAGTTCGCTGACGCTCGACCGTCCCCTGCACCCGCAGGTTCTGGCCAATGGCTTTATCAGCGTGAACGGTACTCCCACCGACTGTGTGCACCTGGCAATCAACAGTTTGTTGGACCGGGAGCCGGACCTGGTGGTGTCGGGCATCAACCTCGGCGCCAACCTGGGGGATGATGTGCTGTATTCCGGCACGGTGGCAGCCGCCCTGGAAGGGCGCTTCCTGGGGCGAACCTCGTTTGCCTTTTCGTTGGCCTCGCGCCAGTTGGACAACTTGCCCACCGCCGCCTATTTCGCCCGCAAGCTGGTGGAGGCCCATGGGTCCCTGGACTTGCCGCCGCGCACGGTGCTGAACGTCAATATCCCCAACTTGCCCCTCGATCATATTCGCGGCATTCAACTGACGCGCCTGGGGCATCGCGCCCGCGCGGCGGCGCCGTTGAAGGTAGTCGATCCGCGCGGCAAGGAAGGCTATTGGATCGCCGCAGCAGGCGACGCCGAAGACGGCGGTGAGGGCACCGACTTTCATGCCGTTATGCAAGGCTATGTCTCGATTACCCCGTTGCAACTTGATCGCACCTTCAGTGATGCCTTCAGTGGTCTCGATGGCTGGCTGGAGGGGCTACGCTGATGGCTCGTGAACAAGACGAACTGTTGCGCCGTGGCATCGGCATGACCTCCCAGCGCACCCGCGAGCGGTTGATCCAGCGTTTATACGAAGAGGGCCTGTCCAACGCTCAGGTGCTGGAAGTCATCCGGCGCACGCCTCGGCATCTGTTTGTCGATGAAGCCCTGGCGCACCGTGCTTATGAAGACACGGCGCTGCCCATCGGCCACAACCAGACCATCTCCCAGCCGTACATGGTGGCGCGCATGAGCGAGTTGCTGTTGGCGGCGGGCCCGCTGGACAAGGTGTTGGAGATCGGCACCGGCTCCGGCTACCAGACCGCCGTGCTGTCGCAACTGGTGGAGCGGGTGTTCTCGGTGGAGCGCATCAAGGTCCTGCAGGATCGCGCCAAGGAGCGCTTGGTAGAGCTGAACCTGCGCAACGTGGTGTTTCGTTGGGGCGACGGCTGGGAAGGCTGGCCAGCGTTGGCACCCTACAACGGCATCATCGTCACTGCCGTGGCCACTGATGTACCGCAAGCGTTGCTTGACCAGTTGGCCCCCGGCGGGCGCCTGGTCATCCCGGTGGGCTCCGGCGAAGTGCAACAATTGATGCTCATTATCCGTGAAGACGAAGGCTTTTCCCGGCATGTACTCGGCGCCGTGCGCTTCGTGCCGTTGCTCAATGGTCCGCTGGCCTGATCATTTGTTCGCGGGCAGTGAATTCTGCTGGCGGGGATGTGTCTTACGGCGGGGTCCATGGAGTCAACATGATGGGGCGCCGGCATTAAACATGATGAATTTTTCGTTTCAGTCGTGTGCCGGTAAAAAGCCAATGCCCAGTTATACTTGCGTCATATTTCAGGCCTGATACAGGCATTCATGTTCAGCCACCACAAAGGGAGCGGCGGGTGAGTCTCACAGGTCTTGCGCAGCGTATGAGTAAAACAAGCTTTCAGCGACTGGTGCTTTGCCTTGTCTTGAGTTCCCTGTTGGCGGCCTGTTCCAGCACGTCGAGCAACGGTGCGCGGGTGGTTGACCGCAACAGTGCCGTCCCGCAAAAACCGACGGTGACCACCGGCCAATATGTGGTGCGCAAAGGCGATACGCTGTTCTCGATTGCCTTCCGTTACGGCTGGGATTACAAGGCGCTGGCTGCACGTAACAATATTCCCGTGCCTTATACGATCCATCCGGGTCAGACGATTCGCTTCGACGGGCGCACCGGTTCAACACCGACTACGGTGGTGACAAACACGGCTTCTTCGCCCTCGTCTTCGAGCAAAACCACCATCATCACCAGGCCCGCAGGCACTGCCTCGCCAACGATTGCGAGCAAGCCGGCGCCGGCTCCTCTCCCTCCCGCAGGGCCCGCTCCGACGGGGTGGGGATGGCCCTCAAACGGAGTGTTGATTGGAAAATTCTCTTCAAACGGTAGTTTGAATAAAGGCATTGATATCGCCGGGGATTTGGGACAGCCTGTTTTAGCTGCGTCTGATGGGACAGTGGTGTACGCCGGGAGTGGTTTACGGGGCTACGGCGAGCTGGTCATCATCAAACACAGCGATACCTACGTCAGTGCTTACGGCCACAACCGTAGGCTGTTGGTTCGGGAGGGGCAGCAGGTCAAAGTCGGACAGACAATTGCCGAAATGGGGTCAACTGGTACAGACCGGGTGAAACTGCACTTTGAGATTCGCCGCCAGGGTAAACCTGTAGATCCGCTGCAATTCCTGCCCCGTCGTTGATGTGTTGCCAGCCTGTTCCCTCACGTAGAAGGAACAGGCTCGAGCGTTGCCAAGGATAAAGGCGTCGCTAGAGCTTGAGGTCGAACTCACCAAAGGACTATAACAATGGCTCTCAGTAAAGAAGCGCCGGAGTTTGACATCGACGATGAGGTTCTCCTGATGGAGACCGGCATTGCTACGGAATCGATGTCGAATGAGGGACCTGCTGTACCTTCAGTTCGCACCAAATCCAAGAACTCCACCGCGTTAAAGCAACACAAGTACATTGACTACACACGGGCGCTCGACGCGACCCAGTTGTACCTCAATGAAATCGGCTTTTCCCCTCTGCTTACCCCTGAAGAAGAAGTCCATTTTGCGCGCTTGTCGCAAAAGGGCGATCCGGCTGGGCGCAAGCGCATGATTGAAAGCAACCTGCGCCTGGTGGTGAAAATCGCCCGACGCTACGTCAATCGTGGGCTATCCCTGTTGGACCTGATCGAGGAGGGCAACCTGGGCTTGATCCGGGCGGTGGAGAAGTTCGACCCTGAGCGGGGCTTCCGCTTTTCGACCTACGCCACCTGGTGGATCCGTCAAACCATCGAACGGGCGATCATGAATCAGACCCGCACGATCCGGTTGCCGATCCATGTGGTCAAGGAGCTCAACGTCTACCTGCGGGCGGCACGTGAGCTGACGCAAAAACTCGATCATGAACCTTCGCCCGAAGAAATCGCCAACCTGCTGGAAAAACCGGTGGGGGAGGTCAAGCGCATGCTTGGCCTAAACGAGCGAGTGTCTTCGGTCGACGTCTCGCTGGGTCCGGATTCGGATAAAACCCTGTTGGACACCCTGACGGATGATCGGCCTACAGATCCTTGCGAACTGTTGCAGGACGATGATCTTTCCCAAAGCATTGACCAGTGGCTGTCTGAGCTCACGGACAAGCAGCGCGAGGTGGTGATTCGCCGCTTCGGCCTGCGCGGCCATGAGAGCAGTACCCTGGAGGACGTAGGCCTGGAGATCGGCCTGACCCGCGAGCGGGTGCGGCAGATCCAGGTGGAAGGGCTCAAGCGCTTGCGTGAGATCCTGGAGAAGAATGGCTTGTCGAGTGAGTCGTTGTTCCAATAAGAGCGGCGCAGTACAACATGTGGGAGGGGGCTTGCCCCCGATGGCGGTGGTTCAGTCAAACCTGTGTTGGCTGACACACTGCAATCGGGGGCAAGCCCCCTCCCACATTATTTTGTGCCTGGCATGTGCACTGATCGTTCCCACGCTCTGCGTGGGAATGCCTCTTGTGACGCTCCGCGTCACGCTTTGGGACGCGGAGCGTGGGAACGATCGGCATAAAAAAACCCCGCTTTTGAGGGCGGGGTCTTTTCGACTAAGTCAGTACAAGTTAGATAACTTGAACTTCCTCAGCTTGCATGCCTTTCTGACCGCGGGTAGCGATGAAAGAAACCTGTTGGCCTTCTTTCAGGCTTTTGAAGCCGTCGGATTGGATAGCTTTGAAGTGAACGAACAGGTCGTCACCGGATTGTGGAGTGATGAAGCCGAAGCCTTTTTCATCGTTGAACCACTTAACGGTACCAGTTTGGCGATTAGACATGGTGTATCTCCTTGGACAAAGTTAACTGCGACTCAGGAAAAGCCCTGGCCGAGACTGAGTGCAAAGAGCAGGAAAAATTCTTGGAGATGGTTGGATCGAAATTCAACATATCGTGTAGAGATTCTCAGTGACACAAGCAGCACAGTGGCGCCACCTTAACCCTTTTTCCGGAACGTGCCAATGGTATTTCCGAAGGTTTCTCCATTTTCGTGACTGGCGGTGGTATTTACAGTCACCAGGCGCAGTCTTAAGCGTCCCGGCCCCGCTGGCTGTGGCTTGTAGCAGGCGATTCATTCGTCAACAAAATCCCTGCGGCCTTTGAACCCCAACGCCGGCCCCGGTAAGATGCCCCACAGAATTTTTCCACCTCGCTATTCAGGACACCCGCCATGAGCATCAAATCGGACAAGTGGATTCGCCGCATGGCGCAAGAGCACGGCATGATCGAGCCCTTCGTAGAGCGCCAGATGCGTGGCGAAGGCGCCGAACGCCTGATTTCGTACGGTGTTTCCAGCTACGGCTACGATGTGCGTTGCGCCGATGAGTTCAAGGTGTTCACCAACATCAACTCGGCGACCGTCGATCCGAAAAACTTCGACGAAAAAAGCTTCGTCGATATCAAGAGCGACGTGTGCATCATCCCGCCAAACTCCTTCGCCCTGGCGCGTACCGTGGAGTTCTTCCGCATTCCCCGCGACGTGCTGACCATCTGCCTGGGTAAAAGCACCTACGCGCGCTGCGGCATCATCGTCAACGTGACGCCGCTGGAGCCGGAGTGGGAAGGCCACGTGACCCTGGAGTTCTCCAACACCACCACATTGCCAGCGAAGATCTACGCCAACGAAGGCGTGGCGCAGATGCTGTTCCTGCAGTCCGATGAGGCCTGTGAAGTGTCCTACAAGGACCGTGGCGGCAAGTACCAGGGCCAACGCGGCGTGACCTTGCCACGCGCTTGATCGAAAGGTCTTACACGTAAAGGGAATTTGTCTGCGGGAAGTGACTCTATTGGGTGTACTGCCTCGGCGCGTGCCAAGCGCGCCGAGCCACGCTTGAGGAGTACCCTATGAAACTCGACCCGCGAATAAGCGCAGAAATTGCCCGGCTTGAGCCCAACCAGATTGGCGTTCTGGCCTGGTCCCTGATGGCCGATCCCGCCTACGCGGGCGGCATCCCCGGCCAACCCGATGAAGATTGGCCACAACAGCCGACAGAGCCTGGCGAACCGACTTTGCCGGACGAGCCACCACCCGCACCTGTCGCCTGATCCCTAGCCCACCGGCCAGACCTCATGATCGCCAATCACAAAGATTCGGCGGTCATTGTCCTGCTGCACCGCATAGCCTCCGGTAAACGCACCAAACGCTGGTAAGAGGCTGACCCGCCTTCCGATCTGGAAGCACGGCAGGCGCAAGCTCTGGCGGCCCTTACCGCGCAGGCGATAAACCGGATGCACATGCCCCGCCAGCACGTGGTGGCTGGGGTGGGCGTCCGGTTCGTGTTGCAGAGCGAAGGGGCCCATTAGCAGCGGCTCCGGGACCACTTCAATCCTGAAGTCCCCTGGTGGGTCGCCCGCACGTTGATCGTGATTACCTCGAATCAAGGTGATCAGCAGGCCCCCATGACGTTCACGCCACGCCCGTAAGGCGCTCAAGGTGCCGCTGGCGTGGGAGTCGGGTCCGTGCAGGAAATCCCCTAGAAAGATCAGCTGTTCGCAGGCATAAGCCGACAGCAAACGATCCAGCCGCTGAAGATTGGCCGTCGTGGTGCCCTGCGGCACCGGCTGCCCCAGGCTGCGATAGGCCGAAGCCTTGCCGAAATGCGCATCGGCAATCAACAGGCAGCGGCGTGCGGGCCAATAGATTGCCTTGTCCGCGAGTAACCACAGGGTCTCGCCCTCAAGGCGCAGTGAACAATGCATCAGCGCTTCCCGTTATCCGCGACTTTTTCCAAATCCTTGACCATCCGCGCAATGCGCTCGGAGAGTTTTTCCGAGCTCATGCTTTCGCGCATGCGCTCCACCAGCAAGGGGAAGGCCAGTGGCGTAGGCCGTTCGATCAGGTGCAGGTCGAGTCTCAGCGTTGCCAGATGGCGCAACGTCTGTTCCAGGCGACGAATATCCAACTCATCACGCAGGACTTCTTCCCCAGCCTGTGTCAGCAACAGGTTCTGCGGGTCATATTGCTTGAACACCTCGAAGAACAGGCCGCTGGAGGCCTGCACTTGCCGCGTACTCTTCGGTGCGCCGGGGTAACCGGCAAACACCAGCCCGGCGATGCGGGCGATTTCGCGAAAGCGCCGCAGTGCCAGCTCTCCGGCATTCAGGCTGGCCGCGACGTCTTCCAGTAAATGCTCGGGGCTCAGCAACGCATCGTCCAGCAACACAGGCCAGTCTACAGGTGTGGCACTCAACAGCTCCAAACCGTAATCATTGACCGCAATCGAAAAGGTCACCGCTTGCTGCTGGCTGACCCGCCAGGCCAACAAACTCGCCAACCCCAAGTGCACCTGGCGCCCGGCAAACGGGTAGAGAAACAGGTGCCACCCTTCCCGCGATTTCAGGGCTTCGGCCAACAAGTGATTGCGCGTTGGCAGGCCTGACCAGCGCAACTGCGTCTGCAACAAAGGTTGCACCGCCTGCATCTCCGGGCCGTCGTAGTGCCCATGCGCTGCCGCGTCAAAGCGCTCCACCACCGCCTGGGCCAGTTCGTTGGAAAGGGGCATCCGCCCGCCGTTCCAGCGTGGTACGGCGGCCTTTTTCGCGGTGCTGCGGCGCACATAGGCGGTCATGTTTTCCACGCGCACCAGTTCCAGCAAGCGCCCGGCGAACAGGAAACCGTCACCGGGCTTGAGCCGTGCGATAAACCCCTCTTCGACGCTGCCCAGGTTCTTGCCGCCGCCGCCCTTGCTCCAGAATTTCAGTTGGAGACTCGCATCACTGACGATGGTGCCCACGCTCATTCGATGGCGCCGCGCCAACCGCGCATCAGGGACGCGCCAGATGCCGTGCTCGTCCGGCTCGACGCGGCGATAGTCCGGGTAGGCCGTCAACGACAGGCCGCCGTGGCGCACAAAACCGAGGGCCCAGGCCCAATCATCCTCCGTCAGGTCTCGATAAGCCCACGCACCGCGTACCTCCGCCAGCAGCGCATCCGGCGTAAAGCCGCCGCCGAGCGCCATGCTCACCAGATGCTGTACAAGCACGTCCAATGGTTTGTAAGGCGATTCCCGCGCTTCGATATGCCGCAGGGCAATCGCATCCTGGACCGCCGCCGCTTCCACCAGCTCCAGGCTGTGGGTCGGCACCAGTGTTACCCGTGACGGCCGCCCCGGCGCATGCCCCGAACGCCCGGCGCGTTGCATCAGGCGCGCCACGCCTTTGGCTGAGCCGATTTGCAGCACCCGTTCCACCGGCAGAAAATCCACCCCCAGGTCCAGGCTTGAGGTGCAGACCACCGCCTTGAGCTGGCCGTCCTTCAGCGCCCGTTCCACCCAGTCCCGGGTTTCCCGCGACAGCGAGCCATGGTGCAAGGCAATCACGCCCGCCCAATCGGGACGTGCATCGAGCAACGCCTGATACCAGATTTCCGACTGCGCCCGCGTATTGGTAAACACCAGGCAACTGCTGCTGGCGTCCACTTCGGACACCACTTGAGGCAGCATCTTCAAACCTATGTGCCCGGCCCAGGGAAAGCGTTCGGCGACCGTGGGCAGCAAGGTATCGACTTGTAGTTGTTTAGCCGTTTGCCCCTGCACATTGATCCCGCCACCTTGCGGGACCAAGACTTCCAAGGCGTGGGATTGATTACCCAGCGTTGCCGAAATCCCCCACACCATCAGCTCAGGATGCCAGCGCCGTAGCCGCGCCAAGGCCAGTTGCAACTGCACGCCGCGCTTATTGCCGATCAACTCATGCCACTCATCCACCACCACCAGGCGCAGGTGCGCCAGGCTGACTTCGCTGTCGGCGCGAGCCAGCATCAAGGTCAGGCTTTCCGGGGTGGTCACCAATGCCGTGGGCTGACGACGGGTTTGGCGGGCCCGCTCACTGCTGCTGGTATCGCCGGTGCGCAGGCCGACGCTCCAGGGAATTTGCAAGGCTGCAAGCGGCGCTTCCAGGGCGCGGGCGGTGTCGGCGGCCAGGGCGCGCATGGGGGTGATCCACAGTACCGTCAGCGGCTCGGCGGGAGGTTTGCGTTTACCGGTAGCGGGCGGGCGGGTGATAGCGAAGCGATTGAGGGCGGCAAACCACAGTGCGTAGGTTTTACCGGCACCGGTGCTGGCGTGCAGCAACCCCGACTGGCCTTGTTTTACCGCGGCCCATACGGTTTTTTGAAAGGCGAACGGCTTCCAGCCTTTGGCGGTAAACCAATGTTTGGCGAAGTCGAGGGGTTTTGCCATGGAGCGCTGACACTCTGGAAGGCCTATTCCACAGACCTTCCAGAGCGGGCAAAGGTTTACTTCAAGTTGCCACGCAGAAACTGCTGCAAACGCTCGCTTTGCGGATTACCAAGTACGTCTTCCGGCGCGCCTTGCTCTTCCACCAACCCTTGGTGCAGAAACAACACCTGGCTCGATACCTTGCGTGCAAAGCTCATCTCATGGGTCACCATGATCATGGTACGGCCTTCCTCGGCCAGGCCCTGGATCACCTTCAACACTTCGCCCACCAGCTCCGGGTCGAGGGCGGACGTGGGCTCGTCAAACAGCATCACCTCCGGCTCCATGGCCAAGGCGCGGGCGATGGCCACGCGTTGCTGCTGGCCGCCGGAGAGAAACGCCGGGTACTGATCCGCCACACGGGCCGGCAGGCCGACCTTGTCCAGGTAGCGGCGGGCGCGGTCTTCGGCGTCCTGCTTGCTGCAACCCAGCACCCGGCGCGGGGCCATGGTGATGTTTTCCAGCACGCTCATGTGGCTCCATAGGTTGAAGTGCTGGAACACCATCGCCAATCGCGTGCGCAGGCGTTGCAACTCGGCCTCGTCGGCCACGCGCATGCCGTTGCGGTCACTGACCATGCGAATCGGCTGGCCATCGAGGGTCATGGCGCCGTCGTTGGGGGTTTCCAGGAAGTTGATACAGCGCAAAAACGTGCTTTTGCCCGAGCCGCTGGCGCCGATCAGGCTGATCACATCACCGGTCCTGGCCTTGAGCGAGACACCTTTGAGCACCTCATTGTCGCCATAGCTTTTATGCAGGCCTTCAACGGTCAATTTGTACATGGGGCGTGCATCCTCAAGGCGAAAGTAGATAGCCGCTGCGGTAGGCCTCGGTGCCTGCGACATGGGCGATGACCATCCCGGCAGTGGCCATGCGGCGTAGCGAACGGGCGTAAAGCAGGCCGGCCTTCTGGCAGTGCACGGGCGTTACGCGGTCGGAAATGGGGTCGATGATTTCGGCGATCAATTGCCCGGCTTCCAGGTATTCGCCAGGCAAGGCGCTGAATACCAGCAAGCCGCCCACCGGCGTGGCCACCGGTTCAACCCCGGCCAGCGGCGTGGCGGGGTAGGGCAGATCGGGCAGCGGGGCGGCGTCGCCGGCAATCGCGCCAAAGTGGATCAGGTAATCGATGATCGCCTGGCAATCGAGGGCGGCCAAGCCATGGTTGACGTCGCCCTGGCCGCGCAGCTCGACGGTCACCGAAAAGCTGCCCATGGGAATCGGGAAGCGCTCGCCAAACCGTTGCTGCAACTGCCACCACACCAGGGTGAAGCATTCATCGAAGGACTGCCCGCCGGAGTCGGTGGCGAGCAAGTTCGCCTCCGAGCCGATATAGCGCGCCAGCGGCTCCACCTGCGGCCAGGCTTCGGGTGTGGTGTACAGGTGCGCCACCGCTTCGAAGTCGCAATGCAGGTCGAGCACCATGTCGGCATCGCAGGCCAGGCGTTGCAGCACCAGGCGCTGGGATTGCAATTGGGTATCGGCGGTTTGCGCGGCGAGGGCGGTGGCGAGCGCGGTACGAATCAGCTCGGCGTTGTGCTGCGGGTCATCCCCCAGCAATGGCTCGACCTGATCGCCGACCGTTTCACTCAGGTCGACAAACAGACGATTGAAGTTCTGTCCGCTCTCCAGCTCATAGCGGCCCAGCGGGATATCCATCAATACCTGTTCCAGTCCCACCGGGTTGGCGATGGGCACCAGCACGATCTCGCTGCGCAGGCGCCCGGCCGCCGCCAGCTCGGCCAGGCGCACCTTCAAGTGCCAGGCCACCAGCATGCCCGGCAGTTCATCGGCATGCAGCGATGACTGGATGTAAATCTTGCCCGCAGCCTGCTCCGGGCCGAAGTGAAAACTGTGGATCTGCCGCGCCGTGCCCGGCACCGGCGCGATCAGTTCGTGCACCTGATGACGCATACACACTCCTTAATGGCTCGGCCCGAGAAAGGCCAGCCAGCGGCGCTCGGCCAGGCGAAACAACCCGACCAGCGCGAAGGTCACGGTCAGGTAGATCAACGCGGCGATGCCAAATGATTGGAAGGTCATGAAGGTCGCCGAGTTGGCGTCCCGCGCCACCTTGAGGATGTCTGGAATCGTCGCGGTGAAAGCCACCGTGGTCGAGTGCAGCATCAGGATCACTTCATTACTGTAGTAGGGCAGCGAGCGGCGCAACGCCGACGGCATGATCACGTAGGCGTACAGCTTCCAGCCGCTGAGGCCGTAGGCCTTGGCCGCTTCGACTTCACCGTGGGCCATGCTGCGGATCGCCCCGGCGAAAATCTCCGTGGTGTAGGCACAGGTGTTGAGGGCGAAGGCCAGGATCGTGCAGTTCATCGCGTCGCGAAAAAAGCTGTCCAGCAGCGGTTGTTCGCGCACGGCAGCGAGGCTGTAGATGCCGGTGTAGCAAATCAGCAATTGGATATACAGCGGCGTCCCGCGAAACAGGTAGGTGTAGAACTGCACCGGCCAACGCACCCAACGCTTGCGCGACACGCGGGCGATGGACAGTGGAATTGACAGTACAAAGCCAATGACCAAGGCCGCCGTGAGCAGCCACAAGGTCATCGCCAGGCCGGTGATGTGCTGGCCGTCGCTATAAAGGAACGGGCGCCAGTATTCCTGCAAAAGCTCGATCATCGCACCGCCTCCCGTGAGCCTGCGGAGTAGCGACGTTCAAGACGGCGCAATACAAAGTTGGAGGCGCTGGTGATCAACAGGTAGATCAACGCGGCGAGTACCAGGAAATAAAACAGTTGGTAGGTGCTTTTGCCCGCATCCTGGGCGGCTTTGACCAGGTCGGCCAGGCCGATGATCGACACCAGGGCCGTGGCCTTGAGCATCACCATCCAGTTATTGCCGATGCCCGGCAGGGCAAAGCGCATCATCTGCGGGAAGGTCACGTAGCGAAACCGTTGCCCGCGTTTGAGGCCATAGGCCGTGGCGGCTTCCAACTGGCCACGGGGCACGGCGAGGATCGCGCCGCGAAAGGTTTCGGTGAAATAGGCACCGTAGATAAAGCCCAGGGTGATCACCCCGGCGCTGAAAGGGTCGATCTCGATGTATTCCCATTCCATAAAGTCGGTAAGACCGGTCAGCCAGGTTTGCAGGCTGTAGAAAATCAGCAGCATCAGCACCAGGTCCGGCACACCGCGAATCAGGGTGGTGTAGAGCTGAGCGGGGATACGCAGGATGGCCAGGCTGGACAGTTTGGCGCTGGCGCCGAGCAGGCCGAGCAGCACGCTGACGGCCAGGGACAGCACCGACAACTTGATGGTCATCCAGGTGCCTTGCAGCAACAGCGGGCCGAAACCCTTCAAGCTGAGTGCGCTCAGCCCGAGGGTTTGCAACAGTTCTTCGAACATAAATCAGGACCTATGGCGATAAAAAAGCGCCCCTCTACGGGAGGGGCGCCTACTGCATTACTTGCCGCTGTACAGGTTCAGATCGCCAAAGTGTTTTTTCTGGATAGTGGCGTAGGTGCCATCATCGTGTAACGCTTTGATACCTTTATCCAAAAGGGCCTTGAGTTCAGTGTTACCTTTTTTGATACCGACGGCGGTTTTCGACGGCAGCAGCGGGTCGTCGATGGCCGCGCTGACCTCATAACCGGCACCGGCTGGCGACTTCAAGAAGCCCAGCTCGGCTTGCAGCATGTCCTGCACGGAGGCGTCGAGACGGCCGGAAGTCAGGTCGGCGTACACCTGGTCCTGGTTGGCGTAGGCCTTGGTGGTCACACCGGCTTTATCCAGCACGGCCTTGGCGTAGGCTTCCTGGATGGTGCCTTGCTCGTAGCCCACCGACTTGCCCTTGAGGGACTCTGGCGTCGAGAAACCAGCGCCTTTCTTGAACACCAGCGAGGTCGGGCCGGAGAACAATTCGCTGGAGAAATCGATGGCCTTCTCGCGCACCGGGGTCACGGTCATGGACGAGATCACACCGTCGAACTTGTTGGCCTTGAGGCCCGGGATCATGCCGTCGAAGTCACTTTCGACCCACTTGCACTTGACCTTCAGCTCGGCACAGATGGCATTGCCCAGGTCGATATCGAAGCCCACCAGGCTGCCGTCGGCGGATTTGGATTCAAACGGGGCGTAGGACGGATCGACACCAAAACGCAGTTCCTTGTATTCCTTGGCCAGCGCAGAACCTGCGGCCATGCACAGTGCCAGTGCAGAAAGGGTCAGCAATGCTTTTTTCATTATGTAATCCCTAAAAACCAAGATAAGCGCTTGTGGCGCGTTTAGGACTGTTACTGAACGGTGTCAGACGCAACACAAGTAGCAATTTCTGCACCATAGTTCCGAATGAGCGTTTTAAAAGGTGGGAATCGGGAGGTTTGAGTGTAGGAGATGCCCGAAAGTGGGCGCTGGAAATTCAGTGCACCATTTCAGCTCAGATGAAGGTCCAAATGTGGGAGGGGGCTTGCCCCCGATTGCTGAGTGTCAGTCACCAGACACTTTGACTGACCCACTGCTATCGGGGGCAAGCCCCCTCCCACATTTGGATTTATGTCAGGTCAGGAGGTCTTGCAGGGTTCCCAGATTGTCCGCTTCCTCCACCGCCTTATCCTGCCGCCACCGCAACATCCTCGGAAACCGCACTGCAATCCCGCTCTTATGCCGCTTCGACAGGGCAATCCCCTCGAACCCCAGCTCAAACACCAGGCTCGGCGTCACACTGCTCACCGGGCCGAACTTCTCCACGGTGGTCTTGCGCACAATCGCGTCGACCTTGCGCATTTCTTCGTCGGTGAGCCCGGAATACGCCTTGGCAAACGGCACCAACGTGCGCTCGTTGCCGGGCGGGCCGTCCCAGACGGCAAAGGTGTAGTCGCTGTAGAGGCTGGCGCGTCGGCCGTGCCCGCGCTGGGCGTAGATCAACACCGCATCGACGCTGAACGGGTCGACCTTCCATTTCCACCAAACGCCCATGTCCTTGGTGCGGCCCACGCCATACAGGCCGTCGCGCGCCTTGAGCATCATGCCTTCCACGCCCAGGCTGCGGGAGGCTTCGCGCTGGTCGGCCAAGTCTTGCCAGGTGCAGCCGGTCAGCAGGGGAGATACGCGCAACACCGGCTGGTTGCACTGGGCAACCACCTGCTCCAGTTGGCTGCGCCGTTCGGCCTGGGTGTGGTTGCGCCAGTCGTCGCCTTGGTGTTCGAGCAGGTCATAGGCGAGGACGGCGACCGGTGCATCCTCCAGGACTTTCTTGCTCAACGTCTTGCGCCCGATCCGTTGTTGCAGCAGGGCGAAGGGTTGCACCGCGTCCTTCCACACCACGATCTCGCCGTCGATCACCGTGCCATCGGGCAGGCCGCGCGCCAGGCTATGCAGTTCGGGGAAGCGCTCGGTCACCAGTTCCTCGCCACGGGACCAGACCCACAGGCGGCCTTCGCGCTTGACCAGTTGAGCGCGGATACCATCCCACTTCCATTCCACTTGCCAGTCATCGGGCGAACCGAGCAAAGCGTCGAATTGCTCAACCGGTTGCGCCAATCCATGGGCGAGAAAAAACGGATAAGGCTGTCCGCCCCGTTGCGCGTGTTCGTCAGAGGATTCGGCGGCAATCAGCTTGAGATAGCCCTCAGGCGTAGGACGGTTGGACAAGTCGGTGTAGCCCACCAGCCGTTGCGCCACGCGTTTGCTGTCGAGGCCGGCCAAAGCGGCGAGGGCGCGGGTGACCAGTAATTTGGACACGCCCACGCGAAAACTGCCGGTGATCAACTTGATGCACACCATCAGGCTCGGTTGATCCAGTTGCGCCCAGAGTGCCGGCAGGCGCTCGGTCAGCTCGAGGGGGGGCAGGCCACGCAGGGGCAGCAGCTTTTCTTCCAGCCACACCGCCAATCCATCCTCAGAGGTGTAGGTGGATTCGGGTAGCAGCAGGGAAATGGTCTCTGCCAGGTCACCCACCGATTGGTAGCTTTCTTCAAACAGCCACGGCTCGATCCCGGACGCTTCGGTGGCCATGTCCCGTAGCAACCGGGTCGGCACCAATTGCCGAGGCCGTCCACCGGAGAGGAAGTACACCGCCCACGCGGCATCTTCCGGCGGGGCCTGGCGAAAATAGGCCTGCAACGCTGCGAGCTTGGCGTTGCTGGAGGTGGTGGCGTCGAGGTTGGCGTACAGCTCGGCGAACGCTTTCATACGCTGGCCTCTTCTTCGTCGTCGCCGTATTCCGTGGTGAAACCTTGGGCGTCCAGGCCTTTTTCCCGCAGGTGACGCACCAGCACGCCGACAGAACCGTGGGTCACCATCACCCGCTCGGCGCCGGTCTGTTCGATGGCCCATAACAGACCGGGCCAGTCGGCGTGGTCCGACAGCACAAAGCCCCGGTCCACCCCGCGCCGGCGTCGGGTGCCACGCAGGCGCATCCAGCCGCTGGCAAAGGCATCGCTGTAGTCACCGAAACGTTTGATCCAGGTGCTGCCACCGGCGGAGGGCGGAGCGATGATCAGGGCCTGGCGCAGCAATGGGTCGGTCTTTTGGAAATCCCCGGCATACAGCGTTTCGGGAATATAGATGCCGGCTTCGCGGTACACCCGGTTTAGCGGCTCCACCGCGCCATGGCTGAGGATCGGGCCGATGCTGGCGTCGATGCCATGCAGGATGCGCTGGGCCTTGCCGAAGGAATAACAGAACAGCACGCTGGCCTTGCCGGCGGCGATATTGGCCTGCCACCACTCGTTGATCCCGGCAAAGATCTGCGCCTGTGGCTGCCAGCGGTAGATCGGCAGGCCGAAGGTGGATTCGGTGATAAACGTGTGGCAACGCACCGGTTCGAACGGCGCGCAGGTCCCATCGGGTTCGACCTTGTAGTCGCCAGAGGCCACCCAGACTTCACCCTGGTATTCCAGGCGCACCTGGGCCGAGCCAAGCACATGCCCGGCGGGGTGGAAACTCAAGGTCACGCCGTGGTGGTTGAGCTTCTCGCCGTAAGCCAGGGTTTGCAGGTTGATGTCCTGGCCCAGACGCGAGCGCAGGATGCCTTCACCGGGGGCAGCGGCCAGATAGTGTGTGTTGCCGGTGCGGGCGTGGTCGCCGTGGGCATGGGTGATGACCGCGCGTTCCACCGGGCGCCAGGGGTCGATGTAGAAGTCGCCGGCGGGGCAGTAGAGGCCTTCGGGGCGGGCGATGACAAGGTCCATGGGATGACCGGGGAGGTGGGCTTGTTACTTATGAGGCAGGGCTGAGTGCAGAAGTTCTATCTGAATGCACGCGGGCAAATGTGGGAGGGGGCTTGCCCCCGATAGCAGTGTGTCAGCCACAAATGTTTCAACTGACACTCCCTCATCGGGGGCAAGCCCCCTCCCACATTTTGAGCTGGTTTCTTCAGTGGTTACTTGCCGGGTGTCAGGGTCAACCTGGCCTTGCCATACACCTTCTCGAAATTCTGCGGCTGCATCGGGAAGCTCAGGTATTGCGCCTTGAGCGACGGGTCGATGCCGTTGGCATAGTTCGGGCTGGCCGGGTTGCCGGATTGGCCGATGCCACCCTGGCCCATCATTGGTTCCACCTGGCCGAAGTCGACGATCATGCGCAAGGCCGACACTTGGGTGGTATTGAAGTCCTGGCCCCAGCTATACGGTGCCGGGTTCAAGGTGTTGTGGTCGCCACCACTGGCAAGCGGGCCGCGAATCACTTGGCCGTTGGTGTTCTTCCAGGTGGTGCTGTGCAACTTGCCCCACTGCCAGGCCTTGTGATCGGCACCCAGTTGGCTGTCGCCGGCGGTAATCGCCGCCGCCAGGGTGCGGGCGAGGATCGCCGGTTTGTCTTCTTGTTGCGCGGTGCGCGTGTCATCCCAGAATGGGCTGTCTTCGCGCCCCAGCAGGTGGTCGGCGGTGGCGGCGTAGGACCGGCTGGCGTTGCTGACAAATGCCTTCCAGGTGGCGCTGTTTTCCGGGCCGAGCTTATCGAGGAAGATTTGCTTGGCGCTTTCCTGCAGGAACAGCTCATACAGCGCGGCGTCTGCGGAGGTCGACACCAGGCGACCGTCAAAGGCCATCAAGCGATTCAGTGCCTCGCGGGCCTTGGTTTGCTCGGCGGCCGGCAGTGCATCGATCGCCTGTTTCAGCGGCTGGGCCATGCCCGGCGCTTGGAACATGGTCTTGAGCTTGGCGGCGAACGTGGTGGTCTGGTCGTACTGCATGGCGATCATGCTGCGGCTGTCGTGCTTGCCGGCATTGGCCAGTTGCGCCAGGCGCTCGCTGCGTTCCGGCGCATCCCACGAGTTGGACAATTGCATGCCATAACCGCGCGGTGCGGTGCGCTGGTTGGCGGTGCCGATCCAGCCCTGGGCGGGGTCCTGGTCATAGGGGTGCAGCATCGCGTCGGCGTAGCCGTCCCAATCGAAACGCGCATCCCAGCCCGGCGACGGCAACAGGCCTTCGCCTTCGCGGCGGTTGGGGAAGCGGCCGGTGACTTGCCAGCCAATGTTGCTGGCGTCGGCAAAGATCATGTTCAGGGCAATGGCGCGAATTTCGCGGGTGGCGTCCGAGGCCTTGCCGGCGTTTTGCGCGCGGGACAGGTCGAAGAACGCATCCAGGCTCTTGTCGTCCTTGAAGTCAGCGGTTTGCAGGGCCAGGCCGAAGCCGCTGGTCAGCGCCTGGCTGCTGTTGAGCAGGGCGCCGTGGCGGGTTTCGTAGACGACTTCGCGAATCGAGCGTTGGCCTTTGATAAAGAAGGTCTCGTTACGCACGCCGGCCGGCAGCCATTTGCCGTTGTTCTCGTAGTACAACGCGCTGCCCTGGCGTTTGACCTTTTCCAGGAACAGGTCCTGGGTGTCGCCCTTGACCGTGCTCATGCTCCACGCGACTTTGCCGTTGAAACCGGACAGCAGGGTCGGCAAACCGGCAATCGAGGCACCGACGGCCTGGTATTTCGGCGCACGGATCTGCACGTAGCTCCACGGCGACGGCGCTTGCGGCTGGGCCGACAAGTCACCGGCCAGCAGGCTTTTGCCGCTGCGGCTGCGTTGTGGGCCAATCGCCCAGTTGCTTGATGTAGTCACGGCCAGGCCGTTGAGTGTGCGCAGTTGTTGGCTGACTGTATCCAGCCCGGCGAGGCCGGTGATCTGGCTCAGGTTCACGCCCTTGAGTTTTTCGGCTTCGGCCAGCGGGATCGGTTCATCCGGCGCGCTTGGGGTGAGCCAGGCGAGTTTGTCGACACCGACTTTTTGCGCCAGCACCAGCGACGAAATCTCCTCTTGCAGGTTGGCCGACTCACTGAAATTCAGCAGGCAGAACAGCAGCGCCGAATCTTCCGGCTTCCAGTACTCGGGCTTGTAGCCGGTCTGGGCCAGGTCCGGCGGCAGCTTGTCGCGGTAGCGGAACAGGTAGGCGTTGACGCCACGTGCATACACTTCGAAGAAACGCTTGAGGCGTGGCGACGAGGCGTTATACAGCTCGCCGGCGCTTTTTTTCAGGTTGACCGCACGCATGAAACGGTCGACATCCAGCACGTCCGCCCCGGACATTTCCGCCAGACGGCCTTGGGCCAGCAGGCGCAAGGTGACCATCTGGGTGATGCGGTCACTGGCGTGTACATAGCCGAGGCTGAACAGCGCGTCGTGGAAGGTGTTGCTTTCGATCAACGGCGTGCCTTGGGCATTGCGGCGCACCGACACGTTTTGTGCCAGGCCTTTGATCGGCTGCACGCCGGCCACGGGCGGCAGGGTGTCCTGGGTGCTCTGGAGTTGGCAACCGGCCAGGCTTAACGCACTGGCCACTGCCGCGGCAACGCCGAACCGGGGAAGAAAATGTGAGAGGGCTGGCGAGGCCATGGCAAAGCTCCTGCGGGGGTAGCGTCAGTAAAGGCGCTACGTTAGTGAGCGCGGTGAAACGACGCAAGCGGGAGTTTTGGCAAAGCATTAGATCTTGAGACTGGCCCAAATCAAATGTGGGAGGGGGCTTGCCCCCGATTGCAGGGTGTCAGTCACAGATAAGCTAGCTGACCCACCGCTATCGGGGGCAAGCCCCCTCCCACATTTAGACCTCATTGGGTCTTTAGATCAGGATTTGGGCGGATTGACCTTCTGCACCAGTTCATACGCCCGCACCGTCGCTGGCCGTTCCTTGATGCTGTTGAACCAGCGATGCAGATGGGGGAAATCTTCCAGCCGCTGGCTCTGCCATTTGTGGGAAACAATCCACGGGTAGATCGCCATATCGGCAATGCTGTAGGCCTCACCGGCCACAAACGCTCGGTCTGCCAGGCGTCGATCCAGCACGCCATACAGCCGTGCGGTTTCGTCTACGTAGCGCTTGATCGCATAGGGAATTTTCTCCGGTGCGAACTGGCTGAAATGGTGGTTCTGACCGGCCATCGGCCCCAGGCCGCCCATTTGCCAGAACAACCATTGCAAGGCTTCCTGGCGACCGCGCAGGTCTTGGGGGATGAACTGGCCGGTTTTTTCCGCGAGGTACAACAGGATGGCGCCGGATTCGAACAGCGAAATCGGCGCACCACCGTCGGTCGGGTTTTGATCGACGATGGCCGGAATGCGGTTGTTGGGAGCGATCTTCAGGAAGTCTGGTTTGAACTGGTCGCCCTGGCCGATATTGATCGGGTGCACCGTGTAGGGCAGGCCGGCTTCTTCCAGGAACAATGACACTTTGTGACCGTTGGGGGTTGTCCAGTAATACAGGTCGATCATGAAGCTCTCCAATTGAGCGAATGCCTGTAGGTATAGGTGATGCTGGGTGTACGAAAATTCAATGAAACATTTGCGCATACCCTTAGAAGCAAATCACACCGCCCCATCCACCAGCACTTGCAGCGACTGCTGGGAACAGCGCTCGATACGCGCCCGCACGCGATACACCTCGGCAAACAGCAGCGGGTCGAGTACGTCATCGGCAGCACCACTCGCATACAGGCGCCCCTGGCGCAGCACGGCGATCTGGTCGGCGAAGCGCGCCGCGAGGTTGATGTCGTGCAATACCACCACGGCGATCAGGTTGTGTTCGCGCACCAAACTGCGCACGCACTCCATGACTTTGAGTTGGTAATTGAGGTCGAGGGCGCTGGTGGGCTCGTCCAGCAGCATGACCTGGGGGCGACGGGCGATCAGCTGAGCGAGGCTGACCAATTGGCGTTGACCACCCGACAGCGTACTCAGCAGTTGATCGGCCAAGTGGGCAATGCCGATGCGTTGCAGCGCTTCGAATGCTTCGCGCAGGCAGGCCTCGCTGGACAGTGGCACGCCGTCGACAGAGGCCACGCGCAGGGCGGCGATCACGCTTTCCATCACGCTCAGGCTCAACCCCGGCGGCAGGTTTTGCGGCATGTAGGTCACCCGCCGCGCACGCTCGGCGACAGACATGGCTGACAGGTCGAGGTCACCCAGTCGCACAACGCCTTGCATCTTTTCCAGCCCGGCCACGGCGCGCAGCAAGGTGGATTTACCGGCGCCATTGGGGCCGATCAACGCGGTGAGGCTGCCGTGGGGCAGGGTCGGCAAGCTCAGGTCGTGGACGATTTGCCGACGGCCATAACTGACATTGGCGTTACGCACGCTCAACCCCTGGCTCATAACTGCCTCCCACGCTTGAACACCAATACGACAAAAATCGGCACGCCCACCAATGCGGTGACGATACCCACCGGCACGATCACGCCAGGCATGATCAGCTTGCTGGCAATCGAGGACAGTGACAGCAGCAACGCACCGGTCAACGCACTGGCCGGCAGCAGAAAACGTTGATCCTCACCCACCAGAATCCGCGCGATATGCGGACCTACCAGACCGATAAATCCGATAGTGCCTACAAAGGCGACGGCGGTAGCCGACAACAAACTGATGCGTAGCAACGAGAAAAACCGCAGGCGCTTTACGTCCACGCCGAAGCTTTGTGCGCGGTCTTCGCCCATGCGCAGCAAGGTCAGGCGCGGCGCGGCGGTGAAGGAAAACGGCAGCACCACCGCCACCACCAGGGCCAGGATGCCGAGTTTGTCCCAGTTGGCGCGGGTGACGCTGCCCAGGGTCCAGAACACCAGTTGTTGCAGCACATCTTCGGTGGCCACCAGTTGCAGCAGGGCCACGACGGCGTTGCAGCTGAACACCAGGGCGATGCCAAACAACACCAGACTTTCCACCCCCGCTCCGCGCAGGCGCGACATGGCTTGCAGCAAAAATACCGAGGCGGCGGCGAAGATGAACGCCGAAATGGAGATCGCGGTGTTGGCCGACACCCACAGCGTGGTCACCGGAAACACGATCACCAGGGACGCACCCAGTGCCGCCGCCGACGACACGCCCAAGGTAAACGGGCTGGCCAGCGGGTTATTCAAGATCGCCTGCATCTCGGCCCCGGCCAACGACAGCGCGCAGCCCACCAGTACGGCCATCAACGTGTAGGGCAGGCGTACGTTCCAGATGATCACCTGGTCGGTGGCGCTCAAGTGCGACGGGTGCAGGATCCCGTCGAGCAGAGCCAACAGGCCCATCCCCGATGGGCCGCTGGCCAGGTCCACCAGAATGGCGCAGACCAACGCACTGCCGAGCAGGGCCAGCAGCCAGGCACGCCGCGCCAGCAGGCGCCGGTAGCCGTGGGTGGCGCTGGCGAGGTCGAGGGTTTGAGAGGTCATGGGGTTCACACAATCTAGAAAACAATGAGGTTTAAAACTGTGGGAGGGGGCTTGCCCTGA
>NZ_QUZT01000017.1 GCF_004682045.1 Pseudomonas nabeulensis
TTGCCCCCGAGGGCGGTGTGTCAGCCAAATATTCATTCACTGATACACCCTAATCGGGGGCAAGCCCCCTCCCACAGTTTGATCTTCAATGTTTCCGATTTCTGTATTCGCAAAGATGGAGTGGACTGTATGAGCCAATGGCTCGAAAGCATAACCGGCTGGCTGACCCTCAACCCACAATGGCTGGCAGTCGCGGTATTTATCGTCGCCTGCGTGGAATGCCTGGCCATCGCCGGGCTGATCGTGCCGGGCACGGTGTTGCTGTTTGCCATTGCCGCGTTGGCCGGCAGCGGTGCGCTGTCTCTCAGTGAAACCCTGCTGCTGGGTTTTCTCGGCGGCCTGCTGGGTGACGGGGTTTCCTACTACCTGGGCCGACATTTCCACCAGAACATCCGGCGCCTGCCCGGCCTTCGCCATCACCCGGAGTGGATGAACGGCGCCGAAACCTACTTCCACAAGTACGGCATCGCCAGTCTGCTGGTAGGACGTTTCATTGGGCCACTGCGTCCCATGCTGCCGATGGTCGCCGGCATGTGCGACATGCCCTTCCCGCGCTTTGCCGCCGTGAGCATCGTCGCCGCTGCGGGCTGGTCGGTAGCGTACCTGCTGCCGGGCTGGGCGACGGGTGCCGCGTTTCGCCTGCCGCTGCCGGAAGGGTTCTGGCCGGAAGCAGGGATTGTCGCGGCCAGCCTCGCCGTGCTGTTGGGGCTGGCATTGAACAGCGGCCTTCGCGGCCATCGCCGCGCAACGCTGTGGATCGGCTGCGCCAGCCTGACCCTGTTGATCGCCCTGTTTATCGGCTACCCGCACCTCAATGACTTCGACCAGGGCCTGAGCGCTCTGGTGCAGGAACACCGCAGCGCGTGGCTGGACCGCACCATGGTGATGGTCACCCAGCTGGGCGAATTCAAGAAAATGTTCGTCGCCAGCGCCGTGTTCACTGGCTTGCTGCTGTTGGCGCGGCAATGGCGCCATGCGTTGTTCGTCGGCGCCACACTGGCCGGGGCCGCCGTGATCAACACCGGCACCAAGCTGTTTTTCGCCCGTGGTCGCCCGGAAATCCTGACCGACCCACTGACCAGTTTCAGCATGCCCAGCGGCCACGCGTCCGGCGCTTTCGCGTTTTTCCTGGCATTGGCCGTACTGGCCGGTTGCGGCCAACCCACACGGCTGCGCATGACCTGGCTGCTGTTGGGTTGCATCCCCGCCGCGTTTATCGCGCTGTCGCGGGTGTACCTCGGCGCCCACTGGCCCACGGACATCCTGGCTGGCACGTTGCTGGCGATGACGGTGTGTGCTTTCAGCCTGACGGTCATCCAACATCGCAGCCCGTTGCCGCCGATGTCGCAAAAAGCCTGGTGGCTGGTGCTGCCGGCGGTGGTCGCGGTGCTGGGCTTTATCGCCTTCACCGGCAGCGCCCATGCCTTGTTGCGATATGCCTATTAAGTGAACAACTCGCCCTGCAGCTCATCGAGCAACATCTGGATCGCATCCAGGCGTTGCTGCGGGTCGTCGAGTTGCAGCAGGTCGATCTTGTCGGCCTCCGTGAAGGGCAACAAGTACGCAAGCTGATTACCCAAGGCCTGCTGGCCGTCGGCATGGGCGTCCATGTCCAGCGACGCGACCATCGGGTGCTCGGCCAGGGCCTGGAGCAAGGCCAACAGGTCGGCATCTTCTTCCAGGGCCTGGTCCGGCAGTTCTTCCAGCCATTGCACTTCGGCTACCAGCAACTGGTCTTTCTGCACGCCGGCATCGCGCACGCGAAACCGCCGACCGCCCTCGACGCGAATCCCCAGCAGGCCGTTGTCCTGCTGCTTGAAGTCGCGGATCAGCGCTTCACAGCCGATCAGCGCGTAGCCGTCCGGTGCCACGCCCACTTCGCTGCCGTCGAGGATGCACACCACGCCAAAGCTTTCGCCCTTTTTCATGCAGCGGCTGATCATGTCCAGATAGCGCGCCTCGAAAATCTGCAAATCGAGGGTGCACCCCGGGAACAGCACGGTATTGAGCGGGAACAGCGCCAGACTCATAAAGGTTTCCTTAAACCTGGTTTAAACGATCACCGACACAGCCAGCGGCAGGAACACCGCCGTAGCCACGCCCATCAGACTCATGGCCAGCGCCGCAAAGGCGCCGCACTCTTCGCTCTCTTGCAAGGCCACCGACGTGCCGACGGCATGGGCGGTCATGCCCAGCGCCATGCCGCGCGCTTCGGGGCTGTGCACACCCAAGCGTGACAGAAACGCCGGGCCGATCATGGCTCCGACCACACCGGTGATCAGCACAAACACCGCCGCCAATGCGGCCACGCCGCCGATCTGCTCGGCCACCAACATGGCAATCGGCGAGGTCACCGACTTGGGCGCCATGGTCATCAACATCATGTGTTCGGCGCCGAACCACCAACCCAACAGCACGCACAAGCCGGTGGCCAACACGCCACCTATCACCAGCGTAGTAAAAATCGGCCAGAACAATTGGCGAATACGCCGCAGGTTCAAATAAAGCGGCACCGCCAGGGCCACGGTGGCAGGTCCCAGCAAAACACCCATGATCTCGGTGCTTTTGCGGTATTCGGCGTAACTCAGGCCGCAGGTGATCAATACGCCGATCACCAGCAACATGGAGACCAGCACCGGTTGCAGGAAAATCCAGCGGGTTTTCTCGAAACCGGCGAGTACCAGTTGATAAGCGCCAAGGGTGATGCCAATGCCGAACAACGGGTGATGAATCACCGCTGTCCACGCGCCATGCCAGTCGAACATCATTGGCCCTTCTCCTTGCGCTTGACCATCTGCTGCATCAACACACCGACAAAGGCCATGGCGATCACCAGCGACAACACCAGCGCGCCGACAATCGCCCAGAAATCCGCGGCGATGTCCTTGGCGTACACCATCACCCCCACGGCCGGCGGCACCAGCAGCAAAGGCAAATAGCGCAGCAGGCTGCCGGCCGCGAGGCTCAAGGGCTCGCCCACTTCGCCATTCCAAATCAGAAAACCGAGCAACAGCAGCAACCCGATAATCGGCCCCGGCAGGATCGGCAACAGCAAATGGTTGATCGCCGTACCGATCAATTGGAACAGCACCAGCCATGTCAGCCCGCGTAACAGCATCCGTTCTCTCCCCCCTTTAAGCGTGCCGGCATTATAAGCACGCCTGCGCTATGCATCGGCATTCGCCAAAAGCATGGTGGGTTGACCGAGCCGGTTGCCCGTGATGATCTACATTGGATCTCGCACCTATATAAAAACCGATGAACCAAGGAGAGACGCAATGCCCTATGTACCTGTAGCGCAGCTCAAAGATTATGTCGGCAAGGAACTGGGACGTTCCGATTGGCTCACCATCGACCAGGCGCGTATAAACCTGTTCGCAGAGGCCACTGGCGACCATCAGTTCATCCACGTCGACCCGGTCAAGGCCGCACAAACGCCGTTTGGCAGCACCATTGCCCACGGTTTCCTGTCGCTGTCACTGATTCCCAAGCTGATCGAAGACATCCTGATCATGCCGGAAGGCTTGAAGATGGCGGTCAACTACGGCCTGGACAGCGTGCGCTTCATCCAGCCGGTCAAGGTCAACTCGCGGGTGCGCCTGCACGTCAACCTCACCGACGTCACCGAGAAGAAACCCGGCCAATGGTTGCTTAAAGCCGTGTGCACCCTGGAAATCGACGGTCAGGAAAAACCGGCTTACATTGCCGAGTCGTTGTCACTCTGCTTCGTATAAGCCCCACCTTCTTGTAGAAGCAAACGTGGCGAGGGAGCTTGCTCCCGCTGGGGTGCGCAGCGCCCCCCAAAAAATGGGCCTGCTACGCAGTCCAGCGGGAGCAAGCTCCCTCGCCACAGTAAGCTCAGTCCTACCGCTCATCTTTAGCCTATAGACCACTAGGTATAGGTTCCCCGGCTGCGGCATACTCGGCGCTCAATTATCCGGATCCCGCTATGCGCCCACTCGCTCCCCTTGCCCTTGCCCTGCTGCTCACCGCTTGCGGAGACGGCGAATCGCTGTTGCCGCCCGATGCGCGCCTGCCCGATGGCGGCCGTTACCGGGGTGATGTGGTCAATGGTTTGCTGCAAGGCCAGGGCCGGGTGGACTACCCCAACGGCAGTTGGTACGCCGGCCAGTTCGACAAAGGCCAGTGGCACGGCCAGGGCGAATGGCATGGCAGCAACGGCGAGGTCTACAAAGGCCGGTTTCAACTCGGGCTGTTCGACGGCCAGGGCAGCCTGACCACGGCAGGCAGCCACTATGTGGGCGGCTTCAAGAACGGTCGACGCAACGGCGAAGGCACCCTCAAAGAGGGGCAGATGACCTACCGCGGCGAATTCAAGAACGACCAGTATTCCGGCCTTGGGCGCCTGGAACTGGCCGACGGCAGCCAATACCAGGGGCAGTTCGCCCACGGTAAACCGAATGGCGAAGGCCAGCGCAACGACGACAGCGGCAACCAGTTCAGCGGCCATTTTGTCGATGGGCAACTGGAAGGCAACGGCACGTTCAACAGCGCCGATGGCGACATCTATGTCGGCCAATTCAAGCAGAACCAGCTCAATGGCAAGGGCCGCTACGAAAACGCCGATGGCGACGTGTGGATCGGCCAGTTCAAGGAAGGCGCCCTCAGCGGCAAAGGCGAATTGATTGGCGTGGACGGCAGCCACTACGTCGGCCAGTTCAGCGATTGGCGCTTTACCGGCCAGGGCCGTCTGAACCTGACCGACGGCAGCTTCTACATCGGCGGTTTCGACAGCGACAGCTACCAGGGACGCGGCACGCTGGTGCTCACCGACGGCACCGTACAGGCCGGTACGTGGGTCAACGGGATGCGCGTGCGTGATGCCGACGGCAAGTTGCTGCCCGACCCGCTGGAAATCGGCGTACTGGCCCAGGGCCGCCTGCTCGATGCCGCGCTCGCCGCCGTCCCCGCCTCCACGCCTGGTGTCGAGCTGTACACCCTGGTGCTGGCCGGCGACGGCAAACAAAGCGTGTTCCTGCGCGAAGCCGATTACGTCAGCAACATGCTCGCCACGCGCTTCGGTGCCCGTGGGCAGATTCGCCTGGTCAACCACCGCGACCATATCGCCGACCGCCCCCTGGCCACCCGCGAAAGCCTGCGCCGCTCCGTGCAAACACTGGCCGAGCGCACCGGGCCGGAAGACCTGGTGTTCATTTACATGACCAGCCACGGCACCCACGAGCATGAGCTGGTGCTGGACCAACCGCGCATGGAGCTGGCCGACTTGCCCGCCGACGAACTGGCCAACGTGCTCGCACCGCTGAAAAACCGCGACAAGATCATCGTGATTTCCGCCTGCTATTCCGGCGGGTTTATCCCGGCACTCAAAGACGAGCGCACCCTGATCATGACCGCCTCCAGAGCCGACCGTGTGTCCTTCGGTTGCTCCGAGGAAGCCGACTTCACCTACTTCGGCGATGCCCTCTTCGCCCAAGCCTTCAACCAGACCGACGACCTGCAACAAGCCTTCAAGTTGGCGCAGTTGCACGTAGCCGAACGCGAGCAGGCGGACAACTTCGAAGCCTCCGAGCCGCAGATCTGGGCCCCCAAAGGCGTGATCGCCCATTGGCAATTATTACGCAAGCAGCAGGCACGAAAGGCGCTCGAAAGCGTCTCAATGAATAGCAAGGAAGCCAAAGGCAACTAAGCTGTAACGTGTAACAAGGGGGAAACACCATGTACCTGACACCTCAGCATATCCTGCTCGCCGGCGCCTCCGGCCTGACCGGCGAACACCTGCTGGATCGCCTGCTCAATGAGCCCACGGTCACCCGTGTACTGGCGCCCAGCCGCAAGCCATTGGCCGAACACCCGCATTTGGAAAACCCAGTCGGGGACCCTGCGGTATTCCTGCGGCAACTGAGTGGCCAGGTCGACCTGGCCTTCTGCTGCCTGGGCACCACCATCAAACAGGCCGGTTCGGAAGCGGCATTCCGCGCCGTCGACCTGGACATGGTGGTGGCCTTCGCCAAGCGCGCACGGGAAATGGGCGCGCGGCACCTGGTGGTGATCAGCGCCATTGGCGCCGACCCGAAATCCTCGATCTTCTACAACCGCGTCAAAGGCGAAATGGAAGAGGCGCTCAAGACCCAGGGCTGGCCGCAACTGACCATCGTGCGGCCTTCGCTGCTGCTGGGGGAACGACTGGAACCGCGCCTGGCCGAGCAACTGGCCGGGCCGTTGTCGAAGCTGATTCCCGGCAAATACCGTGGTATTGAAGTGTGCGAACTGGCCCGCGCCATGTGGCGCCTGGCGCTGGAAGAGCAGGATGGAGTGCGGGTGGTGGAGTCGGATGAGTTGCGCAAGCTAGGCAAGTAGTTTTGTGGTGAACAGAAGGGCGTCATCGCAGGCAAGCCAGCTCCCACATTTGAAATGCATTCCCCTGTGGGAGCCGGGCTTGCCCGCGATGAGGCCAGCAAAGCCACCCTTCCTCTAAAGTCCACCTGTGGCGTTAAAGCCCACCCCAAGCACCGTCAACACCGACAACGGCAACAACAGCGTGTCGAGCAACGCACTGGCCGGCAGGTCCACATGGGGATAACTCGGCGCCTCGGCACCAAAACGGTCCTTGGCGCAGCACCCACCGTTGATCGCATACAAATCCAACCGCGTGCCGGCATACACCACCGGCGCGCCGGGCTGCGCGGCGTCCAGCGTACGGGCGGTGGCGCAGCCGGTCAGGTGCAGCGCCAGCAGAATCAGCAGCGCTTTATTCATCGCTGCTCAAATGGTGCTCGCCCCAACGCGGCAGCATGTCCTGGGGAATATTCAGCAGGTTGAGAATGCGCGCCACCACAAAATCCACCAGGTCATCGATGGTCTGCGGCTGGTGATAAAAACCCGGCGATGCCGGCAGGATGGTCACGCCCATATTCGACAACTTGAGCATGTGCTCCAGATGAATGCTCGAATACGGTGCCTCACGCGGCACCAGGATCAGTTGGCGACGCTCCTTCAACGTTACATCTGCGGCACGTTCGATCAGGTTGTTGCAGGCCCCGGTGGCAATCGCCGACAAGGTGCCAGTGGAACACGGCACCACGACCATCGCCGCCGGCGCCCCGGAGCCGGAGGCCACCGGCGACATCCAATCCTCTTTGCCGTACACCTTGATCTGCCCCGCCGCCGCACCGGTGTACTCGGTGAGGAACGCCTGCATCATTTGCACCTTGGGCGGCAGCGCCACATCCGTTTCCGTGGCCATCACCAACTGCGCGGCCTTGGAGATCAGGAAGTGCACCTCACGGTCTTCGCGCACCAGGCAATCCAGCAGGCGCAAGCCATACGGCGCACCGGATGCGCCGGTCATCGCCAGGGTGACGCGTTCCGGGCCACTCATTTCAGTGCCTCGGCCAATTTGCCGTGCAGGCCGCCAAAGCCGCCGTTACTCATCACCACCACGTGGGTGCCGGGCTTGGCCTGTTGCTTGACGTGTTCGACGATACCTTCGATGGAATCGCAGACCTTGGACGGCACCGTGCACAGCGCTGCAATCGCTGGCAGGTCCCAGCCCAGATTGGCCGGTGCATACCAAACCACCTGGTCGGCATCGTTGACGCTTTCCGGCAGGCCATCGCGGTGTGCACCCAACTTCATGGAGTTGGAACGCGGCTCGACAATCGCAATGATCGGCGCATCACCGACCCGCTTGCGCAGGCCATCCAACGTAGTGGCAATGGCCGTCGGGTGGTGGGCAAAGTCGTCGTAGATGGTAATCCCGTTCACGTCGGCGACTTTTTCCATACGCCGCTTCACGCTCTTGAACGCGCTCAATGCGGCAATGCCCATGGAAGGCACCACGCCGACATGACGTGCAGCGGCCAGGGTAACCAAGGCATTGGCTACGTTGTGCTGCCCGGTCATGCCCCAATCGACAACGCCTTGGGTTTCACCGTCGAACAGCACTTCAAATTTGGAACCGTCTTCGCTGAGCAACTTGACCTGCCACTGCCCACCGGCACCGGTGGTTTGTACCGGGGTCCAGCACCCCATCTCGATCACGCGCTGCAAGGCGGGCTCGGTGGTTGGGTGAATGACCAGGCCTTCACTCGGAATAGTGCGCACCAAATGGTGGAACTGCCGCTCGATGGCTGGCAGATCGGGGAAGATATCGGCGTGATCGAACTCAAGGTTGTTCAGGATCGCCGTACGCGGGCGGTAGTGAACGAATTTGGAGCGCTTGTCGAAGAAGGCGCTGTCGTATTCATCCGCCTCGATCACGAAGAACGGCGTGTCGCCCAGGCGCGCCGACACCGAGAAGTTCTGCGGCACGCCGCCAATCAGGAAACCCGGGCTCATGCCGGCATGTTCCAGCACCCAGGCCAGCATGCTGCTGGTGGTGGTCTTGCCGTGGGTGCCCGCAACGGCCAGTACCCAGCGGCCCTGCAGCACATGGTCCGCCAGCCATTGCGGCCCGGATACATAGGGCAAACCTTTATTGAGGACGTACTCCACGGCCGGGTTGCCACGGGACATGGCATTGCCGATCACCACCAGGTCCGGGACCGGGTCGAACTGCGACGGGTCATAACCTTGGGTCAACGCGATGCCCTGGGCCTCGAGTTGCGTGCTCATGGGCGGGTAAACATTGGCGTCGGAGCCCGTGACGTGATGGCCGAGTTCTTTGGCCAAAACTGCCATCGACCCCATGAACGTACCGCAGATACCGAGAATATGAATGTGCATAGTCGACCTCGTAAAACATCGCGGCAGGTTAGCGCAGGGGGGCGAAAATCGCACCCTTTAGCTGAGGGCCTGCCGTGCGATGCCGTGCCGACGCAGCTTGCGATACAGGGTATTGCGGCTGACACCCAATTGGTCCGCCGCGTGGGTCATGTGCCAGCGCTGTTGCTCCAGCACGGCCAGCAACGCCAGGCGCTCGGCATCCTCCAGCGGTGACTCCGCCAATTTGGCATCGCCACCGGCTACCGGCTGGACCTGGCGAATCAGCGCGGGCAAATCCTCCAGCGCCACACGCCCCTCATCACATAACGCCACCAGCGTGCGCAGTACCGTGCGCAGTTGGCGCACGTTTCCCGGCCAGGCGAAGGTCAATAGCGCCAAACGCGCCGCCGGATCGAGGGCTACGCGTTCGCCGCCAGCCTCCTGCGCCAGCAAGAAGTCGAGCAACTGGGATTTATCGCTGCGTTCGCGCAAAGGCGGCAACGCGACTTCCAAACCATTGAGCCGGTAGTACAAATCCTCACGAAAACTGCCGTCCTGCACATGCGCCAGCAAATTGCGGTGGGTGGCGCTGATAATTCGCACATTGACCGCCTGGGGCTCACCGCCAATGGGCACCACCAGTCGGTCTTCCAGCACTCTTAATAGACGGGTTTGCAGCGCCAGCGGCATATCGCCGATTTCATCGAGGAACAAGGTGCCACCATCGGCCTGCTGCAACTTGCCTTGCATGCCCTCCTTGCGCGCGCCGGTAAAGCTGCCGCCGCGATAGCCGAACAGTTCACTCTCAATCAGACTTTCCGGGATGGCGGCGCAGTTAAGGGCGACGAATGCCTTGTCGGCACGCTGGCTGGCCTGATGCACGGCCTTGGCGAAGGCTTCTTTGCCGGAGCCGGTTTCGCCATTGATCAACAACGGCACATCGCGCTCGAACACCCGCAGCGCCTTGCTGAAATCCTGTTGCAGCGCCGGATCGCCCAGGCAGATGCCAGGCAGGCGCGGCCGCTCAACCGCAGCAGGCTTGATGACCGGCACGGCGGCGCTGCGCACCTGACCACGCAAGGCTGCGAACAACTGTCGGCCATCACGGGTGCGCAGCGGCCAACTGGCCGTGGCATTGGCGCTGGCGCGACCAAGCAATTGGTCCAGGGAGCAGTCGAAAAACGCCTCCACCGGCTGGCCTTGCAGGCTACTGCGCAGTTGTCCGAGCAGGTTCAGCGCACTCTGGTTCACCGCACAAATCCGCCCTTCTGCGTCGAACGCCAACAACCCTTCACTGAATAACCCCACAGACTCGGCCTGCAAGTGAAAGCGCAGCAGCCAGTGGTTTTCAAAATGGCGCAGGAAGTAACAACTCTCGATCATCTTCGCCGACAGGTTCACCAGCGCCATGGTGTGGAACTGGCTCTGGCGCGATACCGCTTCGCGGGCCGAGGACACATCCAGCACCGCCAGCAGGTCGCCATGGGGGTCGAATACCGGGCTCGCCGAACACGTCAGCCCCGTGTGGCGACCACGAAAGTGCTCATCACGGTGAATGGTCAGGGACTGGCGCTCCACCAGGCAGGTGCCGATGCCATTGGTGCCTTCGCAGGCCTCGCTCCAGTCGGCGCCCAGCCAAAGCCCGGCGCGTTCGAAGATTTTGCGCTCGGACGGCGCAGTGACACAGTTGAGGATCACCCCACGGGCATCGGTGAGCAGCACCGCATGGCCGGCGCCCGATAGCTGCTGGTGCAGGCTGTTCATCTCGCTGCCAGCGATGTGCAGCACTTGTTGCAGGCGCTCGCGACTTTCCAGCAGGCGACCATGTTCAAGCACAGTGGGGGCGATGGTTTGCGCAGGGTCGAGGTGGTAATCCTCCAGGCAACGCAACCAGGAGCGGGCAATGGACGGGTCGCTGGACGGATCGCGGCCATGGGCCACCGTCAGGACTTGCTGGGCATGGCGACTGAAATGATCGTTGTGCATTTCTTATTATTCTCCCTGCGTGAGAACGCCCAGCATCCCCCAGGCACCCGACCAATGCAATCCCGGCCAGACCCACCGGTCACAGCCTGTCCCGTTTATGGCACAAACTGTCACATCGCCTGTATCAGTCGTGCCACAGCAACGCCCTGCAACAAAGCTCAACCCCCCGATTTCATTGGTCCACAACGCAGTGGCCCAACCTTTGCTCTACGCTTGATATGCGCTTGCCGCGCTGCACTCCCAATAAACATAAGAGCCAGGAGATACCCACCATGCGTTACGCACACCCCGGTACTGAAGGCGCCATCGTTTCGTTCAAGGCCAAGTACGGCAACTACATCGGTGGCGAGTTCGTTGCGCCGGTCGATGGCATCTATTTCACCAACACCTCGCCGGTCAACGGCAAGGCGATCGCTGAATTCCCGCGATCCACTGCCAAAGACATCGACAAGGCCCTGGACGCGGCCCATGCCGCCGCCGACGCCTGGGGCAAGACCTCGGCCCAGGATCGCTCGCTGGTCCTGCTGAAAATCGCCGACCGCATCGAACAGAACCTCGAACTGCTGGCCATCACCGAAACCTGGGACAACGGGAAGGCCGTGCGTGAAACCCTCAACGCCGACATCCCCTTGGCCGCCGACCACTTCCGCTACTTCGCCGGTTGCATCCGCGCCCAGGAAGGCACCAGCGCCGAAATCAACGAACACACCGCTTCCTATCACTTCCACGAGCCGCTGGGCGTGGTCGGCCAGATCATCCCGTGGAACTTCCCGCTGCTGATGGCCGCGTGGAAACTCGCACCGGCCCTGGCCGCCGGCAACTGCGTGGTGCTCAAGCCAGCCGAGCAAACGCCGCTGGGCATCAACGTTTTGCTGGAAGTGATCGGCGACCTGCTGCCACCGGGCGTGCTGAACGTGGTTCACGGTTTCGGTAAAGAAGCCGGCGAAGCCCTGGCCACCAGCAAGCGCATCGCCAAGATCGCCTTCACCGGCTCCACCCCGGTGGGCTCGCACATCATGCATGCGGCGGCCGAGAACATCATTCCGTCCACCGTTGAGCTGGGCGGCAAGTCGCCGAACATCTTCTTCGAAGACATCATGAAGGCCGAACCGTCCTTTATTGAGAAGGCGGCCGAAGGCCTGGTGCTGGCGTTCTTCAACCAGGGCGAAGTGTGCACCTGCCCATCCCGTGCACTGGTGCAAGAGTCGATCTACGACGACTTCATGAAAGTGGTGATGAAGAAGATCGAGTCGATCAAACGCGGCGACCCACTGGACACCGACACCATGGTCGGCGCCCAGGCGTCCGAGCAACAATTCGACAAGATCCTGTCCTACCTGGAAATCGCCAAAGGCGAAGGCGCGCAACTGCTCACCGGCGGTAAGGTCGAGAAGCTCCAGGGCGACATGGCCGGCGGTTATTACATCCAGCCGACCCTGCTCAAGGGCACCAACGAAATGCGTGTGTTCCAGGAAGAAATCTTCGGCCCGGTGGTGAGCATCACCACCTTCAAGGACGAAGCCGAAGCCCTGGCCATTGCCAACGACACCGAGTTCGGCCTGGGTGCTGGCGTGTGGAGCCGCGACATCAACCGCGCCTACCGCATGGGCCGGGCGATCAAGGCGGGCCGTGTGTGGACCAACTGCTACCACCTGTACCCGGCGCATGCTGCGTTTGGCGGTTACAAGAAGTCCGGTGTGGGGCGTGAGACGCACAAGATGATGTTGGACCATTACCAGCAGACTAAAAACTTGCTGGTGAGTTACGACATTAATCCGTTGGGGTTCTTCTAACTAACACTCTCCTCCCACATTTGAAATGCAGTTAAGTGTGGGAGGTGGCTTGCCACCGATAGCTATGCTTCAGTGAAATCAATGTGCCTGACACACTGCCATCGGGGGCAAGCCCCCTCCCACATTTTGATCTTCATACACTTGGATTTTTATAAGTACTTGCGACTTGCATCCGGCCCACAGAGGCCGAGTTGAAAACAATAACAACGAAAGGTACTTCCCCATGCCTAGCGAACCGACTGGATCTTCCGTCGACTTCGAAAAAGTCGACTCCCAATACTTCCAACAACGCGAACTTAAAAAAGGCGCCGCCGGCTGGGTGCTGTTAGTGGGCCTTGGCGTTGCCTATGTTATTTCCGGCGACTACGCCGGCTGGAACTTCGGCCTGGCCCAAGGCGGCTGGGGCGGGATGTTCCTGGCCACATTGCTGATGGCCACCATGTACCTGTGCATGTGCTTTTCGTTGGCCGAATTGTCTTCGATGATTCCCACTGCGGGCGGTGGCTATGGCTTTGCCCGCAGTGCCTTTGGACCCTGGGGGGGATTCCTCACGGGCACGGCCATTCTGATCGAATACGCCATCGCCCCCGCCGCCATCGCCGTGTTTATCGGCGCATATTGCGAGTCGCTGTTCGGCATTGGCGGCTGGATGATCTACCTGGCGTTCTACATCATCTTTATCGGCATCCATATCTTTGGGGTCGGTGAGGCGCTGAAGTTGATGTTTGTGATTACCGCCATCGCCGCTATCGCCTTGGGGGTGTTCCTGGTGTCGATGGTGCCGCACTTCAATGTCGCCAACCTGCTGGACATCCCGGTGACCGAGGCCAAGGGCGCCAGCACCTTCCTGCCCTTTGGCTACGTGGGTGTGTGGGCGGCGATTCCCTATGCCATCTGGTTCTTCCTGGCGGTAGAGGGCGTGCCCCTGGCCGCTGAGGAAACCAAGAACCCGAAACGCGACCTGCCTCGCGGCCTGATCGGCGCCATTGTGGTGCTGACCAGTTTTGCCCTGCTGATCCTGGTGATCGCACCGGGCGGCGCCGGCACCAACGCGCTGGTCAAGTCCGGCAACCCTCTGGTGGAAGCGCTGGCGTTGTCCTACGGCGGTTCAACCTGGATGGGTGGCTTCGTTAACCTGGTAGGCCTGGCTGGGTTGATTGCGAGCTTTTTCTCGATCATCTATGCCTATTCGCGGCAGATCTTCGCACTGTCCCGTGCGGGTTACCTGCCACGCAAATTGTCCCAGACCAATAAAAGCAAGGCCCCCGTGCTGGCGTTGGTGATCCCCGGCATCATAGGTTTTGGCCTGTCGCTGACCGGCCAGGGTGATTTGCTGATCCTGGTGGCGGTGTTTGGCGCGACCATTTCCTACGTGCTGATGATGGCCGCGCACATCACTCTGCGCATTCGTCGCCCCAAAATGGACCGTCCGTACCGCACACCGGGCGGCATCTTCACCTCGGGGATCGCCTTGGTACTGGCCTGTGTGGCCGTAGTGGCGGGCTTTCTGGTGGATCCACGGGTAGTGATTGGCGCTGCGATCATCTATGGAGTATTAATTGCTTACTTTGCTTTCTACAGCCGGCATCACTTGGTAGCAGGCACGCCCGAGGAGGAATTCGCGGCGATCCAGGCCGCAGAGGCCGCCTTGCACTAACGGCCGAAAACCTCGATGGGGGCCGCCGCCCCCATCGTCAAGGAGACACTGTATGGCAAGCTTTTCCCACGCGGTGGGCACACAAACCTACCGCTTCGACAGCCTCAAGGACGTGATGGCGAAGGCCAGCCCCGCACGCTCCGGGGATTTTCTCGCCGGCGTCGCCGCGCAGAACGACGGCGAACGGGTAGCGGCGCAGATGGCGCTGGCGAATATCCCGCTCAAGCACTTCCTTGAGGAAGCGCTTATCCCTTATGAAAGTGATGAAGTCACTCGGCTGATCATCGACACCCACGACAAGCAGGCGTTTGCGCCGGTCAGCCACCTTACCGTGGGCGGCCTGCGCGACTGGCTGCTCAGCGATGCGGCCGATGAACATAGCCTACGGGCACTGGCGCCAGGTCTGACACCGGAAATGGCCGCCGCCGTCTCCAAGATCATGCGCGTACAGGATTTGGTGCTGGTGGCGCAGAAGATCCGCGTGGTCACCCAATTTCGCGGCACCCTGGGCCTGCGCGGGCGTTTATCCACACGCCTGCAACCCAATCACCCTACGGATGAGCCCGCCGGTATCGCCGCGAGCATTCTCGACGGCCTGCTCTACGGTAATGGCGACGCCATGATCGGCATCAACCCGGCCACCGACAGCATCGCCTCGATCTGCGCGATGCTGGAGATGCTCGACGCGATCATCCAGCGTTACGAAATCCCGACCCAAGCCTGCGTGCTGACCCACGTCACCACCTCTATCGAAGCGATCAACCGTGGCGTGCCGCTGGACCTGGTGTTCCAGTCGATAGCCGGCACCGAGGCGGCCAACGCCAGTTTTGGTATCAACCTGAACGTGCTGCAAGAAGGCTACGATGCGGGCTTGAGCCTTAATCGCGGCACGTTGGGCCAGAATCTCATGTACTTCGAAACCGGCCAAGGCAGCGCTTTGTCAGCCAACGCGCATTTTGGCGTCGACCAACAAACCTGCGAAACCCGCGCCTATGCGGTGGCCCGGCATTTCAAGCCATTCTTGGTGAACACCGTGGTCGGTTTTATCGGCCCGGAGTACCTGTACAACGGCAAGCAAATCATCCGCGCCGGCCTCGAAGATCACTTCTGCGGCAAGCTGCTGGGCGTGCCGATGGGGTGCGACATCTGCTACACCAACCACGCCGAAGCCGACCAGGACGACATGGACACCCTATTGACCTTGCTGGGCGTGGCCGGGATCAACTTCATCATGGGCATCCCCGGCTCCGACGACATCATGCTCAACTACCAGACCACCTCGTTCCACGACGCCCTGTACGCCCGCCAGACACTGGGCTTGAAGCCGGCGCCGGAATTCGAGCAGTGGTTGGCGAAAATGGGCATCTTCACGCAAGCCGACGGCAAGGTGCAGTTCGGTAACAGCCTGCCACCGGCGTTTCGCCACGCCTTGGCGCAATTGGGATGAAGGAGCCGCCCGTGCAATTAGACCTTCCTGACAACCCGTGGCTGGAATTGCGCCGCCTGACGCCTGCGCGCATTGCGCTGGGCCGCACTGGCACCAGCATCCCCACCCAGGCGCAACTGGACTTCCAATTTGCCCACGCCCAGGCGCGGGACGCGGTGCATCTGCCGTTCGACCACGCGGGCCTCAGCGGCCAACTGGCCAAACGCGGTCGTGACAGCCTGTTGGTGCGCAGCGCTGCCGCAGACCGGCATAGCTACCTGCAACGCCCGGATCTGGGCCGCCGCTTGAGTGATGAATCGGCCCAGGCCTTGCGCGAGCATGCCACCGCCAACCCCGGCGGCGTGGACCTGGCAGTGGTGGTCGCCGATGGCTTGTCCGCGCTGGCGGTGCATAAACATACGCTGCCGTTTCTGACACGCATGGAAGAACAGACCCACGCCGAAGGCTGGTCCTTGTCGCCGGTGATCCTGGTGGAACAAGGCCGCGTGGCCGTGGCCGATGAGATCGGGCAACTGCTCGGCGCCAAGATGGTGGTGATCCTGATCGGCGAGCGGCCGGGGCTCAGTTCGCCGGACAGCCTGGGGCTGTATTTCACCTACAACCCCAAGGTGGGCCTCACCGATGCCTACCGCAATTGCATCTCCAATGTGCGCCTGGAAGGCTTGAGTTATGGCATGGCCGCCCATCGTTTGCTGTACTTGATGCGAGAGGCGTGTCGGCGGCAGCTGTCGGGGGTCAATCTCAAGGATGAGGCGCAACTCCAGACCCTCGAGTCCGATGATCCGGACCTGATGAAAGGGAATTTCCTGCTCAGCCCACCGAATGACTGATAACTGCATGATTGCGCTTTTTCGCAGCATTAGGCAGCATCGAGTCACGGCCGCTGGTGTGGTCATCCCCCCTTTGGAAGTTGAGGCCTGGCATGCGGATTACTCAAGCGACCCTGGAACACCTGGACCTGTTGACCCCGTTGTTCGTCAAATACCGCGAGTTCTATGGAGCGCTGCCCTTCCCGGACTCGTCGCGGGCCTTCCTGGAAAAACGCCTGCGCCGCAAGGAGTCGGTGATCTACCTGGCCCTGGCGGATGATGACGACAAGAAAGTGCTTGGTTTTTGCCAGCTGTATCCGAGCTTTTCCTCGTTGTCGCTCAAGCGTGTGTGGATTCTCAACGACATCTACGTGGCCGAAGATGCCCGCCGACAGTTGGTGGCAGATAACCTGATGCGTACGGCGAAAAAGATGGCCAAGGAAACACATGCCGTGCGGCTGCGGGTGTCGACCAGCAGCGACAATGAAGTGGCGCAGAAGACCTACGAGTCGATTGGGTTTCGTGAGGACACCGAGTTTAAGAACTACACCTTGCCCATCAGCGAAGATTGATCACGGTAGCCCAAACAACTCAAATCCCCTGTGGGAGGGGCGGTGCGACGATTCGACTTGCCCCCGATAGCGGTGTGTCAGCCAGCCAATTTACAACTGACACTGCCTCATCGGGGGCAAGCCCCCTCCCACATTTGGCCCCCATGCTGTTCTTGAGACCGGGTTCCAAGACATCCCTCGCTACAAAACCAACACGCTTTTCACCTCTCAGTCCGTATAATGCGGACCTTTCAGGGTTGTAAGAAACGCGACATACCTCTGTAGCCTTATTACCCGAGTTTCCGCACTGGCCTGCTGAGCCGAGCCATTCACACAGGTGCCATCCATGGATTTCAACCCGCTCGACCTTATCCTGCATCTCGACGTGTATCTCGATACGCTGGTGAGGAACTACGGCGTGTGGATCTACGCCATCTTGTTTCTGGTGATTTTTTGCGAAACCGGCCTGGTGGTCATGCCCTTCCTGCCAGGGGATTCGTTACTGTTTATCGCCGGAGCCGTTGCAGCAGGCGGAGGTATGGACCCAGTGTTGCTCGGCGGTCTGCTGATGTTGGCAGCCATCATGGGTGACAGCACCAACTACGTGATCGGGCGAACGGTGGGCGAACGCTTGTTCAACAACCCCAATTCGAAAATCTTCCGCCGCGACTACCTGCAAAAGACCCACGACTTCTACGACAAGCACGGCGGCAAAACCGTGACCCTGGCGCGCTTCCTGCCGATCCTGCGCACCTTCGCGCCGTTCGTCGCCGGTATCGCCAAGATGCCCTACCCGCGCTTCTTCGGTTTCAGCGTATTCGGCACGATCCTCTGGGTCGGTGGCCTGGTAACCCTGGGTTACTTCTTCGGCAACGTACCGTTCATCAAGAAAAACCTGTCGCTGCTGGTGGTGTTCATCATCCTGCTGTCGCTGGTGCCGATGATCATTGGCGTGTTCCGCAGCCGCTTCGGTCGTGCCTCATCCGAAGCCAAGCCGCACTGACCGGCCGATGTGGTCCCTCAGCGCCTGGCGTCGCCGGCGCCTGCTGGCCAAGCACCCGATTGCCGATGACACCTGGCAACGGGTGCGCCACCACCTGACCTTCCTCGACGGCATCAGCGCCGAGCAAGACCAGTGGCTGCGCGAAGCCTGCGTGGTGTTCCTCGACGAAAAACACCTCACCGCCCTACCGGGCGTGGAACTGCACCAGGAACAACGCCTGCTGCTCGCCGCCCAGGCCCAACTGCCGCTGATGAACCTGGGCGACCTCGACTGGTACCAAGGCTTCCACGAGATCGTGCTGTACCCCGACGACTTCCTCAGCCCCCAGCGCCATCGCGACAGCAGCGGCATCGAACACGAGTGGGACGGCGAGCACAGCGGCGAAGCCTGGCAACAGGGCCCGGTGATCCTCGCCTGGCCCGGCGTGCTGGCCAGCGGCAACTGGGAAGGCTACAACCTGGTCATCCACGAACTGGCCCACAAGCTCGACATGCTCAATGGCGACGCCAACGGCCTGCCGCCGCTGCACAGCGACATGCGCGTGCAGGAGTGGGCCAGCGTGATGCAGAGCGCCTACGACGACCTCAATCGCCAACTCGACGCCAACCCGGACGCCGAGACCGAGATAGACCCCTACGCCGCCGAAAACCCGGCGGAATTCTTTGCCGTCACCAGCGAATATTTTTTCAGCGCCCCGGATTTACTGGTCAACAGTTACCCACAGGTGTACGCCCAACTCAGCCGCTTTTATCGCCAGGATCCCCTGGCCCGCCTGCACCAACTGCAAGCCAGCGACCCGCGCTATCAGCCGCAAGGCGAATGACCTTGCGACGTCTGGCGCATGGCATCGGCGTCAGAATGTGCCTATAATCGCCGCCACTTTTAGGCCAATCCGGCCAAGTTTCTTGGCCAATTAACGGGGGCAACGCCCAATGAGCTACAGCAAGATTCCGGCTGGCAAAGACCTGCCGAACGACATCTACGTCGCCATCGAGATTCCGGCCAACCACGCGCCGATCAAATACGAAATCGACAAAGACAGCGACTGCCTGTTCGTTGACCGTTTCATGGCCACCCCGATGTTCTACCCGGCCAACTACGGTTTCATCCCCAACACCCTGGCTGACGACGGTGACCCCCTCGACGTGCTGGTAGTAACCCCTTACCCAGTGACTCCAGGTTCGGTAATCCGTGCCCGTCCAGTCGGCATCCTGAACATGACCGACGACGGCGGCGGCGATGCCAAAGTCATCGCAGTACCACACGACAAGCTGTCCCAGCTGTACGTGGACGTGAAGGAATACACCGACCTGCCGCCACTGCTGCTGGAACAGATCAAGCACTTCTTCGAGAACTACAAAGATCTCGAAAAAGGCAAATGGGTGAAGATCGACGGTTGGGGCAACGCAGACGCCGCCCGCGCCGAGATCCTCAAGTCGGTTGCAGCCTACAAAGGCTGATACCCGCTACTCATTGCTTCGGCAATAAAAGAAAGCCCCGATTATTCGGGGCTTTTTTGTGGTAAAAATTAAACACTCAGTTCAACCAACAACAACTAACGTTTAACAATGCAATAAAATTGAAAAACCGGGCCACAACTAAGTAAAAACCTACACGCGCAATTCAACGCATGGTTTATTTGATTTGTTTTCTTGGCCAGTAAACTCTGCGTTTATGAATACATCAGGTGATCGTTTAAAAGCGCTACTACGGGAAGTTCATCTTTCCGCCTCCGACTTCGCCAAGAACCGTGGTGTCACGCCTCAACACGTGAACAATTGGTTCAAACGCGGCGTGCCCATGGGCCGACTCAACGAAATCGCAGACCTCCTGTGCATTTCCAGCCGTTGGCTCCGCACCGGCGAAGGCCCCAAACACCCACCGGCCAATTACCTATTGGAAGGTCCCACTGCAAGGACTGCACTGATCGCCCGCGAAGAGAGCGGTAAATACCTCACAGGCCCCGCCTGTCCTCCAGAAAAAACCGACGTGGAGATCCCCCTCCACCCTTCCTTCACCTCGACCGAGCGCATCCGCATCTCGCTGCACACCCTCGAAACCCTCAACGTCCACCCCGACCGTGCACTGGGCGCCTACATGGTCGACAACAGCATGATCGAAATCATCCAACAAGGCGCCACCCTCGCCATCGACCGAGGCCGCACCCAAATCACCGACGGCGAAATCTACGCCGTCGAACACGACGGCATGCTGCGCATCAAATACCTCTACAACCGCCCCGGCGGCGGCCTGCGCATGCGCAGCCACAACGCAACCGAACACCCGGACGAATACTTGAACCACGAAGAACGCTTCGAACAAAACTTCCAGATCCTCGGCTGGGTGTTCTGGTGGTCGACATTGAACAACCGCAGGCCGGTGCCGCTGGACGAGCATTTATTGGGCTGGGAAGGCTCTAAATCGGATCCGGAGGTGGGCATTTGAAGTGAATGTGGGTATCATGCGCCGCACATTTGGCAGGGGTCGCGATGAGCGATTTCCCCTGCTGGCGAAGCGGAGGAGTTCCCGCGGATGCCCCTACTATTCAGCCCGACGCAACGTGGGCTGAGCGATTTGAAGGCTGGTGAGGTTTGTCAAAAACAAGCTGAGGCAGTCCCCGAGAAGCCGGCCACAAGCCGGCTTTTTAATGCCCGTAAACACCCCGCGGCTCGATCCGCCACCCTCTTCGCCATCTCCATTAAATGCATCCAGGCATCCTCAAAGCGCTTCAATCCACTGTCTCTTTCAAGTTGACGGTATTACACATCCCACCCGATTTATCACTCCCCAACACCCCATTAATCTATGCCCATGTTGAACGCAACGCCCTAACCCACTTAAACAAAAAAGGATTCAACCATGAGCACTCCAACCTACAACCGCTTGAACAAAGACGACGCCGTAGTTCTGATGGTCGACCACCAGACCGGCCTGATCTCCCTGGTCCAGGACTTCTCCCCCAACGAATTCAAGAACAACGTGCTCGCCCTGGCTGACCTGGCCAAGTTCTTCGAACTGCCGACCATCCTCACCACCAGCTTCGAACAAGGCCCCAACGGTCCGCTGGTGCCAGAGCTGAAAGAGATGTTCCCGGACGCGCCGTACATCGCGCGCCCTGGTCAGATCAACGCGTGGGACAACGAAGACTTCGTCAAGGCAATCAAGGCCACCGGTCGTAAGCAAATCATCATTGCCGGTGTGGTGACGGATGTGTGCGTAGCGTTCCCGACACTGTCGGCGCTGGCGGAAGGGTTTGATGTGTTTGTGGTGACCGATGCGTCGGGCACCTTCAATACCACGGTGCAGCAGGCAGCGTGGAACCGTATGACCCAGGCCGGTGCGCAGATGATGAACTGGTTCTCGGTGGCGTGTGAGTTGCACCGCGACTGGCGCAACGACATTGAAGGGTTGGGCAACTTGCTGTCCCAGCGGATTCCCAACTATCGCAACTTGATGAATGGCTATGCGGCGCTGACGGCACGCAAGGACTAATTAAATCGATGTACACACAAAGCCTGCCCTGAAAAGCAGGCTTTTTTGGGCTCCACTAAACGGGAACTTCCATCAGTAGCTGGCTTAAAACGCGATCCAGTTTTGCTAAAGCCTCGTCGCGTTTGTCTACAGACATTCCCGTAATGTTTCGCAGCTTCCATTGTACGGCCGGTAATCGGTCCACCCCTGGGAGCGCCAGTAACGTCCAATCGGGCTTTCCACTCTTGAGCGAAAGTAAAAACGCCGCGTCTTGTTCAATGAACTGCTGACGTATCGCGGCAAGCAACGACTGCCTTGTGGACTCCAGTTGCTCAAGTGTGACCGGCTCACGGGTCATACCGGCAAACTCGGCGTGGAATATGTCTGCAAGCGGCTTCCATCGCGGAGCCAGCAGTTCAACCATCGGCCTTCGATGACTTATCAAGTACACCAAAAAGCCCTCGAAGATCTCGCGTGTCAGCCCGCCCTCACGAAGCATGAGCATCACGTCAAAAAGATCTCGAGGGTGCTGTCGGTCCAACGCAGCGCAAATTTTGCCGCCGTATAGATCGGGCAACGAAACGACTGGAATTGAGGCAAACCCAAACTCATCTTCAACCAGCCCCACGACATCACGCTCTTGTGGGACATGAACCGTGCCCCGTATCACAGGCGACACTTCGATTTTGATCTGAGCGAGTGGATTGCGAACCAGCACTCGCAGTTCGTCGTCGCGATTTGCCTGAACATTCGCAACCACCTGAGGTAACCCGCGTACAACCGCATCTGCGATCCGTTGAAGCGCGAGACGAACATCGCTTAACGCCTGCTGGCGATCAGAATTGGGCAGATAGGCCAAGTCTATATCCACCGACAGACGAGGCAGGTCACGTACAAACAGATTGATGGCGGTCCCCCCTTTAAGCGCAAAACATCGCTCTGCCGCTACGTAAGGGATGACCTGTACCAACAAACGGACCTGAGCAGCATAACGAGCATCAAGAAGCACTGGCAAAACTCTCCGGCACGGTGATTTGGAACTCTTTATCGAGTCGACCACCCCGGATGATTTGGCGCTTGCCGTTACCGAGATCAATCCTGGACAGATCTATTCGCCCATACCATGCGTGACCTGCGTTTCGCGCCATTAGCAGAAAAACACGTTTGACGCGTATGGAGTTGCACGCTTCAAGCAGCCGCTGCAAACGCCTGGGGCTTAGGGTGCCCAAGCCACTTAGCACGTCAGCCACGCTGCTGAATAACATCTGGTTGGCACTTTGGTGAATCAGCTCAAGTACGGCCCGTTCCGGGGTAGAGATTTTTAACTCAAATCGCCCGTAAGGAACCTGAAAAACTTGTAACGCCACATCTTCCATGTCGGCGGCGAAGAGCCCGCCGGGATGAAAGTTAACAGCAACGGGCCAAGGGTATTTGCGAAACCACCCGGGGAGCGAAGCACCTGGCGTTCCGAACAAGTCAACAGCCTGCATGCCAAAGGCCAGGTAATGGCTGTAGCCCGCCAAGCTCAGCGCGGTAGCTCCACCCGGCCAGATATCAACCGAAGCGCCTTGCTGCAAGGCAAATACCCCGCCCTGCCAATCGAGCTCGTCGCCACAACGCTTCCACGCGCCATACCCTACGCGCTCGACCCAACCACTTCGTTGGTATTTTCGGACAAGGCCCGGTCCCACGCCCTGCTCATGCAAGAACGCTTGCGTGGCGACAGATCCCGTCGGCCATCGGGCCAGCAATTGGTTTATTTTCATCAAAAACACTCACCTTTTAGGTGATCCATACAGAAAATATTAAACCAGTTTAGCAATGAACGTCGCTATGGCTAGTCGCGAAAGGAATGTCTCCCACAGATTGACGGTAAGACACATCCCACCCGATTTATCACTCCCCAACACCCCATTAATCTATGCCCATGTTGAACGCAACGCCCTAACCCACTTAAACAAAAAAGGATTCAACCATGAGCACTCCAACCTACAACCGCTTGAACAAAGACGACGCCGTAGTCCTGCTGGTCGACCACCAGACCGGCCTGATCTCCCTGGTGCAAGACTTCTCCCCCAACGAGTTCAAGAACAACGTGCTCGCCCTGGCTGACCTGGCCAAGTTCTTCGAACTGCCGACCATCCTCACCACCAGCTTCGAACAAGGCCCCAACGGTCCGCTGGTGCCAGAGTTGAAAGAGATGTTCCCGGACGCGCCGTACATCGCGCGCCCAGGTCAGATCAATGCGTGGGACAACGAAGACTTTGTCAAAGCCATCAAGGCCACCGGTCGTAAGCAAATCATCATTGCCGGTGTGGTAACGGACGTGTGCGTAGCGTTCCCGACACTGTCGGCGCTGGCGGAAGGGTTTGATGTGTTTGTGGTGACCGATGCGTCGGGCACCTTCAATACCACGGTGCAGCAGGCAGCATGGAACCGTATGACCCAGGCCGGTGCGCAGATGATGAACTGGTTCTCGGTGGCGTGTGAGTTGCACCGCGACTGGCGCAACGACATTGAAGGGTTGGGCAACTTGCTGTCCCAGCGGATTCCCAACTATCGCAACTTGATGAATGGGTATGCGGCGTTGACGGCTCGTAAGGACTAATCAAACCGTTTCAAACACTAAGCCTGCCTTAAAACGCAGGCTTTTTTTTTGATCTAGCAATGCGCCATTAGCACACCCGCCCTAATTGTTCCGGTGCAGGCGCAACACTAAAGTCCTTCGCTTGGTTCAAGCCTCAAGGAAGGACGCTGTTGAAGACATTAACCAAGGTTGCTCACTGCCTGGCAGTGTTGACCATGACCACTGCGGCATTGGCCGATGAGCAAGCACCGGTTGGCGATTGGTCGATCATCTACGGCAATGGCCGGGCGCATAAAAACGTCATGTATGTGGCCGACCGCACATCCGTGGTGCCGTCGAACCATAACAAGGGCGCCCAACTGGTGGCGGTGACCTTGGTGTATGAGGAACCGGGCAAGCCGATGATCGATGCGTACAACCTCGAGGTGCAGTGTTCCACGCGCAAGGTGCGCTTTCTTAACGGACAGTCGGTTGCGCCCTATTCCTACACCCTCACGCACCTGAAAGTCTCGAACGCGTGGCAGACGCCAAAGGATTTCTGGCTGGATCGCACGCGGGCATTTGTCTGCGAGCCGGGCAAGAGCAAGGACACGGTTGCCATGGGCAAGATGACCCATCTGCAAATGATCCAGACCGCCAAACTGATGATGGAGCAGTTGGGCCCGACTCAAGAGAAGAGCCAGATGATCGACGACCTCGACGACATGCTCGGCAATAAGCGTTGAACAACGCTCACCAACCCACAGGATTCACTATGCCTACATGGACAAGGCAGTTGCTGGCAGGGGTTTTGTTACCTGCCATGCTTTTTATTAGCGGGTGCCACTTGATTGCCCAGTCGCGCTGGGAAGGCCGGGATGTGCAAGAGGCGCTGGATTTATTCGGCAAACCCAATGCCATGAAAAAACAGACCGCAGCCAATGGTGAAACCCAGGTGGTGATGACTTGGTACAAGTCTGCGTCCTGGACCACCACCGAAGCGGCGGGCACTTCAATGAACCACACTGGTAACGGGATGGTTTACACGGAGTATTACCAACAAGTCGGGCACAGCTCCGATTGCAAGCTGGAAGCCACGGTGGATAAAGCCAAGAAGATCGTGCTGTTCAGGATTGAGGACGGCCGCATCATTCATGGCAAGTGTGTGAATGTGCCGTTTGTGCCGGGGTATATTCCGCCAGGTCTCTGAGACGCGGCCATATCACGAGTTAGTCCGCCAACTCTCGCTCGATCTGTTCGATACTGGGCAGACTGGTTTGTAGCTCGGCAGGCAGCGACTCAACCAGTTGATATTCCGCCACGCCGATCGGCCGATTGTTGTCGCGCAATGCGTATTCAGCGACTACTTCGTTTTTGCTCTTGCATAGCAAAAGGCCAATGGTGGGACCATCCTGGGGATGTTTGAGTTGGGCATCCACGGCGGCGAGATAAAAGCTCAATTGGCCCAGATGCTCAGGCTTGAACTTGCCGGCCTTGAGTTCGATTACGACGTAACAGCGCAACTTCAAATGATAGAACAACAGGTCGACGAAGAATTCATCTCCTCCAACGTCCAGTAGCACTTGTTGGCCTACGAAGGCGAAACCAGCACCCAGTTCCAGTAAAAAATCGGTGACATGCCTGATCAAAGCGTTTTCTATATCACGTTCCTGCGCATCCAAGCCCAAGCTCAGGAAATCAAACCGATAAGGGTCTTTCAGCGACTCATGCGCTAAATCGGATTGCGGTTTAGGCAGATGATTCTCGAAATTGCTCACGGCCTTACCACTGCGCTCCAGCAACCGATTTTCGATCTGCATGACCAAGGTGTTGCGCGACCAGTTGTGCGCTATTGCTTGGGCAATGTACCAACGTCGGGTTTCGGGGCCGGGGAGTTTGTCCAGCAGGACCACATTGTGACCCCAGGGCAATTGTGCAGCAGCCTGTTGCACAAACTCGGAATTCGGCCATGCCTCGGAAAAAGCACGCATGTACTTGAGATTACGCGGCGAAAACCCCTTCATCTTTGGAAAGGCCGCACGCAAGTCCTGGGCGAGGCGGTCAATCACTTTACTCCCCCAGCCTTGCTCAGCCTGGCGAATCAATATGTCGTGGCCGATCTGCCAGTAAAGCAGCACCAACTCTCGATTTACCGCCAACGTTGCACTCGACGCATTGCAAGCCGCAGTCTTGACTCTCCCCTATGCGGCAACCTCTACCCTGAACCACCCAGCTCAGGCCCTACCCCATGACCCCGCGCACCCTGATTATCCTCGGCCACCCATCCGCCACCAGCTTTTGCTCAGCCCTCGCCGAAACCTACATCCAGGCCTCCAAAACCGCCGGCCACGAGGTACGTGTCCTACGCCTGGGCGACCTCAGGTTCAATCCTGTCTTGCAGCATGGCTACACCCACATCCAGGCATTGGAACCCGACCTGCTCAGCGCGCAATCCGACATCCTCTGGGCCACGCATCTGACGTTTGTCTTTCCCATCTGGTGGGGTGGTATGCCTGCCTTGATGAAGGGGTTTATCGACCGCATTTTCCTGCCTGGCTTTGCCTTTAAATACCGTTCAGGCAAGGCCTTCCCCGATAAGTTGCTGCACGGCCGAACCGCACATTTATTGGTGACCCTGGACACGCCGCCCTGGTATTACCGCTGGGTCTACCGCATGCCGGGCGTGCATCAGATGCGCCAGAGCACGCTGGCGTTTTGTGGCATCAAACCGCTCAAGACGTTGCTGTTCGGGCCGGTATTGGGCTCTACTGCGGCGCAACGGGCCAAGTGGCTGGAACAGGCTGGCACACTCGCGCAAAAAGGGAGTTTTCATGTACATCGGCAAAGCCGCGCAGTTGTCAGGCACGACCATCAAGGCGATTCGGCACTATGAGGCGATTGGCTTGTTGCCCGCACCGCAGCGCCAGGGTCAGTACCGGATTTATTCGGCGCAAAGCGTCGAGTTGCTGATGTTTATCAAGTGCGCGCAGCAATTGGGCTTCAAGCTCAAGGAATTGCAGAACATTCTCCACGGCGACCCGGCAGGCGCGGCGGCACAGCAACGAGCGGCACAGGCGATTGCGCAGAAAAAACATGAGCTGGTGACGCAGATTGAAGCCCAGCAACGGGTGCTTGCCGGGCTGCTGGCCTTTGAGGCCAGCCTGGAAGAAGCACACGGGCAATGCCAGTTTGAACGCCTGGTTGAAACTGGCCTGCCGCCACGGGTTTAGCTGAACACATCGCCCCATTTATTTTGCACTTCACGTTCCCGTTCGACGCTGATGCGGGTCAGTGCGTCAACCCACGCCACCGCGCCGTTATTGGCTTCACGCAACAAAAACATGATGTCGTCCATGGCCAGGTCGCCCGGTTCGGTGGCCTGGGTGTGTTCGTCCAACATCGTGCGCACCATGTCATTGAGCTGCTGCTTGCTCGCCACTTTTGTCATGACCAACAGCATGGGCAACACATCGTCTTCGGCGTTGAACCGACTGGCGGGGTTACGTTCTTCGTAGCTGCTGCAGATCACGCCGAAACCATTGAGAAAGGTTTCAAAAACCGTGTCTTGGCTGCGCACGGCTTCGGGCACTTTGTGGATGGAGAAGCCATACATCAGGGCCAGCGCAAAGAACGCCTGGTCTTCGACTTTTTTGTCGGGGAAGCCGATCAGTTTTTCCGCCTTGGCGATCAACGCTTCAAGGAAGCCGATGGGCAGTTGCCAGATGAACGCGGCGTCGGGGTCTTCGCGCTGGTCTTGCTGCAATTCTTGCAGAATTGCTTGCAGGGTCTGTATGGGTTTCTGCCCCGGTTGCACGGCGGGCTCGTCGTCCATCAGCAGGTCGTCCAGTTCGGCATGATAAGAAGCGACTGGCTTGGCCCCCGCCAGGGCCGCGACGGGTTCCGCTTCGCCGGTCAGCAGTTTGTCGAGGAGTTTGTTGCGGTTATCCAGCACGAAGCGCACAAAGGCTTCTTCCTTGAGCGCCAGGCGAACCACGCCGGGCAGGAAGGCGTAGATGATCCCGCCAAGTTTTTCGATGTTCGTGTCGTCCCGCAGGGCGGCCAAAGACGCTTCGCCGGTTTTTTCCTTGATGAAGGGCAAGATCCGCGACTTGTTTTGCTCGATCGCCACGGCAACGTAGCCCAGCAGCTTGTCTTTGGCGCTGGCTTTGTTTTGTTGCTCGGCAGGGGTGATCACGCCGCTGTCTTCAATAACGGCCAGGGCCGTGATGACCTCGGCCTCGAACGCCTCGGGTGTCTCGACCGCGGGCGCTGAGCTTTCGTTTTCCAGGGGTTGGCTGCGCAGCCACTCCAAAACCAGCGCGAAACACTGACTCAGTTCCGCCTTGTCCGGCATGTTGAAGGACATCGTCTTACGCTTGTTGACGAAAAGTTTGCTGCCCTCGAGCTCCAGGGACTGCACTTCGTCGTAGGAATAAGTAACGGCATCGCTGAAGGCTTCGCGGATGGCCAGGCAGTCGCCGGCAATAAGACAGCCGTCCTTGCCGCTGCCGAACATGGTGTCATCGATCAGCACCAGCACGTCGCTGGGGTCCAGCGTCAATTTATAAGCGGCCAAGGCGTTGCTTAGCTGCTTCTTTGGAATGTTGGGCGCCACGTGGACTCGCCCCGAGCCTGAGTATTTTTTGGCCTGCAAGAACGCCAACAACGACATATCCCTATCTCCTCAACGCGCTTCGTTGCCTGCACTGCCCGTTCGGGGCGGCAGGTAGCGCTGGAGAATAGCACTAGGCCATCATCGTGATAACCGCTATTGCGTCGCCTAAAGAGCACCTGGGTGGACGATGAGCCGAATAAATTGCACAATCGGCTCACTATATGAGCCGAATAGCCTCCCTTATTCGGCTCACCCTTTCAGGTACGCCTCCATGGACCATCCATTCTGGATCTGGCAACACGCCGACTGGCCGCACTTCCACTGGCAACCGGGACGCCTGGCGGTCCTGTTGCGAGCGTGTGGGCAAGCTCAAGGCAAGCTGCTGGGCATGCTCGGCACCGTGAGCCAGGCGGTCAACGCACAGAATGAATTGGATGCGTTGCAGCAAAACATCCTGACCTCCTCGGCCATCGAAGGGGAGCAGTTGAATGTCGGCTCGGTACGCTCATCCTTGGCGCGGCGCTTGGGGTTGGAGCCGCTGAAAGACGCCAGTGTCAGCCGTCGCAGCGAAGGCCTGGCCGATCTGATGATGGATGCCACGCAACAATTCGCGAAGCCCTTTACCCTTGCCCGCCTTTTGAATTGGCATCATTTACTGTTCCCGACTCCCGAAGCCGGCTTTGCTGCGCGAGCGCTGAATATCGGGGCATTACGCGGCGATGAGCCGATGCAGGTGGTGTCGGGGCGGCTTGACCGACCCACGGTGCATTTCGAAGCACCGCCGCGCAAAGGCCTGGAGCACGCGGTGGATGACTTCCTTGAATGGTTTGAAACCAGCCGTGATCAACCGGAACTGGACCCGTTGGTCCGCGCCGGTGTGGCGCACTTCTGGTTTGTCACGCTGCATCCATTCGATGATGGCAATGGTCGCCTGACCCGCGCCATCACTGACTTGGCGTTGGCCCAGGGCGAACATCAGGCCATCCGGTTCTATGCCATGTCGGCCAGCATCCTTGAGGATCGCGCCGGATACTATCAGGCGTTGGAATCGAGCCAAAAAGCCACGCTGGATATCACTGACTGGCTGGAATGGTTCCTCAAGACCCTGCTGCGCAGCGTGCAACAGGCGATGGCACGGATTGACCGGGTGCTGGGCAAGAGCCGGTTCTGGCAGCAACACCAGCACCTGGCGCTGTCTGCCGAACAGGTCAAAGTCCTCAACCGTCTGTTGGACGGCGGTGAAAAGGGCTTCGAACACGGCATCAGCGCCGCGCAGTATCAGGCTGTGGCCAAGGTGTCGAAGGCCACCGCCACTCGTCACCTCGCCGACCTGCTGGAAAAAAACTGCCTGGTGCGATTGCCCGGCGGAGGCCGCAGTACGCGCTATCAAATCAATAGCACGGGCGATTGAGCAGCCCCCGCTCATTTGCCCGCTTATTTGCCCAGAATCCCCATGTCTGCTAGTGTCCCGCCGGTTTACCGTCTACCGGAATAGCCGCCATGGCCCGCAAAAAAGTTGCACTCGATTTCGAACAATCCCTCGCCGACCTGCAAACCCTGGTCGAGCGTCTGGAGAACGGCGAGTTGTCGCTGGAAGACTCGTTGACGGCGTTTGAGCAAGGCATCGGCCTGACTCGCGACTGCCAGAGCGCCTTGGCGCAGGCGGAGCAGAAGGTGCAGGTGTTGCTGGAACGTGATGGCGAGTTGGCCGAAGAGCCTTTTGATGCGGAACAGCCGGAATGATCGACGCGTATCAGGCCAGTAGCCAAGCCCGGGTCAATGCGGCCTTGGAACCCTTGTTTGTTGCGCCAAGCCCCGAACTCAAGCGTCTTTACGAAGCCATGCGCTACAGCGTGATGAATGGCGGCAAGCGCGTGCGCCCCTTGTTGGCCTATGCCGCCTGCGAAGCCCTGGGCGCGCCAGCGGATCAGGCCAACGGTGCAGCCTGTGCCGTGGAGTTGATCCACGCCTACTCCCTGGTGCATGACGATTTGCCAGCAATGGACGATGACGATCTGCGTCGCGGCCAGCCCACCACCCATAAAGCCTTTGATGAAGCCTGCGCGATTTTGGCCGGGGATGGCCTGCAAAGCCTGGCGTTCAGCGCACTGCTGGACCCGACCTTGAGCAGCGTCAACGCCGAGATCCGCTTGCGCATGGTCACTGCCCTGGCCGTGGCGGCAGGCCCGGCCGGGATGGTTGGCGGTCAGGCCATCGACCTGGGTTCGGTCGGCCAGAAGCTGGATCAACAGGCGCTGGAATACATGCACCGCCACAAGACCGGCGCGCTGATCGAAGCCGCCGTGCAACTGGGCGCCCTGGCCAGTGGCCGTGCCGAAGCTACACAATTGGCGGCGCTGAAGACCTATTCCCGCGCCATCGGCCTGGCCTTCCAAGTACAGGACGACATTCTCGACGTGGAAAGCGACACGGCCACCCTGGGCAAACGCCAAGGTGCCGATATCGCACGGGACAAACCGACTTATCCTGCACTGCTGGGGCTTGAATCCGCCAAGGCCTACGCCCTTGAACTGCGCGACCAGGCCCTGGACGCCCTGCGACCTTTCGACGCGGCGGCCGAGCCGTTGCGGGACTTGGCACGGTACATCGTCGAACGCCGGCACTGATTGCAGCGGCCTTTGCCGCCGCATATCGGCCAAGTTCGGCGCTCTGCGTGGGCAGTTTGCGATGCTTGAGGTAAACTGCCGCCTCTTCTATACCTATAACGATTCGCCTGATGCCCACGACGTTTCAAGAGATTCCCCGCAAGCGCCCGTCCACGCCCCTGCTCGACCGTGCTGTCACGCCGGCCGGCCTGCGCCGTCTGGGTGAAGCCGAGCTGGAAACCCTGGCCGATGAGTTGCGCCTGGAATTGCTCTACACGGTCGGCCAGACCGGTGGGCATTTCGGTGCTGGCCTGGGCGTCATCGAGCTGACTATCGCCCTGCATTACGTGTTCGACACCCCGGATGACCGGCTGGTATGGGACGTGGGCCATCAGGCGTATCCGCACAAGATCCTCACCGGTCGCCGCGAGCAAATGGGCACCCTGCGCCAGAAGGACGGCATTGCCGCCTTCCCGCGCCGCTCCGAAAGCGAGTACGACACCTTTGGCGTCGGCCACTCCAGCACCTCCATCAGCGCCGCGCTGGGCATGGCGATTGCCGCCCGTCTGCAAGGCAGCGATCGCAAGGCGATTGCGGTGATCGGTGATGGCGCGCTGACCGCCGGCATGGCCTTCGAAGCGCTGAACCATGCGCCGGAAGTGGACGCCAATATGTTGGTGATCCTCAACGACAACGACATGTCGATCTCGCGCAATGTCGGGGGGCTGTCCAACTACCTGGCCAAGATCCTCTCGAGCCGCACCTATGCCAGCATGCGTGAAGGCAGCAAGAAGGTGCTCTCGCGTCTGCCCGGCGCGTGGGAAATTGCCCGCCGTACCGAAGAATATGCCAAGGGTATGCTGGTGCCCGGCACCCTGTTCGAAGAGCTGGGCTGGAACTATATCGGCCCTATCGACGGCCACGACCTGCCGACCCTGATCGCCACGCTGCGCAACATGCGTGACCTCAAGGGCCCGCAGTTCCTGCATATCGTCACCAAAAAGGGCAAAGGCTTCGCCCCGGCGGAAGTCGACCCGATTGGCTACCACGCCATCACCAAGCTGGAACCCGTGGACGCCCCCGCCGCCGCGCCGAAAAAGGCCAGTGGGCCGAAGTACTCCGGGGTGTTCGGCGAATGGCTGTGCGACATGGCCGCCGCCGACCCGCGCCTGGTGGGCATTACCCCTGCGATGAAGGAAGGCTCCGACCTGGTGGCGTTCAGCGAGCGTTTCCCGCTGCGCTACTTCGATGTGGCGATTGCCGAGCAACACGCGGTGACGTTCGCCGCCGGCATGGCCTGTGAAGGCGCCAAGCCCGTCGTCGCGATCTACTCGACGTTCCTGCAGCGCGGTTATGACCAGTTGGTGCATGACGTCGCGGTGCAGAACCTCGACGTGCTGTTCGCCATTGACCGTGCAGGCCTGGTGGGCGAAGACGGCCCGACCCACGCCGGCAGCTTCGACCTCTCCTACCTGCGTTGCATCCCCGGCATGCTGGTGATGACGCCGAGCGACGAGAACGAACTGCGCAAGATGCTCAGCACCGGCCACCTGTACAACGGCCCGGCCGCCGTGCGTTACCCGCGTGGCAATGGCCCGAATGCAGTGATCGAGAAGGACCTGGAGCCTATCGAGATCGGCAAGGGCATCGTGCGTCGCCAGGGCAGCAAGACCGCGTTTCTGGTGTTTGGCGTGCAGTTGGCCGAAGCCTTGAAGGTCGCAGAGAAGATCGACGCCACCGTGGTCGACATGCGTTTCGTCAAACCCTTGGATGAAGCGCTGGTGCGTGAGATCGCAGCCAGCCATGAGCTGCTGGTGACGGTCGAAGAGAACGCCATCATGGGCGGCGCCGGTGCGGCGGTCAGTGAGTTCCTGGCGCGGGAGAATATCCTCAAGTCGGTGCTGCACCTGGGCTTGCCGGATGTGTATGTCGAACATGCGAAGCCGGCGCAGATGTTGGCGGAGTGCGGGCTGGATGAGGCCGGTATCGAAGCTGCGGTCCTCAAACGCACGGCACAACTGGGCCTGTAAACCGGCTTTAACCTGTGGGAGGGGGCTTGCCCCCGATAGCGGTGGTTCAGTGATGGATACTGAGACTGACACACCGCAATCGGGGGCAAGCCCCCTCCCACATTTGTTTTGTGTACTCTTCAAGTCAATGGACAGACCATGAAACGCCTGCACCTCGCCCTGCTGCTCCTGCCCTCCTCCGAACTGCTCGCCGGTACGCTCGACCAGGCCCTGAACCTGCCCGATGTGGTTATCAGCGCCAATCGCCAGGTCCAGGCGCGCAACGACAGCAGCGCCGCCAACAGCGTCTTCACCCGCGATGATATCGACCGCTTGCAACCCTCAAGTGTCACCGACCTGCTCAACCGCGTGCCCGGCGTGCAGGTGGCGCAAACCGGTGGGCGTGGCAGCTTGCCGGGGATCTTTATTCGTGGCACCAAGGCCGCCCAAAGCCTGGTGCTGGTGGACGGCCAACGCATCGCCAATGCCACCTCGGGCGACAGCGGCCTGCAGTTCTTGAGTGTCGACCAGATTGAGCGGGTGGAAGTGCTGCGCGGCTCGCGCTCGGTGATCTATGGCAGCGACGCCATCGGCGGGGTGATCCAGATTTTCACCCGGCGCAACGCACAGGCCGGCCTCCACCCGCGCCTGCACCTGGGCTTTGGCAGCAACCACACCTGGGAGCGCAGCCTGGGCCTGTCGGGCGGTGATGAGCGCACCCGCTTCAACTTCGGTGCCAGCCTGGATGAAACCCAGGGCATCAATTGGACCCATGAGTCCTTTGCCAGTGATGGCGACCACGATGCGTATCGCAACCAGTCCTTGAGCTTGAACCTCAGCCACTCGTTGAGCGATGACGTTGAAGTCGGTTTCAACCTGCTGGATGGCCGGGGCAAGTCCGAGTATGACAACCCGTTCGGGCCGGTCGGCCAAAAGCCCTACACGGATTACAGCGTGAGCAGCGCCAGCGGTTATGTCGACGCCACGCTCAACGAGCGCTGGCAAACCCGCGTGGAACTGGGCCACAGCGAGAACCGCGACACCAAGCGCGACAACCTCAGCAACAGTTACAGCGCCTTCAATACCTACCGCGACTCGGTCAACTGGCAGAACGACCTGACGCTGGATGAGCGCAACAGCCTGATCCTCGGCGCCGACTGGTACGAAGACCGCGTGCGCGCCAGCACCGATTTCGATCAGGACAGCCGTTGGAACCGTGCGGTGTTTATCCAACATCGCTTTGAGGCGGACGCGTTTTCCACCGAACTGGGCCTGCGCCACGACACCAACCAGCAGTTCGGCAGCCAGAACACCTGGAGCGGCACGCTGACGGTGCCGCTCAACCCGGACAATGACGTGCTGCTGTCCTACAGCGAAGGCTTCCGCGCACCCAGCTTCAACGATTTGTACTACCCCGGCAGCAGCAACCCCGACCTCAAGCCCGAACACTCCAAAAGCTACGAACTGCAATGGCGCAGCCAGTTGAGCGACTCCACACGCCTGGAAACCTCGCTGTATCGCACGGATTTACGCGATGCCATCGTCGCGCAGCCGGTGGACTTCTACATCCCGCACAACGTGGCGTCCGCGCGCATCAATGGGTTTGAGGCCGCGCTCAAGCAGGAGCTGTTTGGCTGGCAGGGCAACCTGGGCGTGTCCTTCATCGACCCGCGCGACCGTGACAGCGGCCACACCCTGGCGCGGCGGGCGCGACGTACGTTGAGCCTGGATCTGGATCGGCAGTTCGACCGGCTGGGGCTGGGCGCCAGCTGGCAAGCGGTCAGCACGAGTTATGACGACGAAGAAAACGCTCATCGCCTGGCGGGGTATGGCTTATTGGGGTTGCGCGGCAGTTGGGCGTTGAACCGGGAAGTGGCGCTTTCGGTAAAGGTGGATAACCTGCTGGACAAGGCGTATGCGCGGGCGATGTATAGCTATCAGGACCCGGGGTTTGAGGTGAATCAGCGGTATCGGGAAGAGGGACGGGTGTGGATGCTGGGTGTGACTTGGACACCTGAGATTTGATCGGTGGCTGTACTGGCCTCATCGGGGGCAAGCCCCCTCCCACACTGATTGCATTCACATATTTTGACTTGTGAACACAGTAAAGGTGGGAGGGGGCTTGCCCCCGATAGCGGTCTCACAGGTCAGGCGATATCACCTGACACAACCGGGCAACCGCCTCCACCATCTGCCCACTGGGCCGCTCCAGCCCCTTATCCGGCACCTGCCGCACGCGCGGCGCCAGCATTGGCCAGGCACGCCATGCATCCATCTGCGCCTGATCACCGACCAGAATCACCTCGGGATCACGCTGCAACACCGACTCGATGCTCACCTGCGGCGCCGGTAATTTAAGGTCATCGAACACATTGCGCGCGCCGCACACGGACAGCGCATCACTGATGATCTGCCCGCCGCCCACGGTATACAGCGGCTGGTTCCACACCTGGTAAAACACCCGCAATGGCTGCGCCCGCCGATAGCGCTGGCGCAGTTCAGCCAGGCGCTGGCGCAACTGCACGGCCAACTGCCGACCGGCCTCGGCGCGGCCCAATTGCTCGGCGATGGCCTGCACCTGGGTGGTGAGCTGTTCAAGGCTATGGGGTTCGGCGACGTAAACCGGGATGTTCAAGCGCTGCAACTGCTCGCGCTGCGACGGGCCGACGCTGCCGGGCCAGAGCAGGATCAGGTCGGGCTTGAGGCTGAGCAGGCGCTCCATGTCCAGTTGGCCGTAGTGCCCGACCGATGTCACCTTGGTCAGTTCCGGCGGCCGCTCGCCACCCTCCAGCACACCCACCAACAGGTCGGCTGCGCCCAGTTCAACTACGATTTCGGAAAGCGACGGCGCAAGGCTGACCACGCGCTCCACCGCCCAGGCCTGGGCACTCAGCGCCAGCAGCAGAACAGTTAGCCAGTGGCGCATCATCCCAGTTGACGAGGGATGCGATAGAGGTAAAACAGCACCAGGGTCGACAGCGCCAGCAGAAACAGCGGCACCGCTTCCAGGCCAACAAACACAGCGAGTGCGCCGATCCAGGCGGGCAGTGCGGCAATCATCAAGGCCATGCGCCGCCGCGCCGCCAGGGTGATCCAGGCCGCCGGTTCTTCGGGGGTGTCGAGGGCTTTGGAGGTGGCGATCAACGCGTGTTTATAGCCGTTGAAGTAGCGCAGGCTCAGGAACATCGAGGCCACGCCGGCAATAAAGAACGGCATGGCCAGCACCGGCAGCAGGGATTGTGCTTGGCCAAACACCAGGTTGATCACAAACAGGGGGAGCAACGCCAGGGCCAGGTACTGCCACCAGTTGAAGGACAGTCGCCGTTTCACCTGGCCACGGGTCACGCGCGGTCGACCTCGCCCTGATGCTCGTTGCCCATCATATGGTCGAGCTTGCTGGCCTTGGTCGCCAGGTAGAGTTTGTTGTGCGGGTTGTGCCCGGTGTGCAGCGGTACGCGCTCGGCCACGGTGATGCCCATCTCGGTCAAGGCCTTGACCTTGCGCGGGTTGTTGGTCATCAGGCGCAGGGATTTGACGCCCAGGTGTTCGAGCATCGGCAGGCAGATCGCGTAGTCGCGCTGGTCGGCGGCGAAGCCCAGGCGCTCGTTGGCTTCGACCGTGTCAGCGCCGCCGTCTTGCAGCTCGTAGGCGCGGATCTTGTTCATCAGGCCAATGCCACGGCCTTCCTGACGCAAGTACAGCAACACGCCACGACCTTCACGGGCGATGGCGCGCATGGCGGCTTCCAGTTGCGAACCGCAGTCGCAACGCTGGCTGAACAGTGCGTCACCGGTCAGGCACTCGGAGTGCACACGGCCCAGCACGGGCGCGCCGTCAGCGATATCGCCGAGGCTGAGCACCACATGCTCGCGGCCGGTGGCTTCTTCGAGAAAGCCGTTCATGGTGAACGTGGCAAAAGGGGTAGGCAGCTTGGAAGCGGCGACGAAAACGACGGGCACCGTGTGCTCCTGATTTCAGTTTTTACAAAGGCGGCCATTGTAACAGCAGGTTCCTACAGACGCTTAAGCTGAATTATCGCTGATAAAGATCAATCGGTTCGATTGGCCTTCATCCCGGTTCTATGCAGTTCAGAACGGATAGGGCTGTTTCCAGTGCTCGAAAATCGGCTTTAGCTCGCCGCTTTTCACCAGGGCCGCCATGCGCTGGTCGAAAACAGCCATCAGGCCCCGGCCCCGCTCGTTATCGGCAAAGCCCACATAGAGGGGCAATTCGGCGATATGGGTCAGCCGGAATTGGGACGGGTCGTCGGCTTGTTTAAGGACTTCGGTGGCTTCGGTCAGGGCGTCGATGTAGAAGTCAGCCCGGGCATGCAGCAACATTGGGAGAATGCCGTCGCGGCGTTCGATCTGGTTGAAGCGGCGCACATTGGGCAGGTAGTCCTCGTATTTGTAGCCACGCACCCAGGCCAGCCGGTAATTGCCCAGCGTTGCAGCCGTCGGCGCTGCTGTGTTGATCAGCCCCAGGGCGTAGATATGGTCGGAATCGAAGTTCCAATGGGGATACAGCACGCCCTTTGCTTCATCGCGGTAGGAACCGACCCAACCGTCCACTTCGCCGCGCTGGGCCAGGCCAATCGAGCGGGTATAGGGCACGGTGCGGGTTTGCAACTGGATGCTCGCGGGCTCGAATACCCGGCGCAGCACGTCCCAGCCCAGCCCACTGCCATCCGGGTTGGTGTAGTCATCCCAGGCTTCACTGGCCAACATGATCTTGCCGGGCACCACGGGCACCTCATCGGCAGATACGCAGGATGTGAAGGCGCACAGCAGCACCAACAGCCAGCGGCGCACATCCATGGGACAACCTCCTACTCGGCGATCAACGTATAGAGGGTAGCGCAGCTGCGCGGCTTACGGCGTTTCGCGAAAATGCTGATAGCCACGCACGGCTGGGGTGATGTCCTGGCCAGTGGCGTCGAGCAGCGTCACGCCCTGCCCTGCCTCGACCCGCCCGATGACGTGGACCGGGCAACCAGCGGCCAGCAACGGCGCCAACTCAGCGGTCGGCAACGTGAATGCCAGCACATAATCGTCGCCGCCGCTCAAGGCCGCCACACGGGCGTCGGCGTCGCCAACGAAGGCCAGCAAGGCCTTGGACAATGGCAACCGTTGACGCTCTATCAACAGGCTGACAGCCGACGCCTTGGCGATATGCCCGCAATCGGCCAGGAGCCCGTCGGAAATATCCATGGCAGACGTGGCCTTGCCGCGCAACGCCAGCCCCAGGGCCAACTGTGGTTGCGGCGACCAGTAGTGCGCCAACAGCGGCTCGGCGATGGCGGCGTCGGCCGTGCGCTGGCCCAATACCAGCGGCAAGGCACCGGCGGCATTACCCAGCTCACCGCCCACGCACAGCAGGTCACCCGGCTGCGCCCCGCTGCGCGTCAACGCCTGCCCGGCGGGCACACGACCGAACACGGTCAGGGTCAGGCTGAGCGGGCCCCGCGTGGTGTCGCCGCCCACCAGGCCTACACCGCAGCTTTGCGCCATGCTGTTTAAACCCTGCGCATAGCGTTGCAGCCAATCGGCGTCGACCGTCGGCGTAGTGAGAGCAAGGGTAAATGCGAGGGGATGGGCGCCCATGGCGGCCAAGTCGCTCACGGCCACGGCCAATGAGCGTTGGCCGAGCAGGAACGGGTCGCAGGGGTCGGCAAAATGCACCCCGGCCACCAATGTATCAGTGGAGATTGCCAACTGCTCCCCGGCGGGGAGCGCCAGCAAGGCGCAGTCGTCGCCGATCCCCAAGGCAATGCCTTCGCCGCCCTGCGCACACGGCGCGGCGGCGAAGTAGTTGCGGATCAGCTCGAACTCGCCCATTCAGGTTTCAAGCGCGATTTAGCGCTTGTACGCCTTCACTTCGGCTTCACGCAGGCGCGGGGCCAGCTTGTCGAGCACGCCGTTGACGAACTTGTGGCCGTCGGTCGAACCGTAGACTTTCGCCAGTTCGATACCTTCGTTGATCACCACGCGGTACGGCACGTCGACGCGATACAGCAGTTCCCAGGCCGACAGGCGCATCACGCACAGTTCAACCGGGTCCAGCTCTTCGATGGTCAGGTCCAGGCATGGGGCCAGGGCCGTGTCGATCTCGGTCAGGTGCGCATGCACACCGTGCAGGATGTCGTGGAAATACGGCAGGTCGGCAAAGGTGAAATCGTTGTCGACGCGAAACTGTGCTTCGATTTCGTTCAACGACGCACCGGCCAGGTGACGCTGGTACAGCGCCTGGGTCGCCAACTGACGAGCAGCGCGACGCTTCTCGTTCTTCGATGGCTTGCCAGCATCGGCTGGACGTGGCTCGCGCGGGTTGAAGTTGTCGCTCTCGTCGGAAATCACTTGGCCTCCAACTGCGACAGCAGGCTGACCATTTCCAGCGCGGACAGGGCAGCTTCAGCGCCTTTGTTGCCGGCCTTGGTGCCGGAACGCTCGATGGCTTGCTCGATGGAATCAACAGTCAGTACGCCGAAAGCGACTGGCACGCCAAACTCCATGGACACCTGGGCCAGGCCCTTGGTGCATTCGCCGGCCACGTATTCGAAGTGCGGGGTACCGCCACGAATCACTGCGCCCAGGGCGATGATCGCCGCGTATTCACCCTGTTGAGCAACTTTTTGCGCAACCAGTGGAATTTCGAAGGCGCCAGGGGCACGGATGATGGTGATGTCGCTTTCGCTCACACCGTGGCGAACCAGGGCGTCCACGGCACCGCTTACCAGGCTTTCAACCACGAAGCTGTTGAAGCGGCCAACCACCAGGGCATAGCGGCCTTTGGGGGCGATGAAGGTACCTTCGATGGTCTTCAGGGTCATTCGACAAATCTCTTAAAGAGCGGGGACGCGAAAAGTGCGTCCCTTAGTGATGATTTAACCGCGAACAAGGGGCAAAAATCGCCGGCCTTTATTCGGAGGGCACGTATTCTACAACTTCCAGATCGAAACCGGATATCGCATTAAATTTCATCGGTGCGCTCATCAGGCGCATTTTGCGCACACCGAGGTCACGCAAAATCTGCGAACCGGCACCGACGATGCTGTAGGTGGTCGGTTTTTTCACGGGCGCGTGGTCGGCGGTTTCGCGGATATGCGCCAGCAACACGTCGCCATCCAGCGGGTGACCGAGCAACAACACCACGCCGCTGCCGGCCTCGGAAACCGCAGCCATGGCGGCCCGCAGGCTCCAACGGCCCGGTTGCTTGACCATCAACAGGTCACGCAGCGGGTCCATGTTATGCACGCGCACCAGGGTCGGTTCTTCGGCGCAAATGGTGCCCAGGGTCAGGGCCATGTGCACGTCGCCTTCCACTGAATCACGGTAGGTCACCAAATTGAATTGGCCCAGTTCGCTGTCCAGTGGCTGCTCGGCAATCCGCTGAACGGTACGTTCGTGGATCATGCGGTAGTGAATCAGGTCGGCAATGGTGCCGATCTTGATGTTGTGTTCGGCGGCAAAGGCTTCCAGCTCTGGGCGACGGGCCATGGTGCCATCGTCGTTCATCACTTCGCAGATCACCCCGCTCGGCTCGAAACCGGCCATGCGCGCCAGGTCGCAAGCCGCTTCGGTGTGGCCGGCACGAGCCAGGGTGCCACCCGGTTGGGCCATCAGCGGGAAGATGTGGCCGGGGCTCACGATGTCTTCGGCCTTGGCGTCCTTGGCGGAGGCAGCCTGCACGGTGCGTGCACGGTCAGCGGCGGAAATGCCGGTGGTGACGCCGGTGGTCGCTTCGATAGAAACCGTGAACTTGGTGCCAAAGCCCGAGCCATTGCGCGGCGCCATCAACGGCAGCTTGAGCAGTTCGCAACGCTCGCGACTCATGGGCATGCAGATCAAGCCACGGGCATGCTTGGCCATGAAGTTGATGTGCTCAGCCTGGCACGCCTCGGCGGCCATGATGATGTCGCCTTCGTTCTCGCGGTCTTCGTCATCCATCAGGATGACCATCTTGCCTTGGCGGATGTCTTCAACCAGTTCTTCGATGCTATTGAGCGCCACGCGGCACCCCCTTGGTCAGGATTTCAGGTAGCCGTTAGCGGCCAGAAAACTTTCGGTGATGTTCCCGGCAGTAGGCTCTGCGGCCTTTTCGCCCAGCAACAGGCGCTCCAGGTAACGGGCAAGCAAGTCGACTTCCAGGTTCACCCGGCGACCCGGCTGGTAGGCAGCCATGATGGTTTCGCTGAGGGTGTGGGGAATGATTGTGAGTTCGAATTCGGCGCCATTCACGGCGTTCACGGTCAGGCTGGTGCCGTCGACGGTGATCGAGCCTTTGTGGGCGATGTACTTGGCCAGCTCTTTGGGGGCGCGGATACGGAATTCCACGGCACGTGCGTTTTCGCTGCGGGACACCACTTCGCCGACGCCGTCGACGTGGCCGCTGACCAGGTGACCGCCCAGGCGGGTGGTCGGGGTCAGGGCTTTTTCCAGGTTGACCGGGCTGCCGGCCTTGAGGTCGTTCATCGCCGTGCAGTCCAGGGTTTCCCGGCTGACGTCGGCGGCGAAGCCATTGCCTGGCAATTCGATGACCGTCAGGCACACGCCGTTGATGGCGATGCTGTCGCCCAGCTTGACGTCGCCGAGGTCGAGCTTGCCGGTTTCAACCGACAGGCGAACATCGCCGCCTTTTGGGGTCATTGCACGGATGCTGCCGATGGATTCGATGATGCCGGTGAACATGGCCTACTCCTGGAAATCGGTACGGGGCTGTTGAGCGCCCGGTCAGAATTATACGCTCGCTGCTGGCACAGGGATGGCAGTGACTCGCCAGTCGTCGCCCACAGCGCGCATTTGCGTGATCTTGAGTTGGGGGGCGTCGGCGAGTTTCTCAAGCGGCCAGTCCAGCAAAGGCCGCGCGGCAGAGCCGAGGAACTTGCCGGCGATGAAAATCACGTACTCGTCCACCAAGCCCTGCTGGGCAAACGCACCGGCCAAACTGGGGCCGGCCTCGACCAACACTTCGTTGACGCCACGGGCGGCCAGCGCCACCAGCGCCGATCGCAAATCGACCTGGCCGTCGACGCCCGGCACCACCAGGCACTCAGGGCCACGGGGGAACTGGTTTTCCGGGGTGACGCAGGTGATGACCAACGCAGGGCCGGCTTTGAAGAACGGCGCATTGAGCGGCACCCGCAGGCGGCCGTCGATCAACACCCGCAGCGGCGGACGCGACATCGCCAGCGCGGTGGTGGCCTCATCCAGGCCCAGCTCGGCGGCACGTACGGTCAGGCGGGCGCCATCGGCCAACACCGTGTCGGCGCCGGTCAGCACCACGCTGGCCTCGGCGCGCAGGCGCTGCACGGCGGCACGGGCGTCCGGACCGGTGATCCATTGGCTTTCGCCACTGGCCATGGCGGTGCGGCCGTCCAGGCTCATCGCCATTTTGACCCGCACAAACGGCAGGCCGTGTTCCATGCGCTTGAGGAAACCCGGGTTCAACGCACGCGCCTCGCTTTCCAGCACGCCGCTGCGGATTTCGATGCCAGCCTGGGCCAACCGCTGCATGCCGCGCCCCGCCACTTCCGGGTTCGGGTCCTGCATGCCGGCCACCACGCGGGCCACACCGGCACTCACCAGCGCATCGGCGCAGGGCGGCGTGCGCCCATGGTGGCTGCACGGTTCGAGGGTTACGTACACCGTGGCGCCACGGGCCTTGTCGCCAGCAGCGCGCAGGGCATTCGGCTCGGCGTGGGGTTCGCCGGTACGCTCATGCCAGCCTTCGCCGACAATCTGCCCATCCCGCACGATCACGCAGCCAACCCGTGGGTTGGGGTGGGTGGTGTACAGGCCTTTGCGCGCCAGTTCCAGGGCGCGGGCCATGTAATGGGCGTCGAGGACCGTTTGTTCGGCAGACAGTTGGGTCATGGCTTGGCAGGCTCTCGGGCCAGGCGGTCGATTTCTTCGCGGAACTCATTGAGGTCCTGGAAGCGTCGATACACCGAGGCGAAACGGATGTAGGCAACTTCGTCGAGCTTTTGCAGCTCGCCCATCACCAGTTCGCCAACCACCAGGCTCTTGACCTCGCGTTCACCGGTCGCCCGCAGCTTGTGCTTGATATGCACCAGCGCCGCTTCCAGGCGCTCGACGCTGACCGGGCGTTTTTCCAGGGCACGCTGCATACCGGCGCGCAGTTTTTCTTCGTCGAAGGGTTGGCGGCTGCCGTCGGACTTGATCAGCCGTGGCAACACCAGTTCGGCGGTTTCGAAGGTGGTGAAACGTTCACCGCAGGCCAGGCATTCGCGCCGGCGACGCACTTGATCGCCCTCGGCGACCAGACGCGAGTCAATGACCTTGGTGTCGTTGGCACCGCAGAAGGGACAGTGCATGGTGGCAGGCAACAAAAAAAGGGAGGGCCATGGTAGCGCATCCCCGTGGCAAGACAAGCCATAGCCTTTACGGTATATAGGCGAGCTATTATGTTTCTTTGTTTTAAAGTCACGGATTGTGCCCTTTCTGGAGCCGTACATGCAGTTACGACCACTTGTTTTGCTTGCCCTGTTCAGTGCTCTGGTCGCCTGCAGCAGCGAAGCCCCCAAGCCTGCCGCGCCTCAACCGACACCCGCCCAGGAGAAAAAAGTCCCTGGGATCGAAGACCTCGGCCCCTTGCCGGCGTATCAACGTGAAATCAGCGGCACCCTCAACGGCGTGCCTGCGGCGGCCGAAGTCGAGCTGGCGCTGCTGGTGATCGACGACCGTTCACGCCCGCAACAGCTGCTTGCCAGCAGCGTACTGACCGGTAACGGCAAGCCGTTGGCCTTCCGCCTGCGCTTCAACCCCGAGGCCTTCCCGGCCGGTGCGCGGGTTGAGTTGCGTGGCCGCGCCAGCCAGTCCGGCCAGTTGATCCTGCACCTGCCGGCCGTGACGATCACCCAGGCAATCACCCAATCCACCGGCCCCCTGCAATTCGTCAAGGCGCCATGACGCCACCGCTGGCCCTGCAAGCGGCGTTGAGTGAGCTGATTGGTGATGCCCAACTGCTGCCCTGCCAATTGCCGGGCACCGAGTTGTCGTTGTGGCTACTGGATGCGGACAACATGGACCGCGAATTCAGCCCCGAAGAAACCCGGCGCATCCTGCATGAACCGCCCTACTGGAGCTTTTGCTGGGCCAGCGGCCTGGCGTTGGCGCGCTATCTGGCGGCGAACCCTGAATGGGTCGCGGGCAAACGCGTACTGGATTTCGGCGCCGGCTCCGGCGTGGCCGGGATTGCCGCCGTCAAGGCCGGGGCACTGGAAGTGGTGGCGTGTGATCTCGACCCACTGGCGCTGGCATCGTGCCGGGCGAATGCCGCGCTTAACGGCGTGCAGCTGGGTTATTCGGCAGATTTCTTTGCCGAAGCCGACCGTTTCGACCTGATCCTCGTGGCCGACGTGCTCTACGACCGCGCCAACTTGCCGTTATTGGACCAATTCCTCACCCGTGGCCATGAAGCGTTGGTGGCCGATTCGCGGGTGCGGGATTTTCAGCATGCGGATTATCAGCGGCTGGAGATCCTGGATGCGTTGACGTTGCCGGATCTTGCGGAGCCTTGGGAGTTTCGCAAGGTGAGTCTGTACCATTCGCGAAGATCATTCCCCGCTTTGTAGTGAGCGGGCTTGCCCCGCGCTGGGTGGCGAAGCCGCCCTAAACGCAGGCACCGCGGTGTTGCAGTTAGACCGAGCTGTATGGATTTGGGGCGGCTTCGCCTCCCAGCGCGGGGCAAGCCCGCTCACTACAATTTCCATGCTGCTTTCGGTCGTCAGCGCCAGCCCTTATAGTTCCCCCCATTCCCGCTTTCTTCGAGACGCCCCATGAGTGAGCCCACGCCGTACATCTTCGATGCCACCACCGCCACGTTCGACCAGGCCGTGATCGAGAACTCCTTCCACAAGCCCGTGCTGGTGGATTTCTGGGCCGAGTGGTGTGCGCCGTGCAAGGCGTTGATGCCGTTACTGGCGCAGATTGCCGAGAGTTATCAGGGCGAGTTGCTGTTGGCCAAGGTCGATTGCGAAGCGGAGCAGGATATTGTCGCGCGCTTTGGCATTCGCAGCCTGCCGACGGTGGTGCTGTTCAAGGACGGCCAGCCGGTGGACGGGTTTGCCGGGGCGCAGCCGGAGTCGGCGGTGCGGGCGATGCTGGAGCCGCATGTACAGATGCCACCGCCGGCGGCGGCCGATCCGCTGGAGCAGGCTCAGGCATTGTTTGCCGACGGCCGCATCAGCGATGCCGAAGCGGTGCTGGTGGCCTTGCTGGGCGAGGACAACACCAACGCTGCGGCGCTGATCCTGTATGCCCGCTGCCTGGCTGAACGCGGTGAATTGGGCGAAGCCCAGGCGGTGCTGGACGCCGTGAAAAGCGACGACCACAAGGCCGCCCTCGCCGGCGCCAAGGCGCAGATCACCTTTTTGCGCCAGGCTGCCGACCTGCCGGACGTCGCCGACCTGAAAAGCCGCCTGGCGCAAAATCCGCAGGATGATGAAGCCGCCTACCAACTGAGCATCCAGCAACTGGCGCGCCAGCAGTACGACGCGGCGCTGGAAGGCTTGCTCAAATTGTTTATCCGCAACCGCAGCTACAGTGAAGGCTTGCCCCACAAGACGTTGCTGCAAGTGTTCGAACTGCTGGGCAATGACCACCCGCTGGTCACTGTGTACCGCCGCAAGTTGTTTGCTGCGCTGTACTGACGCTTTTCACTGTGGCGAGCAAGCTTGCTTGCGCTGGGGTGCGAAGCGCCCCCAAATCATTGGGACTGCTGCGCAGTCCAGCGGGAGCAAGCTCCCTCGCCACAGCAAGCCCGCTCCTACACGGTGCCAACCCAGGTGTAGATCGGCGTATCCCCGCCGCTGGCCACTTTCACCTTGGCGCTGTGGCGCAGGCGCACCAACAGGCGCTTGCCCGCCGACGCATCGCCGGCCAGGCCTTCCAACTGATCGAGTAACTCCAGACCGCTGAGCTGACCGGCTTGGCGCAACAGGTCCTGGGCGCTCTGCCACAGGTTTTCATCCGGCTTGACCGGCGCCGCAGCGGGTGCGACAGCCGCCGGGGTCGCCTGCAATTGCGCGCCCAGCCGTGCCCAATCACCGTCGTCCAGCTCCAGGGTCAAGTCCACCGGCAGGTCACCGACGGTTCCACGAATTCGCAACATCGTCCTTCCTCCAGCAGTTTTTCTGACGGGCATGCTCCCATGCGGCTTGCGCAACGCCAAGCGGGCGGTCAAACTCCGCGCACTATTGTTATAAGATCACATAACAAAACTTTCATTTTCTGGAGCCGTCCCATGCGCCGTCTGTTGCTTGCTTTGCCGTTTGCCCTGCTGCCACTGGCGGTTGCCCATGCCCATGACGATCACGACCATGAACACGGCAGCCTCGGCGCCCACGAACATGGCGTCGGCCGCCTAAATGCAGTCCTCGACGGCCAGACCCTGGAGCTTGAGCTGGACAGCCCGGCGATGAACCTGGTGGGTTTCGAGCACACAGCCACTACCGACGCGGATAAAGCCAAAGTCGCTGCCGCGCGCAAGCTGTTGGAAAACCCGACCGCGCTGTTCAACCTGCCCAAGGCCGCCGGTTGCGTGGTCAGCAGTCAGGAACTCAAGAGCCCGCTGTTCGGTGACAAGCCCGAAGCCGATCACGACGACGATGATGACCACGATCACGACGCCAAAGGCGAACATCACCACGACCACAGCGAAATCCACGCCCACTACCAGTTCACCTGCGCCACACCCGCTGCGTTGAGCAACCTCGACCTGACCCAAGTGTTCAAGACCTTCCCCGCCACCCAGAAAATTCAGGTACAACTGATCGGCCCGAGCGGCCAGCAAGGCGTTGACGCGACGGCCACCGCCGCCACCCTGAAATTCTGAGTTCCCATGACCCAAGCACTGATCGAACTGTCTGACCTGGCCTTCAACTGGCCCGGTCACCCGCAGTTGCTGGACATCCCCGCGTTCCGCCTGGACGCGGGGGAAACCCTGTTCCTCAAGGGCCCGAGCGGCAGTGGCAAAACCACGTTGCTGGGGTTGCTGGGCGGCGTGCAGAAGCCCAGCCAGGGCAGCATCCGCCTGCTCGGCCAGGAACTGACCGAACTCTCGGCCGGTGCCCGTGACCGGTTTCGCGTGGACCACACCGGCTATATCTTTCAGCAGTTCAACCTGCTGCCGTTTTTGTCGGTGCGCGAAAACGTCGAATTGCCCTGCCACTTTTCCAAGCTGCGTGCGCAACGGGCCAAACAGCGCCACGGCAGTGTCGATCAGGCCGCCGCGACCTTGCTCGCGCACCTGGGATTGAAAGACAAGACCCTGCTGGAGCGCCGCGCCGATTCGCTATCGATCGGCCAGCAACAACGGGTGGCCGCCGCCCGCGCACTGATCGGCCAACCGGAACTGGTGATCGCCGACGAACCCACCTCGGCCCTGGACTACGACGCGCGCGAAGCCTTTATTCAGTTGCTGTTCGCCGAATGCCGCGAAGCGGGCGCCAGCCTGTTGTTCGTCAGCCATGACCAGAGCCTGGCACCGTTGTTCGATCGCAACCTGTCGCTGGCCGAACTCAATCGCGCCGCCACGCCCGCAGAGGTTTGAGATGTATCTGTTCCGTCTAGCCATGGCCAGCCTGGCTAACCGCCGCTTTACGGCGATCCTTACCGCGTTCGCCATCGCCCTCTCGGTCTGCCTGTTGTTGGCGGTTGAACGGGTGCGCGTCGAAGCGCGCAACAGTTTTGCCAGCACCATCAGCGGCACCGACCTGATCGTCGGCGCCCGCTCGGGCTCGGTGAACCTGCTGCTGTACTCGGTGTTCCGCATCGGCAACGCCACCAACAATATCCGCTGGGACAGCTACGAGCACTTTGCCGCCAACCCTCAGGTGAAATGGGCGATCCCGATTTCCCTCGGCGACTCCCATCGCGGCTACCGCGTGATGGGCACCAACGAATCCTACTTCGAGCACTACCAATACGGCCGCAAGCAAAACCTCGAACTGGCCAGCGGCCGCGCCTTCGCCACCGACCCGTTCGAAGTGGTGCTTGGCGCCGAAGTCGCCGACGCACTGCACTACAAGCTCGGCGACAAATTGGTGCTGGCCCATGGCGTGGCGGTGGTCAGCCTGGTCAAGCACGATGACAAGCCGTTCACCGTGGTCGGCATCCTCAAGCGCACCGGTACGCCGGTGGACCGCACGCTGCACATCAGCCTTGGCGGCATGGAAGCGATCCATATCGACTGGCACAACGGTGTGCCCGCCCAGGGCAAAGGCCGTATCAGCGCCGATCAAGCGCGCAATATGGACCTCACCCCGCAGGCCATCACCGCGTTTATGCTCGGCCTGAACAACAAGATTTCCACCTTCGCCCTGCAACGGGAGATCAACGAATTCCGCGGCGAGCCGATGCTGGCGATCCTGCCCGGCGTGGCCCTGCAAGAACTGTGGAGCATGATGGGCACCGCCGAAAAAGCGCTGTTCGTGATCTCACTGTTCGTGGTGCTGACCGGTTTGATCGGCATGCTCACGGCGATCCTCACCAGCCTCAACGAGCGCCGCCGTGAGATGGCGATTTTGCGTTCGGTGGGCGCGCGCCCGTGGCATATCGCGACGCTGCTGATCTTCGAAGCCTTCGCCCTGGCGCTGTCTGGCGTGGTGGCGGGCGTGGGCTTGCTCTACGTGTGCATCGCCGCGTCCCGTGGGTATTTGCAGGCCAACTATGGCCTGGACTTGCCAATGTCGTGGCCCAGCGAATATGAATGGACGCTGCTCGCCGGTATCCTCGCCGCCGCGCTGTTGATGGGCAGCGTGCCCGCGTGGCGCGCCTATCGACAATCCCTGGCCGACGGCCTGTCCATACGTTTATGAGGAAGGCTTTGATGCGTCGCGCACTCGCTGCACTGTTGTTGCTGGTGGCCCTGCCCGTCTGGGCCGCCGAGCCCAAAGAGCTGACATGGTCGGACCTGATTCCACCGGATGCGATGCCGGTCGTGCCCAATATGACGCCGCTGCACAACCTGTCCGGCATGGCCGACGCACTGGAGTCGGCGCCAGCAGCCAAGCAGGAGATGCCCCACGCGCCGGCGGTCAAGGCCCTCGATGGCCAGCATATCCGCCTGCCGGGGTACATCGTGCCGCTGGAAGTGAGCGAAGCCGGTCGCACCACAGAGTTTCTGCTGGTGCCGTACTTCGGCGCGTGCATCCATGTGCCACCGCCGCCGTCGAACCAAATCGTGCATGTCAAAAGCGAAGTCGGGGTGAAACTCGATGAGCTGTACCAGCCGTACTGGATCGAAGGCGCGATGCAGGTCAAGCCGTCCAGCAGCGAACTGGCCGACGCCAGTTACCAGATGGATGCCGACAAGATTTATATGTACGAACTGCCGGAATAACGCTGATCACCCTTTCATTGAGCTGAGTCAAAAGACCGAACGGAACGATCTTTACCATTGGACCTACAACTTTTAAACGTCCTCTGGAGCTCCCATGAACAAGTCTCTGCTCGGCGCGTCCCTCTTCGCGCTGGCCCTCGTCGCCCCTGTCGCACACGCCCACGAAGCGGGCGACATCCTGGTTCGCGCGGGCGCGATCACCGTTAACCCGAAGGCCGACAGCGGTCACGTAAAGGTTGACCAGGGCCCGCTGGCGGGCACCAACCTGGGCGGCAAGGCGACCATGAGCAGCGACACCCAACTGGGCTTGAACTTCGCCTACATGCTGACCAACCACGTCGGTATCGAGTTGCTGGCGGCCACACCGTTCGAGCATGACGTGAAGATCAAGGGCACTGCCCTCGGCGCTGCCAACGGTAAGCTCGGCACCCTGAAACACCTGCCGCCGACCCTGAGCGTCGTGTACTACCCGCTGGACAACAAGTCCGCGTTCCAACCGTACGTGGGCGCCGGTATCAACTACACCTGGATCTACGACGAACACGTCGGCAGCCGTGCCCAGGGCGAAGGGTTCAGCAACTTCAAGGCAGAGAACTCCTGGGGCTGGGCCGCGCAGATCGGCGCGGACTACATGATCAACGACAAGTGGATGATCAACGCCCAGGCGCGCTACATCGACATCAGCACCAAGGCCACTGTGGACAACAACGCACTGGGCCAGGGCACTCGCGCCAAGGTCAATGTGGACGTGGACCCGATGGTTTACATGGTGGGGATTGGCTACAAGTTCTAAGCAAAACGGCATAACCCTGTGGGAGGGGCTTGTGTGGGAGGGGGCTTGCCCCCGATAGCGGTGTATCAGTCATAAATCAGTGACTGACCCACTGCTATCGGGGGCAAGCCCCCTCCCACATAAAGCTCTCCCACATTTGGATCTCTGTTTCTTCAGGTATGCCGGTAGAACCTGTCCAGCAACGCCGGTAACCCCGCCCGCCATGCCCGTGGCTTGATGCCGAAGGTGTGCAGGATCTTCTTGCACGCCAGCACCGCATGTTGCGGTTCATCGCTGGCATCCGGCCGGGCTGCGTGGGCCTGGGCAGTGGGGGACTCGATAGCCAGTGGATGGTAGTTGCGTGCTTCGGTGAGGATCGCCTGGCCCAGCGCCAACGGTGTGGTCGCCTCTTGCCCGGCGTAGTGGTAAGTGCCCCACAGCGGCGCCGCGCAATCGAGCTGTTTCAGCACCGAGATGATCACCCGTGCCGCATCGTCCACCGGTGTCGGGTTGCCGCGACGGTCGTCCGCCATCAGCAATTCATCCGGTTTTTCAGCCCGGGCCAGGAAGCGCCCGAGGGCCCCTTCGACACTGTCATCCAACAGCCAGCCAAAGCGCAGCAGCACATGCTGCGGGCAGGCCGCGCGCACGCTCTGCTCAATACGCCACAACGCCTGGCCGCGCAGGCCCAGGGGCACCGGCTCGTCTTTTTCGCTGTAGGCGGTGGCGCGGGAGCCATCGAACACACGGTAGCTGGACGGTTGCAGCAAGGTGATGGTGTGGTGCTGGCACAGTTCGGCCAGGCGTTCGATGGCGAACTCCTGGGCAGCCAGGCGGGTTTCGCTGACGGCTTCGGCCTGGAACCAGTCGAAGTAGTAGGCGAGGTTGATCAACGCATCGGGACGGGTGTCGTCGAGCAATTGGGTAAGGCTCGCGGCATCCCAGCCGTCTTGGGGCGGTTTGGGGGCGAGGAAGCCGATGTCTTCCTCTGCACCGAGGCGAATCAGCGCCTGCCCGAGGGCATTCCCGCCGCCCAGTAACATAAGGCGCATTCGCATAGATTGAGCAGGCCCGGTCAGTGTGGAACGATGGCTGTTTAGGTATTTGTCAGAATCGTTGCATTTTGCGGGTTTGTAGCGCAACCGTCACGGACAAACTACGCGATTGAAACGTGTTGGATTGGGCGGAAGATTGATCAGCAGGCGGTGCTGGAGAAGTTGATCAGGCATTGAGGGCCCCATCGGGGGCAAGCCCCCTCCCACATTTTGACCACGGCGCCTATCAGATGTGGGAGGGGGCTTGCCCCCGATGAGGCCAGTACAGTCACTGCTTAAGCACAGGACTGTTCACCCCTTCTTCATCCACCTGCGCCCCACGCCTGGGCAATAAAACCTGCTGTGGGTAAGTCTGCGCGAACTGCACCTCGTCACAGTTATCCACAAGCTTTTTCAAGCGCTGGTTAAATGCCCGGCTCACCGCGTACTGCCCACCGGACACGGTACGGAACTGCGCCGTGAGCACCACGCCGTTGAGGTCCATCTTGTCGACACCAAACACCTCCAGCGGCCCTTGCAGGTTGTACTTGAGGAACACGTCGTCGCGAATCGACTGCCCCGCCTCGCGAATCAACTCCACGGCCTTGTCCACATCGGTGTCGTAGGTGAACTGCACTGAGAAGAACGCATAGGCAAACTGCCGCGACTGGTTGGTGACCGCCTTGATCTGCCCGAACGGCACCGAGTGCACAAACCCTTTGCCGTCCCGCAGGCGCAAGGTGCGGATGGTCAGGCCTTCGACCGTGCCGGCGTGACCGGAGTCGAGCACCACCCAGTCGCCGATGGACAAGGTGTCTTCGATGATGATGAACAGGCCGGTGATCACATCCTGCACCAGCTGCTGCGAGCCGAAACCGATGGCTAGGCCGACCACACCGGCACCGGCCAGCAACGGCGCGACGTTGATGCCCAGGTTGGCCATGGTGGTGATCGCGCAGATCACCACCAGGATGATCTTCACCGCGTTACGCACCAGCGGCAGGATGGTTTTCACCCGCGTGCTGGGCTGGCGGTTGGAGCGTTTATTCACCGGTGGTTTCAGCGCTTCCTGGATCGCCGTGTCGAGCACGACCCAGAACAGCCAGGTCATCAGCAGGATCAAACCGATGCTGCTGAGGGAATCGCTGATCGCCCGGCCCACCGAGTTGCGCTGGGCAAATTCAAACAGCGACACCCCCCAGATTCGCCCGAGGATCTCAATAAACCCAATCGCCATCGCAATGCGCAACACCGCGTGCAACAGGCTGAGAAAGCGCTCCTTGTAGGCACTGCTGCGCTGGATGGCGACCTGGCTGCGAGACTTGAACAGGTGTTGCAGCACGGTGCTGAGAAATACCGTGCCGATCAGCAGAATCGTGGTGAACAACGCACAGCGCAGGGCCTTCTGATTGTCATCGCCGGCGCCGATCAGGTTGATCGCCGAGACCAGCACCATCAACAGGATTGGCCAGTACCACAACCCGGAAAACACCCGCAGTGACTGTTGCAGCGCAGGGTGCGCCAGGCGCGGAGCCAGTGGACGGTTGCGAATCAGGTGCGCCACTGGCCGGCGCAGGCGCACCACCAGCACGCCGAAGATCACCGCCGCGAACAACCCGGTGAACACCGCGACACTGCTGGTGATATTGCCGCCCAACTGCCGGGCGATTTGCGGGCTGGTCAGGGCATCGCTGAGGGCGGCAAGGAAGCCGATCAGGAACAGCGGCTTGGGACAGTAATCGCGGATAATCCGCACGGCCGTTCGCTTGTGGCCCACGTTAAACATGACGATGACGCACAACAGCATCGACGTGGAAAAAATACCACTGCTGGTGGCATAGGCGAAACACAGCGCCAGCGCGCGCCCAATGGAGGTGGGCAGGAAGTGACTGACATACAGGGTCAACGGCAGGCAGATCAGCGCGGGAATCGTATACGGCACCACATAGCCGAGTACCCCTTGCAGGCGCTCGCGCTGCTCGACGAATGTGCGACGGCTCAAGCGCTGCACGAAAAAACGTCCCAGCACGGTGAGCACGGTAAACGCGCCGATCCACACCCCGGACAACAACAGAAAGTCCCCGGCCACGCTCCACGGCGAACGCTCGGAAGTCTGGTCCACCAGCCGCCCGACTTCATCCGCCGCACGGTCGGCCCGCAGACGCCAGGCATCGATCAGATTTTGGTTGAGATCGAGTTTTTCCTGCACGTCGTCAATGCTGGAACTGATGGCGCCGAGCAAGCCGCCTTCTACCAGCAGCTCGGGTTTTGCCGCGGGCTCAGGTGCCGTCGCGGCTTGCAGGGCACCATTGCCGCACACCAGCAGCAGGCCAAGCAGCAATGCAGTTTTAAAATTCAGCAAAACACCGAGCTCCTTCAGAAGGGTCTGTAAGGAACTGACGGGTTTGAAACTCGAACGTTCCCCTGTTTCGGCATCTTTGTGCCGTCTGTAGGACGCTGGAAACTTTCTGTCAAACAGCACAGTCAGCCATAAACGGGGCCTCGCCCCACTCTTTTTCAGGAGCAACCATGGCTGCGATTCCCGACTGGGTGCCCATCACCCCCAGCGTCGCCATCACTCGCTTCACGGTGCTGACGGTCAATATCCACAAGGGCTTCACCGCCCTGAATCGGCGCTTCATCCTGCCCGAGCTGCGTGAAGCGGTGCGCAGTGTGGGCGCCGACATGGTGTTTTTGCAGGAGATCCACGGCACCCACGAGCGCCACCCGCAGCGTTACAGCGAGTGGCCGAACATGCCGCAGTACGAGTTCCTCGCCGACAGCATCTGGCCGCAGTTCGCCTACGGGCGTAACGCGGTGTACCCCCACGGCGACCACGGCAATGCGTTGCTGTCGAAATTCCAGATCGTGCGTTACGACAACCTCGACATCTCCCAGAGCGGCCATGAAAACCGTGGCCTGCTGCATTGCGTGCTGCGCTTGCCGGGCACCGGCCAGGAAGTGCATGCAATCTGCATTCACCTGGGCCTGCGCGAGGTGCATCGCCAGCAACAATTGCGCTTGCTTGAACAACGCATCAGCGAGATTCCAGCCGATGCACCGTTGGTGGTCGCGGGTGATTTCAACGATTGGCGCAAGCAGGCCGACCTCAGCCAGAGCGGCCTGCGGGAAGTGTTTATCGAAACCTACGGCAAGCCGCCGCGTACCTTCCCGGCGCGCTTGCCGTTGCTGCCGCTGGACCGCATCTACGTGCGCAATGTGAAAGTGCACAACCCCCGCGTACTGACCACCCGGCCCTGGTCTCACCTGTCGGACCACGTGCCGCTGTCGGTGGAGATCGAGCTATGAACATGGCCGTAGAACATATCGCCACCGACCAGCCGCCGGACGACGCCAAGGTCCGCGACCTGGACTACGGCTGGCAGCGCGGCAACCAGGTCGAGTTGCTGGAGAACGGCGAGGCGTACTTTCCCAGGGTGTTCGAAGCGCTCAGGGCGGCGCAGCGGGAGATCCTGCTGGAGACGTTTATCTTGTTCGAAGACAAGGTCGGGCATGAGCTGCAAGGCATCCTGATCGAAGCCGCGCAGCGGGGTGTGAAGGTGGTGGTGAGCCTGGATGGCTTCGGCTGTGGCGAGCTGAGCCCCGGGTTTCTCGGCGCATTGGCAGAGGCAGGCGTGACCGTGCAGATGTTCGACCCGGCGTCCAAGACCCTGGGGTTTCGCACCAACTGGTTCCGCCGCTTGCACCGCAAGATTGTGGTGGTGGACGCGGCCGTGGCGTTTATCGGCGGGATCAATTTCTCCGCCGACCACTTGGGCGACTTCGGCCCGGAAGCCAAACAGGATTATGCGGTGCAGGTGACCGGCCCGGCGGTGGCCGATGTGCATCACTTCGCCCTCGCGCAAAGCGGTCGCCAGGTGCGCACTCGTCGCGGTTGGCGCCGGCGGCAGCAGCGGCCAGCGCTGTGGGCCGATCAGGGTGAGGGCCAGGTGCGCTTGATCTACCGCGACAACGTGCACCATCGCGATGATATCGAAGAGGCGTATATCCACGCCCTGAGCAAAGCGCAGCAACGTGTGGTGATCGCCAACGCCTACTTCTTCCCCGGCTACCGACTGCTGCGGGAGATCCGCAATGCCGCGCGCCGTGGCGTGCACGTGCAACTGATCATGCAAGGCCAGCCGGATGTACTGCTGGCCAAGCTGGCGGCCCGCATGCTGTATGACTATTTGCTCAAAGACGGCGTGGTGATCCACGAGTATTGCCAGCGCCCGCTGCACGGCAAAGTCGCGCTGGTAGATGACGAGTGGAGCACCGTGGGTTCGAGCAACCTGGACCCGTTGAGCCTGTCGCTGAACCTGGAAGCCAATGTGTTGATTCGTGACCGTGAGTTCAATCAACAGCTTTACGAGCGCCTGGAAATACTCGCTCACACCCATTGCCAAACCATGCCGGAAAACCGCAAGCCACGCTTATGGCTGTGGCGACTGACCGTCGGTTTCCTGGTGTTTCATGTGATGCGCCACTTCCCTGCCATGACCGGTTGGTTGCCCGCCCACAAGCCCCGCTTGAAGCCATTTGAGGGCCCAGTCCATGACCTCTGAAAGCCGCTTCAAGCACTGGAAAAAGCCGCTGACCATCGCCTTCTTCCTGCTATTGATCGTGTTGTTCACCCTGCTCGCCCGGCGCATCGACTGGAGCGAAGTGGTGCAGACCCTGGGCGACTTCAAACTGCGCACGCTGTTGATTGCGAGCGGGCTGACCTTGTGCAGTTTCCTGGTGTACGCCAGCTTTGATCTGATCGGCCGTACCTATATTCGCCAGGACCTGGGCTGGAAGCAGATCCTGCCGGTGGGGATCATCAGCTATGCGTTCAACCTCAACCTCAGCGCGTGGGTTGGCGGCATCGCCATGCGCTATCGCTTGTATTCGCGGCTGGGGGTGAGCACCGGCAATATCGCCAAGATCCTCGGGCTAAGCCTGGCGACTAATTGGTTTGGCTATATGGCGTTGGCGGGGGTGATTTTCAGCAGCGGCCTGGTGACGATGCCTCCGGGTTGGAAAGTCAGCAGCAGCGCTTTGCAGGGCATCGGCGCGTTGTTGGTGTTGGTCAGTCTGGGTTATCTGGCGGCCTGCCAGTTCTCGAAAAAGCGCGCGTGGTCGATTCGCGGCATCGAGATCAACCTGCCGTCGTTGCGTATGGCGTGTTTGCAGTTGGCGCTGGGGGCGTTGAACTGGTCGCTGATGGCGGCGGTGATTTTTACCCTGCTGCCGGCCAAGCTGGATTATCCGCTGGTGCTGGGGGTGTTGCTGATCAGCGCGATTGCGGGGGTGGTCACCCACATTCCGGCGGGGCTCGGGGTGTTGGAGGCGGTGTTTATTGGACTGCTGCAACATGAAGCGTCACGGGGGAGTTTGCTGGCGGGGTTGATTGCGTATCGGGCGATCTATTTTATTGTGCCGCTGTTGATTGCGTTGGTGATGTATTTGGGGGTGGAGGCCAAGGCCAAGGCGTTGCGGGTCAAGAAGGCTCCGGCTTGAGGCGGGGTTGGCTGGTCTGGCGCTATCGGGGGCAAGCCCCCTCCCACATTTGAATGTATTCACAAATCAAAATCTGTGAACCCAATCCAGTGTGGGAGGGGGCTTGCCCCCGATGACCATCTAAAGAACACCCTAATTATTGGGATTGAATAATGCTCAACCGCTCCCCCACCACCATCTCGGTAATCCAGTCCACCAGGATCGAGGTGTACGCCTGCTGCGACACCGGGTCGCTCAACGAGTGATCCGCCCCATCGATAATGCGGTGCGTCAGCGAATGCGTCTGCTGGCACGCCGCCCGATAACTCATGATGGTGGCGTGCGGCACGTGATCATCGGTTTCCGACTCGACGATCAATACATCCCCCGTGAACTTCGCGCAGGCATGCAACGCCCGGTTGGTTTCGGCATGCACCAACGTGCCGCGATACTCCATCAAGTCGACCTTATCCAGCTCGCGCTTGGGCTTGAGCCATTCCTGGTCGCGGTACAGCGCCGGCACTCTCAGCGCCAGCCAGCGCACGGGGCGCAATGAGGTGAGGATCGCCGCTAGGTATCCGCCATAACTGGTGCCCACCACCGCCACCGCCGAGGTGTCGATGGCCGGGTGGGACAGCAGCCGGTCGTACGCCGCCAGCAGGTCACGCAGGTTGTCTTCGCGGGTGACGCGGGACAAGGGAATACCGGTGCCAGCATGCCCGCGCAGGTCGAAGGTGAGGCACACGCAGCCCAAACCGGCGATGCCTTTGGCGCGCTCAAGGTCACGCTCCTGGCTACCGCCCCAGCCGTGCACGAACAACACGCCGGGGACTTTGGACTTGGGACTGAGAAAGGTGCCGCTCATCTGTTCGTCGTCAATATCGATCGCAATGCTTTCGCTTCTAGCCGTCATAAGATTTAACCGTCACGTACTTGAGAAGAAAGTCGCTGTTTTCCGCCGGCCCGCGGTACACCTCGATGGCATCCGCCGGCAGCGCCTGGTCCACGTAGGTTTCCACCGAGGACACATGAATGGCGCGCAAGTCGGGGTTGTTGATAAAGCTCTGCAGCGCCGCGACTTCCGCGCTGCTGGCGCCGCCCATGCGCCACGACTGTTCGAGCACACCGCTGCGGCGCTGGCCGTGGCTGTCCAGGCCCTGGGCGATGTCGTAGTTGCGCCTTGAAGCATAGAAACCTGGGTAAGCTTCGTCGGCGGCCGTGTCGAACACCTGGGCTTGTTGGATAGCCAGGCACACGTCGTCGGGTAGGTCGAGCTTGAGCAGATCCTCGTAGTAGCCCGGCACCACCAGCAGGTTGGAGCCGCCGTAAACCTCTTCGCCCCGCCCGTCCTGAGTGAGGTATTGCTCGCCGCAGTAGCTGATCACGTGATCGCTGATAAAACTCTGGCCGACGCTGTGGGTGATGACGTCGTGCAGGTCTTGTTCCAACACCACGCCTTCGTTGAACACGTTTGCGGCGTTGGGACGCGCCAGCAGCGTGTCGAATGCGTCGAGGCTGTGGATAACTTCCTGACCGCGCCCGGCGCAGGCATGCACGGGTTTCAAGCGGATGGGACCGTTGTCGAGCAAACGCATCGCGGCGGGCCGCGCATCTTCCAGCGCGAACACGCTTAAGCCATCCAGCACGACCTTTCGAACACGCTGGCAGAACAACGGCGACCAGCCCTCAGGAGCCGTCGCATCGGGGCTGAGCAGCTCATGGCTAATGGCTTTGGTGGCGATGAAATCGTGATCGACGTATCCGCCCCACAGGTCTTCCGGGCCTTTGATGTGCAGTGCGCGGGCTTGGGTGGCGCCCACCAAGGTTTGCGTGGGCAGCAGGTATAACGCTCGGCCTGCGTGCAGGTCGATGTCGTAGCTGCCACCGAACTTGAGTCCCAGGATCTGCGCCAGCCAGCGCGCCAGGGCGCGATTGGTTTCGATCTCGTGCAACGGCGCGCCCTCTCGCGTGGAGTGAGCGACGACGGTTTTTTTGCGTTGGGTCGGGGTCATGCGTCCCCCTTGGCGATCCAGCCATGTGTGTAGAGGGAGGGTTGCAGGGATCAAGCCAAGACGTTGCGGGCAACGATGGCTGTTAAATCAGACAGTTGTGAAAAAACCGATGGCAGTTGGCCTGTTTTATTCTGCACGACACTACCGTCGGTCGGCGGTGTTCTGCACGATTCATACGCCAAACCGGCTGCGGTAATCGCTGGGGGCCAGACCGGTGATTTTCTTGAAGATGGCGCGAAAAGCGCTGGGGTCCTGGTAGCCCACGGTCCAGGCGATATGGTCGATGGTGCCGTTGGTGAACTCGAGCATTTGCCGGGCCTTACCCACCCGCAGGTGTTGGCAGTACTCGGTCGGTTTCAAACCCGTAGCATTGCGAAAGCGCCGCAGGAAGGTGCGTTCTTCCAGGCCCGCCTCTTGGGCCATCACCGTGATGGAAACGTCAACCGCGCCACTGGCCTGCAACCAATGCTGGACCTTGAGGATCGCGGCATCACCGTGCCCGAGGATCGGCGCAAAGTTGCTGCCGCACTGGCTGGCGCTGTCACTGTGTTCGATCACCAGGAAACGTGCGGTATCGGCGGCGATGCTCGGGCCCATCAAGCGGTCCACCAAGCGCAGGCCCAGCTCGGACCAGGCCATCAGGCCGGCGGTGGTGATCAGGTCGCCGTCATCGACAATGGGTTTATCCGCCTCCAGCCGCACCGCCGGGTAACGCGTGGCGAAGGACTTGGCGGACGACCAATGTGTAGTGGCACTGCGCCCGTCCAGCAGACCACTGCGCGCCAGCATGATCGAGCCGATGCACACACCGCCCAATACCGTGCCCGCCCTGTGTTGCTGGCGAATCCACTCCAGGAGCGCAGGAGGCGCCTGTTCCTCGGTAAATTCGCCTATCGACGGCGGGACCAGTACGGCCATCATGGGTTGGCCGGGGCCTGGGTGACTGTCGAATACCCGTGCAGGTTGACCGGCGGCGTCGACCTGCCAATGGCTGACGCGCAGCACTGGCAGTTGGTTGGATTGATGCTCGGCGGCGATGCGGTTGGCCACGCCAAACAGATCGGTCAGACCATGCACAGCCGCCAATTGCGCGCCTTGATAAATCAACACCCCCAGCTCAACAACCGCCATTGTCAGTTTTCCCCCTGTTATTGTCGGTGCAGCCAATCCACGGTGCGGGCGCCAGCCAAGATACTGGACCCCATCAACCCATCACGAGGCAATACCCATGGCCAAGCAAGCGCTCATCCTAATCGATATCCAGAACGACTACTTCCCCCAGGGCAAGTGGCCCCTCGATGGCGTGGAGGCCGCCGCGGACAAAGCGGCGCAGGTGCTGCAAGCGTTTCGCCAGGCGGGGGATGCGGTGATTCACGTGCGTCATGAATTCACTTCCGACGACGCGCCATTCTTCACCCCAGGTTCTGCGGGCGCCCATCTGCACAACAAGGTGCTGAACGAGGGCAACGAGCCGGTGGTGCTCAAGCACTTCGTGAATGCGTTTCGTGAAACCAACCTGCGTTCGCTGCTGGAACAACGCAGCATCACGGAACTGGTGGTGGTCGGCAGCATGAGCCATATGTGCATCGATGCCGTGGTACGGGCCGCGGCGGATCTTGGCTATAAAGTCACGGTGATTCATGACGCCTGCGCCACGCGGGATCAGGAATTCAATGGGCAGGTGATTCCAGCGGCGCAGGTGCACGGGGCTTATATGGCATCGCTGGCATTTGGCTATGCGGGCGTGGTGTCAGCGGATGAGTATTTGAAGACACAAGCGGCGGCATGACCGCCACTTGTTGGCAGGGCGCTAACGGGTCGCGATGATGAACAGGCGCGGGAATGGCAGCAATACGGTGCCATCGGCCAGGGCTGGATAGGCCTGGGTGATCCGCGCCTGATATTCCTGTAGGAACGCGGCTTTTTCGCTGTCGGCCAACGGCGCGAGGAACGGCCTCAGGGCCGATGCCTTGAACCACTCCACCACTGCCCCGTGGTCGGCCAGAGGGTGCAGGTAGGTGGTGCGCCACACATCGACGGTGCTGCAATGTTTGCTCAGCAGCTCGTAGTAATAGCTCGCCGTGTGACGCTCGTTGTGTTTGACCGCACCGATCTTGGCGGCCCAAGGCCCCTCAGCGGCGACTTCACGGGCGAGGCGGTGCGCAGGTTCGTCAAGGTTGTCCGGGGTTTGCACCGCCAGCGTGCCGCCCGGTGTCAGTTGGTTGACCAGGTGCGGGTAGAGTGTCGCGTGGTTTGGCAGCCATTGCAGTGAGGCGTTGGCGAGGATCACATCGAACGGTTGCGCGGGGTTCCAATTGCCAATGTCCGCCAGTTCGAAGTTATGGGCCGGCAGGCGTTTACGCGCGTCGACCAGCATGTCGTCGGAGCTGTCCAGGCCGGTGACTTTTGCATCCGCGAAGCGCTCGGCCAGCACCTGGGTAGAGTTTCCAGGGCCGCAGCCCAGGTCAACGGCAGTGCGCACGTCGGCATTCGGAATGGCCGCCACCAAGTCACGGACGGGACGGGTGCGCTGTTGTTCGAACATCGTGTATTGCTTGGCTGACCAGGTCATCGCGGCTTTCCTTCCTGTCTAGGGATTAACGGGCAATAAAAAACCCTCGAAGCGTGGGCTGTCGAGGGTTTTGTGCATTCCAGGTATTAGACCTTAGAACGGGATATCGTCATCAAAGCTGTCGAAATCGGCTGCCGGCTGTGGAGCGGCCTGCTGTGGCGCTGGACGCGACTCACGCTGAGGCTGCTGGCTTGGCTGCGGACGGGACTGCTGTGGACGCGGTGCCGAGTTGGACATGCCGCCCTGGCCCTGTTGGTCGCCCTGTGGACGGCCGCCCAGCAGTTGCATGGTGCCTTGCATGTCGACCACGATTTCGGTGGTGTAACGCTTGATACCGTCTTTTTCCCACTCGCGGGTTTGCAGCTTGCCTTCGATGTAGACCTGCGAACCTTTGCGCAGGTACTCACCGGCGATCTCAGCAACCTTGCCGAACATCGACACACGGTGCCATTCGGTTTTCTCGACCTTCTGGCCAGTTTGCTTGTCGGTCCACTGTTCGCTGGTCGCCAGACTCAGGTTGGTCACGGCGTTACCGTTAGGCAGGTAGCGAACTTCGGGATCCTGGCCGCATGTACCGACCAATATGACTTTGTTAACCCCACGGGCCATAACGTTCTCCTAGGCTGGGCGCGCTGTCGGCACTGGGTTGACCAGTTGCTCGAGCGTCGCGCGATCCAATAATTCGGTGTCCAATTTGATGTAGATGGCGGCTTCTTCAGCAACAACCACGGCATCGGTAACCCCGGTAACGGCCTTAAGGCGCTCGACCAGACCGGCTTCGCGGATCGCTTCGGGCGATAACGGCAAACGCAGGCTCGTTACATAGGGAGGTTCGCGCATGGTAACAGCAAAGGCTAGCCAGAGGGCAGCCAGACCTGCGCATCCCAGGAACACAACCGACAAACCGCCATGCTGGAACATCCAGCCACCCATGATGCCGCCCAGTGCAGAACCCAGGAACTGGCTGGTGGAATACACCCCCATCGCCGTGCCCTTGCCGCCGGCCGGTGAAACTTTACTGATCAGCGAAGGCAGCGAAGCCTCCAGCAGGTTGAACGCAGTGAAAAACACCACCGTCCCCACTACCAGCGCCCGCAGGCTGTCGCCGAACTGCCAGAAGAATAGCTCAGTGAGCATCAGCGTCGCGACGGCGCCCAACAGAACTCGTTTCATTTTGCGTTTTTTCTCGCCATAAATGATGAACGGGATCATGGCGAAGAACGAAATCAACAGCGCGGTAAGGTAGACCCACCAGTGCTGTTCCTTGGGCAGGCCGGCTTTTTCCACCAGCGCCAGGGGCAGCGCAACGAAGCTGCACATCAGCATCGCGTGTAATACGAAGATACCTAAATCCAGGCGCAGCAGGTCCGGATGTTTGAGCGTCGGCAGCAACGCCTTGCGCGCAACGCCCGACTCACGGTGCTGCAGGGTGCCGGTGGAGCGCGGCACCATAAACGCGACGACCACGATGCCAAACAACGCCATGCCGCCGGTGGCGAGAAACAGCCCGTGCAGGCCGAACGCACGGGTCAGGAGTGGCCCGACCACCATGGCCACGGCAAACGACAGGCCGATGGTCATGCCGATCATCGCCATGGCTTTGGTGCGGTGTTGTTCGCGGGTCAGGTCCGACAGCAGTGCCATGACGGCCGCGGAAATCGCACCGGCACCCTGTAGGACACGGCCAGCGATCACGCCCCAGATCGAATCTGATTGCGCAGCGAGCACACTGCCGAGGGCAAAGACGATCAACCCCAGGTAAATCACCGGACGACGACCGATGCGGTCGGAAATGATCCCGAACGGAATCTGGAAAAGCGCCTGGGTCAGGCCATACGCGCCAATGGCCAGGCCGATCAGTGCGGGGGTCGCTCCTGCGAGATCCATTCCATAGGTCGCCAGTACCGGCAACACCATAAACATGCCAAGCATACGGAAGGCGAACACCAGGGCCAGACCGCTTGCTGCTCGCGTCTCGCCGCTGCTCATGCGTTCGCTGTGGGGATCGTGCATGGAAAAACCTCGTGTGAACCGGCGGCGATTCTACCAGTCCCATCGATTAAGAGGGTATATGCGGCGGTTTGCCGCGCAGCTTTCATGTAAGGCTGCAAGCGGCCTTTTGACAGTGTATATTCATCCAGTCTTTAGCCGTATACTCCGGCATTATTTACGCCCGCCGTGCGAGGCCATCTTGGACAAGATCCTGATTCGTGGGGCTAGAACCCACAACCTGAAGAACATCGACCTGACCCTGCCCCGGGACAAACTGATCGTCATCACCGGCTTGTCCGGCTCCGGCAAATCGTCCCTGGCGTTCGACACGCTGTATGCCGAAGGCCAGCGTCGCTATGTGGAATCGCTGTCGGCCTATGCCCGGCAGTTCCTGTCGATGATGGAAAAACCCGACGTCGACACCATCGAAGGCCTGTCGCCGGCGATTTCCATCGAACAGAAGTCGACCTCCCATAACCCACGCTCCACCGTGGGCACCATTACCGAAATCTACGACTACCTGCGCCTGCTCTATGCACGCGTGGGTATTCCGCGTTGCCCGGACCACGACATTCCACTGGAGGCGCAGACCGTCAGCCAAATGGTCGACCTGGTACTGGCCCAGCCGGAAGGCGCGAAACTGATGCTGCTGGCGCCGGTGATTCGCGAGCGCAAAGGCGAACATCTTTCCGTCTTCGAAGAGTTGCGCGCCCAGGGTTTTGTGCGCGCTCGCATCAACGGCAAGCTGTATGAGCTGGATGAAGCGCCGAAGCTCGACAAGCAGAAGAAGCACAGCATTGATGTGGTGGTTGACCGTTTCAAGGTACGTGCCGACCTGCAACAGCGCTTGGCAGAGTCTTTCGAGACGGCGTTGAAGTTGGCGGACGGCATTGCCCTGGTAGCGCCGATGGATGACGAGCCGGGGGAAGAGATCATCTTCTCCGCACGTTTCGCTTGCCCGATCTGCGGCCATGCCATCAGCGAGCTGGAACCCAAGCTGTTTTCCTTCAACAACCCCGCCGGTGCTTGCCCGACCTGTGACGGCCTGGGGGTTAAACAGTTCTTCGACATCAAGCGGCTGGTCAATGGCGAGCTGACATTGGCGGAGGGTGCGATACGCGGCTGGGACAGGCGCAACGTCTATTACTTCCAGATGCTGGGATCGTTGGCGTCCCACTATAAATTCAGCCTGGAAGTGCCGTTCAACCAACTGCCGGCGGATCAGCAAAAGGTCATCCTGCATGGCAGCGGCTCGCAGAACGTTGACTTCAAATACCTGAACGACCGTGGCGATATCGTCAAACGCTCCCACCCGTTCGAAGGCATCGTGCCGAACCTTGAACGTCGCTATCGCGAAACTGAATCGGCGAGCGTGCGCGAAGAACTGGCGAAATTCCTCAGCACCCAACCTTGCCCGGATTGCCGAGGCACTCGCCTGCGCCGTGAAGCGCGGCATGTATGGGTGGGCGAAAAGACATTGCCGGCGGTGACCAACCTGCCGATTGGTGATGCCTGTGAATACTTCGGTGTACTCAAGCTGACGGGACGCCGCGGGGAGATTGCCGACAAGATCCTCAAGGAAATTCGCGAGCGACTGCAGTTCCTGGTTAACGTTGGTCTCGACTACCTGTCGCTGGATCGCAGTGCGGACACGTTATCCGGCGGTGAGGCGCAGCGTATTCGTTTGGCCAGCCAGATTGGCGCGGGTCTTGTGGGTGTTTTGTACATCCTCGACGAACCGTCGATTGGCTTGCACCAGCGAGACAACGATCGCCTGCTGGGTACGTTGAAGCACCTGCGGGATATCGGCAACACGGTGATCGTGGTCGAGCATGATGAAGATGCGATCCGCCTGGCGGATTACGTGGTCGATATCGGCCCAGGGGCCGGTGTGCATGGCGGACATATCGTCGCCGAGGGCACGCCTGCGGAAGTCATGTCTCATCCGGACTCGTTGACCGGCAAGTACCTGTCTGGTCGTGTGAAGATTGAAGTACCAGCCAAGCGCACACCACGCAATAAGAAGCTGGCGTTGCACCTCAAAGGCGCTCGCGGCAACAACCTGCGCAATGTTGACCTGGAAATCCCGATTGGTTTGCTCACTTGCGTGACCGGTGTTTCCGGTTCGGGCAAATCGACGCTGATCAACAATACGCTGTTCCCGCTGAGTGCTACCGCCTTGAACGGCGCGACTACGTTGGAAGCAGCAGCGCACGACAGCATCAAGGGCCTGGAGCATTTGGATAAGGTCGTGGATATCGACCAGAGCCCGATTGGCCGTACACCGCGCTCCAACCCGGCGACGTATACCGGGCTGTTCACACCCATTCGTGAACTGTTCGCTGGCGTGCCGGAATCCCGCTCGCGGGGCTACGGGCCGGGCCGGTTCTCCTTCAACGTCAAGGGCGGCCGCTGCGAAGCCTGTCAGGGCGATGGCTTGATCAAGGTTGAAATGCACTTTCTGCCCGACATCTACGTGCCGTGCGATGTGTGCAAGAGCAAGCGTTACAACCGCGAGACGCTGGAGATCAAATACAAGGGCAAGAGCATCCACGAAACCCTGGAGATGACCATCGAGGAAGCTCGCGTGTTCTTCGATGCGGTTCCGGCATTGGCGCGCAAGCTGCAGACGTTGATGGATGTGGGCTTGTCGTATATCAAGCTGGGGCAATCGGCGACGACATTGTCTGGTGGCGAAGCGCAACGGGTGAAGCTGTCGCGTGAACTGTCCAAGCGTGACACCGGCAAGACCCTGTATATCCTTGATGAGCCGACCACAGGCCTGCACTTTGCGGATATCCAGCAACTGCTGGACGTGTTGCATCGCCTGCGCGACCACGGCAACACCGTGGTAGTGATCGAGCACAACCTGGATGTGATCAAGACTGCTGACTGGCTGGTGGATCTGGGGCCGGAAGGTGGCTCGAAAGGCGGCCAGATCATCGCAGTGGGCACGCCGGAGCAAGTCTCCGAAATGCCGCAGTCCCACACGGGTTACTACTTGAAACCTTTGCTGGAACGCGACCGGGCCTGATTTATCAGGCTCAATGAAAAGCCCCAGTCACTGTGCAGTGACTGGGGCTTTTTTGTAGCCGGGAATCAGAACTGCGATTGCAGGTAATTCTCCAGGCCAATCAACTTGATCAGACCCAACTGCTTTTCCAGCCAGTAGGTGTGATCTTCTTCGGTATCGTTCAACTGCACGCGCAAGATTTCGCGGGTGACATAGTCGTTGTGCTGCTCGCAAAGCTCGATGCCTTTGCAAAGCGCGGCACGGACTTTGTACTCGAGGCGCAGGTCGGCAGCGAGCATGTCAGGCACTGTGGTGCCTACATCCAAGTCGTCGGGACGCATGCGCGGCGTGCCTTCGAGCATCAGGATACGGCGCATCAGTGCGTCGGCGTGCTGTGCCTCTTCTTCCATCTCGTGGTTGATACGTTCATAGAGCTCGTTAAAGCCCCAGTCTTCGTACATGCGCGAATGGATGAAATATTGGTCACGAGCAGCCAGTTCGCCCGTCAGCAACGTGTTGAGGTAATCGATTACGTCGGGGTGACCTTGCATCGCCCTACATCTCCCTGCTTGAAAGTCTGTAGTTTGAACCATGATGACTCGGAGGTCACGGGACAAACGGCAGAAAAGTGCATATTTCCGGAGAAAAGTAGAGGATTTAACGCAAAAACCGCCCAAATGAGGGCGGTTCTGCTTCTCGTTTAGAGTCAGTTAAGCGATACACCCAGTGCCTTTGCGATTGCTTCTCCATAAGCAGGGTCTGCCTTATAGAAGTGCTGCAATTGACGCTGCACCACATCACTGGAAACCCCACTCATTGCACCGGCAATGTTGCTGGTAAGCAGCGCTTTTTGCTCATCACTCATCAAGCGGAACAGTGCACCGGCGTGGCTGTAGTAGTCAGTGTCTTCGCGATGATCATAACGATCTGCCGCACCGCTCAATGCCAGCGCAGGCTCTGCGTACTGCGGCGCTTGTTTAGGCGCATCTGCGTAGCTATTTGGTTCGTAGTTTGGCGCGGCACCACCGTTGCTGCCGAAAGCCATCGAACCGTCACGCTGGTAGCTGTTCACCGAGTTGCGTGGGGCGTTCACCGGCAGTTGCTGATGGTTGGTGCCAACACGGTAGCGATGGGCATCTGCGTAGGCGAACACGCGACCTTGCAGCATGCGGTCTGGCGACAAGCCAACCCCTGGAACCATATTGCTTGGACCGAACGCTGCTTGCTCGACTTCGGCGAAGTAGTTCTGTGGATTACGGTTGAGTTCCAACTCGCCCACTTCGATCAGCGGGAACTCTTTCTGCGACCAGGTCTTGGTCACGTCGAACGGGTTCTCGTAATGAGCATTGGCCTGGGCCTCAGTCATGATCTGGATGCAGACGCGCCATTTAGGGAAGTCACCGCGCTCGATTGCACCGAACAGGTCGCGCTGGGCGTAGTCCGGGTCGGTACCGGCCAAGCGCGCAGCCTCGGCTGGCGCCAGGTTCTTGATGCCCTGCTTGGTCTTGTAGTGCCACTTAACCCAATGACGTTCGCCGTTCGCGTTGATCAGGCTGTAAGTGTGGCTACCGAAGCCATGCATGTGACGGTAGCCATCTGGGATGCCACGGTCCGAAAACAGGATGGTGACCTGGTGCAGCGCCTCTGGGGAGTGCGACCAGAAGTCCCACATCATCTGTGCACTTTTCAAGTTGCTTTGCGGAAGGCGTTTTTGCGTGTGGATGAAGTCAGGGAATTTCAGCGGATCACGGATGAAGAACACAGGGGTGTTGTTCCCCACGATGTCCCAGTTGCCCTCTTCGGTATAGAACTTCAACGCGAAGCCACGTGGGTCACGTTCGGTATCCGCCGAACCACGCTCACCACCTACAGTCGAGAAACGCAGGAACGTGGGAGTCTGCTTGCCAACGGACTCGAACAGCTTGGCGCTGGTGTACTGGGTAATGTCTTTGGTGACCGTGAATGTGCCGTAAGCGCCCGAGCCTTTAGCGTGTACGCGACGCTCTGGAATGTTTTCACGGTTGAAGTGAGCAAGCTTTTCGATCAGATGAAAATCGTCGAGCAGCAGCGGGCCACGAGGGCCAGCAGAGCGGGAGTTCTGGTTGTCCGCAACGGGAGCACCGCTGGCGGTGGTAAGGATCTTGTTCTGGCTCATGTGCATATTCCTCAGGTCGGGCTTGGAACTGCCGGCTAATCGGCTTGGTGGAGAGTATTGATCATCAACATGACACCCACAAATTCATAAAATCACGGGCTTCAATAGAAAATAACTACCAATAACTCCGACTCCGATAGTGTCGACCTTTCGCCTTGAGCGCTTGTACACATGGTGCTTTTGTTACGGGCACAAAAAACCGGGCGCTAGGCCCGGTTCTTCGTTACAGCTTGTCGTCTTACTCGGCGCTTACAGCTTCGCCGGCAGTAGCACGATCAACCAACTCGACGTACGCCATAGGCGCGTTGTCGCCAGCGCGGAAACCGCACTTGAGGATGCGCAGGTAGCCACCCTCACGGGTAGCGTAACGCTTGCCCAGGTCGTTGAAGAGCTTACCAACGATAGCTTTCGAACGAGTACGGTCGAAAGCCAGACGGCGGTTAGCCAGGCTGTCTGTCTTGGCCAAAGTGATCAGCGGCTCAGCAACGCGACGCAGTTCTTTAGCTTTCGGCAGTGTAGTTTTGATCAGCTCGTGCTCGAACAGCGACACCGCCATGTTTTGGAACATGGCCTTGCGGTGCGAGCTGGTACGGCTCAGGTGACGACCACTTTTACGATGACGCATGGTTCATTCCTTACCAAACTCACGTTCGGTGATTACGACGATCAGGCAGTCGCCTTGTCGTCCTTCTTAAGACTTGCAGGCGGCCAGTTGTCGAGGCGCATGCCGAGGGACAGACCGCGGGAGGCCAGAACGTCCTTGATTTCAGTCAAGGATTTCTTGCCCAGGTTCGGAGTCTTCAACAGTTCTACTTCGGTACGCTGAATCAGGTCGCCGATGTAGTAAATGTTTTCCGCCTTAAGGCAGTTAGCCGAACGTACAGTCAGTTCCAGATCGTCAACCGGGCGAAGCAGGATCGGATCGATCTCGTCTTCCTGCTCGATTACCACTGGTTCGCTGTCACCCTTGAGGTCGACGAACGCAGCCAACTGCTGTTGCAGAATGGTTGCAGCGCGGCGGATAGCCTCTTCAGGATCCAGAGTACCGTTGGTTTCCAGATCAATAACCAGCTTGTCCAGGTTAGTACGCTGTTCGACACGGGCGTTTTCCACCACGTATGCGATACGGCGAACCGGGCTGAACGAAGAGTCAAGCTGCAAGCGACCAATGCTGCGGCTTTCGTCTTCATCGCTCTGACGCGAGTCGGCCGGTTCATAACCACGACCACGAGCTACGGTGAGCTTCATGTTCAGGGCGCCGTTAGACGCCAGGTTAGCGATTACGTGATCGGGGTTAACGATCTCGACATCATGATCCAGCTGAATATCGGCAGCGGTAACCACCCCCGAACCCTTCTTCGACAAGGTCAGCGTAACTTCGTCACGGCCGTGCAGCTTGATAGCCAGACCTTTAAGGTTCAACAGGATTTCAATTACGTCTTCCTGTACACCTTCGATGGCGCTGTACTCGTGGAGCACACCGTCAATCTCGGCCTCGACTACTGCACAGCCGGGCATTGAGGACAACAGGATGCGGCGCAGCGCGTTGCCCAGGGTGTGGCCAAAACCACGCTCGAGAGGCTCGAGAGTGATCTTGGCGCGGGTTGGACTGACAACCTGCACATCAATGTGGCGGGGTGTCAGGAACTCATTTACCGAAATCTGCATGGATGCACCTATTTTCTAGCCCTTACTTGGAGTAGAGCTCGACAATCAGGCTTTCGTTGATGTCGGCGGACAGATCACTGCGAGCAGGAACGTTCTTGAAAACGCCCGACTTCTTCTCAGTGTCTACTTCTACCCATTCTACGCGGCCACGTTGGGCACACAGATCGAGAGCTTGGACAATGCGAAGTTGGTTTTTAGCTTTCTCGCGAACTGCGACCACGTCACCAGCACGAACCTGGTAAGACGGAACGTTTACGGTCTGACCGTTAACGCTGATCGACTTGTGCGATACCAGCTGACGGGATTCGGCACGAGTCGAACCAAAGCCCATACGGTATACAACGTTGTCCAGACGGCATTCGAGCAGTTGCAGCAGGTTTTCACCGGTTGCACCTTTCTTGCCAGCAGCTTCTTTGTAGTAGCCGCTGAACTGACGCTCGAGAACGCCGTAGATACGACGGACCTTCTGCTTTTCACGCAGTTGGGTGCCGTAGTCGGACTGGCGACCGCGGCGTTGGCCGTGGATACCAGGTGCTGCTTCAATGTTGCACTTCGATTCGATCGCGCGCACGCCGCTCTTCAGGAAGAGATCGGTGCCCTCGCGACGAGCGAGTTTGCATTTTGGACCAATGTAACGAGCCATTCTTTACGATCTCCTGGATTACACGCGGCGCTTCTTCGGCGGACGGCACCCGTTGTGCGGGATTGGCGTCACGTCGGTGATGCTGGCGATCTTATAGCCACAGCCGTTCAAAGCACGGACAGCAGACTCACGACCTGGACCTGGGCCCTTGACGTTAACGTCGAGGTTTTTCAGGCCGTATTCCAGCGCAGCTTGACCAGCACGTTCAGCAGCTACTTGAGCAGCAAACGGGGTGGACTTGCGGGAACCGCGGAAACCCGAACCACCGGAGGTAGCCCAAGAAAGCGCGTTACCTTGACGGTCGGTGATGGTCACGATGGTGTTGTTAAAAGATGCATGGATGTGGGCGATGCCATCAACCACTGTCTTTTTAACTTTTTTACGAGGACGAGCAGCAGGTTTTGCCATGATAATTTTCCTGTCGATTCGCTGGGGCGATTACTTGCGGATCGGCTTACGCGGACCTTTACGGGTACGCGCGTTAGTCTTGGTACGCTGACCGCGTACTGGAAGACCACGACGATGACGCAGACCGCGATAGCAACCGAGGTCCATCAAACGCTTGATTTTCATGTTGATTTCGCGACGCAGGTCACCTTCAGTGGTGAACTTCGCCACTTCGCCACGCAGCTGTTCAATCTGCTCGTCGCTCAGATCCTTGATCTTAGCGGCTGGGTTTACCCCAGCAACTGCGCAAATTTTCTGCGCAGTAGTGCGACCAACACCATAGATGTAGGTCAGCGAGATAACAGTGTGCTTGTTATCTGGAATGTTAACGCCTGCAATACGGGCCATTCAGTGGGACTCCAATTGACAGCTACCTACGCCCCGGAAGCCAAGAAATAGGGCGCGAGATAATATCGCTGTAATAACAAATAATCAACCCGGCAGCGCACTAGCTGCCGGGCTTCAAGCGGATCACACTCAGCCTTGGCGCTGTTTGTGACGCGGTTCCGCGCTGCAAATTACTCGAACAACACCTTCGCGGCGAATAATCTTGCAGTTACGGCACAGCTTTTTCACCGATGCACGAACTTTCATCACCAACTCCTCGAACCTTATGGGGTACTCAGCGCAACATGCCGCTGCCGTAGCCCTTCAGGTTGGCTTTCTTCATCAGGGATTCGTACTGGTGCGAAACGAGGTGCGATTGTACTTGGGACATGAAGTCCATCACAACCACGACGACGATCAGCAACGAGGTCCCGCCAAGGTAGAACGGAACGTTTGCTGCAACCACCAGGAACTGGGGCAACAAGCACACGGCCGTCATATATAGAGCACCGAACAGGGTCAAACGAGTCAGAACACCATCAATGTAGCGTGCGGACTGCTCACCTGGACGGATACCCGGAATAAAGGCACCGGACTTCTTCAGGTTTTCCGCTACGTCTTTCGGATTGAACATCAACGCCGTATAGAAGAAGCAGAAGAAAATAATCCCTGCACTAAACAGCAGAATATTCAACGGCTGACCAGGAGCGATCGACTGAGAGAGATCCTGCAGCCAGCCCATATTTTCGGACTGACCAAACCAGGTACCCAACGAAGCCGGAAACAGCAAAATGCTGCTCGCGAAAATGGCCGGGATAACACCGGCCATATTCACTTTCAGCGGCAAGTGGCTGGTCTGCGCAGCAAAGACCTTACGGCCCTGCTGACGCTTGGCGTAGTGAACAGCAATACGACGCTGACCACGCTCAATGAACACCACAAAACCGATAATCGCTACTGCCAGCAAACCGATAGCAACCAGGGCAAAGATATTGATATCACCCTGACGTGCAGACTCGAAAGACTGCCCGATTGCTCTCGGAAGACCGGCGACGATACCTGCGAAAATCAACATCGAGATACCGTTACCAACACCACGCTCAGTAATCTGCTCACCCAGCCACATCATGAACATCGCACCAGCCACAAACGTGGATACCGCGACGAAATGGAAGCCAAAGTCACCAGTGAACGCAACGCCCTGCCCTGCCAGGCCAACGGACATGCCGATAGCTTGAACCAGGGCGAGGACGACAGTGCCGTAGCGGGTGTACTGGCTAATCTTGCGACGGCCAGCTTCACCTTCCTTCTTCAACTGCTCCAGCTGCGGGCTGACGGCGGTCATCAGTTGCATGATGATCGATGCCGAGATGTACGGCATGATCCCCAGTGCAAAAATGCTCATCCGTTCCAGCGCGCCGCCGGAAAACATGTTGAACAAGCTAAGAATGGTCCCCTCATTCTGTCGAAACAGGTCTGCGAGTCGGTCCGGGTTGATACCTGGAACCGGGATGTGTGCGCCTATTCGGTAGACGATAATCGCCAGGAACAGAAAACGCAGACGAGCCCAAAGTTCAGACATACCGCCTTTGCCGAGCGCTGAGAGAGCACCTTGCTTAGCCATTTATTCCTCGAACTTGCCGCCAGCTGCTTCGATAGCCGAACGCGCACCTTTGGTGGCGCCGATTCCCTTGCCGATAGTGACAGCGCGAGTCACTTCACCGGACAGCATGATTTTCACACGCTGTACGTTGACGTTGATCACGTTGGCATCTTTCAGGGTCTGCAGAGTAACGATGTCGCCTTCCACTTTAGCCAGCTCGGACAGACGCACTTCTGCGCGGTCCATGGCTTTCAGGGATACGAAACCGAACTTAGGCAGGCGACGATGCAGCGGCTGTTGACCGCCTTCAAAGCCTGGAGCGATGGTGCCACCGGAGCGGGAGGTTTGACCTTTGTGGCCACGGCCACCAGTCTTACCCAAACCGCTACCGATACCACGGCCCGGACGATGCTTTTCGCGACGGGAACCCGGCGCTGGACTCAGATCATTGAGTTTCATCGATTAACCCTCTACACGCAGCATGTAGTAAGCCTTGTTGATCATCCCGCGATTCTCGGGAGTATCCTGGACTTCTACAGTGTGACCGATGCGACGCAGACCCAGACCTTTAACGCACAGTTTGTGGTTAGGGATGCGGCCGGTCATGCTTTTGATCAGCGTAACTTTAACGGTAGCCATGATTACTTGATCTCCTCAACACGCAGGCCACGCTTGGCTGCGATGGACTCAGGAGACTGCATAGCCTTCAGACCCTTGAAAGTGGCGTGAACCACGTTTACTGGGTTAGTCGAGCCGTAGCACTTGGCCAGAACGTTCTGAACGCCAGCAACTTCGAGGACAGCACGCATAGCGCCGCCAGCGATGATACCGGTACCTTCAGAAGCAGGCTGCATGTACACCTTCGAAGCGCCGTGAGCGGACTTCATTGCGTACTGCAGAGTGGTGCCGTTCAGATCAACCTGGATCATGTTGCGACGAGCAGCTTCCATTGCCTTCTGGATCGCAGCAGGCACTTCACGCGACTTGCCACGGCCGAAGCCAACACGGCCCTTACCATCACCTACCACGGTCAACGCGGTGAAAGTGAAGATACGGCCGCCTTTAACGGTTTTGGCTACGCGGTTAACTTGAACCAGCTTCTCAATGTAGCCTTCGTCGCGCTTTTGGTCGTTATTTGACATAACTTAGAACTCCAGCCCAGCTTCACGAGCAGCATCAGCCAGCGCTTTCACGCGACCGTGGTACTTGAAGCCAGAGCGGTCGAAAGCCACTTGCGAGACGCCAGCGGCCTTAGCACGCGTAGCGACCAGCTGGCCAACCTTAGTGGCCGCGTCGATGTTGCCGGTGGCACCATCACGCAGTTCTTTATCCAAAGTCGAGGCGCTTGCCAGGACTTTGTTGCCGTCGGCCGAGATGACCTGGGCGTAGATGTGCTGCGACGAGCGGAACACGCAGAGACGCACGACTTCGAGTTCGTGCATTTTCAGGCGTGCTTTGCGAGCGCGACGCAGTCGAGTAACTTTTTTGTCGGTCATTTGCTATGCCCTACTTCTTCTTGGCTTCTTTACGACGGACGACTTCGTCCGCGTAGCGCACACCTTTGCCTTTGTACGGCTCTGGTGGACGGAAGTCGCGGATCTCAGCGGCCACTTGACCTACCAGCTGCTTGTCGATGCCCTTGATCAGGATATCGGTCTGGCTAGGGGTCTCGGCAGTGATACCCGCTGGCAGTTCGTAATCCACTGGGTGCGAGAAGCCAAGGGCCAGGTTCAAAACCGTGCCTTTTGCTTGCGCCTTGTAACCAACACCGACCAGCTGGAGCTTACGCTCGAAGCCTTGGCTTACGCCTTGGACCATGTTGTTTACCAACGCACGCGTGGTACCGGCCATTGCGCGAGTTTGTTGATCGCCATTGCGAGCAGCGAAACGCAGCTCACCAGCTTCTTCAACGATCTCAACGGACGAATGGATGTTCAGTTCAAGAGTACCCTTGGCACCCTTCACCGAAAGCTGTTGGCCTGCGAATTTGACTTCGACACCGGCTGGCAGCTTAACGGGGTTCTTAGCGACGCGAGACATGCTTATCCCCCCTTAGAACACAGTGCAAAGAACTTCGCCGCCGACACCGGCAGCGCGCGCAGCACGATCCGTCATCACACCTTTGTTGGTGGAGACGATAGACACGCCCAGACCGCCACGAACTTTCGGCAGATCTTCAGCGGACTTGTACTGACGCAGGCCTGGACGGCTAACGCGCTTCACTTCCTCGATGACCGAACGGCCTTCGAAGTACTTCAGCTCGATGGACAGCAGTGCTTTAACATCGCTGCTGATCTGATAACCCGCAATGTAGCCTTCGTCTTTCAGGACTTTGGCAACAGCTACCTTCAACTTGGAAGATGGCATGCTTACGACGGACTTTTCAGCCATCTGGGCATTACGGATACGAGTTAGCATGTCCGCTAACGGGTCCTGCATACTCATGGGCTAGACGCTCCTAATACAAAAAAATTAGCCTTTCGGCTACATATGTCGCCGAGAATCTCCGGGTAAAAAACACGGGCTCAGGCGAGCCGCGTATTTTAGACACACTCCAGAAATGAAACAAGCCCCAAAAGGGGCTTGTTCCAGATTCAAGGTCACCGGCGGTCGTTATCTTGCGATGCAGACCACCTGGACTTCGAACGTACTTACCAGCTGGCTTTAACCAGACCTGGTACGTCACCACGCATTGCCGCTTCACGCAATTTGTTACGGCCGAGGCCGAACTTGCGGTAAACGCCGTGTGGACGACCGGTCAGGCGGCAGCGGTTACGCATGCGCGAGGCGCTTGCGTCACGTGGCTGCTTCTGCAGAGCAACTGTAGCTTCCCAACGTGCTTCTGGACTTGCGTTCAGATCAACGATGATTGCTTTCAGTGCTGCACGCTTCTTGGCGTACTTGGCAACCGTGAGCTGACGCTTCAGCTCGCGGTTTTTCATGCTCATCTTGGCCATGGTCCTACTCCAATCAGTTGCGGAACGGGAATTTGAAAGCACGCAGCAATGCGCGACCTTCATCATCGTTCTTGGCAGTGGTGGTCAGGGTGATGTCCAGACCGCGGAGAGCATCGATCTTGTCGTAGTCGATTTCCGGGAAGATGATCTGCTCTTTCACGCCCATGCTGTAGTTACCACGACCATCGAAGGACTTGGCATTCAGGCCGCGGAAGTCGCGAACCCGAGGCAGGGAGATCGACAGCAGACGATCCAGGAATTCATACATACGCTCACGGCGCAGGGTCACTTTGACGCCGATCGGCCAACCTTCACGGACTTTAAAGCCAGCGATGGATTTGCGAGCGTAGGTCACAACGACTTTCTGGCCGGTGATCTTTTCCAGGTCAGCAACAGCGTGCTCGATGACTTTTTTGTCGCCGATCGCTTCGCCTAGACCCATGTTCAGGGTGATTTTGGTAACGCGCGGAACTTCCATCACGTTCCCAAGCTTAAGTTCTTCCTTAAGCTTAGGGGCGATTTCCTTCCGGTAAATCTCTTGTAGTCGTGCCATGGTCTAATCTACCTAGCAGTGTTCAAGCATCAACCGCTTTTTGGGTCGACTTGAAGACACGAATTTTCTTACCGTCTTCTACTTTGAAACCAACGCGGTCAGCCTTGTTGGTTTCGCCATTGAAGATGGCGACGTTAGAAGCGTCCAGCGGAGCTTCTTTCTCGACGATACCGCCCTGCACGCCCGACATCGGGTTAGGCTTGGTATGACGCTTAACCAGGTTCAGACCACCGATAACCAGACGGTTATTAGCGAGAACCTTAAGCACCTTACCGCGCTTACCTTTGTCTTTGCCGGCGATCACGATGATCTCGTCGTCACGACGAATCTTTTGCATGTCGGATCTCCTTACAGCACTTCTGGGGCGAGCGAGACGATCTTCATGAACTTCTCAGTACGAAGTTCACGGGTCACTGGCCCAAAGATACGGGTGCCGATCGGCTCTTGCTTGTTGTTCAGAAGAACAGCAGCGTTGCCATCAAAGCGGATAATGGAGCCATCAGCACGACGTACGCCGTGACGAGTGCGGACTACAACAGCAGTCATCACTTGGCCTTTTTTCACTTTACCGCGAGGAATTGCTTCCTTCACGGTAACTTTGATGATGTCACCGATACCAGCGTAACGACGATGGGAGCCACCCAGCACCTTGATGCACATAACACGGCGAGCGCCGCTGTTATCGGCCACATCGAGCATGGATTGAGTCTGAATCATATAATTTCTCCGACCCCTAGTCCTTAGACTTCCACAGCGCGTTCGAGAACATCAACCAGGGCCCAAGACTTGGTCTTGGCCAGCGGACGAGTTTCACGAATAGTGACTTTGTCGCCGATGTGGCACTGATTGGTTTCGTCGTGCGCGTGCAGCTTAGTCGAACGCTTAACATATTTACCGTAGATCGGGTGCTTAACGCGACGCTCGATCAGTACGGTGATGGTTTTGTCCATCTTGTCGCTGACAACACGGCCAGTCAGCGTACGGACAGTCTTTTCGGCTTCAGCCATGATCACTTACCTGCCTGCTGGTTGAGCACAGTCTTCACGCGAGCGATGTCACGCTTAACTTGCGAGAGCAGATGCGACTGCCCCAACTGGCCAGTTGCTTTCTGCATGCGCAGATTGAACTGGTCGCGCAGCAAGCCGAGCAGTTGCTCGTTCAGCTGCTGTGCGGATTTTTCACGAAGTTCATTCGCTTTCATCACATCACCGTCCGTTTAACAAAGGAGGTGGCGAGCGGCAGCTTTGCAGCAGCCAGGGCGAAAGCCTCACGCGCCAGCTCTTCAGAAACACCCTCGATTTCATACAGGACTTTGCCTGGCTGAATCTGGGCTACCCAGTATTCCACGTTACCCTTACCTTTACCCATCCGCACTTCGAGAGGCTTCTTGGAGATCGGCTTGTCCGGGAATACACGGATCCAGATCTTGCCGCCACGTTTTACGTGACGGGTCAGAGCACGACGCGCTGACTCGATCTGACGAGCGGTGAGACGACCACGAGCTACAGACTTCAGCGCGAACTCGCCGAAGCTGACTTTGCTACCGCGCTGAGCCAGACCACGGTTGTGGCCTGTCATCTGCTTGCGGAACTTCGTACGCTTAGGTTGCAACATTTGGCGTACCCCTTACTTAGCAGCTTTTTTACGAGGCGCTGGTGCTTGTGGTTTCAGTTCTTCTTGGCGACCACCAATTACTTCGCCTTTGAAGATCCAAACCTTTACACCGATCACACCGTAAGTGGTGTGAGCTTCGTAGTTGGCATAGTCGATGTCGGCACGCAGGGTGTGCAGTGGCACACGACCTTCGCGATACCATTCAGTACGTGCGATTTCAGCACCGCCGAGACGACCGCTCACTTGGATTTTGATGCCTTTGGCACCAATGCGCATGGCGTTCTGTACTGCGCGCTTCATAGCGCGACGGAACATTACGCGACGCTCCAGCTGCTGAGCTACGCTCTGCGCAACCAGCATACCGTCGAGTTCCGGCTTGCGGATCTCTTCGATATTGATGTGCACAGGCACACCCATTTGCTTGGTCAGGTCCTGACGCAGTTTCTCAACATCTTCACCTTTCTTCCCGATAACGATACCTGGACGAGCGGTGTGGATGGTGATACGTGCAGTTTGGGCCGGACGATGGATATCGATACGGCTTACGGACGCGCTTTTTAGTTTGTCTTGGAGATACTCACGCACCTTCAGATCAGCGAACAAGTAGTCCGCATAAGTCCGACCGTCTGCGTACCAGACGGAGGTGTGCTCCTTGACGATTCCCAGGCGAATGCCAATGGGATGTACTTTCTGACCCATCTCTTCGACTCCGTTACTTGTCAGCAACCTTGACAGTGATATGGCAAGACCGCTTGACGATGCGATCAGCACGGCCTTTGGCACGTGGCATGATGCGCTTCAGCGAACGCCCTTCGTTGACGAAAACGGTGCTGACCTTCAGGTCATCAACGTCTGCGCCTTCGTTATGCTCGGCGTTGGCTACGGCCGACTCCAGCACTTTCTTCATGATCTCGGCGGCTTTCTTACTGCTGAAAGCCAACAGGTTGAGCGCTTCGCCCACCTTCTTCCCGCGGATCTGGTCGGCGACCAAGCGGGCTTTCTGGGCGGAGATTCGAGCGCCCGACAACTTAGCGGCTACTTCCATTTCCTAACCCCTTAACGCTTGGCTTTCTTGTCAGCCACGTGCCCACGATAAGTGCGGGTACCGGCGAACTCGCCCAGTTTGTGGCCGACCATGTCTTCGTTAACGAGAACTGGGACGTGTTGACGACCGTTGTGTACTGCGATGGTCAGACCGACCATTTGTGGCAGGATCATCGAACGACGCGACCAGGTCTTAACTGGTTTGCGATCGTTCTTTTCCGCCGCCACTTCGATCTTCTTCAGTAGGTGAAGATCAATAAAAGGACCTTTTTTCAGAGAACGTGGCACTGTCGTATCCCTCTATTTACTTGCGACGACGGACGATCATTTTGTCGGTACGCTTATTACCACGAGTCTTCGCGCCCTTAGTCGGGAAGCCCCATGGCGATACCGGATGACGACCACCAGAGGTACGACCTTCACCACCACCGTGTGGGTGGTCAACCGGGTTCATGGCAACACCACGAACGGTTGGGCGAACGCCACGCCAGCGTTTGGCACCAGCTTTACCCAGCGAACGCAGGCTGTGCTCGGAGTTCGAGACTTCGCCCAGGGTCGCACGGCATTCAGCCAGCACTTTACGCATCTCACCAGAACGCAGACGCAGGGTCACGTAGACACCTTCACGAGCGATCAGCTGAGCCGAAGCACCAGCGGAACGAGCGATTTGCGCGCCTTTACCTGGCTTCAATTCGATGCCGTGTACGGTGCTACCAACTGGAATGTTACGCAGTTGCAGAGCGTTGCCCGGCTTGATCGGTGCCAGAGCACCTGCGATCAGCTGGTCGCCAGCGCTCACGCCTTTAGGGGCGATGATGTAGCGACGCTCGCCATCTGCGTACAGCAGCAGAGCGATGTGAGCAGTACGGTTTGGATCGTATTCGATACGCTCGACAGTGGCAGCGATGCCATCTTTGTCGTTGCGACGGAAGTCGACCAGACGATAATGCTGCTTATGGCCACCACCGATGTGACGAGTGGTAATACGACCATTGTTGTTACGACCACCAGACTTCGATTTTTTCTCGAGCAGCGGTGCGTGAGGAGCGCCTTTATGCAGCTCCTGGTTGACCACCTTGACCACAAAACGGCGGCCAGGGGAAGTCGGTTTGCATTTAACGATTGCCATGATGCACCCCTTCCTTACTCAGCACTGCTGCTGAAATCGAGATCTTGGCCTGGCTGAAGGGAGATAACTGCCTTCTTCCAGTCATTACGCTTGCCCAGACCGCGAGCAGTGCGCTTGCTCTTACCCAGAACATTCAGGGTAGTAACACGCTCTACTTTCACGCTGAACAGGCTTTCGACGGCCTTCTTGATTTCCAGCTTGGTTGCGTCAGTTGCAACCTTGAAAACGAACTGGCCTTTCTTGTCAGCCAGAACCGTAGCCTTTTCGGAAACGTGCGGGCCAAGCAGAACTTTAAATACGCGTTCCTGGTTCATCCCAGCAGCTCCTCGAATTTCTTCACGGCCGACACGGTGATCAACACCTTGTCGTATGCGATCAGACTAACTGGATCGGAACCTTGCACGTCACGTACATCAACGTGTGGCAGGTTGCGAGCAGCCAGGTACAGGTTCTGATCAACAGCTTCCGACACGATCAAAACGTCGGTCAGGCTCATGTTGTTCAGTTTGCCCAGCAGATCTTTGGTTTTCGGGCTTTCAACAGCGAAGTCCTGAACCACGACCAGACGGTCAGTACGCACGAGTTCAGCAAGGATGGAGCGCAGAGCTGCGCGGTACATCTTCTTGTTGAGCTTCTGCGAGTGATCCTGCGGACGAGCTGCGAAAGTGGTACCGCCGCCACGCCAGATTGGGCTACGGATAGTACCGGCACGAGCACGGCCAGTACCTTTCTGACGCCAAGGGCGCTTACCGCCACCACGAACGTCGGAACGGGTCTTTTGCTGCTTGCTACCTTGACGGCCGCCGGCCATGTAGGCCACGACTGCTTGGTGAACCAGCGTCTCGTTGAATTCGCCGCCAAATGTCAGTTCGGAAACTTCGATCGCTTGAGCGTCATTTACATTTAATTGCATGTCAGCTTCCCCTTAACCGCGAGCCTTGGCCGCTGGACGTACAACCAGGTTGCCGCCAGTAGCGCCAGGAACAGCACCCTTGACCAACAACAGATTGCGTTCAGCGTCGACGCGCACTACTTCGAGGGACTGCACGGTCACGCGCTCAGCGCCCATATGACCGGACATTTTTTTGCCCTTGAATACACGACCAGGAGTCTGGCACTGGCCAATAGAGCCCGGGACGCGGTGGGAAACGGAGTTACCGTGAGTGTTGTCTTGGCCACGGAAATTCCAACGCTTGATCGTACCCTGGAAGCCTTTACCTTTGGACTGACCGGTTACATCAACCAGTTGACCAGCAGCGAAGATTTCAGCGTTGATCAGATCGCCAGCCTGGTAGTCGCCATCTTCAAGACGGAACTCCATAACAGTGCGACCAGCTGCAACGTTTGCTTTAGCGAAGTGACCTGCTTGAGCAGCAGTCACGCGCGAAGCACGACGCTCGCCGACAGTGACTTGCACTGCACGATAGCCATCGGTTTCTTCAGTTTTGAACTGGGTGACGCGATTCGGCTCGATCTCAATGACCGTGACCGGAATGGAGACACCTTCTTCGGTGAAAATACGGGTCATACCGCATTTACGACCGACTACACCAATAGTCATGTTGTAAACCTCATGAGTGTACGGGGCTTTCACCCGCTATGGCCGCCCATTTCAGAGCGTTACACGACTAAGACCCGAGTCTTAGCCGAGGCTGATCTGTACTTCCACACCGGCCGCCAGATCAAGCTTCATAAGTGCATCAACGGTTTTATCCGTTGGCTGGACGATGTCCAGTACGCGCTTATGAGTACGGATCTCGTACTGGTCACGCGCGTCTTTGTTGACGTGCGGGGAGACCAGAACGGTGAACCGCTCTTTACGGGTAGGCAGTGGAATTGGACCACGCACTTGAGCACCAGTACGTTTCGCGGTTTCCACGATTTCCTGGGTGGATTGGTCGATCAGGCGATGGTCAAAAGCCTTCAACCTGATACGGATTTGCTGATTTTGCATTGGATTTCAGACTCCGGCTGCTATTCCCACCGGGCGCAATGCACCCGTTAAAAGGAGGCGCAATTCTATAGACGCCCCAGATAGGTGTCAACCCAATAAAAAAGCCCCCGCTGAGCGGGGGCTTTCTCAAAACATCGAAGCTATCTCAAAAGAGATAATTACTCGATGATTTTAGCTACAACACCAGCACCAACGGTACGGCCGCCTTCACGAATAGCGAAGCGCAGACCGTCTTCCATTGCGATGGTCTTGATCAGGGTAACTTCCATTTGGATGTTATCGCCTGGCATTACCATTTCAACGCCTTCTGGCAGCTGGCAGTTACCAGTCACGTCAGTAGTACGGAAGTAGAACTGAGGACGGTAGCCTTTGAAGAACGGAGTGTGACGACCGCCTTCTTCCTTGCTCAGAACGTAAACTTCTGCGGTGAACTTGGTGTGCGGCTTAACCGAACCTGGCTTAACCAGAACCTGGCCACGCTCAACGTCGTCACGCTTGGTACCACGCAGCAGAACGCCGCAGTTCTCGCCAGCACGACCTTCGTCGAGCAGTTTGCGGAACATTTCAACACCGGTGCAGGTGGTGGTAGTGGTGTCACGCAGACCAACGATTTCCAGCGGATCTTGAACGCGAACGATACCGCGCTCGATACGACCGGTAACAACGGTACCACGACCAGAGATCGAGAATACGTCTTCGATTGGCATCAGGAACGGCTTGTCGGTCAGACGAACTGGCTCAGGGATGTAGCTATCCAGAGTTTCAACCAGTTTACGAACGGCAGTGGTGCCCATTTCGTTGTCGTCTTTACCTTCCAGAGCCATACGAGCAGAACCGATGATGATCGGAGTGTCGTCACCTGGGAAGTCGTAAGTGCTCAGCAGATCGCGCACTTCCATCTCAACCAGTTCCAGCAGCTCAGCGTCGTCTACCAGGTCAGCCTTGTTCAGGAAAACCACGATGTACGGAACGCCAACCTGACGGGACAGCAGGATGTGCTCACGAGTTTGCGGCATCGGACCATCGGCAGCCGAGCAAACCAGGATCGCGCCGTCCATCTGGGCAGCACCAGTGATCATGTTCTTCACGTAGTCAGCGTGACCTGGGCAGTCAACGTGAGCGTAGTGACGAATAGTCGAGTTGTACTCAACGTGCGCGGTGTTGATGGTGATACCACGAGCTTTTTCTTCTGGAGCGCTGTCGATCTTGTCGAAATCAACGATTGCAGAACCGAAAACTTCGGAGCAAACGCGAGTCAGAGCTGCGGTCAGAGTGGTTTTACCGTGGTCAACGTGGCCGATAGTGCCAACGTTTACGTGCGGTAGGGAACGATCAAATTTTTCTTTAGCCACGACAATTAACTCCTTGCCTAAAGGACTGAATCAGCCTTGTTTTTTGGATACAGTTTCAGCGATGTGCGCCGGAGCTGTGTTGTATTTTTTGAATTCCATAGAGTAGCTTGCGCGACCCTGGGACATGGAGCGAACGTCGGTCGCATAACCGAACATCTCACCCAGCGGAACCTCGGCGCGAATCACTTTGCCGGAAACCGTGTCTTCCATACCCAAGATCATGCCGCGACGACGGTTAAGGTCGCCCATGACATCACCCATATAGTCTTCAGGTGTAACAACTTCTACCGCCATGATTGGCTCAAGCAACTCACCACCGCCCTTCTGGGCCAGCTGCTTGGTTGCCATGGAGGCAGCCACCTTAAACGCCATCTCGTTGGAGTCGACGTCGTGGTAAGAACCGTCAAAAACGGTTGCTTTCAGGCCGATCAGCGGATAGCCGGCAACAACACCGTTCTTCATCTGCTCTTCGATGCCCTTCTGGATAGCCGGGATGTATTCCTTAGGAACCACACCACCAACTACTTCGTTCACGAATTGCAGACCTTCCTGACCTTCGTCAGCAGGAGCAAAACGGATCCAGCAGTGACCGAACTGACCACGACCGCCGGACTGACGAACGAACTTGCCTTCGATTTCACAGTTCTTCGTGATGCGCTCACGATAGGAAACCTGAGGCTTACCGATGTTGGCTTCGACGTTGAACTCACGGCGCATCCGGTCAACCAGGATGTCCAGGTGCAGCTCGCCCATGCCGGAGATGATCGTCTGACCAGTCTCTTCATCAGTTTTAACGCGGAAAGATGGATCTTCCTGAGCAAGCTTGCCCAGAGCGATACCCATTTTTTCCTGGTCATCCTTGGTTTTAGGCTCAACGGCAACCGAAATAACCGGCTCCGGGAAGTCCATGCGAACCAGGATGATTGGCTTGGCAGCGTCGCACAAGGTTTCACCAGTGGTGACGTCCTTCATGCCGATCAGGGCCGCGATGTCACCAGCGCGAACTTCCTTGATCTCTTCACGGGCGTTTGCGTGCATTTGCACCATACGACCCACGCGCTCTTTCTTGCCTTTAACCGAGTTGATCACGCCGTCGCCGGATGCCAACACGCCCGAGTAAACACGGACGAAGGTCAAGGTACCCACGAATGGGTCAGTAGCGATCTTGAACGCCAGAGCCGAGAACGGCTCGTTGTCGTCTGCATGACGCTCCATCTCTTCTTCCTCGTTATCAGGGTTGGAACCCTTGATAGCAGGAATGTCGGTTGGAGCAGGCAGGAAGTCGATAACGGCGTCGAGAACCAGGGGAACACCCTTGTTCTTGAACGAAGAACCGCAAACAGCCAGGACGATTTCGCCAGCGATAGTACGCTGACGCAGAGCGGCCTTGATTTCCACGTTGGTGAGCTCTTCACCTTCGAGGTACTTGTTCATCAGCTCTTCGCTGGCTTCGGCAGCAGCCTCAACCATGTTGTTGCGCCACTCGTCAGCCAGTTCCTGAAGCTCTTCAGGGATAGGCTTACGAACAGGAACCATACCCTTATCGGAATCGTTCCAGTAAACAGCTTCCATGTTGATCAGATCGATCTGACCCTGGAAGTTGTCTTCGGAACCGATAGCCAATTGGATTGGCACCGGGGTGTGACCCAGACGCTGCTTGATCTGACCGATCACGCGCAGGAAGTTGGCGCCAGCACGGTCCATCTTGTTTACGTAAACAAGACGTGGAACGCCGTACTTGTTGGCTTGACGCCATACGGTTTCCGACTGAGGCTCAACACCCGAGGTACCGCAGAACACAACGACCGCGCCGTCGAGTACGCGCAGGGAACGCTCAACTTCAATGGTGAAGTCAACGTGGCCCGGGGTATCGATTACGTTGAAGCGATGCTCGTCTTTGTACTGCTTCTCGGAACCTTTCCAGAAGGCGGTAATAGCAGCAGAAGTAATGGTAATACCACGCTCCTGCTCCTGAACCATCCAGTCTGTGGTCGCGGCGCCGTCATGCACCTCGCCCATTTTGTGACTTTTGCCGGTGTAAAACAGTACGCGCTCGGTGGTGGTGGTTTTACCAGCATCCACGTGAGCAACGATACCGATGTTACGGTAGCGGCTAATCGGAGTAGTACGAGCCATAAAGCCCTCGCAAAATTAGTGAAGCTAAAATTAGAAGCGGTAGTGCGAGAAAGCTTTGTTAGCTTCAGCCATACGGTGCACGTCTTCACGCTTCTTAACAGCAGCACCTTTGCCTTCAGCAGCGTCCAACAGTTCGCCAGCCAAACGCAGAGCCATAGACTTCTCGCCGCGCTTACGGGCGAAGTCTACCAACCAGCGCATTGCCAGAGCGTTACGACGGGACGGACGAACTTCAACCGGAACCTGGTAAGTAGCACCGCCTACACGGCGCGACTTCACTTCGACCAGCGGAGCGATGGCGTCGAGAGCTTTCTCGAAGATTTCCAGGGGGTCGCTGTTCTTGCGTTCTTTAACCTTTTCCAGCGCGCCATAAACGATACGCTCGGCAACGGCTTTCTTGCCGCTTTCCATCACGTGGTTCATGAACTTGGCCAGGATTTGGCTTCCGTATTTTGGATCGTCAAGCACTTCGCGCTTGGCTGCTACGCGTCTTCTTGGCATGGATAAGCCCTCAAACGGTCTTCAGGTTCGCTCGGAATCGGTGCCCTTTCGGGACGCCTCCGACCTTACTCTTATCGACTCAGAAAATAAGATGATTCAGTTTTACAAAAAGCCGCTACTACTTAGGCTTCTTGGTACCGTACTTCGAACGACCCTGGTTACGACCCTTAACGCCGGAAGTATCCAAGGAGCCGCGTACGGTGTGGTAACGAACACCTGGCAAGTCTTTTACACGACCGCCGCGGATCAGTACCACGCTGTGCTCTTGCAGGTTGTGACCTTCACCACCGATGTACGAGGAAACCTCGAAACCGTTGGTCAGGCGCACACGGCATACTTTACGCAGTGCCGAGTTAGGTTTTTTCGGCGTGGTGGTATACACACGGGTGCATACGCCACGACGTTGCGGGCAGTTCTGCAGCGCAGGTACGTCGGATTTCTCGACGATACGCTTACGCGGCTGACGTACCAGCTGGTTGATAGTTGCCATCTACTAGCTCCACTGTTGTCTTGCGACGCTATTGTCTTGCAAGAAAAGCAAAATGGCAGGAACGAATTCCCGCCAAATTTAGGGGTACAAGAGTCTAAAGAGGATCTTGTCCCCAGTCAAGGCAAGGCCCCGACCTCCCCACTCATCGAACCGGGGCAAAATTGCCTCGTTCCGACGAATGGGGCTGCCAGGGCCCAGTCCTATTTATCGCAGAACTCAGTTACCGCTTGAGTTCAGCGCTTCGGTCAGTGCAGCTTCCACTTCACTGGCGCTTACGCGCAACGGCTTGTCAGCATCACGGCGGCGCTTGCGCTCGCTGTGGTAAGCCAAACCGGTACCCGCCGGGATCAAACGACCCACGACTACGTTTTCTTTCAGGCCGCGCAGGTAATCGCGCTTGCCGGTTACCGCCGCTTCGGTCAGTACGCGGGTGGTCTCCTGGAAGGAGGCCGCCGAGATGAACGACTCAGTGGACAACGACGCCTTGGTGATACCCAGCAGCACGCGAGTGAACTTGGACACGAATTTGTCTTCGTTCGTCAGGCGCTCGTTTTCTACCAGTACGTGAGTCAATTCCATCTGGTCGCCCTTGATGAAACTGGAATCGCCGGACTCAGCGATTTCAACTTTACGCAGCATCTGACGCAGGATGGTCTCGATGTGCTTATCGTTGATCTTCACGCCTTGCAGGCGGTAAACGTCCTGGATCTCGTTAACGATGTACTTGGCCAGCGCACTCACACCCAGCAGACGCAGGATGTCGTGTGGATCGCTCGGGCCGTCGGAGATAACTTCGCCGCGGTTTACCTGTTCGCCTTCGAAGACGTTCAGGTGACGCCACTTCGGAATCAGCTCTTCGTACGGATCGGTACCGTCGTTCGGGGTAATGACCAGACGGCGCTTGCCCTTGGTCTCTTTACCGAACGCGATGGTGCCGCTGACTTCAGCCAGAATCGACGCTTCTTTCGGACGACGAGCTTCGAACAAGTCGGCAACACGCGGCAGACCACCGGTGATGTCACGAGTTTTCGAAGTTTCTTGCGGGATACGCGCGATAACATCACCGATCGCGATCTTCGCACCGTCCGCTACACCGACCAGGGCGTTGGCTGGCAGGAAGTACTGAGCGATTACGTCAGTGCCTGGCAGCAACAGATCCTTGCCGTTGTCATCGACCATCTTCACGGCAGGACGGATGTCTTTACCGGCAGCTGGACGATCTTTCGCGTCGAGTACTTCAATGTTGGTCATACCGGTCAATTCGTCAGTCTGACGCTTGATCGTGATGCCTTCTTCCATGCCCACGTAGGTCACGGTACCTTTCATTTCGGTAACGATTGGGTGAGTGTGCGGATCCCACTTGGCCACGATTGCGCCAGCGTCGACCTTGTCACCTTCTTTAACCGAAATCACAGCACCGTACGGCAGCTTGTAACGCTCACGCTCACGACCGTAGTCATCAGCGATTGCCAGCTCACCGGAACGGGACACAGCAACCAGGTGGCCATCCACTCGCTCAACGTGTTTCAGGTTGTGCAGACGGACAGTACCGCCATTCTTCACCTGAACGCTGTCGGCTGCAGAGGTCCGGCTTGCCGCACCACCGATGTGGAACGTACGCATGGTCAGCTGGGTACCCGGCTCACCGATGGACTGGGCAGCGATAACGCCGACCGCTTCACCGATGTTCACCTGGTGACCACGAGCCAAGTCACGGCCGTAGCACTTGGCGCAAATGCCGTAGCGGGTTTCGCAGCTGATCGGCGAGCGAACAATCACTTCGTCGATGCTGTTGAGTTCAATGAACTCGACCCACTTTTCGTCTACCAGGGTGCCGGCAGGAACGATAACTTCCTCGGTACCTGGCTTGAATACGTCACGGGCAATAACACGGCCCAATACGCGCTCACCCAACGGCTCTACAACGTCACCGCCTTCAATGTGCGGCGTCATCAGCAGGCCGTGCTCGGTGCCGCAATCGATCTCGGTTACAACCAGATCTTGTGCAACGTCTACCAGACGACGCGTCAGGTAACCGGAGTTAGCGGTTTTCAACGCGGTATCCGCAAGACCCTTACGAGCACCGTGAGTGGAGATGAAGTACTGAAGTACGCTCAAACCTTCACGGAAGTTCGCAGTGATCGGCGTTTCGATGATGGAGCCGTCCGGCTTGGCCATCAGGCCACGCATACCGGCGAGCTGACGGATCTGCGCAGCAGAACCCCGTGCGCCCGAGTCGGCCATCATGTACATCGAGTTGAAGGACTCTTGGTCAACTTCGTCGCCGTGACGGTCGATGACTTTCTCTTTCGAGAGGTTGGCCATCATCGCCTTGGAAACTTCGTCGTTCGCCTTGGACCAAAGGTCGATTACCTTGTTGTACTTCTCGCCCTGGGTTACCAGACCGGAGGCATACTGGCTTTCGATCTCTTTCACTTCGTCGGTAGCGGCACCGATGATGCGGGCCTTTTCATCCGGGATAACGAAGTCGTTAACGCCGATGGAAACGCCGGAAATGGTCGAATAAGCAAAACCGGTGTACATCAACTGGTCAGCGAAGATCACGGTCTCTTTCAAACCAACCACGCGGTAGCACTGGTTGATCAGCTTGGAGATCGCCTTTTTCTTCATCGGCAGGTTGACGACGTCGTACGACAGACCTTTTGGCACAACTTGATACAACAGCGCACGGCCGACAGTGGTGTCGACGATACGGGTGTTGGTCACGCTGCCGCCGTCACGGTCGTTGACGGTTTCGTTGATCCGCACTTTGACCTTGGCGTGCAGTGCGGCTTCGCCAGCACGGAACACACGGTCGACTTCTTGCAGGTCAGCGAACACACGACCTTCGCCTTTGGCGTTGATCGCTTCACGGGTCATGTAGTACAGACCCAATACAACGTCCTGCGACGGAACGATGATTGGCTCACCGTTGGCTGGCGACAGAATGTTGTTGGTCGACATCATCAACGCACGCGCTTCCAACTGGGCTTCCAGTGTCAGCGGTACGTGCACGGCCATCTGGTCGCCGTCGAAGTCGGCGTTGTACGCAGCACAGACCAGAGGGTGCAGCTGGATAGCTTTACCTTCGATCAGTACCGGTTCAAACGCCTGGATACCCAGACGGTGAAGGGTCGGCGCACGGTTGAGGAGAACCGGGTGTTCGCGGATCACTTCAGCGAGAACGTCCCAAACCTCTGGCAGTTCGCGCTCGACCATTTTCTTGGCCGCTTTGATGGTGGTCGCGAGACCGCGCATTTCCAGCTTGCCGAAGATGAACGGCTTGAACAGCTCAAGTGCCATCTTCTTAGGCAGACCGCACTGGTGCAGACGCAGGGTCGGGCCTACGGTAATTACCGAACGACCGGAGTAGTCAACACGCTTACCGAGCAAGTTCTGACGGAAACGACCTTGCTTACCCTTGATCATGTCAGCCAAGGATTTCAGAGGACGCTTGTTGGAACCGGTGATAGCGCGGCCACGACGACCGTTGTCGAGCAAGGCATCGACAGCTTCCTGCAACATACGCTTTTCGTTGCGCACGATGATGTCCGGCGCGGACAGATCGAGCAGGCGCTTCAAGCGGTTGTTACGGTTGATCACGCGGCGGTACAGGTCGTTGAGGTCGGACGTCGCGAAACGACCACCGTCCAACGGTACCAGCGGACGCAGGTCTGGCGGCAGAACCGGCAGAACGGTCAGCACCATCCACTCTGGCAAGTTGCCGGAACCCTGGAAGGCTTCCATCAACTTCAGACGCTTGGACAGCTTCTTGATCTTGGTTTCGGAGTTGGTTTGCGGAATTTCTTCACGCAGGCGGCCAATCTCGTGTTCCAGGTCGATAGCGTGCAGCAGTTCGCGGACAGCTTCGGCACCCATGCGGGCATCGAAATCGTCGCCGAACTCTTCCAGCGCTTCGAAGTACTGCTCGTCGTTCAGCAGCTGACCTTTTTCAAGGGTGGTCATGCCTGGATCGATAACGACATAGCTCTCGAAATAGAGAACGCGTTCGATATCACGCAGGGTCATATCCATCAGCAAGCCGATACGGGACGGCAGCGATTTCAGGAACCAGATGTGGGCAACCGGCGAAGCCAGTTCGATGTGCGCCATGCGCTCACGACGAACCTTGGCCAGTGCAACTTCAACGCCGCACTTCTCGCAGATCACACCACGGTGCTTCAAGCGCTTGTACTTACCGCACAGGCACTCGTAATCCTTTACCGGGCCAAAGATCTTGGCGCAGAACAGGCCGTCACGCTCAGGTTTGAACGTACGGTAGTTAATGGTTTCCGGCTTTTTAACTTCACCGAACGACCACGAACGGATCATCTCAGGCGATGCCAATCCAATACGGATGGCGTCGAACTCTTCGACTTGACCCTGGTTTTTCAGCAAATTCAGTAGGTCTTTCAAGGCCTTTCCTCCTGGCGGAGCAGAGAGCGGGCATCACTGCCCCGCTCTCGATTCGCGTCACGTGTTATTCGGTTTCCAGATCGATATCGATGCCGAGGGAACGAATTTCTTTGATCAACACGTTGAAGGACTCGGGCATGCCCGGCTCCATACGGTGATCGCCGTCCACGATGTTTTTGTACATCTTGGTCCGACCGTTCACATCGTCCGACTTCACTGTGAGCATTTCTTGCAGAGTGTAAGCAGCACCGTATGCTTCCAGTGCCCAGACCTCCATCTCCCCGAAACGCTGACCACCGAACTGAGCCTTACCACCCAGCGGCTGCTGGGTAACCAGGCTGTACGAACCGGTAGAACGAGCGTGCATCTTGTCGTCTACCAAGTGGTTCAGCTTCAGCATGTACATGTAGCCAACAGTAACCGGGCGCTCGAACTTGTTGCCTGTACGGCCGTCGAACAGCTGCATCTGGCCGCTGTCCGGCAGGTCTGCCAGTCGCAGCATCGCCTTGATTTCGCTTTCCTTGGCACCGTCGAATACCGGGGTAGCCATTGGAACGCCGCCGCGCAGGTTCTTCGCCAGATCCAGGATTTCCTGGTCGGAGAAGGTGTCCAGCTCTTCGTTGCGACCGCCGATCTCGTTGTAGATCTCGTGCAGGAACTTACGCAGGTCTGCGACCTTGCGCTGTTCTTCGATCATACGGTTGATCTTCTCGCCCAGACCTTTAGCCGCGAGGCCCAGGTGGGTTTCAAGGATCTGACCAACGTTCATACGCGAAGGTACGCCCAACGGGTTGAGGACGACGTCGACCGGGGTGCCATTGGCATCGTGCGGCATGTCTTCAACCGGCATGATCACGGAGACCACACCTTTGTTACCGTGACGACCGGCCATCTTGTCGCCCGGTTGGATGCGACGACGGATTGCCAGGTAAACCTTGACGATTTTCAGCACGCCTGGAGCCAGGTCATCGCCCTGCTGCAGTTTGCGCTTCTTGTCTTCGAACTTGTCGTCCAGCAGACGGCGGCGATCAACGATGTAGGCCTGGGCCTTCTCGAGCTGCTCGTTCAGAGCATCTTCAGCCATGCGCAGTTTGAACCACTGGCCGTGCTCAAGACCGTCGAGGACTTCGTCGGTGATGTCCTGACCTTTCTTCAGACCCGCGCCGCCTTCAGCCTTGTGGCCTACCAGGGCGGAACGCAGACGTTCGAAGGTCGCGCCTTCAACGATACGGAACTCTTCGTTCAGGTCCTTGCGGATCTCGTCGAGCTGGGTCTTCTCAATGGACAGTGCACGAGCATCACGCTCAACGCCGTCACGGGTGAAGACCTGTACGTCGATGACAGTACCCTTGGTGCCGGTAGGCACGCGCAGGGAAGTGTCTTTAACGTCGCTGGCTTTTTCACCGAAGATCGCACGCAGCAGTTTTTCTTCCGGAGTCAGCTGGGTCTCGCCTTTCGGAGTGACCTTACCTACCAGGATGTCGCCTGCGCCGACTTCAGCACCTACGTAAACGATACCGGCTTCGTCCAGCTTGTTCAGTGCAGCTTCACCCACGTTCGGGATGTCTGCAGTGATCTCCTCTGGCCCCAGCTTGGTGTCACGTGCCACACAGGTCAGTTCCTGGATGTGGATCGTGGTGAAGCGGTCTTCTTGAACTACACGCTCGGACAGGCAGATGGAGTCTTCGAAGTTGAAGCCGTTCCACGCCATGAACGCGATGCGCATGTTCTGACCCAGAGCCAGTTCACCCATATCGGTGGACGGACCGTCGGCCATGATGTCGCTGCGCTGAACGCGATCACCCTTGCTCACCAGCGGACGCTGGTTGATGCAGGTGTTCTGGTTCGAGCGGGTGTATTTGGTCAGGTTGTAGATGTCGACACCGGCTTCGCCAGTTTCAACTTCGTCATCGGCAACACGAACCACGATACGGCTGGCATCAACGGAGTCGATCACGCCGCCACGACGAGCCACGACGCAAACGCCGGAGTCACGCGCTACGTTACGCTCCATGCCAGTACCTACCAGCGGCTTGTCAGCACGCAGGGTGGGTACAGCTTGACGCTGCATGTTGGAACCCATCAACGCACGGTTGGCGTCGTCGTGCTCCAGGAACGGGATCAGCGACGCTGCAACCGAAACTACCTGCTTCGGCGATACGTCCATCAAGGTGACGTCTTCCGGCGCCTTGACGGTGAACTCGTTCAAGTGACGAACAGCTACCAGCTCGTCGATCAGCACTTTCTTGTCGCTCATCGTGGCCGAAGCCTGGGCGATCACGTGATCAGCTTCTTCGATGGCGGACAGGAACACGATCTCGTCAGTGACCAAAGCGTCTTTCACCACACGGTACGGGCTCTCGAGGAAGCCGTACTGGTTGGTGCGCGCATAGGCGGCCAGGGAGTTGATCAGACCGATGTTCGGACCTTCCGGCGTTTCGATCGGGCAAACACGACCGTAGTGCGTCGGGTGTACGTCACGAACTTCAAAGCCTGCACGCTCACGGGTCAGACCGCCCGGGCCCAGTGCAGATACACGGCGCTTGTGGGTGATCTCGGAGAGCGGGTTGTTCTGGTCCATGAACTGGGACAGTTGGCTGGAACCGAAGAACTCTTTCACCGCCGCAGCCACTGGCTTGGCGTTGATCAAATCTTGCGGCATCAAGCCTTCGCTTTCAGCCATCGACAGACGCTCTTTGACCGCACGCTCAACACGCACCAGGCCAACGCGGAACTGGTTCTCGGCCATTTCGCCTACGCAGCGAACACGACGGTTACCCAGGTGGTCGATGTCATCGACGATGCCTTTACCGTTACGGATGTCGACCAGGGTCTTCAGTACCGCGACGATGTCTTCCTTGCACAGCACGCCCGAACCTTCGATTTCGGTACGACCGATACGACGGTTGAACTTCATCCGGCCGACCGCAGACAGGTCGTAGCGCTCAGGGCTGAAGAACAGGTTGTTGAACAGGGTTTCGGCAGCGTCTTTGGTTGGTGGCTCACCAGGACGCATCATCCGATAGATCTCGACCAGCGCTTCCAATTGGTTGCTGGTGGAGTCGATCTTCAATGTGTCGGAGATGAACGGACCGCAGTCGATGTCGTTGGTGTACAGGGTCTCGATGCGAACAACCTGAGCCTTGGCGATTTTGGCCAGGATCTCGGTGTTCAGCTCGGTGTTGCACTCAGCCAGGATTTCGCCTGTAGCCGGGTGAACGATAACCTTGGCGGTCGTGCGGCCCAGGACGTAGTCCAGAGGCACTTCCAGCTCTTTGATACCGGCTTTTTCGATCTGGTTGATGTGGCGCGCAGTGATACGACGACCAGCTTCAACAATGACCTTGCCTTTTTCATCCTGGATGTCCAGGACAGCAATTTCACCACGCAGACGCGAAGCAATCAGCTCCAGCTTGAGGGTTTCATCCTTCAGGCTGAACACGTTGGTGGTGTAGAAGGCGTCCAGCACTTGCTCAGTGGTATAGCCGAGCGCGCGCAGCAGTACCGAGGCCGGCAGCTTGCGACGACGGTCGATACGCACGAACACGCAGTCTTTCGGGTCGAACTCAAAGTCCAACCACGAACCGCGGTACGGAATGATCCGCGCGGAGTACAGGAGTTTACCGGAGCTGTGCGTCTTGCCGCGGTCGTGGTCGAAGAACACGCCCGGGGAACGGTGCAGCTGGGAAACGATTACACGCTCGGTACCGTTGATAACGAAGGTACCGTTTTCAGTCATCAGTGGGATTTCGCCCATGTAGACTTCTTGCTCTTTGATGTCCTTGATCGCTTTGTTCGACGATTCTTTGTCGAAAATGATCAGGCGGACTTTTACCCGCAAAGGTACGGCGTACGTAACACCGCGCAACACGCATTCTTTGACATCAAATGCCGGTTCGCCCAGGCGATAACCCACGTACTCCAGCGCAGCATTGCCGGAGTAGCTGATGATCGGGAAAACGGATTTGAAGGCCGCATGCAGGCCCACGTCGCGGAACTGATCTTTGGTCGCTCCCGCCTGCAAGAATTCACGATACGAATCCAGCTGGATAGCCAGAAGGTACGGGACATCCATGACGTCCGGCAACTTGCTAAAGTCCTTGCGGATACGTTTTTTCTCAGTATATGAGTAAGCCATCAGCGTTCCCCAGCTTGGTCACCTGCTTGTTTGGCCCCTCCGACGGGAGCAGCCAGAAAATCTCGCAAACCCCATGGTTTGCACCACCGCTTCGGGTGGCTACAGCGCGTTAATGGCGGCGACCGAGTCGACAGCCAAGAACGGAAAAAGGCCGGTGGCAAGAGCCACCAGCCATCAGCCTTCAGCTTAACGCTTGGGCTGGAGACGCAAGGTCGATGCTTACTTCAGCTCGACTTTAGCGCCTGCTTCTTCCAGAGTTGCTTTGGCTTTGTCAGCTGCGTCTTTGGCAACAGCTTCCAGAACCAGGGCAGGAGCGCCGTCAACTACAGCCTTGGCTTCTTTCAGGCCCAGACCGGTCAGTTCACGTACTGCCTTGATCACGTTTACTTTCTTCTCGCCAGCTTCGGTCAGCATGACGTTGAATTCGGTTTGCTCTTCAACAACGGCAGCAGCAGCAGCTGGGCCAGCGGAAGCAGCGGCAGCGGAAACGCCGAATTTTTCTTCGAAAGCTTTGATCAGCTCAACAACCTGCAGAACCGACATTTCAGCTACGGCGTTGAGGATATCGTCTTGGGAGATAGACATTGCTGTATTTCCTGAATTGGGGGACGGCCTACTCGGCCATCGAAATAAACAAAAATACGCGAGAGGAGTCGCTCAGCCTTAGGCTGCGGCGGCTTCTTTTTGCTCGCGAACTGCGGCCAGAGTACGAGCCAGCTTGCTGGTAGCGCCTTGAATCACGCTCATCAGCTGCGAAATGGCTTCGTCGCGGGTCGGCAGTGTTGCCAGTACGTCGATTTGGTTAGCTGCGAGGAACTTGCCCTCGAACGCAGCTGCCTTGATCTCGAACTTATCCTGACTCTTGGCGAATTCTTTGAACAAACGGGCAGCAGCGCCTGGATGTTCTTTGGAGAACGCGATCAGAGTCGGGCCGGTGAACACGTCGTTGAGGACACTGTATTCAGTGTCAGCAACAGCGCGCTTGAGCAGGGTGTTACGTACAACACGTACGTATACGCCAGCTTCACGAGCCTCTTTACGGAGTCCGGTCATAGCGCCTACTGTCACACCACGGGCATCAGCCACGACAGCGGACAGAGCAGCTTTGGCAGCCTCGTTGACTTCAGCGACGATGGCCTTCTTGTCTTCGAGATTAATTGCCACGGGTTTAACTCCTGCTTGTTACCGTTTCATCTGGCCGGAGCCGGATGTCGTTTTGGTGTCTGATTCGGTAAGGAACCGGGAGCACCATCTGCGTAGGCTTGTGGTTTAAGACTTGCGCCGCCTACGGTCTTGGATAGCCCCCGCCAGGCAGGGACCCCAATTTTTTTCGATTGACGCAATCACTTGCGCCAACCTGTGTCTTATACGTCCAGCGAGCCTTGGTCGATGACCAGACCTGGGCCCATAGTGGTGCTCAGGGTAACGCGCTTAACGTAGATACCTTTCGAAGAAGCAGGCTTGATACGCTTCAGATCAGCGATCAGGGCTTCAACGTTTTCCTTCAGCTTGACGGCATCAAAGCCGACTTTACCAACGGAGGTGTGGATGATGCCGTTTTTGTCGGTGCGATAACGAACCTGACCAGCCTTGGCGTTTTTAACCGCGGTAGCTACGTCTGGAGTTACGGTGCCGACTTTCGGGTTAGGCATCAGGCCGCGCGGGCCCAGGATCTGACCCAGTTGACCTACAACGCGCATTGCATCCGGGGAGGCAATAACTACGTCATAGTTCAGGTCGCCGCCTTTCATTTCCGCAGCTAGGTCGTCCATACCAACGCGGTCAGCGCCGGCGGCCAGAGCAGCTTCAGCTGCCGGACCTTGGGTGAAGACAGCTACACGTACAGTCTTGCCAGTACCGTGTGGCAGCACAGTAGCGCTACGAACGACCTGGTCGGATTTACGTGGGTCAACGCCCAGGTTTACAGCAACGTCAACGGACTCGCTGAACTTGACAGTCGACAGCTCGGTCAGCAGGGCAGCAGCGTCTACAAAGTTGTAGGCCTTGCCTGCTTCGATTTTGCCGGCGATAGCCTTTTGGCGCTTGGTCAGCTTAGCCATTACACACCCTCCACGTTAAGGCCCATGCTACGAGCAGAACCGGCGATGGTACGCACGGCTGCATCCATATCAGCTGCAGTCAGATCCGCGTTTTTGGTTTTCGCGATTTCTTCCAGCTGAGCACGAGTTACAGTGCCGACTTTAACGGTGTTAGGACGAGCGGAACCGCTAGTCAGACCAGCAGCCTTCTTCAGCAGAACCGAAGCCGGGGTCGACTTGGTTTCGAAAGTGAAGCTACGGTCGCTGTATACAGTGATGATCACTGGAGTCGGCAGACCTGGCTCAAGACCCTGAGTACGGGCGTTGAAAGCCTTGCAGAATTCCATGATGTTCACGCCGTGCTGACCCAGAGCTGGACCGACAGGTGGGCTTGGGTTGGCCTGAGCGGCCTTCACTTGCAGCTTGATGTAAGCGGTAATCTTCTTGGCCATGAGGCACTCCAATTACGGGTTCAAACGCCTCGAGAGGCTCCCCGGTTACTTGCGCGTTTATCCCAGTGACGACAAAACCCCACAGCCTAAGGCTGCGGGGTTGGGATGCTTGATCAGCTAGACCTTCTCGACCTGGCTGAACTCCAACTCTACCGGAGTAGAGCGACCGAAAATGAGCACTGCCACTTGGATCCGGCTCTTTTCGTAGTTAACTTCTTCGACAGTGCCGTTAAAATCAGCAAACGGACCATCTGTAACACGAACAACCTCACCCGGCTCGAACAACGTCTTCGGCTTAGGCTTGTCACTACCATCAGCAACACGACGCAGAATTGCTTCTGCTTCTTTATCAGTGATGGGAGCAGGCTTATCAGCGGTACCGCCGATGAAGCCCATGACACGAGGAGTGTCCTTGACCAAGTGCCAAGTACCTTCATTCATGTCCATCTGAACCAGCACATAGCCTGGAAAGAACTTACGTTCACTCTTGCGCTTCTGGCCATTCCGCATTTCAACCACTTCTTCAGTGGGAACCAGAATTTCGCCGAAGCCATCTTCCATGCCTGCCAGCTTCACGCGCTCCAGCAAAGAGCGCATAACATGCTTCTCGTAACCCGAGTAAGCATGCACAACGTACCAACGCTTAGCCACGGAACACCCTTAGCCAACAATCAAGGAAACAAGCCAGCCGAGCAGGGAATCTAGCCCCCACAACAGCAACGCCATAACCAGAACAACAGCCACAACAATCAACGTGGTCTGCGTAGTTTCTTGGCGAGTCGGCCAAACGACTTTACGAATTTCTGTGCGAGCTTCCTTTACCAGAACCGCGAAAGACTTGCCCTTGGCAGTCTGCAAACCTACAAAGGCAGCCACAGCAGCAAGGACAAGCAATGCGAGTACGCGGTACAGGATCGGCGAAGCAGAGTAGTACTGATTGCCAACAACGCCTACGACCACCAAGGCGACTACTGCGAGCCACTTGACCAGATCGAAACGAGAGCTTTGAGCTTCAGCCTTAGGAGTCATCTATGAAGATCCTGTGAAAAGAAAGCCAGACACACCACGTGAATCTGGCAGGTCAGGAGGGAATCGAACCCCCAACCTACGGTTTTGGAGACCGTCGCTCTGCCAATTGAGCTACTGACCTAAAACAAAATCAGGCCGACCATTATGCAGACCTGAAAAAGACTTTACAACAACCAACCCCAAGAGACTTGAAAACACCTATCAACATCATCAAGCCGAGGCAGCTGTTAAAACAAAGGCAGATATTCTCATATCTGCCTTGTTATATGGAGCTCTTGAGCGGATTTGAACCGCTGACCTCACCCTTACCAAGGGTGTGCTCTACCAACTGAGCTACAAGAGCAAAACACTTTGCACAACCTGCAAACTTGGAGCGGGTAGCGGGAATCGAACCCGCATCATCAGCTTGGAAGGCTGAGGTTCTACCACTAAACTATACCCGCGGAGCTTGCAGCTCACGCTAAAAATGGTGGAGGGGGAAGGATTCGAACCTTCGAAGTCGTAGACGTCAGATTTACAGTCTGATCCCTTTGGCCGCTCGGGAACCCCTCCTAAGCGAGCCGGCATTTTACATCACGCCGACCTTCTGTCAAGCATTTTCTCATTTAAATTATGAGGTTAGCTGCATTGACCGTTGCTTCACACTGTCGACCTGTTCGGTCATCACTGCGGAGCGGGCGCCATTCTATGCAAACTATTCGAGACTTGCAACGCCTTCGCACAACATTATTTTATGTTTTAACTCATTGAATTCCTTAGCAAGGTTTTCAAAGGGCAGATCGTCTGCCAAGCGCCGGCTACCGGGATCAACACGAAGCCAATAGCCTGTCGCCTCAGGAGTGCTTAGAAATTGGACTTTGACCTTTATATCCAGGCTGATCAGCCGCTGCTCGACGGACTGCGCCTGATGCTGATCTGCAAAGCCGCCAATGTACAGACACATGGCCTGGACCTCTGAAGCCTTTGCACGCTCCCTTCGAGCAACCGCGTCTGACGACTCACTTAGAAGCCGAATATCTTGCTGAGCTCCCTTGTAGAGACTCAACGGCGTGACATCTTTCGCTCGCAACGGAGCCTCTTGCTGATGCCATACGTAGTAGAAGGCGTTGAGAACGAGCAAAAGCAGAAACAGCCAACGCATAAGAACCTCAAGACAAAGGGCAGGCCATCGCCAGACCAACGAAAACCAGATCAGGCACAAGTCGGGCCTGCGGTATTGCATCCGAGACCAAATCAGCATCCCCACCGGTAAGGAACACAGTGAAATTATCTCCCCAATAGCTCCGCGCCAATTCAAGCTGAGTCAGCACAAAGCCCCTAAGCATCAGCATGCAACCCCGCTCCACCGCCTCTACCGTCGTATGACCAGGAGAAAGATGCTCCAGCGCCCTCTCAGCCGCCGCGTCGTCGTAGCGAATCTTTCGCGTATGCGTTCGTAGCTGATTGCGCATCAGCGGCATACCCGGGCAAATGAAGCCCCCCAGATGCTCGCCATCCGCAGCAACAAAATCGGCTGTTGCAGCGGTACCGAAGTCCAATACCAGGCAAGCACCAGAGGCCAATTTGAACCCACCCAGCATCGCTAGCCAGCGATCAAGACCAAGGCGTTCGAAATCGTCGTAGCCGTTACGTACGCCTGCGACCTCTCGAGCAGAAGCAGCACAGCAGACAACCACATCAAAGGCGCTCACCAGGGCATTGACCAACTTGTCAGTTTCTTCCAGAGCTCTGACACTCACTAACCTGCAACGCGTCAGCAGCAAGCCAGGGAGAGCAGACAAACTATCAATCAACGCAACATCTGAGCCGACGATACCTTCTGCGCGGACCTCTGCCAGACCCGATTCAAGCACCCGCCACTTGATAAAGCTGTTTCCACAGTCGAGCTCAAGAATCATCACGCAACCTCAGGCTTAGCTCGCCGCCGCTGAATATTTTCTCAACACCATCAACACTCAAACGCAAAGCGCCCTGGCAATCCACACCGAGCACCTCACCATCAATTTGGCTAGCGCCCGCAATAAGCGATGCGGCTCGCCCTTGCCACAAATGATTCTGCTCCCACTCACCCTGTAGAGCCGCAAACCCAGACTCTTTATGGCGCTCCAAGTAGCCTTGCAGCTGCACACCCAACTGCGCGACCAAGTGATTCCGGTCTACAGCAGACCCCGTCTCGAGCCACACCGAAGTCCATTGCTGATCGACCTCATCAGCCTTTTGCATATTTACGTTAATACCGATACCGATCACTACATGGCAGATGTCTGCTGGATCACCGACCAGCTCGAGCAAGATACCCGCAATCTTCCGATCAGCCACTAGGACGTCGTTGGGCCACTTCAAGCCAGCCCCCTGGACACCCAACTCACGAAGCGCCTGCATGACGGCTAGCCCCACCACGAGGCTCAACCCTTCTAACTGCCGCAAACCGCCCTCGATACGCAATACAAGGCTGTAATACACGTTCTGCGCGAAGGGACTTACCCATTTACGGCCGCGCCGACCTCTTCCAGCCGTTTGCTGCTCCGCAACCACTAGAAATGGCGCAGCGCAGCCCGCGTCGACAAGACGCAGGGCTTCCGCATTTGTGGAATCAATCGTATCGAAGACACGCACAGGCCATGGCAAGGAGGAGGCCTCCAAGGCGATAGCCTCATCACTCAAAAACACCAATGGCGAAGCCAACTGATAACCCTTGCCACGAACTTTATGAATAGGCAGATTCAATTCAGCCTCGAGATGCTGGAGCTGCTTCCAAACCGCGCTGCGGCTTACGCCCAGGGCAGCGCCAAGCGCTTCTCCAGAGTGGAATCGACCGTCTTTCAAGAGTTTCAACAACGTCAGCATGCAGGTATCGCCTCACAATGAGGCAGGCATGATAGCCATGCGAAAGGCCATTGCATAGAAATGGCCAGACTTTAGCGCCGAGGGATCTTTGCAGCTTCCTAGACTTTTCGACC